>JBEKMJ010000220.1:0-5893 GCA_050008575.1 Bryobacteraceae bacterium
TTTTCAATAACTTAGCGACACCACGAAAAACCGCTACTCCACAATACTCCATTAGTTCACCCGGATCAGTGAATCGAGCCGATTGACGGCTTCCGCCTGCCTGTCGAACGAAACGCGCGTATAAACGTTCTGGTTTACGTCCAACGTGTGTCCAAGCTGGTCCGCAACGACCTTCCCGTCTGTGCCGTTATCACCCATGAGCGAAGAACAACTACGCCGAAGAACCTGGAAGTTGATCCAACCCAAGCCGGCCGTCTGGAGCTTCGGCGCAATATGCCGCCGCCAGACGTTATCCTTACGAAGCGGAGTCTTCCCGTTTTCGCAGGGAAATACCCACGCCTCCGGCGCGGTGTTCACACAGAGCGCGCGCCATTGCGCTACCTCAGCAAGTAGGCTTTCCCCGAGCGCCGCCTTGCGAATCGACTTCGGAGACTTCGGAGTGTCGATATCGCCGCGGTCTTTGGCGCTTGGCAAGAGTAGACCAGTAGAACTCGGCTGAACTGACCCACCCCAAGAACGGGACCGGGAACGGGAACGAGATGAGGGCTGTCATCCACGCCGAAGGCGTGTTCTTGTGGGAGTGAAACGAGTAGGCAGTATTATCCACGCCGAAGGCGTGCGGGCTGGCGTTCTATCATCCGCGCCAAAGGCGCGACGGTGGCCTACCGATTGCTGGCGATCCGTTCGAGCTTGCGGCGTACGTGCTGAAAATACTCCGGGCTGACGCGCATGCCGAGCACTTCTTCGATCACGGGAAGGAAATAGGCCAGCGAACGAATCGTGCCTAACGGCAGAGCATCGGCGGGACGCATCAAGCGCCGCGCCGTCGCCAGCACGAACGCGTTTTCGATCACGCTCACGGAGACGCCGCGTTGGTAGAGTTGCACCGCCAGTATTCGGTCCGGCCGGCGAATCGTGCCCGCCGTTCCTGGCGTTTTGCGGTACGCCTCCAGGATCTGGCGAATATATTCTTCCTGACCGCAGCCGTCGTCCATGATGGTTGCTCCTCAACTTTGCGGCACGCGCAACGACGGACCGTCGATGTGCACCGTGTGGCAGTAATGCCGCAGGCGACTGAGCAACGCTTCCACCATCGGCCGGCTACCCAGAAAATTCGGCCACTCGTCATACACGAGATTCGTTGTAATAATGGTGGAATGCTGGCGGTAGCGCTCCTCCATGAGCTTGAAAAAGATGTTGGATTGCTCCGGTTTCAGGTTTAAATACCCAAGCTCGTCGATCAGAAGGACATCCAGCCGCGCGAGACGCTTGAGCAACTGCCGCGTCGAACGATCGGCCAGCGACGCATACATCTCATCGAATAGGTTCTGGGCCTTGACGAACTGACACCGATAGCCATTCTCCAGCGCCTTCAGCAGCAGGCCACAAGCCAATCCGGTCTTGCCCCTTCCGGTGTCACCGGTCAGCACGATATTCTCCGCCTTGGCGATGAACTCCAACTCCGCAAAACCGCGAATTTGTTTGCGGTTCACGCCCGGCTGGCGAGCGAAGGGGAACGTTTCCAACGTCCAGCGCTCGGGTAAATTCGCACGCTGGATGCGCCACTCCAGCGCGCCCTCCTGTTTGGCCTGAAACTGCGCGCGCACCAGGCGCGTCACGAAATCCGAGTAGCTGATGTCGTCCTTGTCGGCGGCGCGCAACTGTTCCTCATAGATCTCCAGGATGCGCCGCAGCTTGAGATTCTTCAGCAGTTGTTCCAGTTCTTCAGTCATCGTCCGCTTCCCCATCGAGTAGAAAGTATTCGCGCGTCACACGGCGCAGGATCATGCGTTCCAGCCGGTCCAGATCGTAAAGACCATAGCGGCCGGCCTCGCGCACGGCGCCTAACAGCGGTTCCCGTGGATACTCGCGCACCAGGCGCAGCAGTTGCCTCAGGGCAAGCGTGACCACCTTGCGGCTCCGTTGTTTCAACCCCGCGACATAGTCGGCGAGTTCCGGCGCGGCGGTGACGATGGCCTGCTCTTCGGGATGCGGGTCGGGCCGCGTGTCTCTCTGGCCGCGCGGCGGCCGGTGCTCGGCGAGCATGACTCGCTGGTGCTCGGCTTCGGCGATGCGACGGTGTGTCACCATCCGGCGAGCGTCGAGCTGAATCTCGATCTTGTCCTTGGTCTCGCGCACCTCCACACGGCGGCCGATCCACTCCACCGGGACCGAATAGCGGTTGCTGTTCAGCGCCACATACCCTTCGATATCGACCAGACGCTGTTGTAGGCGGTAGACTTCCGGAATCCATGGTGGCAGCGGCTTCAGATGAAGCCGCTCGACGGCGAACAGCTCACGCGGAACCGCGCGAATATGTTTCTTGTAAGTCGCGTTGACCTTATCGCACCACTCCCGCGCCCGCTGATTCAGATCCTCCCAACTGCGGAAGGTGCGCCCCGCCAGGAAGTTGGTCTCGATGAACCAGAAAGGCCTCTCCACGCGCGCCGAACGGTTGGCGTTTCCGATCGCGTGCGCCACGAACTGAAAGGCGAAACGCTCGCCAAAGGCGGCCATCTCCGGCACCGGCACCATGTCGCGTCCGCTGCCGCGCAGCACTACCACGTGCGTGTTATCGATCATGACCCGCCCCGTCGCGCCACCGAAGTAGCGTAGTGCCTCGGTGAGAAAAACCTTGCAGTCGAAACGCCGGAAGGAGGGATAGCACTGAAAGAACAGCATCCGCGAATAGCACAGCACCGCCGAGGCGGTCTGCACCTTGCATTTCCTGCCGCCCAGTTCGAGCTCATGGGGAGACGTGTCGTGCTGAAGTTCCTCGCCGGGCGCAAACTCATAGCGGCCCGCCGGCACTGGTGGTGCATAACCGATTCCGTGCCGCCGGCAGAACGCCGTTAACGCGGTATATGACAACTCCGCGCCGGCCGCCACCAACTCCTCATGGACTCGCACGAGATTCCCCTTGCACTGGTCGAAAAGCTCCAGGATCTGTTGCCGGTATGGCTCGGCCTTCTCGGGCCGGTGTAGTTCCGGCAGGGCGGTCGAGTTGGAGCGCAGAACTTTGCGCACTGCCACGCGCGAGATCCCCAGCACCCGCGCGATCTCGCGTTTGCTCACTCCCTGTGTGTTCAGTTCCAGAATCGTGGTGCGTTGCGCTTGGCTCAGCATGCAGTTTCTTCTCCGGCAAGAATTCTTCGTCGATGCGATGGAGTTGCTTTTGAATACGCTCGATCTGATGCCGCACGGCTTTCGATTGCTGGTCATCCAACTCCGTCGCGGCGGCGCCCGCCAGTCGCCGTTGCGCGCGGTTCACAATCGCCATCACCATTTCCAGATCGCGTAACAGTTCGGCGCCGGTCGGGGTGCCCTCTGGGCCCGGAGCTTTCTCCTGCGCCTGTCGCTGCGCTTTGAAAAACAACTCGGGATCATTCAGAATGCGTTTGCGGACCGCGGGCGAACCTTTGCGCCACGCGCCATACAGTTGGCCGGCTTCCCGCGTATCGCAGTGATGCTGGGCGAAGATCGCCGCCATCCGCTGGCAATCTTCCTGGCTTTGGCGTGCCGTCGGCACCAGAAACTTCAACGCCACCTGCGCCAGGATCTTGCCCTCGCGCACTTGCTGCTGAATGGCGTCCGGCAGGACCTCCACCAACGCCAGTCGCCGCGACACCCAGCTCACGCTGCGGTCGAACCGCCGCGCCAGCTCGTCCAGTCCATAGCTGAAGCGCCGCTCCAACTCCGCCAGCAGCCAGCCCACCTCCAGCGCAGTTTCGTGTTCGGATAATCGCAGCGAGCGGTCCAGGAGCACAGCCGCAGCCTCTTTCATCGGCCACACCACGACTTCCACTGTGTCCCGGCCCAGTTGCTCCAGCGCCACGATCCGCTTATAGCCGTCGATGACGACGTAGCGGTCCGCTTGGCCTTCGGCCTCTACTACCACGATGGGCGTTTGCTGGCCCACTTCGGCCAGCGACGCCAGCAGTCGCCGCTGCCGCGCCGGGTGCCGCACTCGCAGGTGCTCCCAACGCCGATCGAGTTGGTGAAACTCCAGTTGCATCAGACAGGCTGAATGTAAGGCGCGCACCGCCGGCGGATCAATATCTCCGGATTAAATCGCGCGCCTGTTTCCAACGCCGTTCCCGCTCCTGGACTCGCTCTAGCGCACGCCGGCAGGTGTGCGAACAAAAGCGCTGTAAAGGACTTCGCCGCTGGGGTACGAAGCTCTCGTAACAGCCGGGCCGGTCGCAGCAATGATCGAAAAAAATGTTCGGTAGTGATTACCCTCGCAGGGTCGTTAACTGCCTCTGGCTCTGGTGGTTTCCGGCTCTTGACGCGCTCGCGATAGCGTCGGCTTTGCCCGCTCCGTTTTTGTTGGCCCGCCGCCGTTTCCCGGTATCTTGCTTGGGCTTTTCGGCGCGACCATTTCCGTGCCGCCTCCCGGCATCCCTCGCTGCAGTAGCGCTGGCGCGCCTGGCGGGGATGAAAGCGCTGCTCGCACCCTTTGAGCAGACAGCGTCTCGTCCGCGGCCGACACGGCAATCGCCGCCGCCGTCCCTCTTGATTTTCGGGATGGGCTGTAGGATTCTCGGGAGGGCCCATGGGAGGTGATGACTCCCAGAAGCTCCTGCCCTGGAGGGGAAGCTACTCCCCTCCGGGGCGCAAACCTCCGGCACAATTACGAAATCAATAATCTAACTCAAAGGCATCTTCCTGCACCGGTTGTTCCAGGGTTTCAGGCTGCCACTGCTCCCCCGTATGAATACCCTACTCCAGATTCCAGGGTGCAGTTTTCCTAAGTTCAACAGCCTGCTACGATCAACTGCAGATGGACTTCACCGTAGCAGACACATATGGAGCAGTGTCGGATCTGATGAGATGCGACCCTGATGTTGTCTCGGGCGTGAAACGCCTCGTCGAACACTGTAATGGCCTCTGTCCAAGTCCGGTGTGGGACGAAATTGCGGCACTCGATCTCAGCGGGGATTCCGCCTATCTGAAGCGGTGGTTACACAATCTCCTCGAAACAGAAACACCTGAGTCGAGCATCGTCGCGTTTTGGTTCGGAATCTTTGATGAGACCGGTCCCGATGGCCGAGCCTTCGCTCGGCTCTACCTCGCAGGATCAGAGTCCTATGAATCCGGTGACGAGAGTTCCGAATGGGCATGCTCCCCTGCATACTTCCCACAAGGACGGTACGCCGATTCCAAAGTTCTCCGTTCCATGTCGGCGATATTGAGCGCAGCTAACGAAGACACAGCATGGCTGGGCTCATACGTCTTGCCGCTCGGATATGCAAGCTTAGCCGTGGCCGAAGCGTGCCGTCAGCTACCGCAAGACCTCTTGCTTGGTACTCGCACTTCCAGAGCACTCGCGGTGGGATTCGATTCCGGTGACTTCATCACCCTCCCGTTGATCAATCGACAAACTCAGCCAGCCTAATCCTTCAATCCTGGAACTCGACGCGCTGCCTGGGTCAGTTTTGGAAAGCAGCCGTGGGCCAATTCTCGCGAGCGCCGAAGCCTGGGCCCAGGGCCAGTTGGCCAGCGCCGCCTATTCGAACATCGGCCAGTTGAGCAGTTTTGGCGTGTTGACCAACGGCTTTTCCTCAGGCACCAGTTACACCTACAACACCCTGCAGCAGTTGACGGCGATCAACTACGCCACCAACCTCGCGGGCGTCATGGTTCAGTGGACCTACAGCTACGCCGCCGGCCAGAACAACGGCCGCATCACCCAGTTCAGCGACACCGGCTTCGCGGGCACGGGGGAAATCGTCAATTATACCTACGACTCGCTGAATCGCCTGGTCGCCGCCACCACCAGCAACAGCACCGGCCCACAATGGGGCGAATCCTACGCCTACGACGAATTCGGCAACCTGCAAAGCAAGACGCCGACCCAGGGCACCGCGCCGCAGGTCAGTACCGGGGTGAA
>JBEKMJ010000221.1:0-8947 GCA_050008575.1 Bryobacteraceae bacterium
TACTGACCGAGACCTGTGCGGCCGCGCGAGTCACCTCCACCGCGGGCAGCGAACCGATCTTGACCATCTTCTGGTCGTCTTCATATAGCTTCTGCGAGGTCGCCAGGGCTCGTTCCTTGATGCGCACGGCGTCGACGAAACTTACCAGGTCCCAGTAGAGGTTGAGCGCCGCGGAGACTGTGGTGGCCACTTGCAGCTTAAGCTGCAGGTTGCTGACTTTCATATTGTTCTTCGCAATCCGGATGTCCCGGTTGTTGACCGCAATATGGAATCCCTGCAGCAGATTCTGGTTGACCTGCAGATCCAGGTAACCGGTGATCGACGGATTGAAGAGATTGGCGGGGCTGTTCTCCAGGCTGTGGTAATCGAAAAAGGTAAGTTGGGCGCTGGTCCCGGTGACAAACTGCTGCGAATATTGAAAAACAAACTGCCGGTAATCGTTTGTAAGTGCAGCGGTCTGGTTTAACTGCTCATTAGTCAGCGGCGTGGTCTGGTGTCCGGCAAACCCGCCGAAGTAGAGGCTGGGATCCAAGTTGGGAGGCACCGGACCAATCTGACTGACAATGCCTCCGCCCGACCCCAGACCGGCGCCTCCGCCGAGCCCGTTGGCATTGACGCTGACGCCGGCCGTGCTGACGCTGGTGGGTCCGGCCGCGATGGGCGTATCCACTTGCCGCAGAAAGCCGCCGCCTTCGGATCGGCGCAGCACCTCCCGCGCCAGAAAGGGGCTGTAGCGTTGCACCGCTATGTCCAGGTTGTTCTCCAACACCAGCGCAATCACGTCCTGCACGGATAAGTAGAGACTCCCCGCGCGAACCAGGGATTCCAACCGGGGCGTGTTGCTCAGCACAGCCGGCGCCACCGTGCGCTTCTCGAGGTGAAACGGCGCCAACAGGTGGCCGACCACCGGTGGCGGCTTGGGTGACTCAATGGAAACTTCGGACGATTGAGCGAAGGCGATCGAACTCGCAGCAACCCACACCAGGGCAATGACATTTCGAAATGAGTTCATTGTGTAGGTGTGGCATGGGCAATTCCCCTTCCACTGGTTTTTGGGGAGACCACAGAGTTTGCGCGGGCTCCGGTGTCCGATTTTGGGACCGGATGTTCGATTTCAGGTAGCGAAGCTGCGATGCCGAGTGGTCGAAAACCCACTGCGTTTCTACATTCTGTCCGCCGCCGTGGGGCAGGCTCGTAGCCTGCGCGGGCCTCGCAGGCCCGCTCTTCGGCGAGCAAGCTCGCCCGGCGGCGCATGGCGCCGCCCCACGCGGTCTGTCCTACCGCAGCGCTTCTAGCGCCACGCGCCCAATGGCTTCGTCCACTTCCGAGGGCGCGCCGCTCACGCCGATGCCTCCGATAGTCTGGCCGTCGACCTGAATCGGCAGCCCGCCCTGGTTTGGGAAAGCGTCCGGGAAGGCCAGCACCTGCAGATCGCCGTTCTTCAGTTGGTCGGCCGCGGCCTTGGAAGGCTGCTTGTAAAACGCGGAGTGGCGCGCCTTCTTCTGCGCAAATTGGATGGTGTTCAATCCCGCGCCGTCCGCCTTTTGCAGGAAGAGCAGGTTGCCGCTATCGTCGACGATGCAGATGGTCACCTGCACGTTGCGCTTCTGCGCTTCAGACTCGGCGGCCGCCACCATGGTCTTGATCGCCGCGAGGCTTAGATATTTCCTGGAAGGGAGATCCGCGGCTGGCATGAGAGGCATGAGAGAAAGGGTCAGGATAGCAGCTAGTGCCACGCGGTATTCTGAGGGCATAGATATGAATATACCTTTTTCCCGTCGTGGTTTCTTGCGCGGCGCCGGCGGCGCCGTGCTGCTGGCTCCGCAGGCGATGGCGGCCGCCGGAGAGCGTGTCCGCTTCGGCATGATCGGCATCGGCATGCAGGGCTCCGGTCTGCTGGGCGCCGCGATCGCACTACCCGGCGTGGAGTGCGTCGCCGCGGCCGACCTCTACGATGGCCGCCACACGCTGGCCAAGGAGATCACGGGGAATCCGAATCTCCCTACCACGCGCCGTTACCAGGAATTGCTCGAGCGCAAGGATATCGACTGCATTGTGGCGGCGGTGCCCGACCATTGGCACATGCGCGTGGTGGTGGACGCCTGCAACGCGGGCAGGGACATCTATTGCGAAAAGCCCATGTCGCACGCCGCCGCGCAGGGATTCGAGATGGTCGAGGCGGCCCGCAAGAACAGCCGTATCGTGCAGATCGGATCGCAGCGCGTCAGCTCGGTGCTGTGCGCCAAGGCCCGCGAGCTATACCAAGCCGGCGCCATCGGCGACGTGGAGATGGTCGAGCTCACCTTGGGGCGCAACGATCCCACGGGCGCCTGGGAATATCCGCCGCCCCTGGACCTTTCACCCGCCAACCTCGATTGGGACACCTGGCTGAACGATGCGCCCAAGATTCCATTCGACGCGAAACGCTTCGCGCGCTGGCGGTGCTGGAAGGAGTACGGCACCGGCGTAGGCGGCGACCTGATGGTCCACTTGGTCAGCGGCATGCTGTTCACGCTGGGCTGGAACGAAGCGCCCCACTCGGCGCAAGCCTTGGGCGGCATCTTCCGCTGGAAGGACGGCCGCAACATGCCGGACCTGCACGCGGTGTTGTTCGACTATCACGGCGTCCCGGTGTACGTGCGTCTGGGCCTGGGCACGGAAACCCCCGAACTGGCGCGCTTCATGGGACCGAAAGGCATACTGGACGCCAATGGGGGCGAACTCCGGCACTCGCCGCAATTGGGCGTGGATACGGCGCCCAGCTATTACTCGAGCGGCTTTCCGCGGAAGATGCGCGCGGAATACGTAAAGCAGTGGGAAGCTGAACACGCGGTCACACCCGGCTACGAGCCGTTGATGGACGACGTGGTCTATAAGGGCAACGATTGGGACGACGTCCGGCCGCACCTGTGGAATTTCTTCCAGGCAGTCAAGAGCCGCAAGCCGGTGGCGGAGGACGCCGTGTTCGGCAATCACGCCGCGATTGCGTGTCACATGGCGAATGAGTCGTACTTCCGGAAGAAGCCAGTTTATTGGGACGAAGGTGCGCGGCGCATCACGGACTGACGGAAAGCCCCGATTGCCAAGCCAGCCAGCGCCACCGCGAACGTCAGCGCCAGCGTCGACGGCTCCGGCACCACGGTGGCCGTGAACGTCACATTTTCCCAAAGGCTCATGTCGAGCGTGCCGTCCGACGTGCGGATCGTGTGGAACTGATCGGCCGCCCCCGGTGTGGCGTTGAATAGAGGGCCGAAGTCGGTTCTCAAGTTGTAGCCGTCGGAAGGCGACAGATAAAACATCGCCAGATCTGTAAAGTTGTCACCGATTCCGATTCCAGTATCGGTATTCGAAAACATCTGCGTCGGGTCGGTAACAATCACGCGGCCGATGCCGGGGATGAACAGGTCGGTGAGGGTTGGGTTGACGTAAGCGCCAAGACCCTCCCTGGACACGCCCAGCGTATTGCCGAAAACGTCTATAGTGATCAAGACGTCGGTAAAGCTAAAGGTACCCACCGTTCCCGAGCCGGTCCCCACAAACGTGTATTCGATCGTGCTGCCCAGGGCCGCTCCGGCCGTGAGCAAAACCAGTGTGGAAGCCAACTTGAATATGCGCACCGCGTCCTCCGGAGATATTGTACACGGGAACCTGTAATTTTGGCTGTTGGATCTGGCGTCGAATGCGATTGTTGGTACGACCGGCTGAAGCCTGTCCTACCTTACATCTTCATCAGGCGGATACTGCCGTTCGACGTGGTGAGCTCGATTTCCGGGCCGCCCGCGCCAATCTTGCCCTCCAGACGGTGCTTTTCAAGCGTGCCCTGCGTGGCCACGTCGAATTCCGTCGAGATCGATGAATTGCTGGCATGCGCGGTCAGATTCGCGCCGATGCCGCTGGGCAGGTGTACGGTGATGGCGCCGTTGGAAGTGGATGCGTGGATCTCATTCTGATTCACCGCGTCCATGGTCAGTTCAATGGGGCCATTGGATGTCTCCAGCTTCACGGGACGGCCGGCTTCGGGCTTCGACAACCGCACGTGAATGCCGCCGTTAGAAGTGTCCGCCTCGAGCGAGCCGCGCACGTCTTCGGCGTGCACGCGTCCGTTGGAGGTGTGCAGCGAGGCGCTGCCTTCCAGGTTCTGCACCTCAATACTGCCGTTGGAAGTTTGCACGTCCAGGCTTCCACGCAAATTCTCCGCGCGCACCCCGCCGTTGGAGGTTTTCAACCGCGCGGGCCCTTCCACATCCAGCGTATGAATGGAGCCGTTCGAGCTGGCTATGCGCTCCAATTCCGTGCGCCGGGGAACCTTGATGATGTACTTGGCGCCCATGTTGCCCCGCCGGTCCGAAGGCCTGACGGTGCGGATATGGACGGAGTCGGCGGTGTGATCGATTTCGATCTTCAGGGCGTCGCGCAATTCCGGCGTGCGCGCGTACTTTGTGCCGCTGATGTCGATGGTGTTCTGGTCCCAGCCGGAAATCTCGATAGAACCGTTGGAATTATCCACCGAGAGCCGTCCGCCCGGCTGCAGCGCGTAGTTGTAGTGGAAATCCTGGGTATAGCGTTCGGAGCCGCCGATGTCCAGGTCGTCGATGTCGCATCCCGCGAATCCGAGCAGGCCGGCGGTTAGGGACAAAACGAGAATATGCGTTCGCATGGAGCACCTCATAGGGCTAATTACGACAGTATACGGGAGTTTGTTCCAAAAGTTGTGCGGCTCGCGGCGCGGCCCCATTACCGTGGTAATATAGGGCCATGGCACTGGCTCGTTCGAGGGTTACGGCGCAGGGGCAGATCTCGGTGCCGGCCGGCATTCGCAAGCGGCTCGGGCTTGCCCCTGGATCGATTCTGGAGTGGGATGAAGACGGCGAAAACATCGTCGTGCGGCGCGCGGGCCGTTTCTCGTCGGAGGATATTCATCGGGCGGTGTTCCCTAATGGGCCGCCGCAGCCCCATACCGCCGATGAGATGAAAGCGGGGATCGAGCGGTACGTTCGCGAGCGCTATGCGCGCCCCCATGCGCGCCATTGACACGAACGTTCTGGTTCGGCTCGTTACCCGCGACGATGCGGATCAGAACCAACAAGCCGAAAGCTTCGTGGAGAAGGGGGCTTGGGTATCGGTGCTGGCGCTGGCTGAAGCCGCTTGGGTCCTTGGGTCCGTCTACGAGTTGAGCGGCGCCGGCCTTGCCACGGCGATCGAAATGTTACTCAACCACAAAGACCTGACAGTGCAGGATGCCGATGTCGTAGAGGCTGCGCTGGAACTGTTCCGATCACGGCCGGCGCTGCAGTTTACGGACTGCTTGATATTGCACCTGGCGCGCAAAGCGGGACATCTGCCTCTGGGTACGTTTGACCGTGCTTTTGGAAAGGTCTCGGGGACACAAAAGCTGTAGGGTAGCCAGTACCTGGTGTGGCCCGTGGGGCAGGCTCGCAGCCTGCGCGGGCCTCGCAGGCCCGCTCCCTGGCAGCGCATGGCGCTGCCCTACAGCTACCGCTCAATGACCCGGACGACCCTGCGCAGATTGCGGATATCTTCCGCCGGATTGGTCGAGTTCGTGGAGCGCCGCCGCGCCATTGCGGGTGGCCGCCACCAGCACGTCCGATGGCGAAAGGCCGGCATCCACCAACAGTTCCATTTCTCTGTACGGATCGCTGCCGGAGCCCACCGCGATCGGCACGCCGCCATCCGCTAGACGTTTGGTATTGCGTTTTGCAACAGCCAACTCCGCGGGGTTGCGTTCCGCGGCGAGCATTGGAATGAAAACGATCCGCAGATCGCGGAGCCGCGCAATGAAGACCGGGTCGATGGCTTCCGTGTCGCGGATCGTGTGCAGGAACCCCGTGACGCCGCGGTCCACCATGGTGCGCGCGTCGCGCAGGGAGAAGATATCGGCAAATAACGGAGTCCTGTCCCGCCGGGCTTGGTCCAGGACGGAATCGGGATCGCCCGGCCGGATCACGGTGTATCGTGGGCGCCCCGCGCCGCCATCGTGGCGCCACACATCGATAAGTGCGGGCGCTATGAACTTCCCCGCCCCGTCGATCTTCCGCGCTTCCGGCGGCACCAGCAGGCTGACGCGCGATCCCACAGCGCGGATTCGTCCGTTCTCGATGGTCACTATGGAATCGGAAATCGGCGGGCCGCCGGTACCGTCGATCAGGACCGCGCCTACAATAGATGTGACCGCGGGCTGTTCTGGCGGCTTGCAGCCGGCCAGGAGCAGCGCCAGGCCCAGCAAAGGAAGCGCGCATTGCCCAGATTTGCGAAGCGTCAATGGACCATCATACAGCTTTGGGACCGAGGAGCGGGGCTGAACGGCCCGCGCGGGCTAAAGCCAAGGCTAAAGCCCGCCCCCCATAGCTTTTTTCTGCCGGGGGCCATTTGCAAAGTGCCGTAACGGGTGTAAGATGTTCTCTGGGTAATATTTGAGGAGCACTCGGGATGCGACGCTGAGGGATGTCAGCGTAGTGGGGAGAGGGCGGCTCTCGTTCGCGTATTTTAAGGGCCCCCAATTACTAATCAACCAGGCTTTCCATACTCTCCATAAGGGAGTCGCCATTCCTGCGGCTGGGAGAACCAGCGCCGCCACCGGGTCCCGACAATTCGCGATGAATCAAAGGACGGCCGGCCAACCCCGGTCCAGAGGAAAGTAATGGCAAATCCGACCCCCGAACCTCCAGCGGGGAAGAAAACCCCGCCTCCGCAGCCGAAACCCTCGCTTTCTCAAGCGCTTTTCAAGATTTTGAAAGACCCCGATCCGGCGGAATCCGATCCGCAAAAGCCCATCCTGCGCCGGCGCCGCTTCGTGATCGCCTCGGTGCTGGGCGTGCTGGGCGTGAATTTCCTGATGTTCCTGCGGTTCTTTTTCCCGCGCGCGCTCTACGAACCCAAAACCCGTTTCCGCATCGGCTATCCGTCGGACTTCGGCTTTGGGGTGGACACCAAATTCCAAAACCAATACCGCATCTGGGTGGTGCGCAACACGGAGGGCATTTTCGTGATCTCCGCCATCTGCACGCACCTGGGCTGCACGCCGGACTGGAAGCCCAGCGAAAACAAATTCAAGTGCCCATGTCATGGCAGCGGGTACGATCCGGAAGGTATCAATTTCGAAGGCCCCGCGCCGCGGCCCATGGACCGCGCGCACGTGGAACTCGATCCCGAAGGCCAGATCGTCGTGGATCTGAGCCACGTCTATCGGTGGCCGAAGGGCGAACCCTCGCAGTTCGGCATGGACGGAGCCATTCTCCGCAATGTGTGAGGTGTAATCATGGCTGAAACAGACGGAAAAAACGGATCGCCTCCCAGTACGGCGACGCCCGCCGGCGCCAACGGCAACGGCAAGAACGGCAAGGGCAAGATGACCGCGCTGCTGGAAGGCGGCAAAGTGGTGCGCGAGCGCGCGACCGAGGAAATCAAGGCCCTGAAACAGCCCGAGAAGACCGACCTCTGGAAATCGGTGCTGCGCGTCAAGCATGACGAGACGCCGCGCAGCCGCGCGCTGGGGGTGCTTTCGAACGTCTTCCTGCACCTGCACCCGGCCAAGATCAATCGCGACGCGGTGGCATACAAATACACCTGGGGCATGGGCGGCATGACGTTCTACGTCTATATCACGCTGGTGTTCACCGGCACGCTGCTCATGTTTTATTACCACCCGTCGAAGGTGGTGGCCTTCCGCGACATCCTGTATCTGGAACACGATGTTCCGTTCGGAAAGCTGCTGCGGAACATGCACCGCTGGGGCGCGCACCTGATGGTGATCATGGTGGAGCTGCACATGTTCCGCGTCTTTCTCACGGGCTCGTATAAGCCGCCGCGGCAGTTCAACTGGGTGGTAGGAGTGCTGCTGCTGGTATTAACGCTGCTGCTCAGCTTTACCGGCTACCTGTTGCCCGACGATCAGCTCGGCTTCTGGGCGGTCACGGTGGGAACCAACATGGCACGCGCGACACCGCTGCTGGGCCACGACGGTCCATTCGGCCATTTGTTGGGAATGACTCCGTTCAACGACGTGCGCTTCGGGCTACTGGGCGGCTCGATCGTGGACGCGAATGCCCTGTTGCGCGCTTACATCTGGCATTGCGTGGCGATCCCGATCATCGCCTCCACGTTCATGGTGGTGCATTTCTGGCGCGTGCGTAAAGATGGCGGCATCTCGGGCCCCGCGCCTGTGATGCTGGAGTCGGAGATTAAGGAACCGAGAAAAATCTGATGGGTGCCGGGCGCTGGGGCCGATCTAAACCACCAGCCACCAGCCACCAACCACCAGCCACGGGGTCTTCACATGGACTTTCACCAACTCTGGACGATTTTCAGCACGCCGGACAACGTCCCCATCGTGCTGCTGCTTTTCGTGGTGCCGTTCTACACCTGGTACGGCATGCGGCAGGCGTTCGCCAACGACCGGCTGATCGGCCAGCTCGAGGCCGACCCGGCGCTGGCCAAAACGCATCACCGGAAAGTCGAGCCTTGGAAACCGGGATGGGCCAAGGAAGTCCACGTCTGGCCCTACCTGTTGCGCATTGAGTTTCTAGCCGCCATTATCGTTACCGTCATCCTGATGGTCTGGTCGATTACCCTGAACGCGCCGCTCGAGGAACCCGCCAATCCCACGCTGACGATGAATCCGGCGAAGGCGCCCTGGTACTTCCTGGGCCTGCAGGAAATGTTGGTCTATTTCGATCCCTGGATGGCGGGGGTGGTCTTCCCTTCCCTGATCATCATCGGCCTGATGGTGATTCCCTATATCGACGCCAATCCGCTGGGCAACGGCTACTACACTTACAAGCAGCGCAAATTCTCGATTCTCACGTTTCTCTTCGGCTTCATCGCGCTGTGGGTCAGCATGATCGTGATCGGCACCATCATCCGGGGCCCCGGATGGATGTGGTTCTGGCCCGGCGTCACTTGGGACCACAACCGCCTGATCTTCGAAGTG
>JBEKMJ010000222.1:0-5536 GCA_050008575.1 Bryobacteraceae bacterium
CGGCGCGTGGCTTGCTGCAGGTCTATCCCGCTCAGCAGCGCCCCCAATTCCTGCGCCGTGATCTCCTGCCGGTGCGCCGCAGCCGTGGCGGCCACTGGCATTGCATAGGTGCCCTCCTCCAGGCGCTTGCTCCACACGGCGAATCCGTCCCGGTCCCAATACAGAATCTTGAGGCGGTCCCGCTGCCGGCTGGCGAAGACGAACAAATGCCCGGCGAAGGCATCCAACTCCAGGTGTTCCCGTACCAGCGCGTGCAGCCCGTCGAAGCTCTTGCGCATGTCGCAGGGCGTCAGGCACAGGTACACCCGCACGCTGGCCGGCAGGTGCATCATACGCGCAGTGCCGCCAGCACCGTGCGCAGGGCCGCCGCGTCCACGCCGGCTCCGATGCGCAGGCGCTCCCCGGTGTGCAGCATCAGTTCCAGGACAGGCTCCGTGGCGCTCGGCTGCCGCATCCGCCCCCGCTCCACCACCGCGAACCGCACCGGCTCGGCCTTCCGGAGCCGCTTGCGCCAGCCATAGAAAGATGCCTCCGTGAGTCGCTGTTCTCGACAGAACCGTCCCACCGACATTCCACTCTGTTCTTGTTCGGCGATGCGTGCGCGCCAATAGTCTTCTCTTGTTCCCATTCCTACGATGGCTTTGGTCATGAAACCAATATGCAGCCTGCCCGGCAGGCTTGGGAAGAGGGGTTCATCGGACGCTTACAAATTGAAATCAAAACGCTGCCCTCTGAAAGAGATCTCGGACGTGCTAAAATTATTGAAAGTAGGGTGCTTGAGCCTGGCCACAACATCGACCCGCATAAGCGCACAAGAGCAGGCGAAGCGGCAGCAAGCACTAATCGCTACATTCGCCCAGCTTCGAATCGAAGACCTGCATTTGGATAACGATTTGAAGCGCATCTTCCAGCGGCACGTGGACGGAGAGATCGGCGACGAAGAACTCGCCGCCGCAATAGACGAGCTGAATGAACGCCGCTTCGGACCCTTACCTGTATCCGGGAACGGACGTCCTTAGAAACGTCCCTGGCCTTCGCAATGAGAGCAACTGGCCGGATAATGACCTTTCAGAGTATTAGTTTGACCGATTCGCACGCCTCAAGGTTCTGGATAGCAACCGGCGTAAAGCCGAATTCGCTCCTCTGGCCCTGGTGCCTCCGAGTGGCGCCGCTCTACCAAACGGTAGCGTAGTCTGTACCGGCGTATTGGCCGACTTCCCCAGCCGGGTGATCCCGGCGAGAATCCCTCGCACATCACATTGCCGGTAAGCCCGGCGCGCATGAAAATACGCTGTAATGCCAAACGCTTTCTTTCGCTCTCCCGTTGTCCGCCATCTCCCACTGCCCAAACCAAGTGCAATTCGACATGACGCCGGCTATTCGGTGACTGCCGTTCGAACTTCAACTCACACATTACAATATCCTTGTGGAACCCCAGCGGTCGAATCCAATTCGGCATTACGCCGACGCAAACCAATATTGCCATGTGCGCATCACCATGTTGTTGGTAAGACCGGAATGCCTTGCTTTCCTCCGCTGGTCCTCCGCTGCTGCAGCGGTCGCGCTCAGCCTGACGCCGGCTCCGATTGGGAACGCCTGAAGCGAAGCATCGCGAAATGCAAGAGCGAAGGTCATCGAATTTGGCTGGCTGGTACTTTTGTTGTTTTAGTATTGCCGTGTCATCCGGCGTGTCGATTGTCCCACTCACCATTGCTACCGGATTACAAGCTTGGGTAATTCCCGCATACTGGTGCACAGCGATTGCAGCCGCGGCGCCTGGGATTGTACTTTTGTTGATTGATCGACGCCTCAATCACGACAAGCACGGCAGGTTGGAAGAACTTGGCATCGACATACACGAGATCGAAGGCGGTTTTGGCCTCTTTGGTCCCATGGAATAGAAAGTGCAGTTTCCATGTTTTTCTACTGTAGCCCACCGCCCAGGATGCAAAAGGGCGCACGCAGATACCCCCCGGCGAAAAAGCCGCCGCGTCGGGCCAGCGCGGCCCGCAGCCCAGCATGACCGGCGGTTCACGCGCCCGATGCCGGCGGCCAGTTCCGCCGCCCGTTGCCCGTCGCTGTGACTGCCAGCGCGCGTGTCCACCGTCATACACCAGGGCCGAAGTCGACGTCGTCCGACAACTCGTTCGTGTCGGTGGCGGCGTTGTATGGGAAATGCTTGGCCAAGTCCTCGCCAACCGCTTCGATTCCGGCGACTAGGCCGCCAGTAAAATCACCTTGCTTGAACTTCTCGGACACGGTGCGGACGATGTGATGCCAAAACTCCTGGCCGACCTTCTCGTGGATGCCGCTATCGCCTAACACGACGAACTTGCGGCGCGACGGCACGACGAAGAACAACACGGCATTGCGATCCTTCGTGGCGGTCATGCCCAGCCGCTCGAATGCCTTCTCGGCGGCTTTCCGGACATCGCCCCAGAATAGGGGCGACACGGAAACGCGGATCTCGCCGGAAGTCCGCTTCTCCGCTTTCTGAATCGCCTGCTTGATGCGATCCTTGTCGAGGGTTACCATGATCCGCTCGCACCTCCACCGCCGGACCGTCCGCCGCCCCCGCCAAATCCTCCGCCGCCTCCTCCGCCACCCCCACCGCCTCCGGACATGATGCTGGCCAGGAGGTAGAAGGCTAGTGCCGGATGCGTAATCAGCAAGGCCAGGAACAGTATCGCGCCGATGCCATAGACGATCCATCGAAACAGGCTGATTGGCCTGGACTGCTCCGGCTCCGGCGCCGGCGTGGGCGGAGGTGCATTGGCCTGTCCGCCGATGACTCCGGTCAGCGAATCGATAGCCGCCGTCACCGCGTCATCGGGATGGCCCGCCTGAATCCGCGGCGCCATCACTTCGTTAATGACCCGCGACGCGATCGCATCGGGCACGACGGCTTCCAGTCCGTAACCGACTTCGATCCTCATCTTATGATCCTGGGACATGATGAAAAGGGCAAGCCCGTCATCCAGCCCCTTCCGGCCCACCTTCCACTTTGCGAACGCCCGGACGGCCCAGTCCTCAATCGGCGCATCGCCTGTCGTGGGAGCGATGTAGACAATCAATTGATGGCCCGTGGCTTGCTCGTAGGCGGCGAGGCGGGTGTCCAGGGACCGCACCGTTTCCGGCGACAGTAAGTTTGCAGTGTCCGTGACCCATTCGGTGGGCGACGGAGGAATCGGTGTTTCAGCCGCATATAGGAGCGCCGCCGAAACGAGGACGATATGGACCAGCAAACTGCGGCGCACAAGCAACCTAGAACTTCACTTCGGGCGCCTTTTCGCTTCCGGCTTGCGCCTGGAAGTAAGGCTTGGTTGCGAATTTATCGCCAAAGAAGCCGACGAACAGCACTGCTGGAAAACTGCTCCGGCGGGTATTGAAGGCTTGCGCTGCCTCATTGAACCGCTGCCGCTCAACGGTAATGCGATTCTCAGTGCCCTCGAGCTGCGCTTGCAGATCGCGGAAGTTGGCGGTAGCTTTTAGCTGCGGATAGTTTTCGGTGACGACCAACAAGTGAGACAGCGCCGAAGACAACCCTTGCTGGGCCTGCTGATAGCGTTGGAAGGCCGCCGGATCTTTGGTGATGTCCGCCATGGCGGCGGGTGTGACCTGGCCGACTTTGGCGCGCGCCTCCGTAACCGCGGTCATAGTGCTCTGCTCAAAGTTGGCCGCGCCTTTGACGGTCGCCACCAGGTTGGGCACCAGATCGGCGCGCCGTTGATATGCGTTTTGGACCTGGGCCCACTGCGCTTCCGTGGCCTGATCGAGCTGCACGAGCGAGTTGTAGATTCCGCTGATGGAAACTACCGCGATCAGCACGACGGCGACGACCGCGCCGGCACAACCAATGGCTATCTTTTTCCCCATTTACGCTCCATTTCTCCGCTTCAATTATACTCGAATCCGGCGTGAGGCAGTCGGCTTGCGCGGCGGCAGCCGCTTCGATAGTCGCTCGCCCTCAGCCTGCCCGCGCTCATGGGGTTGATGGGTCATGCCGACATCCGGACCACCCTGCGGTGTGTCCAGGTCACTCCACAAGAAGGCTTTCTTCAGTATGCCCGCGCCGTGGCCCAACTCATCCGTCCGATTCCGGTGATCTCGTCATGAACCGCGCGCGACGCCTCCCGCTCCAACATTGCCTGGCGCCTGTCCTCGACCGTGCTATAGACTCCCTCAGCGCCGCGTTCAATCCGGACACCACGCGTCACTACCGCGGGACCGCCCGCAACTTCCTGACCTATCTTGGCGCCAGTTATCCCGAAGCGTGCTCTCTCGACCAACTGCGCCGCGATCCACACATCCTCGGCTGGATGTCCCGACTGCGTTCGCAGACACCGCCGCTAGCCGCAGCGTCCTGTATCAACCCGCTTATCCATCTGCGCTGCATCTTCGAGGAGCTGGCTTGGACACAACAGCTTCCCGATCTCGCGCATCTAATCCGCCGCGAGGACGGTCCACGTCGCCCCAGACGGCTGCCACGCGCTCTCACGGCACAACAGGATCAACTGCTCCAGCAGGAATTTCTCCGCCGCAACGATCTGGGTGGTAATGCTTTTCTGTTGATTCGTCACACCGGCATGCGCATCGGTGAATGTGCCGATCTGGCATGCGATTGTCTCTGCAGCCGAGTAAGGGCCACCGCTGGAGCAGCGGAGGACCAGCGGAGGAAAGGCATGATCGGCTACGTTCCAAACCGGGTAGCGAGCTTTCCGAAACGATAGCGGTAGTCTATGGCGTTGTAATGCCGAACTTCGCTCCACCCTCAGTTCCGAAAAGAGCCGTTGGTACATCAGGTTACAAGCAAAATCGCCGGCATCGTAACGGACGCGTAAAGCCGAACTCCAGTCGCGGCAGACTGGCAGAACACGCTCCGGTCTCAGCCGTCCCCACCGCGCCAAGCTGACCGCAGTTCGGCATTACGCCGAGGATTCGATGAACGCCATTCAAACGGCAATTCACAGATTCCAAAATCTTAGTGGAACCAGAGGTCAGTATCGCGTTCGACTTTACGCCCCCGCAAACTACAGTTATGGCCGGTTGCGCATCGCCACGGCAAGACGGTAAAACGTCGCTTTTTTCCGCTGGTCCTCCGCTGCTCCAGCGGTGGCGGCGCCCTGAATTGGTTTCATCGAAGTGCATGCCATTATCGCGCCATGCACGTGCGACGCGAACGTGGCTGTTGTCGGGCATTATCGTCCTCAGTCTCACGGACTGGCACGACAGCCGTAAGTACCATCCGGACAACTAGTCATTTGGCTATTCCCGCAATCGCCGCGGCATACCGCGGCTCTTTCCGGAGAGGTTCCAAAAGCGGCTCACGAGCGAGGCGGTCCTGGTCGCGAAAGCCATTGACAACCGCCTGTTCGAGCGCCTCCAGGGCGCGCCGCTTCTCGTGAGCGCCGGCCTCGGACACGGCCAGGCTGTACCACCCTTCGGCGTATGCCGGGCGCAACAGCACCGCCAATTGCCACAGGCGTGCAGCCTCCGGATACTTGTTAGCGGCCAGCAACTCGTTCCCTTGCTCAAT
>JBEKMJ010000223.1:0-5500 GCA_050008575.1 Bryobacteraceae bacterium
GTCCACACGAACCTGCTGGATATGGTCGACAAGGGCATGCAATCGGGTAAGATCAAGGGCGCTGGACCAATCTCCGTTTCAATCGTGTGGCAGGAAGAAGCTCGTCTTGCCGATGCTTCGGCGCTTTCGAGAAATGATCCAGGTCTGCTTTCCAAAACTGACCCTCGGGAAGCTTCAGCTTGTAAGGAGGCAGCGGCCAAGCCGCCAAGTGGTCGGCTGCCGTGTGGTTTGCACTACGATGAGATCAGCCTGCCTTTGATGTCAGAAAGTATCCAGGCTGCGATGGGGACCCAAGGGAATGTTTGCGGTGGAACTGAAGTTCGACCTGCAGGAGCGGGGCGCGCCCGATGATAAGGTCGATGCAATCACGTGGCTTATTGCGGCTCTCGTCCGCAATGGGAATCTGCTGGAAGAGTTCTTACTGATAAACGAATCTAAGGGATGGACGGTTTACGGGACCGCGCCGGCGCGGGACGCATTCCACAAGGCAAACCGGAATGAGTTTGTTGAGCAGGGAATCGCCAACCTTACGCAGGTCAATCTGAAACGACCTCGTATTCGATTCTTGGGCATGGTCCCGGAATCATCCGCACCGTGCCGTTGTACCAGGCCGAGAGGCTTCTTTCTCTTTACGACATTCCTGTGCCTCGAACCTCCCGTG
This sequence comes from Bryobacteraceae bacterium, assembly GCA_050008575.1. Classification (GTDB taxonomy): domain Bacteria; phylum Acidobacteriota; class Terriglobia; order Bryobacterales; family Bryobacteraceae; genus Bog-159. Next base: position 662 of record JBEKMJ010000223.1, read on the forward strand.
CACTGCATCCAGTGCAATGGCACGTTTCCCCTTTACCGTCTTCCGCGCCCTGAGACGGGAGAGTATTCCGGATTACTTTCTTGGAGGAGCAATTACCAGGCCTGCGACACTCTCCAAATGAATTGCACTGTGGGTGAACGATTCGGCGAGCGTCAGATGTCCGATCCGACCAGCAGTTTGTCTCGATCGGGCCTAGCAGTTTGCCAAGAGATCGAGCGTCTGACTGGACGCCCTGTTTATTACTACCTCTTCCGAGCCAACACCCGTAGCCACGCGGCGGAGATACGCAGAAAATGTCCGACTTGCGGCGGCCCATGGCTTTTGAAGAAACCACTTCACGGCAAGTTTGATTTCAAGTGTGACAAGTGCCATTTGTTGTCGAACATTGCCTGGAACGTCCGTTAGGTAATCATCAGCATGGAAGGGCATCAGGAGTGTTAACGATACCAGACGTTGGTTGCATCGCCGGGCGGCGCCTCAACGATATCCGGAAGTTGACTCGCTACTCAGGCGCTGGAACAACCACTCCGATGGTCTTTGAGCTAAAGTGTTGATTTTGCAGTGAACCGGAGGTGCTGAGCCCTGGAGAGGAGTAGCCTCCACTCCAGGGCAAGAGCTTCTGGGAGTCATCACCTCCCATGGGCCCTCCCGAGAGTGCTACAAATCACGGCGGAAATCAAGACGGTCGGCGACGTCGGCCACGCCCGCGGAGTTGTCTGCTCAAAGGATGCGAGGTGCGCTTTCATCCCCGGCAGGCGCGCCAGCGTTACTGCAGCGAGGGATGCAGGCAGGCGGCGCGGAAATGGTCGCGGTGGAAGGCGCAGGCGAAGTACCGGGCAACAAGAACCGGCAAACAGAAACGGAACCGCCAGAGCCAGCGCTATCGGGAGCGCGTCCGCTGCCGGACACCGCCAGAGCCAGAAGCAGTTGACGAGGCCGCGAGGGTAATCACTCAGGAACCTTTTTTTCGCGCGGACGTGCGATCGGCCGGGGTGCTACGAGGGATTTGCGCAGCAGCGGCGAAGTCCGTTGCAGCGCTTCTGTTGCCTGGCATGCCGGCGAGCGCTGGAGCGCGTGCAGCAGCGAGAACGGCGCTGGAAACAAGCTCGCATTTAATCCCGACATATTGATCCAGCAGCGAGAACCGCCCTACATTCAGCTTGTCGATGCAACTGGAGTTTCATCAGCTCGACCGGCGGTGGGAGCATTTGCGAGTGCGTCATCCGGCGCGGCAGCGGCGGCTGTTGGCGTCGCTGGCGGAGTGCGGCCAGCAAATGCCCATCGTGGTAGTGGCAGTCGAAGGCCAAGCGGACCGCTATGTAGTCATCGATGGCTATAAGCGGCTGGTGGCCCTGGAGCAACTGGGGCGGGACACGGTGGAAGCGGTGGTGTGGCCGATGAGCGAGGCTGCTGCCATACTGCTGGATCGTTCGCTGCGGTTGAGCGAACACGAGACGGCACTGGAAGTGGGCTGGCTGCTCGCGGAGTTGGAACAGCGCTTCAACTACGGGCTCGATGAGTTAGCTCGCCGCTTCGATCGCAGCGTGAGCTGGGTGTCGCGGCGGCTGGCGCTGGTGGAGCTTTTGCCGGAAGCGATCCAGCAGCAGGTGCGCGAAGGTAAGATCGCGGCGCAAGTGGCGATGAAGTTTCTGGTGCCGGTGGCGAGGCAAAGTCTGGAGGAGTGCCAGCGGATGGCGGAGATCTTTGCCGAGCATCACTGCGACACGCGCGAAGCCGGCCAGTTCTATGCCGCCTGGCGACAAGGACCGGCGGCAGTTCGCAAACGCATTCTGAATGACCCCGCGCTGTTTTTCAAAACGCAGCGGCATGCCCAAGAGAAAGCCCCGCCGGGAACAAGCGCCGAACTGATTCGCGATCTGGAGATGGTGACCGCCATCGTGAACCGTGCTCATCGTCGACTGGCCGGCGCGGCGGCCTTGGAGCTGGATCAGCAGCAGCGCGCCACGGCGCGGCAGCAGATCGAGCAGATTGAAAAACAACTCCAGCGCATCGACGACAAACTTGTCCCGGAGCAAACACCCGATGTTGAGCCAAGCACAACGCACCACGATTCTGGAATTGCACACACAGGGAGTAGCGAAACGCGAGATCGCACGGGTGCTGGGGATTTCCCGTGTGGCCGTGCGCAAAGTCCTGCGCTCGAACTCCACCGCCCTGCCGGAAATACAGCGGGCGGAGAAAGCCGAACCCTACCGGCAACAGATCCTGGAGCTTTTCGACACTTGCAAGGGGAATCTCGTGCGAGTCCATGAAGAGTTGCGGGCGGGTGGCGCGGAGCTGTCGTATGCCGCGTTGACGGCATTCTGCCGGCGGCATGGCATCGGATACCAGCCGCCCGTAGCGGCGGGCCAGTATGATTTTGCGCCGGGCGAGGAGATGCAGCATGACACGTCGCCGCACGAGTTGGAACTGGCCGGAAAGAAACGCAAGGTGCAGACCGCCTCGGCAGTGTTGTGCTATTCGCGGATGCTGTTCTTCCAGTGCTACCCCACGTTCCAGCGTTTCGATTGCAAGGTATTTCTCAGCGACGCGCTGCGTTATTTTTCCGGTGCGGCAAAACGGGTGATGATCGACAACACGCATGTGGTGGTGCTGCGTGGCAGCGGCCGCGAGATGGTTCCGGTGCCGGAGATGGCTGCCTTTGGCGAGCGGTTCGGCTTTCAGTTCGTGGCGCACGCGATTGGAGATGCCAACCGTTCGGGACGGGTAGAACGGCCCTTCCATTTCATCGAGGGAAACTTCCTGGCGGGGCGCACCTTCTCCAGTTGGGAGGATCTAAACAGACAAGCGCGGGAGTGGTGCGACAAGGTCAACTCAACTTACAAGAAACATATCCGCGCCGTGCCGCGGGAGTTATTTGCGGTGGAGCGATTGCACCTGAAGCCGCTGCCGGCTTGGATTCCGGAGGTCTACCGATTGCATCAGCGCCTGGTGGATATTGAAGGCTACATCGCGCTGCACACCAACCGTTATTCGGTCCCGGTGGACTGGATCGGGCGGCGCGTGGAGGTGCGCGAAACCAAAGACAAGATCGTGATTCAACTGGATGCCCGGCACGTGGTGAGTCACCGCCGCATCGCCGAAGCTGAGCACCAGCGCATCATGTTGGCCGAGCACCGGCCGCCGCGGGGCCAGCGTGCGCCGCGTCCCGATCCGCATCCGGAAGAAAGCGCCATTGTCACCGCCGCACCGGAACTGGCCGAGTACGTGGCGGAGTTGAAGCAACGCAGCCGCAAGGTGGTCACGCTTGCCCTGCGGCAACTGCTGCGGCTGGTGCGCGAGTATCCGCGCGAGCCGCTGCTGGGAGCGGTCGAGGAAGCGGCCCGTTACGGTCTGTACGACCTGGACCGACTGGAGCGCATGATCCTGCGGCGCGTGACACGCGAATATTTTCTGCTCGACACAGGAACTGGGGAAGATGACTGAGGAACTGGAACAACTGCTGAAGAATCTCAAGCTGCGGCGCATTCTGGAAATCTACGCTGAGCAGTTACGCGTCGCCGACAAGGACGATATCAGCTACTCGGAGTTTGTGACGCGACTGCTGCGCGCGCAATGGCAGGCCAGGCAGGAGGGCGCCCTGGAATGGCGCATCCAGCGAGCCAATCTGCCGGAGCATTGGACGCTGGAGACCTTCCCCTTCGCCCGCCAGCCCGGCGTGAACCGCAAACAGATCCGCGGATTTGCCGAGTTGGACTTCATTGCCAAGGCGGAAAACATCGTGTTTGTCGGCAAAACCGCCGTCGGCAAGACCGGATTAGCTTGTGGCCTGCTGCTGAAAGCGTTGGAGAACGGCTACCGCTGCCAATTCATCCAGGCCCAGGATCTGTTCGACGAAATGTACGCGTCACTGGCGGATCGTTCGACTCGGCAGTTGCTGAATCGTCTGGTGCGGCTGGACGTCCTCCTGATCGACGAATTTGGATATTTGAATCTGAAACCGGAGCAGTCGAACATTTTCTTCAAGCTGATGGAAGAACGCTACCGCCGGCATCCCACCATCATTACCACCAATCTCGTCTATGACGAGTGGCCCAATTTTCTGGGCAACCGGCCCATGGTGGAGGCCTTGCTCAGCCGGCTGCGCCACTACTGTCACACCGTGGTCATCGACGGCCCGCCATTGCGGGAGCCGCAAGGGTGAGGTTGATCGCGTGGACGAAATCGCCACCGTCACTCGGGATGAATACATTCAGCGGGTGCTGAACACCTATCGTGTAACGCCGGGCACATCCGGAATGATCCGCCGCTCGGACCGTCTTCTGGCCGAGCAATGGCATGGGCGCGGCCTACCGTTGAGCATCGTGGAAAATGCCATGGTGCTGGCAGTCTTCCGGCGACTCTTCCGCGCTCCAGGTCTTCCGCCGCTCAATACCATACAATCCCTGGCTTACTTCTCGCCGGTAATCGAAGAAATCCTCCAGCTCCGAATCAGCCCTCAGTACTTCGAATACGCGAGGGGCAAGATCAAGCGCTTTCTCGCAAACCGACCCGACTCTTTAGCCGCACGCCTGCCACACAGATGATGTAAATTCACCCCGACACGCCCTTCGGCGTGGATGATGCTTATTACCAACCTAACAATGCAAACTCGCCTCCGGCGAAAATGATGTCAGGAACCCTGGCTTAATTCCCGTCCGAACTCCATCCGTTTGTCTTCCCCCTTTGTGTTCTTAGCCCGGGTCACTTTAGTCAAGCCTTAATGGGATACTTTTGCCGAGCACCGAAGCCCATCCCCAGCGAGTTGAAAGAAGAGGTAGAGGAAAGTCTGCGCGCGTTCGCTGAGACGCAATCACTACTGAAGCAGATCGCGCAGGT
>JBEKMJ010000224.1:0-5489 GCA_050008575.1 Bryobacteraceae bacterium
TATGCCCAATTCGTCACCAATCGGCACCCGCCCGTGAAAGGGAGCGAATGCACTGCCACCTCAATAGAACTGTGTATTGTCGCACGTTTTCGTTACAATGCTTGTGACACAAGGGAGCACCAGACCGGGCACCCCGCGCCGGGTGTCGGCTGTCCCCGCCATAAATCACTCGCCTTTCGGTCATTGTTTTCAAGGGAGTACGCTTAAGCTCGGTCCGGGACTTGCCTCGATGTCCGGCCGTAAACAATGTTCGCGCGATTGGGGGCGACGGCATTTCTCCCTATCCCGGAGATGTATTTGTTCGCCGAGCACCGGTTTGGCTCGCTTCCATTTTCAGCCATCGTCCTACTAAATATTTAGTAGAGACTGTAGATGATTTTGTAGCTGCTAAGGTCCTGCCTGGTCGCTCAGCGTTTCCCTGAGAGTCCCACATATTACCGAACCGCCGGAGCTTCGCACTACTAAAGAATTAGTAGAGACTGTAGATGATTTTGTAGCTGTTCAAAGCCTTCTGCTTCAACAGGGTTCAACAAGCCTCAACAAGCCGCCCGCAATCCATTGAATTCTAAACACTTGAAAATAGGGCACTTGCCCAACATTACGTCCACCGCCTTCTAACATGTGGATCTCAGGTAAATACCCTATGCCATTTGCCCTGTGTTTTCAATGGCTTACAAAACTCGGTTGTTGAAGCTTGTTGAACCTTGAGGACACCTCGTCTACAGTTTTCGCTACAATTTCCGGCGGGCGCCATCGGAAGGCCTGCAAAACGGGCTTTCCGAGAGTGCCGACCCTCTGTAATTGCAGCAGACGGTCGCCGTCTGAAAGTCGCTCAAAGGGTTCAATCCAGCGGCGCGACATCGGCGTCGCTCCAGGGGGCGGTCCTCTGTTATCCCGCCGTAGTGGCGGAATGTCAGAGGGCCCCTGAGTGGTGGGCGACACGCATTCGACGTTCCAGGGCCGCGTCCTCGAGGCGCGCCGAAGTCAGTCTATGCCGATTGCTGTTGCGAAGGGCTGTTCTCGCCCCGTTGAAGCCGCCCTCACGGTTCCGTCCAGTTGGTCGGGTAGCCGTCATCTACTTTTCGGCGAGCCTCGGCTCTGCCCCAAGACCAGATTTGGAGAAGTAGTGGAAGGGTACGCCGTGACTCAGGACATAACCTCCAGCGACGGCAGCCTGCGGTCACTTCCACATGTTGCCGGCTTTATAGCCAAGCGCCACCTCAGGTTATTCGCAGGCGCCTTGGCCAGAGTCTGTGCCCCGCCAGGAGCATCGAACGTGAAAGTCGGTTCGAGAGCGCTCGCGACGGTAGGCCCACGACGCCCTTAAGTCACGAACGGCGGGGGTAGCCACAGCCGAGGGGCGCTGACCGTGGCTACATACTCCAGCCGGGCCGACGGTTGCACGGCAGAACCGTGTCTCCGCGCCCGGCTGAAGGCGTGTTCATGAAGGCGTGATACACGTTGTTCGCGTCAACGTAGTCTCCAACGATCTTGCCCCGCTCGGTTGATGGTGTTGGCGCTATATAGTGCCCTGACCGGCGCTGGTGCCCGCGCCCGATGACCCGTCCTACGGCAACCGCAGGAAACCGTGATACACGCCGCTCGCGTCCACGTAAAACCCGGTGACCGCGCCCGCGGGGTTGTTCGTCGCCGGGAACGTGCCGCCCACCGCGCCCGGAGGGTCGAAGCTGGTGTACGTACCGTTCACGAAGCGCTCAAAGCCATGGGCGATAGAATTAACGTCGAAGTAGGATCCCACGATTTCTCCTCTCGGGTTGATGTTATAACCGACCGTCCCCTGGCCGGCGCCGGTAGCCGCGCCTGGATAATCGAACGTGGTGATCTGGCCGCGCGGAGCGCGGAGAAAGCCATGGTTCACGCCGCTCGGGTCTATGTAGTTACCGACGATCACTCCTTCCGAGTTGATGCAACTGGTATTCGTGCCCTGAAAGGCGCCTGTACCGGCGCCTGGAACATTGAACACTGTGATGGCGCCGTCCGGCGCGCGAACGTAGCCATGGAAGACATCACCCGGATCCAGGTAGCTGCCGGCAATCGCTCCGGCCGGGTTGATCCCGGCGGCCCCATCGACCCAAGCGTAGACATTGGCGCCCGGAACAACAAACTCCGTGATGGCGCCATCCGGAGCGCGCAGGAATCCATGACCCATGTTGTTCGAGTCCACGTAGTCCCCCGCGATCCACCCCGCTTGGTTAATGGCCTCGCCCATGGTGCCTTGGCCTGTGCCGTTGCTTGTTGGCGGGCCGCAGCACCCGGTTCCATTGCCCGCGTCCGGAGCGTCGAACGTGTGGAACTTGCCATCCCGAGTGCGTAGGAAGCCGTGGTCCCAGTTGGCAACGGTGGGGTCCCCATACAGCCCCGTGATTTCACCGCTTGGGCTGATCGCCCAAGCCATGGTGAAAGTGGCGCCTGGATAATCGAAATCGGTAATCGCGCCGTCCGGGGCGCGCACGAAGCCGTGGTTCACACCGCTTGCGTCCCAGTAGGTTCCGGTGATTGCCCCCGTCGAGCTGATGGAGTAGGGCGTAGTGCCTGCCGCGCCCGGGGCATCAAACTCGATGATGGCGGGCCGTTGCGCAGTTGCCGGAACGCCCAACCACATCATGCAAATGGCCGCGCAAAACGATGCGCGCAGCATGAACCTGAAATCGACATTGAACTGCCTTCGCATTTTCGTAGCCTCTTTCGTTGATCAATAGGTCTCGCTCGGAATCAGGATCTCCTGACCCGCCTCTCTCTCTTTGGGTGGCCCTTGCTCATCCCCTTGCCGCGCAGGGGGCATATCGCAAAGGAAAAGCCGGGATCGTTCTACGGCAACCGCAGGAAGCCGTGAGCCACGCCGTTCGCGTCTATGTAGTATCCTGTGACCACACCAGATGGGCTCACTGTCAGCGGCTCCGTGCCTTGGAACGCGCCCGCCCCGGCGCCTGGGACATCGAAAACCAAGACCGGATGGCCCGGCGTGTACAGAAATCCGTGGTAGACGTTGTTGGCATCCGCCACGTACCCGGGAACCTGATCCGACGGATTGATCCCCTGGGAGAATGTGCCCTGCAAGTATCCAGGACCAGCGCCCGGGGCGTCGAAGAGCTTGACGGTGCCGCTCGCCGTCAGCAGGAAGCCATGATATGAGCCGTTGGCGTCCGAGTAGGATCCCGATACCGCCCCTTGGGGGTTGACTGCTGTCTCGTAAGTGCCCACACCGGGGAGGTCCGTGACGGCGCCCGGAGCATCGAAGGTGGTGATGGCGCCGTCAGGAGCGCGCGTGAAGCCGTGGACCGCGCCGATCGAATCGAGATACCAGCCTGCGATCTTTCCGGCGGGATTCATACCGGTGACCCACGCGGCCTGCGTGCCCTGGCCCGCACCCGTTCCGGCGCCAGCGACGTCGAAGATAGTGAGTTTGCCGTCGGCATCGCGCAGGAAGCCATGGGATACGCTGTCCGGGTCGATGTAGTATCCGGAGATTTCCTTTTTGGGATTGATGTTTCCGGCGAAAGTTCCCTGGCCAGCGCCGGCGCCCGCCTGGGGAATGTCGATAGTCTTGAATTGTCCGTCGGGCGAGCGCAGGAAGCCATGCCAAACGCCGTTCGCGTCGATATAGTAGCCGGTGACCGTAAGGTCAGGAAGAACGGCCCACGCGATGGTGCCCTGGCTGGCACTGGCGCCGGCACCGGGCGCGTCGACGACGATGACCTTTCCGTCGGACTCGCGGATGAAGCCATGATTCACGCCGGCCGCGTCCAGATAGTATCCGGTAACCAGGCTACCGAAATTCGCGCCGACCGCATAGGTGCCCTGACCGGCGCCTGTGCCCGCGCCCGGAGCATCGAACTCGATGATTCTGGGCTTACTCAGTTGCGCTACGGCCGGCACAGCCATGCCCGCCGCCAGCAGCGTCAAACCGAGAAACCTCGTTCGCTTGATGTTCTTCATGTCCTTTTTTCTCCTTCATGTTGCGTTTGATTTGGCCGCGCCGAGCTGAATAACCGCGCCACGCGCGACCAGGGTTGTTGCCGAAACATTCTGAAACAACACTTCGTTTCTGCTGCTGATCTTTGTGCTGCGCACCGGGCGCTAGAAAACGGTAGCGTCTCGTGTAGGCAGCCGCGGGCTGATATCCCACGGCCCGATGTTAGGCCGAATGGGCAAGAAACTCAATGAAACACGCCTAAAATGCGCCTAACATCCAGGTGACACGGCAGGCCGCTAGAAACAGAGGATTTACAGGTCTGAATAGGCGCATGCACAGTGGTATACTGGCATCGCAGATGGCTGCCGCCGGCGTTGCACAGTTTGGCGCGTTCAGGTTCGATCCCGCTCTACGCGAGCTGCGGAAGGGCTGGATCAAGCTAAAGGTGCCCGACCAGTCCCTGGCGATCCTCGCCATGCTCCTGGAGCATCCAGGCGAGGTGGTGAGCCGGGAAGCAATTCAAGCCAGGCTATGGCCGCACGGCACGGTCGTGGGGTTCGACGACAGCGTCAACGCCGCGGTAAACCGGCTGCGCGAGGCGCTGCGGGAAACCGCCGCCACGCCGCGCTACATCGGGACCCTACCGCGCAAGGGATACCGGTTCATCGGCGAGTTGGAGACGGATACTCCGGAGGCGCCCGCGCTGGTTCCGGGTGCGGTGGTCTCGCACTACCGGATTGTGGCGGAAGCCGGGCGCGGGGCCATGGGCGTGGTCTACCAGGCCGAGGACCTAACGCTCGGTCGCACGGTGGCGCTGAAATTCCTGCCCGAGGAGTTGGCGGCGCATCCGCCGGCGCTGGAGCGATTGCGGCACGAGGCGCGCATGATCGGCGCCTTGGATCACCCCGGCATCTGCACGATGCATGAACTGGGCGAAGCGTCGGGCCGGGTCTTCCTGGCCATGGAGTTTCTGAAAGGCGAGTCGCTGCGGGCGCGCATGGCGCGGGGTCCGGTGAGCGAGGCCGAGTTCTTCGATATTGCTACGCAGGTGGCGCGGGCATTGGAGGCGGCGCATGCCCAAGGGATCGTGCATCGCGACATCAAGCCAGACAACCTGTTCGTGACCAAGTCCGGGCAGGCGAAGGTGACGGACTTCGGGCTGGCGAAGACGGTGAGCCAGGAAGACGGGACCGTGGCGCAATCGACGGTGACGGGGACGAGTGGGTATATGTCGCCGGAACAGGCGGGCGGCGAGCCGCTGGATGCGCGGTCCGACATCTACTCTTTCGGACGGGTCCTTTCCGAGTTGGCGGGTGAGGGGCTGCCGTCGGGGGTGGCACCGGTTATAGCGAAGGCGCTGGCGAGCGAACCGGCTGAGCGATGGCAATCGGCGGCCGAGTTGCGGACTGCGCTGGAGAAGATTCCGCGGCAGTCCTCGCGGAAACGATGGCGCCTGGCGCTGCTGGCCGCGGCCTTCTTTCTTACATGCGCGGTAGTTGTATTCGTCCGGATCAGACCCGGCCACCGCCCTGCAGAGATGAATCCGGTAGTCCTG
>JBEKMJ010000225.1:0-5307 GCA_050008575.1 Bryobacteraceae bacterium
TTACCTTCCTCCGACCGCGTCATCGCGCGTCCTTGGAGGTCCACAATGCGTTGCCGGAACACCAGTTCGGCGTTCTGGGGGCGCTTTTGGGGAGCCGATTCCCGAATAGCCAGGAATGCACCGGCGGCGATGAGCGCAGCCGCAGTGGCCGCCACCACGCCAATCTTGGCCAGGCGAGCCTTGGCCGTCCGCCGAAACTCGGCGCGGAACCCAAGGAATTCGCGATAACATTCCGAGCAGTGTGTGACGTGGTGCCACTGGGGATCGCCCTCCAGGTTGTCGTCGAGGGGGCGGGCAGCCAGTTCCATCAGGACCGCTTCACCGGGACATCCCTTCCGCTCTGGATTGGGATAATCGCTGAGGATTGAGTTCTGAAGCTGGCTTTTGAGCCTGTCGAATTGGGCGTCAGGCGATTCGGGACGCGGCATCAGTCCATGACATTATTACACCCAGCACGGTGGGAGTTAAGCGATTCAGCGGAAAAAATCTACCAAGTGATGCCCGCGGCCCGCGCCGCCCTTCGCATCCCTCGATAGAAGCTCTGCGAAAGGGTGTTGCGCGATTTTCCGAACCGCCGTACGAACTCGTTGGCGTCACAATCCCTCAGCATCATTGGCACCATTTCACGAACGTCATGCAATCCCTGGCGGTCCAGTTCCTTCATCAGACGATCCAGAGCGTCTTTTGCCTCCAGTTGCGATACCAAGTCGAACTGATCCTCCAAAGTGTCCAGCGTGGCGCCGAACAACTCGACTTCCGTTTTGCGGCGTGCCCGCCGGCCACCCGCGCGAAGATCCTCGGCATACCAATGTGCGCGCTTCAAAATCCGGAGGCTGGGCTCGTCACCCAAATCCCCGTGGTGCTTCCGCGAGAGCGAGTGCACGGCTCGCTCTGTGATTTCTGATACACGCCAAACGTCGCTCAGGACGCGGCTTGCGATCTTCCTAAGCGGATCGGCGACCGGGACAACACCCTGCTCCACCCACGCGCGATGGATCGGGTTTCCATCGGGGTCGATATCCCCGATGCAGATTGGAACGACAGAAAAATTAGACTCCTCGTTGTAATTAAAAGGAACAATGATAACGCCCATGGCCCCAGTGCCTCAATGATCGATAAGTTTCTCCTCATGTCACGGCCGCGACACGTGGCGGCATACAGGGTGTAACCCCATTTAGTAAAAAAAGTACCACAGCCTGACGAAAAAGCAATGGCGACTTCGATTGTTTTCCAGAACGACCAGTACTGCCGGCTCGAAGCGAAGCTGCGACGGGAACTGGGCGAGGCCATCCTGAACCTGCTTGCCGAAGAGGATGTTGAGGACATCGTACTCAACCCTGATTCCTGTCTGTGGGTCAAACGTCGCGGCGCGGGCTTCGTAACGGTGGGGAGCATCGCGCCCGCCACCGCTGCCAGCGCGTTGGGAACTGTAGCGGCCTGGCGCGGCACAGTGTTGAATCACGATCACCCGATCCTTGAAACCGAACTGCCGCTGGACGGCAGCCGCTTCGAAGGGGTAGTCGCCCCGGTTGTGCGCCAGCCAGTCTTCGCGATCCGGCTGCGACCCAGAAAGGTCTTTACCCTCAGCGATTATGAGGCCGCCGGAATTCTGACCGGCAGGCAAGACGTATCCAATCGCGTGCGCCAGCAAGAGGATTTCGCGGTGGCAGTGCGCGGACTTCCACATGCCGAGATCATCCGCGCGGCCGTCCGTGAGCGCAAGAACATCCTGGTGGTGGGTGCCACCGGGTCCGGTAAGACGACCCTGCTGAACGCTATCTTGGACGCCATCGCGGAGCTGACCCCCTTCGACCGGGTCATCTCAATAGAGGACACTACCGAGCTGCAATGCCGCGTCCGGAACTATCTCGACCTGCGGGCCGTGGGGGAGGTCACGATGCTCGAATGCTTGCGCGCTTCCATGCGCCTGAAGCCCACCCGCATCGTGGTCGGCGAGGTGCGCGGCGCCGAGGCGCACACGCTATTGAAAGCCTGGAACACCGGCCACCCCGGCGGCCTCGGGACGATTCACGCGAACGGAGCCTTACTCGGCCTCACGCGACTGGAAAGCCTGGTGGCGGAAGGCACTGACGCCCCGCAGCAAAAGCTGATCGCGGAGACGGTCGATCTGGTGATCTTCGTGGATCCGGAACCCTCCCTCAAGGCCGGGCGCAAGGTCCGCGAGATGTTGTTAGTCAATGGTTGGAAAGAGGGGCAGTACCAAGTCGAACAAGTTTGAAAGGAGCACACCTATGACGTTTTTCAGACGCAAACTTTCCGGCTCCCGCATCGGAGCCTTACTGTTAGTCACGCAAGCCTTCCTGGCTCGCTCTTACGCCGCGCCCGCCGGCGGTGGTCTGCCGTGGGAGAAACCCATGACCCTGATCGCCACCTCGCTCACCGGCCCGGTGGCCTACGCCATCGGGCTGATCGGCATCTGCATTGCCGGGGGCACGCTGCTGTTCGGACACGAGCTGGGCGAGGTTGGCCGGCGCGCCTGCATGATCGGGCTGGTGGTCGCCGTGCTAGTCTTCGCGGCTCCCATGCTGGCCTCGGCATTCGGCGTCGGCGGCGCAGTGGTCTAACCATGGCAGACGCTTCCACACCGCGGACCGTGCTGATCCACCCTTCCATCAACCGGCCCAACCAATTGTTGGGCGGGGATCGGGAGCTGGTATTGATCACGGCCCTGACGGCTACCACCCTGGGCCTCAGTTTGGGCTCCTGGTGGGGCGTTTGCCTGGCGGTGATCTTTTGGATCGGTGCCGTAGGTGTCCTGCAACGGATGGGAAAAGCCGATCCCATGCTGCGGCAGGTTTACGTGCGGCACATCCGTTACCGGCAGTTTTATCCGGCCAAGAGCGGGCTGCATTCGACCTGCGTGCCGGTGAGGAGGAACTGGAGGTAGACAAATATGGGACTGCGGCAGTGGCTCGAACACCAACGCGATAGAGTGCTTGCGCTCAGTGCGGCCCGTCGAGGAAATGACCCCGTCGCGCGCATGATCCGTAGTGGCAATTCCGCCGGGATCGCCGAAGTCTTTCTCCAGCAAGCCGAGACCGAAGGGCTACTGCGGGATTTTCGCGAGCGCGAGCGTCACTTGCTCATCGAACACCAAGGCGCACTAGCCCGCGCATTAGGTAGGGGCTTACTCGACAACCCACATTCGCATCAATCGGACGATTGGCGGGCTTGGCAAGATGGCTGGCAACAAGAGAATGAGAATCGCTCGCATACACGCCCGCTCATGCCCGCCAAATCCCGGCAACGTTCTAACTCTATGGAGCGATGAGCATGTTTCGAAACGAATCCCGGAGACTACCGCGCGGCTTGGCCGACCTGCTGCTGCCGTTTGCCTTGATCGACGACGGCATCCTACTCCAGCAGGACGGTTCCTTGCTCACGGGCTGGTCCTACCGCGGCCCGGACATGCTCTCCGCCAGCGCCGCCGAGATGGAGGCACTCAGCGCGCGCCTCAACGCCGCGTTGCGGCTGGGTACCGGATGGATGGTGCAATGCGATGCCATCCGTTCCCGTGCCCCCGGCTATCCCGAGCGTGGCAGCTTCCCCGATCCGGTCACGCGCGTGATCGACGACGAGCGGCGCCAGCAATTCATGCAGGAAGGCGCGCATTTCGAATCCGAGTACTTTCTCACCTTAACGTATCTTCCTCCGCTGGCCGCCGAAGAGCGAGTCAAAGGCTGGCTGTACGACGGCCGGAACAACTCCACGGGACGAGCCGCCCAGGCAGCTCTGGAGCATTTCCGCGCCAAGGTCGAAGCCTTTGAGAATGTGTTCAGCGCGCTGTTCCACACGGAGCGGCTCGCCAACATCGCAGACGATACTGGTTTCACGTACGACGCGCTGTTGAGATACTTGCATCGCGCGATTACTGGCATTGATCACCCCTTCGCACGACCCGCGATCCCCGTCGATCTGAACGATGTCCTCGCCTCGGAGGATTTCTCGGGCGGCGTGGAGCCGCGCATTGGCCGCAAGCATATTGGCGTCCTGGCCATTGACGGCTTTCCTCAATTGAGTTCACCCGGCATCTTGCGCGATCTGGACGCTTTGCCAATCGAGTACCGCTGGCATACCAGAGCCATCCTGCTCGACTCTCACGAAGCGCAAGGGTTGCTGGACACCCACCGCAAGAAGTGGCGCTCCAAGATGCGCGGCTGGAAGGATCAGCTCCTCAAAACGGCGGAGGGCGCCATCAACCTGCATGCCCGCGACATGGCCGCCGACGCCGAACAGGCGATGTCGCTGGCGGCTTCGGGAGACGTGCAATTCTGCCAGTACACCAGTACGATCCTGTGTCTTGAAGAGGACGCCGCCACCTTGCACGACAGCGTGCGTAATGTTAGCAAGACGATTCAGAATCTGGGTTTCGGCTGTCGCCTCGAAACCATCAATGCGGTCGAGGCCTGGCGTGGCTCGATACCGGGAGATGGATATTCCAATGTCCGCCGGCCGCTGCTGCATACTCTGAACTTGGCGGACATGCTGCCGGTCACCTCTGTATGGGCGGGCCTGCGCGAGAATCCTTCCGCCCTCATGCCCAAGCACAGCCCGCCGGTGCTCTATGCCGCCACGACCGGCGCTACGCCGTTTCGCTTCAACCTGCATGTCTCCGACGTTGGCCACACGTTGATTGTCGGTCCTACGGGAGCCGGCAAATCTACCGCGCTGGGTTTGATAGCGGCCCAATGGTTCCGTTATCCAAATGCCAAAGTCTTCGCCTTCGACCGTGGTTATTCGTCCTGGCTGCTCACAGTGGCGGCGTCCGGCGCCTTCTATGACCTGGCGGGGCCACGCACGTCCCTCGCATTCTGCCCGTTGGCTGCGCTCGACGAGGATAGTGACCTGACCTGGGCAGTGGGATGGGTCGAAGCCCTTTGCGAACTCAACGGGTTGAAGTTCACTCCGCGCCACCGCAACGCCGTGGCGGAAGCTGTTGCGCGGCTTCAGCTCTCGCCCACCCGCACGCTGACCGAACTGTCCGCCAACGTGCAGGATACTGAGATCCGCGATGCCTTGGAGCACTTCACTGTAACGGGACCGCTCGGTTCCTTGCTCGATGCCGAACGCGACTTACTCAGCGACGGTCGCTTCCTTACCTTCGAAATGGAGAACCTCCTACAGCTCGATGACAAAGCGGTTATCCCGGTCCTGCTCTATTTGTTCCGCCGAATCGAGCAATCACTCGATGGCTCCCCCACGCTGGTCCTGCTTGACGAAGCGTGGTCTTACCTACAGGAGCCCACATTCCGCCACCGGCTGAAAGACTGGCTCAAAACCATGCGC
>JBEKMJ010000226.1:0-5141 GCA_050008575.1 Bryobacteraceae bacterium
ACATTGCTCACGCAAGGCGAGATCGTGGAGGACATTAGCGCGTTGATCACCGGGTTGTTGCATCCCTCACTCGAGAGCACCAGGTTCTCGTTGAACGGCGTCTCCAGCGACCGCGCGTAGGAAATCCGCAGCACCGTGCCTGTCTGCTTGACGTTGTAGGCGATGCCCATGCGCGGCTCCACCTGGTTGGCGGTGACCAGCCCATCGTAGTAGTCGAAGCGCACACCCAAATTGAAGGTCCAGTTTTTCTTGGTAATGGTGTCCTCGATGAACGCGGATGGTTCCCGTACATTGGCGTGACCGTAAAAATGGTACGAGCCGCTGGTCGAGTTGGGGCAGTGGTCCGAAGCCGGCAGCGCGGCGGTGCGGGTCAAGTCGTAACAGGCCAGCAGGGAACTGAAGCTCGGATTCGGCGTCAGCGGGCCGGCGCATTGCGCGGGATCAGTCAACCCGGCGCCCGTATAGGGGCTGCCATCCGCATTCAAGCACACCGCGTTCAACGTGGGATCCACAATTCCGATCGAATCCTTTTCCGTCAAGATGGTGTCTTCATAGGTGATCCCCGCCTTCAAGTTGTGGATGCCGTTGACGTATGACAGGGTCGCACGCAGCCCGGCGCTGGTCAGAGTGCGGTTCTGGCCGATCGTCTGGAGCTGCAGATCGGGTTGCAGGTCCGAGAAAGGATTGTCGCTCGGATAGTAGTTGAATTGATCCTGACGCAGAAAGCCCCCGAACGTGACCACCGTGCGCGCATTCTCGATCCGCGTCCAGGTGGGCGCCACGTTGAAGGTCCTGATCTGCGACCGCTGGTCCGTAGGGCCAACGGGAAAGCCGTTGGGACCCAGGCCGTTGTTGTCCACCACCAGTCCCGACCACGCCGTGGCGTCTTGGCCGTCGTAGGAATTCGGCGTCTGGAACCAGGATCGCGTAAAGCCCAGATTCAGATTGAGCGTATTCGCCGCGGAAGGCTTGAAATCCAGGCGGTCGAAGAAGTTCTCTTCATTGCCATGATCGTGAAAGACCTGGAACTCCGGCCCATCCAGGAAGCGGCCCGTGTTCATGCCGCTGGCCGAAATGAAGTTGCCCCAATTCTGGCCGCCGTAGCCCAGGTTGAATCCGGCGTTGCCGGTGCCGAAGCTGCCGTAGGAAGCCGTGATGTCGCCATGCGGCTGAGTCTGCCCCAGTCCCGAGCGCGTGGTCACCACGATCACCACGCTGGTCTTGTCGCCGTACTCGGCCGGAGGCGCGCCCGCGATCACCTCCATGGACTGCACGGAGTCGAGCGGGATCTGATTCGAGAAAACCTTGCTTTGCTGGTCGGTGATCGGCTCGCCGTCGAGCGAAAACGAGTTCGAAGCGTGATCGCCGAATCCATGAAAAAGCCCATTCGAGTCGGCGGAGATTCCCGGGCTCGCCAGGGTGACCAGCGAGCTGAGCGAGGAGGATGAGCTCTCTAGCGGCAGCTTGTCGAACAAGTCGCGATCGACATCCGTGTGGGTGGTGGACGTACTCTCGACTAAATCCTGACCGGACTCCACGGTGACCGTCTGGGTCTCCTTGCCGAGGGCCAAGGCGATCTTCAACTCCAAAGGTACGGCCGACCTTATGTTTATGTCCTCGGCGCCGGCTTGAAACCCGGCGGCTACGGCGGACAAGTGGTAGTTGTTGGCCGGAAGGTTGCCGAACTCGAACCTACCCTGGCTATCGCTGACCGCACTGCGGCTGTAGTGCGAGACGGGGTTCTCAATCGTGACCACAGCGCCGGCGATGACCGCCCCCGAAGGATCCAGGACCGTTCCGTGCACGGTTCCGCTGCTCGATTGGGCGAGAGCGGACGATCCGCAGCCGACCGATACGGCCAGGAAGACAAGGATATCCGTCGCGAGCCTCTTCATATTATTAATTCTGGAGGCGGTGGCGGCCAAACCCTAGAACAATCCGACCAGCGGGCTGGTGCTAAAAGTGAGCGAACTGCTTTTGGCGATAGACGGGCGGCAGCCAAGTGGGGCAGCGCCATGCGCTGCCGCCATTTCAGTGGGACCGCCCCGTGGCGAGCGCAGCTCGCTTCCGCGCCACGCGAGCGCAACTCGCTTCCGGGCGCGCTCCGCGCGCCGCGACCGCAGGAGTGCGGTCGCGGCAGGCATTGAGTGCCTGCGCCACGAGGGCCGACCCACTGAAAGAGATAGCCGGTTTTGGATCGTCACAGAGGGGCCGGTGCTTACAGCAACTCGAAGAGCACCTGCCCGGCTTTCACCGCATCCCCCGGCGAAACGTGCACGGCCTTCAACACCCCGTCCACTTCCGGGCTGACGTTATTCAGCATCTTCATGGCCTCGATCACCATCACCGGCTGGCGCCGGGTGACCGCCTCGCCGGCCACGGCCAGCACCGCAATCACCTGGCCGGCAATCGGACTGCGGCAGACCGCGTCTTCCGGCAGCCGCAACGCCGGCCGTACGTGCAGAACCGACTCGGGAATAGCAACTTCCGGTCCGCCCTCGGCCGGCGGCGCGTCCAGCGGCGGCGGCTCCACCAGTTCGTGCGCCCAGCGCGCCAGAGGCGCGGTTAGGCTGTGCGATCCCTGGATATCCTCGCGCCCGTGGCGGGCCCAGGGATTCGCGCTGTGACCACCCACGCCGGCTCGGGCGGCGGCGGCCGCGGCAAGTTCGTCGTCTTCGTTGGCCATTGCGATCCCTCCATCGCTTACAGCGGGATCAATCCGTGCTTCTTTTGCGGGCGCCAGTCGCGCTTGGCAGCCAGCGCATCCAGCGCCTCGGCGATGTACGCGCGCGTCTCGGCCGGTTCGATGATATCGTCCACCAGGCGCATGCCGGCCGCCACATAGGGTGTCGCGAACGTGTCTGAGAACTGCTGCACCAATTCGCGGCGCTTCGATCCGTTATCGTGCGCCGCCGCCAGTTCGCGGCGATAAAGCACCTCCACCGCGGGCTCCGCTCCCATCACGGCGATCTCCGCCGAAGGCCAGGCCAGCGAGCAGTCCGCGCCCAGTTCCTTCGAGCACATCGCAATGTACCCGCCGCCGTAAGCCTTGCGCACAATTACCGTGATCTTCGGTACGGTAGCCGCCGAATAGGCGAACAATAGCTTCGCGCCGTGCCGGATAATACCGCCGTATTCCTGGTCCACGCCCGGAAGGAATCCCGGAAGATCGACAAACGTGAGCAGCGGAATATTGAACGCGTTGCAGAAGCGCACGAAGCGCGCGCCCTTATCGGAAGCGTCGATGTCCAGCGCTCCGGCGAGCACCGACGGCTGATTGGCCACGATTCCCACCGAGCGCCCGCGGATGCGCGCGAAGCCCACCACCAGGTTCTTGGCGAATTCGGCCTGCACCTCCAGAAAATCGCCGCGGTCCACTACCCGCGCGATTATCGTCTTGATATCGTAACCGCTCTTGGGATCGGCGGGCACGATATCGTTGAGCTCGTCGTCGTCGCGCGGCGCGGGGCCGGGATCCAGGCGGGGCGGTTCTTCCAGATTGTTGTTAGGCAGAAACGAGAGCAGGCGCTGGCAAATCTTGATGGCTTCGACATCGTTCTCAGCGACGAAATGGACCACGCCGGATTTGTTCATCTGCGCGCGCGGGCCGCCCAATTCATCGGCCGCCACGATCTCGCCGGTCACCTGCTGGATCACCGCCGGGCCGGTGATGAACATCTGGGCATCATGCGTTTGAATGATGAAGTCCGTGAGGGCCGGGCTGTACGCCGCGCCGCCCGCGCAGGGTCCGCAGATCAGCGAAATCTGGGGCACCACGCCGGAAAGCATCACGTTTTGATAAAAGATGCGCGCATAGCCCGCCAGGCTGCCGACGCCTTCCTGCACGCGCGCGCCGCCGGAATCGTTGATGAAGATGAACGGCGAGCCGGTCTTCAGGGACATCTGCATGATCTCGGCGACCTTAATGGAATGCACTTCCCCTGCCGAACCGCCTGAAACCGTAAAATCCTGGCTCGCCAGATGCACCAGACGGCCGCCGACGGATGCCGCGCCCGTCACCACGCCGTCCGCCGGAAAGCTCTTTCCGGCCATGCCGAACAAGGTGGCGCGATGTTCGGCGAAGAGACCGGACTCTTCGAAACTACCCGGATCCACCAGCGCGTCGACCCTCTCTCGCGCCGTCATCTTGCCGCCTCGGCGCTGCTTATCCAACCGCTCTTCGCCGCCCCCCAGCATTGCCTCGCTGGACCGCTTGCGAAGATCGGCGATTTTCTCCTCCATGGTTTGAATGGCCATATTAGTCCTTTCGAATTGCTACTGAACCGGAGCCACGGTTACCCGGTGCGTCGCGCCGTTGCACTTGACGTCGTAGGTAATGGGCGTCAGCACCGGCCCCTTGCCATTGCCGTTGGCCGCCGCCGGAGCCTTAGCAGGCCCCGGATCCGCCGCCAGTTTCCCGTTCGGGTCTTTCCCGAGGTTCTTTGGACCCGCGGCCCGCTCCCCAAAGAACTTGGGTGCCACCTTGGGGAACATCGCGTATGTCAAAACGTCCTCATCGGAGCCATTGCAGCCCGCCAGCGCCAGCGTCGCATCGCGGAGTTCCTGCCACTCCGGCTTCAAAAGGTCCGCCGGCCGCCCATGAATCGGAGGCTTCCCGGACTGCTTGTGCGCTAGAGCGATGACTTGGGGATCGCGCGGTCCGATGGTTTCTCCGTAGTAGCCCAGCATCAGATCCGCAAACTCGCCCGTCAGCACCTTGTACCGGCCCATCATGACGTTGAATACCGCCTGCGTGCCGACAATCTGGCTGGAGGGAGTGACCAGCGGCGGAAACCCCGCATCCGCGCGCACTTTAGGCACTTCCAGCAACACCTCGGCCATGCGGTCCCCGGCGCCCTGCTGCTTCAACTGGCTCTCCATGTTGGAAAGCATCCCGCCCGGAATCTGGCTGTCGAAAATCTCGGTTTCCACGCCTGTGATGTTGGAGAGGAACTCCTTGTACCGCGGGCGGATGCCGGCGAAGTATTTCTTAAGACGGATTAGCCTCGCCTTGTCCAACCGCGTTTCAAAACCGGTGCCTTCTAGCATCTCCACCAGGCTTTCCGTGGGATTGTGGCCCGGCCCCAGGCTCAGGGAGCTGATGGCGGTATCCACGCAATCGGCGCCGGCTTCTATGGCCT
>JBEKMJ010000227.1:0-6304 GCA_050008575.1 Bryobacteraceae bacterium
GTCGCGCGTCAGATTCCTCAGTTGGTCGAGTTGCGCAGGGCTCAAGTCCTTGGGAGCGCCCATATCGATGTAGGCCGAATACGCGTCATTGGCGCGATAGCCGGTGCGGTGAACCGTCAGTTTATAGCTGCCCGCCTTCAGATGGCTGACACTCAACTCCACGGATGGCGCGGGAGCGGCTGGAACTAGGCGGCTATAGAACGGCCGATTGCTGACTTTCTGCTGGGGTTGCTGGAAGTCCCAGATAACGGCTGAAACGCCGCCGTTCTCTGCCGCGGCAATGACCTGCGCATCCTGGACCGGAACCTCGCTCCCCTGGACCGCATGTAGATACTTGTACGCAAAGTAGGCCGGTTTGCGGATGCCCTCGCGGTTTAACAGCCCAAACCCGCCGTGGAACGGCGTAGGCGGCGGCCCGGGCTCTTCGAAGAGATCGGTGTAGGTCCAGTAACTCATGCCTTGCAGCAAGCCTTGGCTGGCCTTGAGCTTGCTCAGAATGTAGGGCGCACTGATGTACGAGTCATGCACCAGATCGCGCGGGGTGTAGCTGGTGCTCCACTCCGTGAAGTATAGCGGCAGGTTGGGGAACTTGGATTCCTGGATCTGCTCGCGAACCCTCCGCACGTCGCCGACAATGGCGTCCGGGGATGGGGACAGCTTCGTGTCTTCCTTGCCGTTCTCGTCCAGAAAACCACCGTCAACGCCGTAGGTATGAGTGGTGATGAAGTCCACCGCGACGCCGCTTTGCGCCACGTGACCGAGGAATTCCGGCACCCACGCGGCGCCGGCGGTCGACGGGCCGCCAACTCGCAAATTGGGATCGATCGCCTTGATGGTATTGGCCGTCAGATCGTACAGTTCGAAGTATGCTTTCTGGTCGGCGCCCTCCCAGAAACCGGATAGGTTTGGCTCGTTCCACACCTCGAAGAACCACGTGCGCGCCTCGGCCTGCCCATAACGTTTTTCGATGTGGTGAATGAATGCATCGATGAGGTCTTTCCACGCCGCCGGCGCGGGATGCGAAGTATTGCCTTGCCAATAAAAGATTCTGTTGTCTGACGTCTTCATGGCGTTCGGCGTGAAGCCCAACTCGACAAATGGCTTGATGCGGAGGCTCAGCAAGTCATCGCAGAGCTGGTCTATTTTGGCCCAGTCGTAGACGTTCTTCCCGTTTTCGACTCGCACGGTGCCCAATACGTCGTGGAAGATCGCATGGAAACGGATGTAGCGGAAGCCGAGTTCGTCGACGGCAGTCCTCAGTTGTGCTTGACTGTCGTCGCGAATGAGTGTGCCCGGATAATCCGAGCCCACCGACAAGTCGAAGAATCGGTCGAGCGGTTTGGCCGCACGTGCTACGTCGAGGTCGATATGGCGCGATGCCGGATCGGCGACATCCGCCGAAGCGATCATCGTGAGAAACATTAGACAGCCGCAGGCGAAGCCTCTCAGACATTTCCTGCGCGAATTTTGCATGTTTGATTTCCTTTGTAAATTCCCATAGCGCGATGCCCTATTGAACCGCGATTTTGACGTTGGTCTGGCTGGTGACGCCGCCTACGGTAATGGTCACTGAGACCGAGTTGCCGGGGCTGATCGATTCGGGGACCTGCGCGTTCAATTGCAGGACGCCGGCGGTGAGGTATGGGGCTTCTCCGCAATAACTCACGTTGGCGGGCTGGCCTGCGATGGTGGCCGAACACGCGGCCTGCGCCTTGGGAAGCGGTGCGCCGCTGTAAGCCGATAGGCGGCCGTCGAAGCCGGGTGGCGTGGTAGTTCCCTCGCCGGTGGCATAGATCGAAATCCAATCACCACGGGCGGCCGGGTGGCCGGGCCCGTTGACCGACAGATCCTGATTCAGGATGGCCCCTTGCCCCGTACCGGTTCCGGTGCTTGTGAAAATGCCAGGCCGGGTGGCGGCGATGGGAATCGCGAACGGCGCCGATGGGTTGCCTTGATAGACTACGACCACGTTCGCGGTGCCGGAAAAAGCTACTTCATACGGCACCGCGGCGTTGACCTGTCCCGGGCCGGCGTATATCAGCGGTGCGGGATTGCCGTTGATGAAGACTCGCGTGCCGCCGAGCGAGGTTTGCACCAGACCGTTGGAGTCCAGCGTGAGGCCGGCCCCGGCGGAGGCGCCGAGACCGGTCCCCCAAATGGCGACGAGTTCGCCGGGGGAAATGGCTCCCGTGCCGTAGGATGCGCCGTTGGTAACGGCGTTCACGACCGGCTGCGGCACAGCCATCACGCTTTGGGCTTGCGGGATCACCAGCAGCGTGATGGACTGAGCCGGAAATGTCGTGCTCAGGCCGCTGCTGTTCAGGCTAATGTCGGACTGGCGCACAATCGCGCCCAGGTTTGCGCTGCTGTATTGCCAGACTTGGGCGGCGCCGGCGGGCGTGAAGTTGGCGAGCCCGATGGAATCGGTAATAGCGGCGCTGGTCTTATTCAGGACAACAATGGTCAGCACCGAATCGTAGCGCTTGGCGGCGAAGATGGAGAGTTCGTCGGGATTGTCGGAGGTGGCGGAAACGCTGGTACCCCCGAATTGGCTGCCGTTGCCATCGTAGTTCAGATAGATCTTAAAAGCGAAGGCGGCCGGACTGGTGGGCGAAAGACTGGTCCAAATCGTGCCGTAATCCAGTTGCTCGCGACCGAAGATGCCGAGGATGTCGGCCTGCGCGATGGCGCCGGTAATCGCGTCCGGCGCACCCCAGTTATATTCCGTGATGGCGGTCTTGGTTCCGGGGTAGTTGTCGGCCACCCACTGGCGCATGCGCGGCACCAGCGAGATGGCGACCTCTGCACCCGTGGCATCTTCGAAGCCGCCGCCGGGCGGATAGTAGTTGGGATCCCACAACGCACGCGTCGAGGTCATGCGCAGGGTTTCCATAGCCGCGTCGCCCGCGTTGCCGCTCTGGTGAAAGTCTGCGCCGGCAAACCGATCGCCGCGCAGAGCAGCAGGACGCATTGAGAGAAGCTCCGCATGCGCCGCATTATACACCCTTCAACTGATGTGTAGCCCAGGGGAGGCGCGGTGGCCGGCCTGATGGCTGCCTCCGGCCGCCAGTTGGGATGGAAACCGGCCCTGTTAATCCTGCCGGTGATGGGTATGGCATTTATGTTCTTTCGCCTCTACCTTGCCCGGCTTACCGTGCTGTCGGCATCCATACTCGTCCAGTCCGCATCGCTGAACGCGGTGCAGACGCGTAGCGCCTAGCGGCTGAAAGGCTTCCTTGAGAAGGTAAGCGCGGACGGTCCTCAGGTTATACCGGAGCAGGTCGCGCAGGCGGGAGCGCTGTTCGGTCTTCAGATTCGCAACCAGCCGTATGCGGCGAATATCAACGCCTGAAGCGGCTAGGCCCGGCAACGCGGCGACCGTTACAGCCTCTTGGACCGTACTCTAAGATAAAACGGTAACGTGATCTGCATGACGAAGGACGGCAACCAGGGCAGCAACTGTTGATTCTCCTCAAACCAATGCCAAACAGCCGACAAATCCGACAAATGGCCACGCCGCACCGGAGCAGATTCGCCTGTGATGCTGGCGCAGCAGCCGCGCAGGCCCACGGTCTGTTGCACAGCCGTTGCACTGGCTCAGCCGGCCGCGAAATCAACTACAGCCGTGCCGCGGCTGGTAAAGTTCAGCGGCACATTAACGGACGGCGGCGGCAAGCCCATCAGCGGGGTGGTGGGGCTGACCTTCTCTCTCTACCAGGAGCGGGAGGGTGGCGCCCCGATCTGGATGGAAACCCAAAACGTGCAGGCCGCCGCCAATGGCGATTACACGGCTTTGCTAGGTTCCACCAGGAACGAGGGTATACCGGCCGAGGCCTTTGGTTCAGGCGAGCGGTGGCTGGGCATACAGGCGCAAGGAGAAACGGGTAGTGGGCTAAAGTAGCCCACTACCGAGAAACGGAACGTCCGCGCGTGCTGATGACCAGCGTGCCTTACTCGCTGAAAGCGGTGGACGCGGAGACGCTGGGGGGACTGCCGGCGTCGGCGTTCGCCCTGGCGACGACGCCCGGGAACGGCGCCGGACGCTCTGACGCCGCGTCCGCCAAGTCCGTAGCTGCTTCCGGCTCGGCCAAGCCCGCTGCAACACCGGACGTCGCCGGCAGCGGCGTAGAGGGCACCCTTGCCCTGTGGACTGGCGCCAAGACTCTAGGAACATCACTCTTCACTCAGACCAGCAGCGGATCGATATCCATCGGAGACACCCCTACCGAAATTTCCGTGGGTATAAATAGTATTTCTGCCAGGAGAGATCATGAAAAACACTGCGATGTTCGTTTTCGCGATCGCGCTCTGCAGCGCGAGCCTTCGCGCACAGAAACCAGGAAATAGCGACAACCGGGGGGGCCTCGGGTTCGAGGAAGAACCTGCTGCCCTCACAAAGATTTACAGCAATTTGGGACCGGCAGCGAGCGCCTACGGCGGCGCCGGCGGCGTCGGTGTGGCAGGGCCGCTCTCGATGTTGGGTTTTTCATCATTCGTTGGGATGCCTTTTACACCGAAGGAAAACTACAATGTCAAGCAGGTTCGCGTTGCCATTCAGTACGGATCCGGGGCAAACCAAGTGGAACTCAGCCTGTACAGCGACGCTAGCGGGGTTCCCGGAGTATCGCTGGCCGGCCCGGTCACAGTAACAAACATACCCGCGATCGGTACTTGCTGCGCACTAACGATCGCAAATCTTCCCGCGGTTGCAGTCACCTCCGGAGCTCAGTACTGGATCGTTGCGAGCACACCCACCACCGGGACGGGAGACGACTTCGAGGGAACGTGGGAATATGTTCCCCCTGCGAAGAGCTCGATTAGTTTTTCGGAAAGCGGAGGCGCTTGGGTCTCGTATCGCTCTGGCATCACGGAGGTCGCCGGCGCGGTCTACGGGACGGCAGCAGGTGCTGCGACCCCCTAGCTTGTCTCTCGTACGGTCAGTGTCGATTGGCGCCGCCTAGGGCGACCAGGACTCCTTGCGCCCTCCTGGATGCAGCAGGCGAGCAGGAGGACTTTCGTCCGTTCTTCGCCTACGTGCTCGCTCTTCGCCTTGAGATAGTAAGGGCAGGTGCGCGAGGCCGGACGGCAGGGCGAGGTCACCGCCGGCTGCCCGAAAAGATATTGGGCTGAAAACCGAGATAGTCGCTACGGGGCTCGTCGAGCGTAAGGAACTCCAAGAAAGTGCCGGCAGCAGCTTCCCCGCGGCGCGCGGCACCTCGTGTCTAGATCGAAGTGTCTGGCCACGGTCGGCGGAATGGAGGCGTGGTCAAAAGCTCCCGGCGCCGCGTCCACAGCGGGGCCGGGGACTACCCGGCCTTTCGGAATCCAGGGCGAGACTAGCACGGCGGGAACACGAACAGCGAGGCGGTCAAACTTGAATCCGGTTTGTAAATTCGGGAACTCATCCGGCGTACAGGCCGGCGGCGGGGCGTGATCATAATGCCGCCGTGGTCATCGTAAACCACCAGCAGCAAGGTGCTGTTCCAGAGGTCCTCATTGTTGAGGATTGACATGTAGACCGAGGCGATGAACTCCTCTCCGGCCAGCACGTTGTGATCTGGATGCTGGTCGGCGGCCGGCACCGTGCCATTGCCGACGGCGTGGTCTGTATAGTTCGGTTCGATGAACCTGTAGTCGGGAAGGTTGCCCGAGGCGCAGCCGGCCTGAAACTGGCCGAAGAGCGCCGGTTGGTCTTTCAAAAGGAAAGCCATGCCCAGGGTGGCGCTGGGCGGATCGTAGTAATAGATTTTGGCGTGTGCCCCTCGGCGGCCATCCGTTCGTAGATCGTTTTATATTTCTGGCCGAGATAGAACAGGTCCATGTCGGTCTTCCCGAACGAGGTGCCAAAATGCGCGAAAGCGCGGTTGGGAATCGTGGGCCCCGGAAGGGAGGAGAACCACTGGTTGAAGACCAGGAAATTCGAAGCGAGCGTGGTGATCACCGGGACCTTCTCCGGAGGGAAGCAGTACATGACGTTGTGCGAGTGGGGGATGCTGTCCCGCTTCTGGTAGTACGCCTTGATGAAACCCTGCAAGTTGGGGGTGGCCGCGGGGATCACCAAAGATCTGCAGGTCCACGTCTGATAGTGGTGGCCCGGTTCGGGCTGGAGCTGGCTTTGATATTGCGCCAGCGGTTGTACCGGCACGAGCGCGCCTGTGATGTCCGGGGTCGTTTGGTTGGGCGCTGCCCCCACGCCCTCCTGGGTGCAGCAGGCGAGCAGGAGGACTTTCGCTGGTTATTTGCCTGCCACCAGCAGTGCGTCGGGACTTGCGATCAGCACCGATGCGCAAAGGATTGCGTATCG
>JBEKMJ010000228.1:0-4863 GCA_050008575.1 Bryobacteraceae bacterium
TCGCCCACCGTCTCCACGAAATGCTTGGGGTCGCGAATGCGCCATGCCACGTAGCTTTCAATCACCAGGTTCTTCTTGTCCCGGGTCAGAAACTCGCTGGGCCGCGGATCGTACACGCGCAGCCGCCGGTCGAAATAAGTCGCGCTCTGGAAAAACCATTTGACGTGCAGACCTGCGTCGGTAGCGGTCCGCACCGGCTTGCCGAACTGCGTAATGAGCGCGAACTCGGTTTCGCGCACGGAGAAGAATGTGAGCCAGACCAGCAATACCAGCGCCACCACGGCGAACGCCTTGTAATATGTCTTAGTAAGATGCATGCGTAGCAGGGCCTCCCAACCCTACTGTCCCAAGCTCAAGCTGCCCGGAGGCGCGACATCCACGCCATCCTCCAGCAGCAGCAAATGGCGCCGCCCTTGCGAGTTGTCCAGAATCAGCTTTTTCTTGCCGGGCAGCACCTGTTCCATGGTTTCCAGGTAGAGCCGGAGCCGATGAATCGCGGGGGCGGTATTAAACGCGCTCTCGGCCAGATCGAAGCGGCTGCCATCGCCATCGGCGCGCAGGGTGCGGCTGGCCTTATATCCTGCCGCGGTTTTCAGCCGCGCTTCGGCATTGCCACGCGCCAGCGCAATCTGCTCGTTGCGGTATCCTTCGGCTTCGTCGATCAGCCGGTTCTTTTCTTCGAACGCGCCGGAAACCTCGCGGAAGGCGTCCACCACCTCGAGCGACGGATGCACATCCAGCAGTTTCACCCGCACCACCCGCGCGCCCGCGCCGTAGCGATCCAGCTTGGCCTGCAGGGCGGCCATCACGCGGGTTTCAATTTCCCGCCGGCCGGTGGTCAGCACATCGTCGAGCGGGGCGGTGGAGACGGTGGTCTGCAGCGCGGATTCGGCCGCGGTGCGCACGGTGGTTTCGGCGTCGAGCTGCGCGAACAGAAAATCGTCGGGGCGCGCCATTTGGTAATGCACCACCGCATTCACCTCGATCATGTTTTGATCTCCGGTCAGCATCAGCGACTCCTCGGGCCTGCGCTGGAAGCGGCCCCCGCGATGCTGCACATTCCACTCATAGGCGGCGGGTTCGGCTTCGCCCGAAGCCGCGCCAGAGCGGAAGCCCACTTCAACCACGCGCACGCTGCGGCCCCTGACGCGCGTCAGCCGCTCGACGGGCCACGGCAGTTTATAGTGCAGGCCGGGCTCGCGATAGGGCAAAATCTTGCGCCCAAACCGTTCAATGACGCCAATTTCATTGGGCGCCAGCGAATAAAATCCGTTCAGCACAATCAGCCCCGCGGCGGCCGCCAACACCGGTAGCGCCAGCTCCCGCCGATGCGCGACGGCCCGATCGAACCAGCGCTTGGGATCCACCTGCTGCGATAGACGATGCAATTCATGCGAGAAATGGTGAAGCTTTGGCGCGATCCACGCGAAGCGCCCGGCTTGTCCCCCCACGTGCAGCAGCCGCAAAGAGTTCAGCACCACCAGCAGCGACGCAATCTGATGCGTCACCGCGGCGCCGATGGGGCCCAGCCGGCCGGTAGCCGCGGCGGTAATTGCCACGGCGTTCACGATACCGGCAAAGATAATCATGTTCTGCCAAGCGGTGCGGATTGCCCGCCGGCCGACTTCGAACAACTTCGGCAGGGCTTCGAGCGAGTGACCGAGAAAGACAACATCGGCAGCCTCGGCGGTGATATCGTTGGCGCCGCCCACCGCGATCCCTACGTTCGCCGCGGCCAGCGCCGGCGCATCGTTCAGACCGTCGCCGACCATGGCGACGGTTAGTCCGTGGGACGCCGCGTGCCGGATGCGTTCCAGCTTTTCTTCCGGCAGCAAGCCGGCTTCCACGTGGTCGAGACCCACCTCGCGCGCGATGGCTTCCGCCGCGCGTTTGCGATCGCCCGTGAGCATCGTCAGGTGGGAGATTTCCAGATGCTCGAGATCGTGAATGGCCCGGCGGGCGCCTTCGCGAACCCGGTCGCGAAGGAGGAGTTCGCCCGCCAGGAGACCGTTCTCGGCCACCAGCACCGCTGTTGCGCCGTAACGATCGGCCTCGTCCAACAGCGGCTCCAGGCCGGAGATATTATGTTCCGCGAGGAAACCTGCATTACCCGCCACGATGGTGCGTCCCGCGAGCTTCGCCACCACGCCGCGGCCGGGCACGATGTGCGCTTCGTCCGGCTGCGCGATGGCGAGGCCGCGATGCCGTGCTTCCTCCAGGATGGCCCGGGCCAGCACGTGTTCCGACCCATACTCCGCCGCGGCGGCCAGGGCCAGAACGTCGGATTCGCTGCGCGCCAGCCCAACTACCTTGACGACACCGAAGCGTCCTTCGGTCACCGTACCCGTCTTATCGAAGAATACGGCGTCCACCTTGGCCGCATTTTGCAGCACCGCGCCGCCGCGCACCAGGATGCCGCGCCGCGCCAATCCGCCGATAGCCGCCACCATGGCCGCCGGCGTGGCCAGGATCAGGGCGCACGGGCATGCCACGATCAGCACCGCCACCGTGCGCATCCAATCGCGCGTGAAGTAAAACGTCAGTCCCGCCACCAGCAGCAGCGCAGGCAGGAAATAACGCGCGAACCGGTCGGCCAGGCGTTCCACAGGGGCGCGCTTCTCGCGCGCATGTTCCACCAGTTTGATAACCAGCGCCAGGGTGGTTTCCGCCCCTGCGCGGGTGACCGTGAGACGCAGCGGACCCAGGCCGTTCAGGGTGCCCGAAAAAACCTCGTCGCCCGCGGATTTGTCCCGCGGCAGCGGCTCGCCGGTGATGGTGCTTTCGTCGATGCTGGAAGCGCCATGATGAATCACGCCATCGGCGGGGATGCGCTCGCCCGGGCGCACCACTACCATATCGCCCGGAACCAACTGCGCGGCGTCGATTTCGATTTCAGCGCCGTCGCGGATCACGCGCGCATGGCGCGGAAGCTGCTCCACGAACCGGTGGATAGCCGCGTGGGTGCGGCCGGCGGCGTAGCCCTCCAGCGCCTCGCCGATGAGCATGATGAACATGGCTTCGGCCGCCGCCAGGTATTGGCCGGAAGCCAGCGCCGCGATCACCGCGATGCAGATCGCCAGATCCGCCGAAACCTTGCGCTGCAACAGGCCGGAAATCGCGGTGAAGAATGTGCGATAACCGGCAATCAACGTGAGGATCGCCGCCGTATCGATGCCCGCAGCCGTAGTGAAAACGCCGGTTACGTTAAGCAATAACAGGACGCCGATAAAACCGGTGAATCCGAACTGCTGGATAAGCTGCTTGCGCTCATCGTAGACCGGTTCCTTGGGCAAATGGACGTGCATAAATTATCTTTTCTGAATCCAAACCGGCGAGCTCCAGGCTAAGTTACCGTCCTCTTGCTCCACGCGCACGTAGTAACGGTTCTCGCCGGTCACCGGATGTGCGTCCACGTAAGTGAATTGCGTTTTGCGCTCGCCGGTGGGCGTGACTTCGTACGCGTAAGTCTCGTTGTGGATGACCTCCACGCGGCGGATCGGCCCTGTGCCGATGGCGTCTACCTGCAGGACATAACGATCGGCCGATGGAATTTCGTCTCCTTGAAGATACTCGCGTCCATCGGCTTCCACGCGGAAGTCCAGGACGATGTTATCCGTCGCGCCGTATGAGTGCCGCTTTCGCATGGCGTCCACCAGGTCGTCGCGGCGGGTGCCCGTAGCCAGGATGCAGGAGTATGAAATGTGCGTGGAGCAGTGGTCCGATGCCGCTTCGATGCCCATCCGGTAGCCCTTGGCGAGAGCGTTCCAGATGAAGCCCGCGGGGCGGTAGCCGCTGCGTTGCGCGTAGAACTTCTCGGCGGTGGCGCCCCTGGGCCCGCCCTCATGCTCGTAGGCCACACGATGCCCTTGATAGACTTCCACCATCGGCTCCAGAGTATTGTCGTGATCCTTCCAGTCCGTGCCCTGGTCGGTCGCGGTGGTATGGCGGAAGGCGATGCCGCCGTATTGCCGCAGATAGGGGAGCACCACGTCGGCCGACCGCTTGATGCCGGGGTTGGTGGGGCCCGTCTGCTCGGCGGGATCGATGGGCAGAATCGGAATTCCCCGCTGCGTGAAAACTATGTTGCGATGGCCGTTCGGGTACGTGACGCTACGCTCATAGGCGTAGAGCGTGGTCAGGCGCTGGGGAACCTGGAACAGATCGCTGGATTTTTGCGTTTTCCACCAGTTGTAGGAAGTGCCGCCGCCCTGGTGATCCGTCACAGTCGAAAAGTCGAGACTGGCGGCATCCAGCGCATAGCGGTAGAAATCCCAGAGCGATCCATCGCCCACGCCGTCGGTGGAGAGCGAAGTGTGGCGGTGCAGATCGCCGCGCAGGATACGGTATTCCTTGCCCGCCAGCCGCATCCGGTAATCGCGAATCGCGCGCAGATCGGCGGTCTCGTGCGGATGTACGGGCGTGGAAAGCTCCGGGCGTTCGACGAACTCCGCGACCCGAATTTCGCCGGCGCCGGTTTCCCGCGGCACGCTCGCCGCAAAGACCGTCTGACGCTGGGGACGCGCGGTTTGAAAATCGCGGTTGTCGGCGGCCCATGCGGCCCAAAGCTTGCCATCGGGCGCCGCGGCCAGCGCCACGCGCGCATCGTTGGCGCCGGCGGAATGGGGAAGCGTCTGGTTGCGATGCCAGCCCGCGCCGTCCAGCGTGAATATCGCGTTTTCCCAGACACCGTTGACGCCCCTTACCTCGATCACGCTGTTCGATTTTGTCAGTTGCAGGGCAGCCAGCGCGACCTGGCCGTCGGCCGTGACCGCGATCTGGGGGTTCTGCAGGAACCGCGGCAGGTATAAGGGGAACGCATCGCTTAGCTGCGCCGCGGGCTCCTCGAGGCGATCGCCGCTCAGC
>JBEKMJ010000229.1:0-4823 GCA_050008575.1 Bryobacteraceae bacterium
CCGCCCAGCCCTCATAGCCCGTGGTGTATTGCAGGTCGTCGAAACGCATCGCTCCCTGCCCGTGGGCGATTGAACTCACGGTGACGACCCGGCCCGCAGGCGCGGCGAGCACCAGCGGAAGCAGCAGACCGGTGAGCGCGAAGTGGCCAAGATGGTTGGTGCCGAATTGTCTTTCAAAGCCGTCGGCGGTCGTCTGGCGAGTCGGAAACGCCATCACTCCGGCATTATCGATGAGCAGGTCGAGCGGCTTACCCGCCTCCAGCAGCGACGCAGCGCAGGAACGAACCGATGCCAGCGACGCAAGATCGAGGACAGCCACGGTCACGTCGGCGGTAGGAAATTCCTGTTTGATCCTCTGCCGCGCCGCCTCGCCCTTCTTCGCATCGCGGCATCCGAGAATTACGGCGCAACCCGCGCCCGCCAAGTGCCGCGCCGCATGAAAGCCGATGCCGCTGTTCGCCCCGGTGATGAAAGCACACTTGCCCGCCTGCGACGGAATGTCCGCCAGTGTCCACTTGCTCATTCAGTCCCTCTTCCTTTGGGTAAACCCAACACTACTATAACTAAGGGCAACGTGGAGTCCACCAATCTTGAAGCCGATGAAAAACATGCGGGCGGTTCTGAGGGGAATTATGACCTGTTCGACCAGATTCGGTCCGAACCCGAGGGAAAAATCAGGTTGCTTTCAAGCAAGCGGTGAGTTTTCGGTGAGGCTGCGTGACGCATCCTGCGTCGCTCTGCTATCGTCGAACTAGCCCGGCGGAGGTGGCTTCGACCGATGAAAGAAAGGAGCGGCGTTGATCCGACAAAGCTGGAGGCTCTGCGGCAACGCCTCGAGACGCAAAGGACCCTTTGTGAGACATCCCGAGGCTCATCCAGCTCCGGTATTCCGAGTCGCTGCCAGTTGGCCGTGTAACGCGCTACCCGTGGATGTGGACTCTTGCCTGTAACACGCCCCCTCTATGCATTCGCCGAAGCTTACGCGAACGTGAGGCCGTTGCTGGGCTGGAGGCGCGGGAGGCCTCTTCTCCAATTCACTTCGTTGATTCCGCAGCAGCCGCAACTAGCCTGCCACGTCGGTCCCGGCGTGTCGCGCCAGGGTGCCGAAACGGCGATTATGCAGTACGACGCGCGTCCTGGATCGAAGCTGAAGAACCCAGCCTGTCGCCGGATTAGCCCCTTCCCATTCGTCTGCCGTGGCGACGCCGACTGTGCGCTCGACCTTTACGCTAGGGTTGTGAGCCGCCTGCCCTTCTCTGCAAGAAGTAAGGCCAGGAGCTTAGCCGGCTTGGTAGCGCTGGCGTTCCCGGAGACGGCGTGAAGTTCGCCGGGCCGTTCAAGGAACATCTGACCGGCGGCATAAAGTCTTCTCCGGCCCATCGCCGACTTTCGAGCGAATCTCCCCTTCGAGGACGTAGACGATGGTGATCCCTGGGTGGCGGTGCGCGGTCGAGCTTTCGCCCGGCCCATAGGAGACTTCCACCGCTGTCACGGACCAGTCTTTCAACATCACGTCCGGTAGTTCGTGCTCGAAAACAACCTTGCTGCCGCCGCTCTTCTGCGCATTCAACAGGACTTGGCCCAGAAGTGCACCCGCGCTACCGAGCAGTACTCTTCGATTCAGCATCTTCCTACCTTACGACGAAACCACCAGTCGCACTCCGGCCTGCCCAGTCGCCAGCCAAATCTCAGTCTTGCCAACGCCGCTCGGCGGCCTCTCCTCGCGATAGCCACGCTCCCGAAGCAAAGGAACGAAAATGCCAAAAGCACGTTGACCATGACCTACTCGTGACGTAGCGCCACCAGCGGGTCTACCCGGATAGCGCGGCGCGCCGGAATGTAGCAGGCCACCAGTGCGACCAGCATAAGCAGAATACTCACCACTACGAGCGTTACGGGATCGCCGGGCTTCACATCGTAGAGCATGCTGCCCAGTAGGCGTGTCACCGCGAATGACCCCGCGATGCCGAGCGCCACTCCGACGGCCGCCAGCGCGACGCCATGGCGCACAACGCGCCGCAGGACCTGTCCGGCCGGCGCACCTAACGCGACACGGATGCCGATCTCCCGCGTTCCGCGCGTCACCTCGTGGGCCAGCAGGCCATAAAGACCGATGGATGCCAGCAGCAGCGCCGCCAATCCAAAAAAACTGGAAAGCCGCGCCACCAGCCGCTCCTGAAACAGCAGTTGATCGATGTGCTGCTCCTGCGTCTTGACGTTGACCATTGGAATGTCAGTGCCGACCTGCCGCACGACTGCGCGCACGTCTGGCACGAGCGAGAGGGGATCGCGGGCCGTGCGCAACTCGAAGGAACCGCCAGCCGCACTTGGAACATATATAGTGGGCTCGATGGCTCGCCGGAGGCTATCGTATTTCATGTCGCGAACTACGCCTACAATTTGCCAGCCCGCGCTGGGTGTCCCATCGGGATCTTCACTGGGGTCCGGAGTGTAATCGCCGAACGGCCGCCCCAGCGGGTTGCCCTTCGGAAAGTACGCGCGAATAAACGACTCGTTGACGATTGCCGGCACCAGAATCTGCGCTTTGGATTTCGGATCGGATGCCACCTTTGCGGCTATTTCGTATTCTTCCGGCTTGAACTTGCGGCCCCGCTGGAGGGGGATTTTCATGGTCTCAAAGAACTGTGGACCAACCGGGAACATGTCCGCCGAAACCCGGGCTTTGGGAGGTGTGCCAAGCAGGTGAAAGTCGGTACTCCACAGGCTTCCGGCCAGTAGCACCATATCCGAATAGCTGACCGAGACGACGCCGGGAATGGCGGCGAAACGGTCGCGGAGATCGCGATAAAACCCTGCCAGCCGTTCTCCTTTGTAGTGTTTCAAGGTCGCGTCCACATCGAAAGTCAGCAGATTATCCGTGGCGAAACCCGGATCGAGATGGCGCAGATTCTGTAGCGTATGCACGACCAGGCCGGCTCCCACCAGCACGACCACCGTGAGCGTCACCTGCGTCACCACCAGGATGTTACCCAAACGGAAGCGGCCCTGGCGCGCGTTAATGGCGGCGGCGCCGTCCTTTAACGCCGGCGTCAGATCGATGCGCAGCGAGCGGAACGCCGGAGCCATGCCAAACAGCAGTCCGGTGAAAATCGCGGCGGACAGCGTGAAGCCCAGAACACGCCAGTCCGGGTCGGCAGAGAGCCGGAAGTTGTTCGTACTCCTGACGGCAAAATCGATCAGGGCGCGCGCCCCCCAATGGGCCAGCAGAATGCCAAGCGCGCCGCCGAGAAGCGAAAGCGTGACGCTTTCGGTGAGCAATTGACGCACGAGTCGGCTGCGCGCGGCGCCCAGGGCCAGTCGTACGGCAATCTCTTTTTGACGCGACACAGCCCGCGCCAGTAGAAGCCCGGCGATATTGGCGCAGCCGATCACCAAGACGATCCCTACCGCGAACATCAGCACATAGAGAAGCGTCGAGATGCGGCCCCGGAGGCCCGTCAAGCCGGTTTGTGCCGGTTCCAGCGTGATCGTCGGCGCGTCAGAGGGCTTTGCCACGGGTTTCTCCGCGTGCATCAGATTGTTCAGGAACAGAGCGCTGAGTTGGCTCTGAGCGGCTCCAACTGAGATACCGGGCTTCAGGCGGCCCGCAGCCACGATCCAGAAGGAACCGGCGTCCTCCTGGTGAGGAGTCCAGGCAAAGTGCTGCTGGAGATTGCGGCGCTGGATAAGGGGCACGGACAGATCACGGATATTGCCCGGTGTCAGATAGGCGAAAGATTCCGCGGCCACGCCGACAACCGTGAATGGCAGCCCATTCAGGTCTACCGTCTTCCCGAGAATGCTGCGGTCGCCGCCGAATTGCCGCTTCCAATAACCATGCTGAAGGACCACTACGGCCGGAGCGCCCGGAGCATTGTCGGTCGGCAGAAACACCCGTCCAAACTCTGGACCCACGCCCAGTGTCTGGAAATAGTCGCCCGAGACATATTGTCCATTGGCTTGATGTACCCCGCCGATACCGCTGACCGTAACCCCGCCGCCGCCCGCGAACTCCGCGAGGCTGGAGAATGGTCCATGCTCCCGCACATCATCGAGGAAAGGCCTGGAGAGCGAGCAGCCGTGAGGATTGTCGGTCCCGGAGCTGTTACTGCAGTCTCCATAAGAGCTAAAACCATGGACCGCCAGCTTGCCCCGGGCGCTCCATTTAATCAGCATCAAATGCTCCGGATCGCGGATGGGCAATGCTTTAAACATGACCGCGTTGATGATGCTGAATATGGCGGTGTTCGCGCCGATGCAAAGCGCCAGGGTAAGCACCGCCACGGTGGTGAAGCCGGGATTTTTCGCCAGCACGCGCAGTCCATAAAGGATGTCGCGGCCCCAGCCCGCCAACAGTGTGACTTTGCCGTGCGCACGAAGGGCGCGGTCTTCAACGTTATGCTGCCAAATCGTCATAGCCGATTCCTTTCCTCGCTGCGCTTCCTCCAGCTCATGCGCCAGCGCGTCCCAATCGCCGATGTGCCGGCGCGCGATTTCGCCCGCCCGATCCTCGCTCGCGCCCAGCCGCAGCGCTTCGGTGTACGCGTCTTCCAACTGGCGCGCCACTTCTTCCACGATCTCCGCCTCGCGCTCGGGACGAAAACCCCGCAGGCGCAGGTTGCGGCGGACATATTCGGTCCAATCAGGCATGGCTGGGCCGCACGATCTGGTTAATGGTGGCCACGAATTCGTCCCAGGCGCCGCGCTGGGCTTTCAGAAATTTGCGCCCCGCGGGCGTCAGGCGGTAACAACGGCGGCGCCGCTCACCGGCCTTTTCGAGCCAGCGGCCGGCGATCAGGCCGCGGTCTTCCAGGCGGAACAAG
>JBEKMJ010000023.1:0-87620 GCA_050008575.1 Bryobacteraceae bacterium
TGATACCGCTCGCGCTTGCGGCCAGAGGCCAGGCGCAGCCTCGCCAGGAGGGCCACACGAGGGTCCTTACAAAGGTGGCTGAAGTGCGGTCCCTTACGGCGACCCAGGCCAGCCAGCAGTATCCCATCCATTTGAAGGGAGTCATCACCTACCACTCGCCGGAATACCTGGTAACGTTCTTCCAGGATCGGACAGCTGGAATTTTTCTCTTTCAAAGCGCCGATTCGGGGATCGCCGTTGGTGACTTGGTCCAAGTGGACGGCAACACCACGCCGGGTGAGTTTGCACCTTCGATCGAACACACGAAAATCCAAGTTGTTGGACATGCAAGCCTGCCCTCACCTGCCCCAAAGAGCATCGAGGACCTCATGACAGGCCAGGAAGATAGTCAGTGGGTCCAGGTCGAAGGCATCGTTCATTCTGTTGCGATCGAGGATCGGCTGCCTCCGGACATGCGCCGCGGTCCGCCTCAACTGGTGATCAACTTCGCGTCTGGCAGCCACAAGTTCAAAGCCAGAGTCAGGGACTTCCGCCCGGATGTCGATTATAGTCGCCTGGTCGACGCAGTAGTGACCGTTCGCGGCGCGTGCGGCACGCTGTTTAACGAACGCAGGCAACTGGTGGGCGTTCAACTCTTTGTTCCAAGCTTGCAGCAGGTGGCGGTAGATCAGGCGGCGCCGGACGCCTACACGCTGCCGCCGGTCTCCATCGGCAGCGTGATGCAGTTTAGCCCGGCTAAGTCTGCGGACCGGCGCACCCGGATTCAGGGTGTAGTCACACTCAGCAATTCGGGTCACTGGGCCTACGTGCAAGACGCTTCGGGTGGAGTCATAGTCGAAACCGCACAGGCGGCGGTCGTCGAACCCGGAGACTTGGTGGATGCGGTGGGCTTCCCCAGCTCCGGACGGTATGCGCCCATCCTTCAGGATGGCACGTTTCGAAAAATCGGCAAGAGTCGCTTGCCGGTGCCTGTGTCGCTCAGCGCCGCGGCCGGCTTCACGGGCCATCACGACGCAGAACTCGTCAGGATCGACGGCAGGCTGCTCGATCAGTCCGAGCGGGGGGAGTACCGCCTCTTCACCATGCAACTGGGGAACTTCACGTTCACCGGCCGGCTGGACAGACGGGTCGTCACGGATCGGATGCGTCGAATCCGAAACGGGAGCCGACTGCAGATGCGAGGCGTGTGGTCTGTGGAAACGGACGAATACCAGCACCCTACCTCTTTCCAGGTTCTGCTGCACTCGGCCGATGACATCGTAATCCTCCGACAGCCTTCCTGGTGGACCGGGCCGCGCGTGGTCTTGTTGTTGGCGCTGTTGGTCGCCGTCATCCTTCTCGCGCTGGGTTGGGTATTCTTGCTGCGACGCCGAGTCCGGACGCAGATTGCGGTCATCCGCCAACGGATCGAGCGAGAGGCGGCTCTGGAACGACGCTTCCAGAACCTGCTGCAGAACGCCAACGATGTTATCGTGACGGCCGATCCACAAGGGCTTGTCAGATCGCTCAATAGAGCCGGTGAACAGATTTGGGGATACACACAGGCGGAGGTCTTGGGGACGCCCCTTTCAGCCCTGGTGGCGACAGATCAAGAAGAGCTGGCGGAGGCCGTCCGACGGGTCTCCCGCGGCGAAGTGTACCCGATTCGCGAATGGGATATCGCCGGCAGGAATGGCCGTCGCACGCTCGTGGAAGTCAGCCTGCAAACCATCCGGGACGGGGCGCAGCCGAGCGGTATCCTGGGAATCGCGCGGGACATCACCGACCGCAAACGCGCGGAACGCGAGATCCTGAGCGCTAGGAAAATGGCCGTGGCCCGAGATGCCGCCGAGGAGGCCAACCGGGCCAAGAGCGCATTCCTGGCGAATATGAGCCACGAGTTGCGCACGCCGTTGAACGCCATCATTGGCTATAGCGAGATGCTGCGCGAGGATGCCGAGGAACACCATCAGGCACATTCTATTGCCGACCTGGAGCGCATCACCGCCGCTGGCAGGCATCTCCTCACCCTGATCAACGAAGTACTCGATCTTTCCAAGATAGAGGCCGGCAGAACGGAACTGGTGTGGGAGGACGTGCCGCCTGCTCAGATCCTGGAGGACGTGGCCGGCGCCATGGCGCCACTGGCGAAGCAGAACGCCAACCAACTGATCGTGCACTGTGCTCCCAACCTCCCGGCCATGCACGTGGACGTAGTAAAGTTTCGGCAAAGTCTCTACAACCTGGTGAGCAACGCCTGCAAATTCACCAAAAACGGCACAATCGCAGTTGATGTGGTCCCGGTAACCGTGGATGGCACGGAGTATGTTGAATGGCGCATCACGGATACCGGTATCGGCATAGCGTCCGGTCAGATGCATAAACTGTTCCGACCCTTTTCGCAGGTAGACGCCTCAACGACTCGTAAGTACGGGGGGACAGGTCTAGGACTGGCCATCAGCCAGCGGTTTTGCGAGCTTATGGGCGGCGCGATCATGGTGGTCAGCGAACCTGGCAAAGGTTCCACCTTCACTATCCGATTGCCGCATCACCCGGACCACAGCCCAGCGGCGCAGGTACCGCCGCTCGGACTGGCCGCTATGGTCTCCGGCCCACGCGCCGCCTGAGGGCCACGAACGAACAGGGTTTACGCCCGTCATCCGCTCGCACGCCTCCTGGGCAAGTCAGCCTGCGTGTTCATCGCCGCGAGCATTGGTCACTTCACTCTCGCGGCGGACGACGGCCCTGGCCGGAACTGGCCGCCGACATCAAGGCTGCGCGAAGGACCAGCCTGCTCCTACGCTGCGGGCTGCGCCGGTCCGAGGCCGCGGCGCTCACGATGGGCTACGTCCGACGCCGGATGGCCGGTGGTGCAACGTGGGAGGGCACCGCCCGCCGCCGCAGGCGGCGTATCACACGGCCCGCCGCTGGCACACGCCGCCGTCCGCAGGGTTGGTAGCGCCATCCCGTGCGAGCTTTCCGGCAGAGAGTGGACAGCAAGGGGGAAGTAAGCAGGGTGTATAATTACGTGGACTTGGATTCCAAAACGGAAACTCCAAGTCAGCCGTGATGGACCTGACTCCCGAACAGTTCGCCCGCCTGAATCAATGGTTTGACAAGGCGGTGGATCTACCCCTCCCGGAGCGGGCGGCCCTGATTGAAGAGGTGCGCCGGGTGGAGAGCGGCGAGATGGCGGACCGGCTGGCAAGCCTTCTGGAGGCCAACGACCGGACAACCGGCACGATTGGTGAGCCGCTGGTCCGACTGCTGCAGCCCGGCATACTGCAGGACACGGGCGTCTTCGGGGAAGGCGAACTGATTCTGGGCCGATTCCGGATCGTGCGCGTGTTGGGCCGCGGTGGCATGGGCGAGGTCTACGAGGCAGAGGACCTGGAGTTGAAAGGCCGAGTCGCGCTGAAGACACTGCTGCCCGAAATCGCGTCCGACCCGCAGATGATTGCGCGATTCAAACAGGAAATCCAGCTTTCGCGAAGGATCGCTCATCCGAACGTGTGCAAAGTCTTCGACCTGGCGCGCCACCCGGCCGACGGCTCGCCGCCGCAGAGAATCCTGCTGAGTATGGAGTTTCTGCCAGGCGAAACACTGGGGCAAAAGCTGGTGCGCGTCGGCTGCCTGAGCGTAGACGAGGCTTTGCCCATCGTGCGCCAGATGGCCGCGGCGCTGGATGCCGCGCATGC
The DNA here is from genome assembly GCA_050008575.1 of Bryobacteraceae bacterium. Taxonomy (GTDB): domain Bacteria; phylum Acidobacteriota; class Terriglobia; order Bryobacterales; family Bryobacteraceae; genus Bog-159. The sequence goes on from JBEKMJ010000023.1 coordinate 3,678, forward strand.
GGCGGGCGTAATCCACCGGGATTTCAAACCCTCCAACGTGATGCTGGCGTCTTCCGGCGAAGGTGTCCGGGCGGTGGTCACCGATTTTGGCCTGGCGCGGAAAGCAAGCTTGGAGGGTGAGAGCACCGCGACCCTGCCAGAGCGCCTGGCGGGGACACTGAACTACATGGCTCCCGAGTTGCTGACCGGGCGGCCCGCGACGGTTGCGTCGGACGTGTACGCCTTAGGCATGGTGATTTACCGGATGCTTACGGGGACTCGGCCATTCGTCGCGGACGAGCCTTTAGCGGCCGCCTTGCGCCGCGGCCAAGAGCCGGTTCCGGCGCCGCGCACAGTGGTTCCCGGATTGGATGAACGGTGGAATGGCGCGGTGGTGCGCTGCCTGGATGCCGATCCGTCGCTGAGATTCGCCGCGGCGGGCGACGTCGTGAAGGCCGTCGAGGGCGAGCCTGTGGCTGCGGTACCGGGTCCGGCGACCGTGTGGACGCCCCGCAAGCTGGGCGTTGCCGCACTGGCGATCGCGCTAGCGGGGGTGGCGGGCTACGCACTTTGGCCCCGGCACTATCAGCCCCCGGCCGAAGCCGCGCGGTTCTATCGGACTGGCACGGACGATCTGGAAGCAGGCGCCTACTTCGCGGCCACAAAAGAACTCGGGGAGGCGGCGCGGCTGGCACCGGATTTCAGCATGGCGTACGCGCGCCTGGCGGAGGCATGGACCGATCTCGACGCGCAGGGAAAGGCCAGTCAGGAGATGCAGTTGGCCCGACGATACGTGGCCGGCGCGCGGCTCTCCGAGATGGACCGGCTGTATCTGGATGCGGTAGACCTGACGATCACTCGTCAATTCCCCGAGGCGGCCCGGAAATATGAAGCCATGCTGACCTACGGCGGAGTCGCGCAGCCGGAGGTGCGCTTGGACTTGGGGCACGTTTACGACTTGGCCGGCAAGCCTGACGAAGCTATCCGGAATTATCTGATCGCGGCACAAGGGCCTCCCAGAAACGCGGCAGCGTGGCTCCGGCTGGCGGTGCTGTACAGCCTGAAGTCAGATGCGAAGAACGCGGATCGGGCGTTCGCTCAGGCCGAACAGCTCTATGAACTGACAAGCAACCAGGAAGGGCTGACCGAGGTAGCCTATCAACGCGGCGCCGACGCGAACAGGCGCGCGAAAATGCCGGCGGCGGAGGGCTTTTTGCGCGAGGCGCTGCGAATCACCCAGGTGACGCATAACGCGCAACAGGAGATTCGCGCGAAGTTGCAGTTGGGGACCGTGGCCATTCTCTCCGGGGATGCAGACTCAGCCAAACGCTACGCGGAAGAGGCCATCGATGCCGCAACCTTGAACCGCATCGAAAGCCTGGCGACGCGGGGCCTGTTGGTATTGGGCGAAGCCTTCAGCCGTAAGCGGGATTTTGAGCAGGCCGAGAAGTATTACGCGATGGGGCTGGGCCTCGCCCGGCAGGACGATTCCCGGCGTTTGATCGCCGGCGCCCAGCTTCGCCTGGCGAGCCTGCACGAGCAAGAGAGGCAGATCGACAAATGGGTGCCTGAGGCGCAGGAAGCAATCGCCTTCTATCTACAAAATAACTTTGCGCGCGAAACCGTCCAGTGCCAGGTATTGCTGGGGAGGGCCAAGCTCTACCAAGGCCAATATGACGCAGCGCTCGGATTTTACCGGCCAGCGCTGGCGGCGGCCGAGAAGTTGCAAGACAGTTATCAGATGATGCTGGTTCAAGAGGGGATGGGTACCGCGATGTTAGGGCTGGAGCAGTTTCCGGAGGCGCTCGAACATTACGAAAAGGAGCTGGAACTTGCCGCCGCGCGCCGGGACATTGAGCATGTCGGCTATGGCGCTCTCCAATGCGGCATGACTTTGTGGCCTCTGGGCCGTTATGCAGAGGCCCCGGCGCGGTTCGACCAGGCGGAGGCCGCTGCCGCGAAGTTCGAGGATTTGAGGTTCAATATCAACCACCAACGGGCGGAGTTGGCTCTGAGCGAGGGCAAGTACCCGGAAGCGGTTGCAACGTGCAACCGTTTGCTCTCTAGGGTTAAGAGTGACGAATCGGACACAATGGCAGACCTGAACCGGATGCTGGGTCTAGCCCTGATTCGTATCGGCCGCAAGCAGGAAGGGCGGCAGCGCTGCGAGCGCTCTTTCGAGATGGCAGCGCGGGCGTCTAATGCAGGCGTGCTCCTGGGGTCCATTTTGGGGGTGGCCGAGGCGCGCCTTGAAACCGGCGATTGGAGAGGAGTACTTGCAGCGATTCAGTCGGCGGGCGACGGTCTGTCGAAGCTGCCGGATTCGAACTGGCGAGCCAAGGCAATGCAGGCCCGCGCGAGCGAGGCACTCCACGATCAAGATGGAGCGAGGCGCGAGGCGCTGGCCGCCCAGGCGCAATTGGACGCAATGGAGCGCCAGTGGGGCAAGGTGGCGTTTCAGTTGTACCATGGCAGGCCCGATCTGCAGAGATTCTGGCGTCCCCTTCTGCGGATGGTTTCCGCTAGTCAATCAGAGGAGAAGAAATGACAAGAACGCAGTTCGCAAATGCTATCGGTTCCGCCGGCCTGATCTTACCGGCCTGCGCGTTGGTTGTCCTGTGTGGTTGCCGTAAACCTAGTTTTACTCCCCCCCTCGCGGGCATGCCCGTTAACTCACCGATCACGGTGGCGGATGGGACCATGGAGGTTCGGACATTCGCGACTTTTCAGCCCCCGAGCGCAACAGCAGTAACTATCAACGGAGGACTGGATTCCGCGGGGCAATCAGCCCCAGGACAAGCATGCTTTATCAAAATCGGCCCCAACGGGCCATACAGCGTTGGCGGGAAGAGCTGGATTGTCACCAGCAACGACGAGAACGCCACCATCTCGACTCCGGACAACGGCAAAATGGTGGTTGCGGCATCGACGAGCGCAGGGACGAATATTTCCCAACTCCTCGACGGTGTGGGCTATTCATTCAATGTAACGTTTTCGCCCCCGAAGTTTACCATCAACGGTGTTAAACCGCCAGGTTTCGATTGTTCCAGCCCTGCTTGGCCGAGATGCAAGGTCTGGATTGACTACTGGGTTGGGACTAATGCTAGCTGCCCTGCGAAATCACCGTGCGATGGGGCTAACCCACCGTGCCCTGGCTACCCCCGCGACGAATGAGGATATTGTCCCAGCCATCAAGCAACCCGAACTTCGATGATCCCGTGGCGCAGCAACCGGCAGCCGCGGGCCGCTGGTGCCCGTAACCGGCCGCCGGCATCACGATGCGCGAAGTCGCCAGCTACGCTCCTGCGCTGCAGGCTGCGCCCGTCCGAGGCCGCGATGGGCTGCGTCGAGTGGCGGGATGGCCGATGGTGCATCGCGGATCCCGATTCGCGGAAGGGCGTCCTGATCGCTAACAGTTGCGAAAACTATTCTTCTAAAAATAGGAGTCGTTTAGTATCAGCGAACGCGGCAAGTTATCGGAAATATTGTGCGTTTCCCCTTGACAAGCATGTCGCAACGGCTCACACTAGTTGGCGACTGAGCAATTCTGCTGCACTCATCAGATCATCGTACCTGAGTCAGGCGGTCTGAATCCCTCTCTCTTCCTCTTAGCCAAACCACAACCGAGGAGGTTGACATAACCGAATGCCGACCCATGGCATCCCGCGTCCAGTGTGTCTTGAAAGGATGCGCCTTACCGACGCACTTAAAGCCGCCACATCAAATCTTTTTGCGGCAACCACCGTAGCGACAGCCAAGACCGGCGTAGACCTAATTGCGGTTCGTGCAGTATCTAAGGATGCGCGCCACGCGTGCGCAGAAGCGAGACGCGCTCTCGCGGACCACAGAGCCAAACACGGCTGCTAAGGCTCCTGCCTGTCACGGCTTACTCATGGTACCCGCGACGTCCGTTTTGCCGCTATACAGCCTCTTAGAGCGTAGTTTTTGGAAATCTCGGCGCGTGAAAACTGAGAGCGCGCCTGGCGCGCCACAGCACATCGTCGCCGATGGGCATGAAGCACGATTTTCGCACTTCGCCGATCGCGTCGCCCGTCCGCCCCCCGGCGGTCGTGGCGAGGGACACGGGCGGCTCGCGCCTGGAACGGGCCGGCGGTCGACCTGCGCGAAGTGGCAGCCATTGCGCCCCGCAAAGTTCACAGTTTGGGGCCCATGTTTTTCAAAACGAGAGCGCGCGCCGTCCAGCGCTATCACTAACTTTGTGCTCGTCGCCGCACGGCTGCGCCACCCATCGCGGCGATTTGCCTGCGACGCTTGGCTGGCATCTGCATGCGGACGCTCCACCGGAAAGCGAGATCGGCGCGGTGGCTGTCGCAGGACACGATCTGCCCGACGGTGAGCTTGGAGCCACGAACGAGCGAGCGGCCGCCCACGGAAAGCACGAGAAGCGCATCGGCGAAGCAGACCCGCAACCTCCGATCAGCGAGGGTCGGAGGTCTGTTTTCGGGCACGACTTTGGGTCGGCTGCGCGGCGCGAGGCGACAGGTTTACAACATGCGCCTGCGGAAGTGCAGTTGGGAGTTGCACCACGTCAGCAACCGCACCGGGCAGCACGCGCTCGGGCAGAGCGCCGCTTCGGGTTTTCGAATTCGTTCCGCGTTGGATTTTGTTGGTCAAGTCGGCCAGACGGATGTTCTCGTAACCTTTGCGCTTTGCCATGATGCGATAGTCGAAGGCGATGTTGGAACTGCCGCCCCCCAGCTCGTGGACGTCAAAGGACGTAGGCGACTTTTGGCTGACATACAGTCCCTTACAGTCGCCGTTTGGTGTCAGGAAGACGTGGTAGTCCATGCCTGTGTTTACCGTCTGGGCGTACTCAGAATCCAGTACCACCACAGCGGTGCCGTTGTACAATTGGCCGGAGCCGGCGTCCTCGAACCAGTTTTCCGGCGCCTGGACCGCGTACAGGGCTACGTCGCGGGAGCCGTCAGCACCCTCGGGAACGGAGGCGTGCCCGCCGACCGAACCGCTGCAAACGAGGTTGCCATTCACAAAGATGTCACAGTATCCGCCATAATCGCTGTAAGTCGCCACAACGATCGCCGAACTGTTGGCATCCTCCTGGTTTTCAACAAACAGCGTGGCCAGAGTGGAGCTGTTGTTGTAAGCGGCGATGGCTTCCGCTGAGTCTGCCGTTGCCATCACACCGGCAGACCCGTTGTGCGTGTCACCCCACACGCCGGCAGCATTACCTGCTAACTGGCCCCCTAGGGTGCTTTGTGTAGCTCCGTAGCCGTAGACTCCGACACCTTGAGTGCTTGCAGATGTGCCGCCGACGCCGTAGTCGATACCGGTCGTGGCGGTAGCGACGCCCTGTACCCCGATTCCGGTAGAGCTTGCGTTCTTGCCGTAGACGGCGTACGTAGCACCCGCAGTGGCAGTAGCTTGGCCTTTCACCGCTATTCCCGAAGTGCTTGCGGTCGTGCCAAGCACGGCTGGGCCACTGCCGCTCGTAGACGAGTTAGATCCCTCCACACCGACTCCCGTAGGGCTTGCGGCCGTGCCGAAGACACCAAACGTATTGCCGCTCGTGGCAAGGGCCGCGCCCGTCACGCCGACCCCCGAAGAGCTCGCGCTCGTGCCATAAACGCCATTCGCAGTGCCCGTCGTGGCAGTAGCGTTGCCGTTTACGCCCACCCCAGCGGGGCTATCGGACTCGCCAACGACGCCGTAGGTCGTGCCGGTCGTGGCAGTGGCTAGCCCCTGCGCCCCGACTCCTGTACCGCTGTCGGAAATCCCGTTGACGCCAACCGTGTCTCCGGTGGTGGCCTCAGCGTGGCCCTGCACGCCGACTCCTGCAGAGCTTTGGTTAATTCCGCCGACGCCAAACGTAGCCCCCGTCGTGGCCTGGGCTTGGCCGAGCACGCCGTCGCCTGCCGTGCTTGCGGTCGTGCCGAGTACACCTACTGCAGTGCCGCTTGTCGAGGTGCTTGAGCCCTCCACCCCGGCTCCGGTAGGAGTAGCAGTTGTGCCAAAAACGCCAAATGCGTTGCCGCTCGTGGCGGTAACTTGGCCTTGCACCCCGACTCCCGAAGAACTTGCAGTCGTGCCGAGAATGCCGTTGTCAGAAGCATTGGACACGGCCAGCTTGAAGCCGGATACCATGCCACCGATGCCCAGGTCTCCACTCTTCTGAGCAATCAGCGAGTCGCCCAGAGCGCTGCCGCTGGACCACAGAGGGACGTAACCCGCGGTGCCGGCGCCGGTGACAGTGGCTGCCGGAGCGGCGTTGGGCTTGACCGAACCGGCGGCCGTAACGGCTCTGACGGACGCGATCGAAGCGCCGCCAGCCGCGCTCTCAGCCGTCCCAGCCAGGGCAAACGCGGAAGCCGGCAGTCCGCCCAGCGTCTGCGCGTCGACCGCCTTCAGCGCATACGGCACGCTCACCAGCAGCACACGCTGTTCCGCCGGCTGCCCGTCTACTTGGACTTCCAGCCAGCGCGCCTGGCCCGAGGCGAACAGTCCGATGGGCAACCCCTCCGGATGAGTCGCCCCGATCTGCGCCGTGTATCCGCCCGCGGCGTCCAGAGCCACGTTTTGCGTTTCCATCCACAGCGGCGCGCCGCTCTGCTCTTCCTTGTAGAGGGCAAAAGTGACGCCCGCCGTCCCCGTCTTCGCCTTACCGTCGCGGTTGGTGGCTACCCCCCAAAACGTCACCAACTGCGGCTGCGCCTGCTGCCTCTGTTGGGCGAGCGCCGGCGCAACGCAACTAGACAGAAAAAGACCGGCGGCGCAGGAAGCCATCAATCCCGCTCCCACCAACGTTGAACAAACGGACCATCTCGTTACCATCGTTTATCCTCCTCTTGGCCTGGAACAGCCAAGCTGCGAATCAAGTCTCCAACGCGACCGGCTCGACAGGCAAGTCTCAGCCGGACCGTGACGTCACAACCTTTTGTTCTCAGCGTGATACACTGGCGGGATGCCAACTGGGGGTGGGCCCGTGCATGTCTCGCGTGCGCTCGATTCCGCCCAGCGGGGCCAAGTCCGCGGCCAGCTTGCCAGGCTGCTTGCCACCGCCGCGTTCGGGTCTTCATTACGAAGAGGCCAGCTGCTTCGCTACCTGGTGGAGCGCACGCTCGCTGGCGAGGGCGACGGCATCAACGAATACGCCATTGGGCTGGACGTCTTCGAGAAGCCCGCTTCATTCGATCCCCGCATCGAATCCATAGTACGGAATGAGGCGGGCCGCCTGCGCCAGAAACTCAGGGATTACTACGCGGAGATTGGCCGCCATGACCGCGTCTTGATCGAACTTCCTCCGCGGGGCTACAAACCCGCCTTCGTGTTTCGCGAGCTGGAGGGCCCGCCAACCCCCGACCGCTCAATACCGGCGCCCATGCTGCGCCGGCCGTTGCTCGCCGGTCTGCCGATGGCGGCAGCGTTAATGGTCGGCCTCTGGCTCAATCGGAGTCGCATCTGGCCGTCGTCGCCGCCGGATTCCCAACCCATCCGCGCCCTGGCTGTCTTGCCGTTGCAGAATCTGTCCAACGATCCCAGCCAGGAGTATTTTACCGACGGCATGACCGACGAACTGATCACCGATCTGGCACAACTTCACGAACTCAAGGTGGTCTCAAAGACCTCCATCATGCAATACAAGGGTGTCCGCAAGACGCTCCCCCAAATTGGCCGCGAGCTGGGAGTCGATGCGGTCGTCGAAGGCTCCGTGTTGCGGTCTGGAAACCGCATGCGGATCACGGCGCAGCTCATCCGGGCCGCCACCGACCGGCACTTGTGGGCGCATTCGTTTGAGGGCGACTTGCGGGATGTCTTGACCTTGCAAGCGCAAGTCGCCGAGGCCATTACCGGCGCTGTGAAACTCAATCTGACTTCAGCGGAACGCCAACGCTTCCGGTCCGCGCGCCCGATGAATCCCGAAGCCTATGACGCATACCTGCGTGGTCGATATCATCTGAACCGCAGAGACGCCGAAGGGTTTGAGCAGGCCATCGGTTATTTCAACCAGTCGCTCGAGGAGAGCCCAGATTTTGCCTTGGCTTATGCGGGGTTGTCCGATTGTTATACGTTGCTGTCCTTCGAGGGTGCGGTTCCCGAGGCCTCCGCCAAGGCCCGGACCGCGGCGCTCAAAGCGGTGGCGCTGGACGACAACTCGGCGGAGCCGCACACGTCGCTGGCCGGCATCGAAGTCTTCGAATGGAAGTGGTCCGACGCGGAGAAGGAATTTCAGCGCGCTTTGGATTTGAATCCGAACTACGCCCTGGCACACCACTGGCATGGCAATTTGTATCTGTCACCCCTCGGACGCCACGCCGAAGCTATCGCCGAACTGAAGCGCGCGCAGGAGTTGGACCCACTATCCTTAATCGTGCAAACCGATCTCGGCTTCGCTTACTTCTTCGCGGGCCAGTACGACGCTGCCTTGTCCCAATACCAGAAGGTTCTCGCGGCGAATCCCTCTTTTGCCCCCGTCCATTGGGTTCTTGGACAATACTACTTCGAAAGGGAAATGTACGGTCCGGCCGTGGAAGAGCTAGCGCAAATCCTGTCTCATAACGGGGATTCGGAGATGGCGCGGAGGATTCGAGCGTCCTACGCGACGGGCGGACCGCGGGAATTCCTGCGATTCATAACCAACGCGAAAGGCGCTCGCGGCCAGCTCTATTTCGGCTTCGAGTATATCGCGAAGGCCTACATGCGGTTGGGCCAGACGAGGGCGGCGCTGGCGGCCCTGGAACAAGATTTCCGTATACACGACGCCGACCTGATCCGCTTGCACGCCGACCCGGTGTGGAACGGCCTGCGCACTGAACCAGAATTTCAGCGGATCGAACGCCGCATCGGCCTGCGATGATGCGGCGTTCGCTAACCCACTTCCAATAATGTGCCCAGTCCGGTGGCGACGCCGGCTTGTTATTCAGGAACACAATGTGCCGCGTCTTAGGAAACGGCAAAATCTACCTCTCACGCGCACCAATACGCCGGGATCGCGTTGCATGTAGACTTTGCCACTGCACTGCGCATCCGGGCATGGATCTCCCCTGTAACCTGCCAAGCCGGATATTTCGCATTTCCGGTGAAACTCTGCCTGGAATTGCGAGCTTCGATGTAGTTCAGCGGCTGGAGTGCAAGTGATGGCCGCACGAGGCTGGTGGAGCCGTTCCAGTATTGCCGCTGGTCGAGGTGGGCCATTCGAACCCAAGCCGACCCGAGCGAGCGTTCACTCCGAGCTCCCTAGAACCACGAAGCTGGTGAGCAGCGCAAAACCATTGCTGGCTCCGATTACGTCGGGCCTGCCGTTGAATTTGCCGATGGCCAGCGCCAGTCCGCCGTTTGCGAAATCGCCTTCGTATGCGAGGGTGCCGTCGCCCTTGCCCAGGAGCACCGCGAACCCGCCGAAGGAGATATTCGCGACAATGAGATCGGGATGGCCGTCCCCGTTCAGATCCCCAACGGTAAGCACCCCCGACTTCCCGACTTCCATCTTCAGCACTTCTGTCTTCAGCCGCGCTATAATCCTCACTTACGAGCACTACCGAGACCAGCATCGTGCAGGCGGAACTGGCGTCCATGTTGGCGGCACAGCGCACGGCGTTTGCGCACCAGCCATCGGACGCGCCGCGGCGAATCCTTGCTTTGCGCGCCCTGCTGAAAGCCGTGCGTGCGCGGCGCGAAGAATTCGTCCAGGCCATTTCGCAGGATTTCGGCGGGCGCGCGCGCCAGGAGACGCTTCTGCTGGAAGTCTTCCCCGTGGTGGATGCCATCCAGCACGCCATACGCCATCTGCCGCGATGGATGCGCCCGCGTGCGGCGGCGGCGGGCTGGCAATTCCTGCCCGGGCGGGCGCGGGTGATTTATCAGCCGTTGGGCGTGGTGGGGATCATCGGCGCCTGGAACTATCCGCTGCTGCTCAGCCTTTCGCCGATGGTCAGCGCGTTGGCGGCCGGCAATCACGTCATGCTGAAGCCTTCGGAACTCGCGCCGCGGACCGCGGACCTTATCGCGCGGCTGGTTTCCGAACTGTTTCCGACGGAGTATGTGACGGTGGTGACCGGCGGTACGGAAACCGGCGCAGCCTTCGCCGCGCTGGCCTTCGATCACTTGCTTTTCACGGGCTCGACCCGCGTGGGTAAGCTCATCATGCGCTCGGCGAGCGAACATCTGACACCGGTGACGCTGGAACTCGGCGGCAAGTCGCCGGCGTTGGTGCATCCCGATTTTCCCGCGCAAACCGCTGCCGCGCGCATCATGGCGGGCAAGCTCTACAACGCCGGCCAGACGTGCATCGCGCCGGATTACGTGCTGGTAGAGGCGGGCGCGCGCGAGGAATTCGTGCGGCTGGCCGCCGAAGCCGCCGCGGCCATGTATCCGAAGCTGGTGGATAATCCGGATTTCACGCGCATCCTCAATCGCCAGCACTATCAGCGTTTGCGAGACCTGGTGGGGGACGCCACACAAAAAGGCGCCGAGATGCTGGAAGTGAATCCGGCGCGCGAAACGGTCAACGAACAGAACCGGGTGTTTGCGCCCACTATTTTATGGAACGTAAGCGACCAAATGGCGGTGATGCGGGAAGAAATCTTCGGTCCGGTGCTGCCGGTGGTCACTTACCGGTCGCCCGATGAAGCCATCGCGTATGTGAACGGCAGGCCGCGGCCGCTGGCGCTGTATTATTTCGATTACAACTCGAAGCGGGTGGAATCGGTGCTGGCGCGCACCACGTCGGGCGGCGTCACGGTGAACGACACGGTCCTGCACATCGCACAGAACGATCTGCCTTTCGGCGGCGTGGGACCCAGCGGCATGGGATCGTATCACGGATTCGACGGCTTCCTGACCTTCTCGAAGAAGAAAGGCGTCTTCCTGCAGAGCCGCTTCACCACACTGGGACTGTTGCGCCCACCGTATGGGGAACTGGCGCGCCGGGTGACCGACTTCCTGATTGGCAGATGACCCGCCGCGAAGCAAGCCCCCAAGAGCGGGTTCCGGGGGACCCGCGCAGACCTGGAGGTCCGCCCCACTTATGACGCGCCGCGAACTTCTGGCCCTTATCCCGGCCGGCGCATTTGCCCAGATGGCCAGCCGCGGCGTGAAGCCCATGCCGCGCGGCAAGCCTTCCGGGCTGCCCTTTCACGCGCATTTTACGGATGTGGCCGCGCGCGCCGGTCTGCGCGATCCGGTGATTTACGGCGGTGTCGACCGCGACATATACATCATCGAGCCGATGGGCAGCGGCATCGCCTTCTTCGACTACGATAACGACGGCTGGCTGGATATCTTCGTGCTCAGCGGTGCGCGCCTGGAAGGCTCGCCGGAGGGGGCCACCAACCGGTTATACAAGAACAACCGGGATGGCACCTTTGCCGATGTCACCGCGCAATCCGGGCTCGCGCGCTCAGGCTGGGCGTACGGAGTTACGATCGCGGATTACAATAACGACGGCTTTGACGATATCTTCATCACTTACTGGGGCCGAAACGTGCTCTACCGCAACAATGGAAACGGCACCTTCACCGATGTCACGAAAGAAGCCGGCTTGCTCGCGCCCGGCGTGCGCTGGGGCTCCGGCTGCACGTTCGTGGATTACGACCGGGACGGCCACCTGGACCTGTTCGTCGCCAATTACCTGAAGTTCGATCTGAAGACGGTGCCTCCCGCGGGCAAGCTCGCCAGTTGCAACTGGAAAGGCATCCCAGTGAACTGCGGACCGCGCGGCCTGCCGCCGGAGACCCAATTGCTGTACCATAACAACGGCGATGGCACGTTCAAAGACGTCTCGGTGTCCTCCGGTATCGCCGCCGCCAAAGGCAGCTATGGCCTGACCGCGGTGGCTGCGGATTTCGACAACGACGGATGGCCGGACATCTATGTGGCATGCGATTCCACGCCCAGCCTGCTGTTCCGCAACAATCACAACGGCACGTTCAGCGAAGAAGGCCTGGAACGCGGCGCGGCCTTGAATGAAGACGGGCTGGAGCAGGCCGGCATGGGATTGGGCATCGGCGATTACGCCTGCGAAGGGTATCTGGATGTTTTCAAGACGCACTTCACGGAAGACACGCCGGCGCTCTACCGCAACGACGGCAAAGGCAATTTCACGGACGTGACGCTGCGCGCGGGCCTGGGTGTGGAGACGCGCTTCATCAGTTGGGGCGCGGGCGTCGTGGATCTGGATAACGACGGCTGGCCGGACCTGTTCTGGGTGACGGGCAGCGTGTATCCGGAAGTCGAGAAGAAGTATCCGGAGTTTCCGCATCGCACGCCGCGGGTGATCTTTCGGAATCTGGGCGGGAGCAAGTTCGAGGAGTTGATCGGCGAAGGCGGTCCCGGAATCGAAGAAGCGCACGCCAGCCGCGGCGTGGCTTTCGGGGACTTCGATAACGACGGCGATATCGACATTCTGATCATGAACCAGAACGAGCCGCCGTCGCTGCTGCGCAACGATGTGAGCGGCGGCTATCACTGGCTGAAGGTGAAGTTGGTAGGAACCAAATCCAATCGCAGCGCCATCGGCGCGACGGTGATCGCGAGTTATGGCGGCAGGAAGCAGGCACAGGCGGCGATGGCGCAATCGTCGTACCTTTCGGTGCACGACCGGCGCTTGCATTTCGGTTTGGGCGCGGCGGAATCGGCGGATTTGGAGATCCGGTGGCCGAATGGCGCGCGGGAGACGATTGCGAAAGTGGCGGCGGACCAATTGGTTACGGTGCACGAAGGCGCTGGGGTGGTGAAGGGGGAGAGCTTGAAATAGGCTGCCGGCTTACGGGCGCGTGACGGGAAGGACGCGGAACCGGCGCTTGCCTTCAATCCGGTACGTCTCGAAGTCGGCATGATCGACCGTGAGGATCGTGCTCAGAGATTCCCGCTTCGCACGAGAGTGGCGTCGGCGAAATCCATGGGACGGTCGTAACCACGGGAAGTAGTGGACAGTTTTGGCAGGTTAATTAAGTTAACGAAGGAATCCGCAGGGTGTCGTCCACAGGTTACCCATAGGCCTTGATCGTGAGTATTCCCCTATGCTTGACTATAAGTGTCATGACAGCACAGCGCCTCAGGCAGTTCTTCGGCGAATGGACGCCTGAATGGGTTAAGCAATTAACCCGACATCGGGACCTAGGAACTTGCTTTGCCACGGGTGTTTCGGCGCTCGCGGTAGGATCTTCTCTCCTCATTAAATGGCAGGATGGCAATGGCACCTTTGCAGCTATGGGAGGTGGGGCCCTCGGCTGGATTGTCGGCGTTCTAATGTCTCCATACCCGCGCGAAGAAAAGCAGTTTGAACGTTTATCCAAAGGCCTAGCGGGTGTTATCGCCGGCAGCGCGGGCGTCAAACTATGGGATGCGGCTTCTAAACTCTCGAAAGAAGAAATTCGGAATCAAGAAGTTCTTCGAACGGCCGCCTTTTTTGTTGTCGCACTTATGGTGACCACTGTGCGGGTCTTTATTGCCAGGACGTATTCTCCAGCAGAACGAGAAGAGCGTCGCGCTTCGGGGAAATGAAGAGCACAAAGCTCGACAATTCCACCGGGTGCGCCGCATACTTTTTCGTCTTCATGTAATACACCGTGGTGCGCTTCAGACCCGCTGGCCTATCATCCGCGCTCACGGAATCCGCATGACTTGAATCGCTCCCCGAGCATCGTGATATGAGTACTGTAGATGATCGGGAGTTCCTTTCAAACGATCTGGGAAGACCACGAGAATCTTGTAATCCGGGAGAGTCGCCGAAAACCTTACGAGGCCCTGAAGCGAGGCCAGGGCGAACAGGGCACTACCCAAAAGCTGGGTGGGAGGCGTACCGGTATGCGGAGCAGGAAGGCCGGCTGGCGGAATCCGGGTGGCATAGCTTCGCCAGTCTCCCGTCAATTCTTGAGCACTCGTATCGATGACCGTGGCTTCGGCCGGATCGGTCAGGTCGGAAATCGCACCGAGACTCACGAGGTTCGGCAAGGTCACCAGCGGACGGGTTGGATGAGGGACTACGCCTCCGGGGGTCGATGGCGAGCCGAATAGCGCTCGTGCCTCAAACAGCGCGACCATAGGGTTCTCGGCCAGATAGAGTATCTCGAACGCTGGCGTCGCCGCTCGAGCCGGCGAAAATCGGCTCGGCGTCGTTGCCGTGTGAAGCGTGGACAAGGCGGTCGCCAGGAATCTCGGGTCGGCCGCACGGTACCATGTACCGCGCAGTCTGGTCTGAGCCAAACTGCTACATCGGGAGATGTTCACACGACGCCAATACAAAGTATGGAATGAAGCAGGTTTCTTACATTTTCCAAGTCGCCGGCTAGAATTCGTTCTTGCGGGGTGTCGCCTCCAAGCAATTGGTGGGGAGTCACCAGCCAGTCAATGCCATATGGCAGAGCGTTGCGGACTTGCATCCGCAGGGCCTCAGCCTCGTCATCGCGTAGGTGCCCGGCAGCCATCACCTTGAGCATAGCGCAAATCGCGCCAAAACGGCCTCATTGCACTGGCGAGGTTGGCTCCTCACCGCCGAGATCCAGCCGTCGGGCTTCGATTAGCGCCTCGCGCAGCGGACGTAGATTTCTGGCAAGGCTCATCGTCATTAGTTCGCCATCGTGCTCCATCCCCAAGCACGCGAAATACTTGTGTAGTTTGGCGAGAGCCACTTCAAAATCGGGCTGCCGCACGCGCGGCGCGTCTTTGATCGCGGTGTCACCCGCCACTTGCTCCTCGGTCGTCAGGTAACCCGAGAACTGCAAGGGGAACGGTTTCGTTGCGAATACCGCGCAGCCGGCCGACAGGTTGGATATCGCCGTGTGGACCGCCGCCAGACCGTAGCCACGCCCGCGAAATGGCTGGTCGATTTGAAGCCGGTGCAGCATTAGCAGATCGCAGCCGCAGACGCTATTGTCCGCGTAGCGGGGGCTGTACTCGCTTGTGCCGTTCGCGAGCACGGGCGCAAACTCCGCGGCCTCCTCGTCTACCGCGTCCAGCACATCGAACCAGTTCTCGCCTTCATTGAGCGCCCGCCCGAACAATGCGCGGCGAACTTCTATTTTGCCGATGCTCGTTTCGGCCTCTTCCTCGCCGTCGAATAGCACGATGTTTCCAGTAATAGTGCAACAGGTAGTCGCTCGGCTCGTAGCGCTGTACACACAGGTCGAGGGTGAAGTGAATGAGCACGTCATGTAGAGGATCGGTCATGCTGGAGCGATTATGGCATACCGAATCTCCCGGATGCGCGCGCGATGTGGTAATTAAGACTCATGGATACAAAACTACGCACCGGCCGCGCTGCCGTCGCAACCGCGGCTCTCGTTTTGCTAGCGGCAACCGGGGAATTGCGCGCGCTCGACAACGGACTGGCGCGCACGCCGCCCATGGGCTGGAACAGTTGGAACAAGTTCGCCTGCAACGTGAGCGAAGATCTGATCAAGCAGGCCGCCGACGCCGTGGTCTCGAGCGGCATGCAAGACGCGGGTTATCAATACGTGGTGATCGACGATTGCTGGCAGGTGGATCGCGACGCACAGGGTAACATCGTCGCCGACGCCAAGCGCTTCCCTGCGGGCATCAAGGCAGTGGCCGACTATGTGCACGGCAAAGGGCTGAAGTTCGGGATCTACTCCGACGCCGGCACGGGTACGTGCCAGAACCGCCCCGGCGGACGCGGCTACGAATTCCAGGACGCCCGCCAGTACGCCGCGTGGGGCGTCGATTATTTGAAGTACGACTGGTGCAACCACAGCACGCAGGATTCGCAGGCATCCTATTCGATCATGCGCGACGCGCTGGCGAAATCGGGCCGGCCCATCGTGTTCAGCCTTTGCGAATGGGGGTCCACCAAGCCGTGGCTGTGGGCGGCGGATGTCGGTAATTTGTGGCGCGCCACGGGCGATATCCTCGACAGATGGGACGGCACGGAAAAGTGGGGAGGCATGGGGGTGGTGCAGATCCTGGATGCAGTAGACGGCCTGCAATCCTATGCCGGGCCGGGCCATTGGAACGATCCCGACATGCTGGAAGTCGGCAATGGCGGGTTGAGCCTGGAGGAATCCAGGGCGCACTTCAGCCTCTGGTGTCTGCTGGCGGCGCCGTTGATGGCCGGCAACGATATCCGAAATATGCCGGCCGACATCCACGACATTCTCACCAACAAGGAAGTGATTGCGATCGACCAGGACCCGCTGGGCCGTCAGGGCCGCAGAGTGAAGCGCGCCGGCGATCTGGAGGTCTGGGCAAAGCAGCTTGCCGATGGCGGCCGCGCCGTGGCGTTGCTGAACCGCAGCGCGGCGGAAGCGAGCATCACCGTGTCGTGGACCGAACTGGGCTATCCGGAGCACGTGCCCGCCAAGGTTCGCGATCTTTGGGCGAAGAAGGATCTGGGCGAGAAGACCGGCGGCTTTTCGGCATCGGTGCCGAGTCACGGCGTAGTGATGGTGCGGGTAGAGCCATAGTCGTGGGCCACCGTCGAAAACCGTGGGGCGGCCAATCCTGGGGTGACAGCCTTGGGGGGCGGGATTTATCCCGCGCGGGGCTTTAGCCCCGCAAACTCGCAAATCGAACTGATTTCGTTACGCGCAGAGCGGGTCTGGAGACCCGTCGCAGGCGTAGACGCCTGCCCCACGAGGTTCTCAGGGTTCTCAGGTCCGCTCTTCCGCGCGCCGATGTAGAAGATCGTCGAGCCGGGCGCGCTTCCGGCGGCTGACGGGGATGCGGGATGCGTCTCGCAGGACCGCCTCGCCGCCGCGCAGCGCGGGCCGCAATTCCCGCACGCGATCCACTTGGACGATCGCCCGCCGGTGCACGCGGACGAAACGGCGCGGGTCGAGGCGCGCCTCCAGCGAAGTGAGCGACTCGCGCAGAAGGTAACTCTTCGCGCCAACGTGCAGGCAGGCATAATAGTCGTCAGCGCCGATCCAGTCGATATCCGCCACGGGGACTACCAATTCGCCCGTCCGGGTCGACACGACCAGCCGCTCCACCCCGTTCTTCTCGCGCTGTGCACGCGCGGCGGAGAGTAGCGCCGTGAGCCGCGTGGCGCGCTCGGCGGCTTGCATCAAACGCATGCGCTCGCGAACCCTGCTCAGGGCCGCTTCAAAGCGCGCGATGTTGAGCGGCTTCACCAGGTAATCGAGCGCGTGCGTTTCGAACGCACGTACCGCGAACTGGTCGTGCGCCGTAACGAAGACCACGGCCGGCATGCGGTCCACGCCACGCGCGCGGAGTACCTCGAAGCCATCCATCTCAGGCATCTGTACATCGAGAAAGAGCAGGTCGGGCGCCAGCGCGTCAAGATCGCGCAGGGTTTCCGGCCCGTTCCGGCTTTCGCCGACCACGGTCATGTCGGCGTGCGGCGCGAGAAGCTGGCGCACTCCGCGGCGCGCCAGCGGCTCGTCGTCGGCAACCAGCACTCGGATCTTAGTCATGGCCCCTCATGGCCCCGCATGGCCCTTCGCCTCATGATACGGCAGACGGACGGTGGCGATCGCGCCGCCTCCCTCCGCATTCGCGACATCCAGCGTGGCATTATCTCCATACAACGCAGCCAAGCGCGCGCGTGTATTCGCAAGCCCCACGCCGCCGGCTTCGGCGGCACGCGGATCGAGCGCGGCCGGCAAGCCCGGTCCGTCGTCGCGTACGGTCAGCACAAGTTGGGATCCTTCGCGTCGCGCGCCTACGTGCAACATGCCAGCGTCGGCGCGGCGCGCGATTCCGTGACGCAGCGCATTTTCCACCAAGGGTTGCAACAGGAAGCGCGGCACGCTCGCTTTCGAAACCGCGGGATCGACATCGATGCGCGGACGCAGCCGGTCGGAGAACCGTACCCGTTCGATCGCAAGATAGCGCTCCAGAAACTCCACTTCCGCGGCCAGCGTGGTCTCATGCTTGGCATCGGAGCGCAGGACCTCGCGCAGCACATCACTCAACAGTTCCAACATCCGCGATGCGGCGGCCGTGTTCCGGTCGCGCACGAGCACCGTGATCGCGTTCAGGCTATTGAACAAAAAGTGCGGATTGAACTGCATGCGCAGGGCGCCGAGCTGCGCCTCGGAGAGTTGCGCGGCCAGGCGCGCCGCATGGGTTTCGCGTTCGCGTACCTGCGCAAGATAGAAGAACGAGTGTTCGATGCCTACGAGGGCAAAGTAGACGCCTACGCCGAACGGAAGCGTCGTGAAAATCCAACCGGCGAAGCCACGCAGGAATGTGCTGACGGTCAAATCCGCCGGGATGGGAAATATCGCCAGCCGCAGCAGCGTGCCCAGCCCGGCCCATGCCACACACATGCCCAAAGCACACGCGAAATGCAGCGCGAGTTTGCGCGCCGGATGTGGCCGGCCCATGGGCCATCGGCGGCTGGCGCGAAATACGATGGGCGTAAGAACCGCATACAGCAGCCAATCGATCGAGTTGAAGAACACCCAACGCCATTCTGGAGGCCGTCCGTCCAGGCGATTCTGCATGTAGGTGTCGAACCCGGAGAGCAAGGCTGGGACCAGCCAGGCGGCCAAGATCAGGACCCATAGCGGCGGCAACGTGCGTGCATGGTCGCGGTCGGGCATGTCGCGAGAATAGCGCGTTCGATTGCTTCCGTCCAGCCAAACTTCCGCTCATGGCCGCTGGCTGCATGTTTCCGGCCGCTGGCTGCGCGAATTTGGTGGCGGCCGCGCCCGATTGTTAGCCTCGTCCAATGAACGCGCCTCGTTTCCTTACAGTCATGGCGATCGCGCTACCCCTATTCGCACAGCCCCACGCCAAACGAACGCGCGATCGGATCGGTGCGGCCTACAAAGCGCATCAGGCTGACTTCGACTATCTGCTGGGCGATTGGGAATTCACTGCCGAGAGCCGCATGTGGGGAAAGTTTCGCGGTTACTGGAGCGCGGTGCGCCTCGATACGGGTCAGATTCTCGACGAATATCGGGTGGCCGGCGACAACGGTGAGACGGTCTACGTAACCACGACCATCCGCGCCTACAACGCGGCGGCCGATCGCTGGGAACTCATCGGAATGGACGAGGGCGGCGGTTTGCAGGATTTCGGCTCCGGGCGGCTAGTGGATTCGGAGATGCATGTCGAACAGAAGTTCGGCGTGGCAAGTGGCAATCCCGCGACCATGCGGATTCGCTATTACAATATCCAGCCGGATCGTTTTTCGTGGGCCGCGGACCGGTCGACGGACGGCGGCAAAACCTGGGTGAAGAACTTTCAGACGATCGAAACCCGCCGCATGGGTCCGCCGCGCTTGTTGGGTCCGCTCGCGCCGGTGAAGAAGCCGGAGGGGAAGCCATGACCTCCCGCATACAGTCGATCGACGTCGTGCGCGGCGCCGTGATGGTGCTGATGGCCATCGACCACGTGCGCGTGTATGCGGGCCTTCCGGCGGGCGGTCCCACGGCCGGCATTTTCTTCACGCGCTGGGTTACGCATTTCTGCGCGCCGGCTTTTGCCTTCTTCGCCGGAACCTCGGCCTTCCTATACGGAAGGAAGATTGGCCGCACCTCCGCGCTGGCGCGACATCTGGTCATGCGCGGGCTTCTGCTGGTGGCGCTGGAACTGACCGTCATCCGTTTTGCGTGGACGTTCAACTTCGACTACGCGCACTTCGTCCTGGCCGGCGTAATCTGGATGCTGGGTTGGTCGATGGTGCTGCTGGCTGGGCTCGTCTGGCTGCCAACCAAGGCCATCGGCGCAATCGGACTGGGCGTCATTTTCTTCCAGCAGGTTTTTCGCGAACTGCCCCTCGCGTTTCCGGAGCAGGTTCGAAATTCATTTGGTTGGATTTGGGAGTTCATCTATCCGGCGGGATTCAAACGTTGGGATGGCATCGGCATCCTGTACGTGCTGGTCCCGTGGATCGGGGTGATGGCCGCGGGGTATGCCTTCGGTGCGGTCATGATTCGCGAGCCCCTGCAGCGCCGGCGGCTTTGTCTGACAATCGGCGTTTCCGCAATGTTGTGTTTCCTGGTGGCCGGCAGCCTGGCGGTGCTGCACCCGGAGCATGGCGATACGCGGCCGTTTCTTTTTCGGCTGTTGGATCAGAAGAAGTATCCGGCATCGCAGCTCTACTTATTGATGACGCTGGGTCCCACGATCGCGCTGCTGCCGTTGGCCGAACGCGCGCGCGGATGGTTCGGCGGGATGTTGGCGGCCTTCGGCCGCGTACCCATGTTTTACTATCTGCTGCACATCCCGGCGATCCATCTTGCGGCGCTCGCGGTAACGTACCTGCGGGAGGGAAGGTTCCATCCGGAGTGGTATGCGTCCGCGCCGTTCACATGGGTACCGCCGGAGCAGCGATGGGGGCTGCCATTGCTATACCTGGTGTTCGCCTTGATTGTGGCGGCGCTGTATTTCGCGTGCCGGTGGTTCGCGGGGGTGAAGGCGCAACATCGCCAGGGCTGGCTCCGATATCTGTGAGGACCTCGAGGGTTCCCCCCGGGACTTCTCTCCGGCCAACGGGGCGAAGCTCGCTTAACAGCGACACGGCCGACCGCAAGACCGCTGGGCGGATGGCCCGGACCGCCGCGTACGGCTCCCCACCGAAGGCACTTCGAAATCGATTTCGTGAGAGGTCGCGAATGCCGGTTTTGACTGGCAGCTTGATGCGTATTTTCCGTAACTCGGCGGCGACCGCCGCACTCAAACAAGCCACAAGGCCCGTGCTACGTCTTCGTCTTCGGCGGCACGAAATCGGGCGGCAGCGCCGCGCCTTCGCCGAAGAAGTAGTCGTCCATCTGCTTGATCAGAAACTCCTGCGCTTCTTGCGTCCCCAGGTTCAGCCGGTATTCGTTCATGAGCATCTTCATGTGCTCCACCCACATCTTCCAGGCTTCCTTCGAGACGTTGTCGTAGATCTTCTGGCCCAGCGGGTGGCCTTCAAACGGCACTTCGTCCAGCCCCGGCAGGTCCCTTTGCAGCTTGACGCAATGCACCATACGTGCGCCAAGCGGCACTTCAATGTTGACTGGATTCATCGATCCGCTACCGCATCCCATGTCTATATATATCCTCGCCTTCCAGGATACTACGCCCGCGCCGAGAGGTTCCATTGCGAGATCACGCGCGTCTCGCGTTCATAGCCCAGCACGCTGACCGACGCCGTGCCCAGCGCGAAGAGGCGGCCGCCGTCGGGAGGGAGTCCGAGCCAGCAGGCCGTTAAGATGCGCAACAGGTGGCCATGCGCGAATAGCGCCACATCGCCGCCGGCGGCCGCTGCACGATCGATGACCCGGTTGGCGCGCGCGGCCACCTGCTGAATGGCTTCGCCCTCTGGCACGGGCGACGTCCAGATGGTCCAACCGGGCACGCTTTCCTGAATCTGCGCGCTCGTGCGCCCTTCGTAAGCGCCATAGTCCCATTCGCTCAGATCCGGTTCGATTTGCGCGGCGCCGCCGTATCCCGCCAGCCGGCAGGTTTCGCGCGCGCGCTGCAAGGGGCTGGTCAGTACGAGGGCGAACGGCCGCCCCGCCAGCGACCGGCCAATCTCCTCGGCGTGCCGCTCACCCGCTGCGGTGAGCGGGAGGTCCGTGCGTCCGGTATGCTGCCCGGAGAGGCTCCACGCGGTCTCGCCATGGCGTATCAGCCAGATTTCCGGATAGAAATTGGGCGTCGGCGCGATGGGCATGCTAATGATAAAGCATACCCGATGGAGGGAAAATAAGGGAACATGGCAATCGATCCGCACGCAGGCAAACCCGCCCAACCCGCGATGCTGGTGAACGTCCCCCGCCTGATCACCGCCTATTACACGGGCCGGCCCGATCCCGCCGTGCGCGCGCAACGCGTGGCGTTCGGCACCTCCGGACATCGCGGCACGTCGTTCGCGCTGTCGTTCAACGAGGCCCATATCCTGGCCATCACGCAGGCCATCTGCCAATACCGCAAGCAGGAGCGCATCACCGGCCCGCTCTTCCTGGCCGCGGATACGCACGCGCTCTCCGATCCGGCGTGGGTCAGCGCGCTCGAAGTGTTGGCCGCCAACGGCGTAGACACGATGATCGACAGCGCGGGCGGCTACACGCCGACGCCGGCACTTTCGCACGCCATCCTGACCTACAATCGCGGGCGCGCGGACGGACTGGCAGACGGCATCGTGATCACGCCATCGCACAATCCGCCGGAAGATGGCGGCTTCAAATACAACCCACCCAACGGAGGACCGGCGGACACCGGCGCGACGCGGTGGATCGAAGACCGCGCCAACGCACTGCTGGAGGGCGGTCTGCGCCAGATTCTGCGCATGCCTTACGAAGGCGCGCGGAACGTATCCACAACGCACCGGCACGATTATGTTTCGGCCTACGTGAACGATCTAGGCAGCGTGCTGGATATGGACGCCATCCGCGGCGCGCAGCTCAACGTGGGCGTGGACCCGCTGGGCGGGGCCGGCGTGGCCTACTGGGGACGCATCGCCGAGCGCTACGGCGTGCCGCTTACAGTGCTGAACGACGCGGTGGACCCCACCTTCCGCTTCATGTCCGTCGATTGGGACGGCAAGATCCGCATGGACTGCTCGTCGCCCTACGCCATGGCGGGGCTGATCGCGCTGAAGGACCGCTTCGATGTGGCCTTCGGCTGCGACACCGACCATGATCGGCACGGCGTGGTCACGCGCAGCGCGGGGCTGCTGAATCCGAATCATTACCTGGCCGTGGCGATTTCGTTCCTGTTCCAGCATCGGCCCGGCTGGCCCGCGGGGGCCGCGGTGGGTAAAACGCTAGTAAGCAGCAGTATGATCGACCGCGTGGCGGCCAGCCTGAAACTGAAGATGGTGGAAGTGCCGGTGGGCTTCAAATGGATGGTGGACGGCCTGGTGACGGGCGCGTTTGGTTTTGGCGGCGAGGAGAGCGCGGGCGCGTCGTTTCTGCGGCGCGACGGCACGGTGTGGACTACCGACAAAGATGGCATCGTCATGGGGCTGCTGGCGGCCGAGATCCTGGCGCGGACGGGCCGCGATCCCGGCGAGATCTACCGTGAGTTGACGGAACAATTCGGCGCGCCGGTGTATGAGCGCATCGACGCGCCGGCCACGCCGGAGCAGAAGGCGGTGCTGCTGAAGCTGTCGCCCGAGCAATTGCATGCCGCTGAATTCGCGGGCGAAAAGATTCTAGCGACGCTGACCACCGCGCCGGGTAATGGCGCGCCGATCGGTGGGCTAAAGGTGGTGACGGCGAATGGCTGGTTCGCGGCGCGCCCGTCGGGTACCGAGAGCGTGTATAAGCTCTATGCGGAAAGCTTTCTGGGCGAGAGTCACCTGCGCAGGATACAGAAGGAAGCGCGCGAGCTGATCGCGTTGACGTTTGCGGGAGAGTGAAGAGCGGGTCCTGGAGGACCCGCGCAGGACTGGAGTCCTGCCCCACTTTTTGCCGTTAGAATCGATAGAGAGGGCTTGGTATGCGGTCGCTCGCGTGGAAACTACGGAATGCAATAAAGGGTCTCCTGACGGGCCGGCGGCCCGATTCACCGGACGATCCTTATGCCGCGGTACGCGCTCCCATCAAACGAGGTCCGCCAGACAAGAGTGCCGCGGTCGCATTGGACGAGCCCGATTAACAATGAAGACCCACCATTATTCCGTCACAGTCACATGGACCGGCAATACCGGGACAGGCACGGCCAGCTATCGAAGCTACGAGCGGCGGTACGAAATCTCCGCGGGAACCCGAAAGCCCACCATCCCGGGTTCCAGCGATCCGGCATTTCGCGGCGATCCGGAGCGCTGGAATCCCGAGGAACTGCTGGTGGCCTCCATATCCGCCTGCCACAAGCTTTGGTACCTCCACTTATGTGCGGAGGCGGGGATTGTGGTCCTCGCCTACACCGACCATGCCGAAGGCGAGATGGAAGAGACGGCGGACGGCTCGGGACGTTTCAGACGCGCGATCCTGCGTCCCCAGGTTACCATCACGGCTAACTCCGATATGGCAAAGGCGCACGAATTGCATGCCGCCGCGCATGCCAAATGTTTCATCGCGAACTCCGTGAACTTTCCCGTGCAACACGAGCCGGAGATAAGCGCCGCATAGATTATTTGCTGTTGTAGACCGTAACCTCCGCTTCAAACGTGCCCACGTTGTCTTGATAGCAGCCTGGAGGACCGAAGGCCAGAACGCAGCCATCGGAGATTCCCAGGAAGAGCCGCGTAGCCCCTTGGGGCACGGCGAAAAGCTTCGAAACAAAGCCGGGGCCCGCATTGCTCGGCGACAAGCCGGTGCCGATAAAAAACGTCTGGAACAACTCGGGGTTCAAGATTAGGAAACCCTCGCCGCCGGTGAAGTTCAGAACCGGCGGTCCGTTGCCGCTGGGAACCGAGTCGTTTAGGAACACGCCCGTGAGGAAGAAACCGCGGTCCGTGGCTATGATGCCCGAGAGACCGTTGTACGAAGTCAGGTCGGTTCCGCCCGGGAATGGAATGCCGTCCGGATGCGAGTAAGGCTCTCCGCCGCCCAGGGTGACCATCCCGGCGGCCAGAATCGTGATAGCCTCTCCGCCCACGAAGTGGACGGCTGGCGGCAGGGTGCCGCTAAACGCTTCGCTTTGTCCGGCGGCGAAGATGTTGGCCGTGGCGGGAATCACAACCCCATACGTCTGTTGGGCGCTGGCGCAGCCGGCGATGCACAACGCAAGCGGCGCAAATCGAAGCAATGTTCCGGTTAGCATGTTCTTCTTTCCTCCTAAAGAGCCTCCCGGCGCGGAGAGTGTTTTCCGTCCGGGGGCTCTTGTACTTTAACGCATGGGGATCGGCAGTGCCATAGCCGCCGAATGTATTTTGCCTGTTCCGTTATGTGTATGGCGGCAAGGCCGTTATGAGCCCGTCTGTCCGCGTTATACTGCGGTCGATGCGCCTTCGCGCAAGGGAGCGAACCAAGTGCCAACCAAACCCCCGATGGATCTAACCGGACGCGTGGCTGTAGTGGTCGGCGGCACTTCGGGCCTGGGCCGCAAACTGGCCGCCGGCCTGGCCGCCGCGGGGGCCGACGTGGTGCCTACCGGACGGCGCGAGCCGTTGATTGAAGAGGCCTGCCTGGAGATCGAACGCGCCGGCCGCCGGACGCTGCGGCATGCCTGCGACGCCGGCTCCCGCGAGTCCATCGACGGTTTTCGCGACGCCGTACTGGCGCAGTTCGGCCGCGTGGATGTGCTGTTAAATGCCGCCGGCCAGACCCAGCGGAAGCCCACCGTGGAGGTTGCCGAAGCCGACTGGAATCGCATCATGGACGTGAATCTTACGGGTATGCTGCGGGCTTGCCAGTCGTTCTACCGGCCGCTGGCGGCGAACCGTTGCGGGCGGATTATAAACATCGCCTCCTTGACTTCGTTCGTGGGTTTCCTGGAAGTGACGGCCTATGCCGCGTCGAAAGCGGCGGTGCTGGCGCTCACCCGCAACCTGGCGGTGGAGTGGGCGCGCGACGGCATCAACGTCAACGCCATTGCGCCGGGCGTCTTCCGCACGGACCTGAATGCGCAGCTTCTGGACGGCACCGAGCGGGGGCGGGAGCTAAAAATGCGCACCCCCATGGGGCGATTCGGACAGCCGGAAGAATTGGCCGGCGCGGCGGTGCTGCTGGCGTCGGATGCGGCCAGCTTTATCACGGGGCAGTGCATCGCGGTGGACGGCGGATTCCTGGCGTCGGGGGTGAATCAGTGACGTGAGACCGGCTCACGGTTATGGAAAAGGCGCGCTACCGCGCGCTGGCGGCCTACGAGGCCGCCGCAGGCTGCGAGCCTGCCCCACAAAGGGCAAATCGCTCGCGGTGCTACACTTCTGAAATGAGGCTGTGCGTCGCCGCTCTCCTGTGCGCCTGCGCGGTGTTGCGAGCCTCGGGAAGCGAAGGGCCGCGCTGGCTCAAGATCAAATCCTCTAACTTCGAGTTGTTCACCACCGCCGGCGAACGCAGCGGACGCGACGTGGCGCGGCATTTCGAGCAGGTGCGCGCCTTCTTCCTGGAGGCCATGGGAATCGGCTCGAAGTCCGGTCCGCCGGTGCGGATCGTGGTCTTCCGCGCGGATCAGGAATTCGCGCCTTACGCTCCGAATGAGTTCGCCTCCGCATACTATCTGGGCGCGCAGGATCGCGATTATATCGTCATGAAGAGCGCCTCCAGCGAGCGGTTTCCAGTGGCCGTGCACGAGTACATTCACTTATTGGTGAAGCACGCCGGAATCGCCGCGCCCGTATGGTTCAACGAGGGACTTGCCGAGCTATACTCCAACCTGAAGCCGCTGGCGGGAAAGGTCGCGGTGGGCGATATCATCCTGCCGCACCTGGCACTGTTGCAGCAGTCGAAGTGGATCGATTTGTCGACGCTGCTGGCGGTGCAGCCCGACTCGGCTTTGTATAACGAGAAGACTCGCGCCGGTCTTTTCTACGCCGAGAGTTGGGCGCTGGTGCACATGCTATACCTGGACGAGGAATACCGGTCCAAGTTACCCGTGCTGCTGACCGGCATCAAGGCCGGCGCGGGCATGCCGGAAACGTTTCAGAAGGCCTACGGCAAGCCGCTCGAACAGGTGCAGCGGGATCTGCAATCGTATATGCGCGGGACCCGTTTCAATGCGTCGCTGTTCAACACCAAGCTGGCCAAGGAAGTGGATGCGCCCGAAGTGCGCGATTCGAGTCCGCTGGAAACCGGCCTGGTGCTGGCGGATATCCTGGCCAATATGCGGGCGAAGGCCGCGGAAGCGCGCCAGATGTACAACCAACTGGCGCGGGACAATCCGAAAGAGTGGCAAGCGGAGCAGGGCCTGGCGCGTCTGAGTCTGCGGGAAGGCAACCGCGCGGAAGCTCTGACGCATTACGCGCGCGCGGCCGAACTGGGCAGTACCAGCGCCAAAATGTATTACGAGTACGGCCGGCTGTTGCGGGCCGAGAGCCAGCACGCGGAGGCTGTGGCGGTATTGAAGCGCGCGACCGAGCTCGATCCGGACGATCGCGATGCGCGCCTGGAACTCGGCTATGCGTACGTGATCGACGACCAGCACGCGGCGGCGCTGGCGCAGTTGCAGAGCGTGAAACACGTCACCGAGGAGCAGGCTTTCGGGTACTTCCACGCGATGGCTTACGCATACTATCGTTTGGACCGCACAGAGGAAGCCGAGGCTGCCGCGGCAACTTGCCGGAAGTATGCCAGGACGCCGGAGCAAGTGGAGCGGCTGGACCAATTGGTGGACGCGTTGAACTATGTGCCACGGTACCCGCTGATCGGCGGGGATCGCCCGAACCGGGGACCGGCGGCCGGGCCGGGCGATGACTCTGCACCGCTGCCGCCCAGACTGCGCCGAGGCGACGGTTTGGCGGTCGCCGAAGGCACGCTGCAGCAGGTCGATTGCATGGATGGCAGGATCCGTATGCGGATTGGCGTGGGCGCGGATTCCATGTCTTTCGCGCTCCTGGACCTGGCTTCCATCACGGCCAAGGCCCCGGCGCCCATCGAGTTTGCGTGCGGGCCGCAAAGTCCGAGACGGATCAGGATCGAGTACGAGGCCAAAGAGGGCGCCATGCCGGAGACGGTGGGGGTGGTACGGTCGGTCGAGTTCCTGGAGTGAGCCTCGTGGCGCATGCCCCCGGCATGCCGTGCCGGCACTTTTGCCGGCACAGGCGAGCGAAGCTTGCCAAGCGGCAGCGCATGGCGCTGCCCCACTGCGAACGAGGGATTCCCACAAGCGGACACTTCATCACCGCGCCTATCAATGGTTTCAGTCGATTCCCGAGTACTTGGAACGGGCCTCCGCTTGCTGCATAGGGCACCGATGCTCACTCTGGTGAAGGATTTGCGCTACTCTCTACGCACCCTGTGCAACGTGCCCGGCTTCAGTATCGTGGCCGTGCTGGTGCTGGCTCTGGGCATCGGAGCGAACACCGCCATCTTCAGCGTGGTCAATTCGGTGGTACTGCGTCCGCTGCCGTATCCCGGCGCCGATCGCCTGGCGCTGATCTGGGAGACGGACCTGAAGGACGGCATCAAACGCGAAGGGCCTTCCGCGCCGAATTTCCTGGATTGGCGGGAGCAGAGTCAGTCCTTCGAAGAAATGGCGCTGCTCGAGGTGGGCACGGGCACCGTAACCGGCGAAGGCGAGCCCGAGCAGGTCGTCGGATTGCGCGTGACCACGAATTTCCTGTCGATGCTCGGTGGCCGCACGATCCTGGGACGCGGCTTTACGGAGGCGGAGGGCGCGGGACAAGCGCGCTACCCGGTGGCCGTGCTGGCGAACGGGTATTGGAAGCGCCGTTTCGGGTCGGATCCGCGCATCATCGGCAGAACCTTCACCATGAATAGCGAGCCGTACACGGTGATCGGCGTGCTCGCGCCGAATTTCTACCATCCGCTGCCCACCGATCTTTACGTGCCTTGGCCGATCGCGCAACTGCGCGCCAAGAACCGCGTAGACCACGATTTCGGCGTCATCGCGCGGCTGAAACCGGGCGTCACCATCGCCGGGGCGCAGGCTGAGCTGAGCACCATCGCGCGCCGCATCGATGCACAGACGCCCAGGCTGGCAGGCTGGGATGTGACGGTGGTGGGGATGAAACAGGCGCTGTTTGAATACATCCGGCCTGCGTTGCTGCTGTTGCTGGGCGCGGTGGGGCTGCTGCTGCTGCTGGCGTGCGTCAACGTGGCTAGCCTGCTGCTGGCGCGCGTCACGGGCCGGCGCAAGGAAATGGGAATTCGCGTAGCATTAGGCGCGCAGCGTGGCCGCTTGGTAACGCAGATTCTCAGCGAAAGCCTGCTGCTGAGTCTGGTTGGAGGGACGCTGGGAGTCTTCTTCGCCGTCTGGGGTGTCGACCTTCTGAGCGCGGTGCTGCCCAACACGCTTCCGATGGCCGAAGCCGGCGCGGAGATCGTGCGGCCCGCTATCGGCGTGGATGCCCGCGCGCTGGTGTTCGCACTGCTGATCTCGACGGGCGCGGCACTGATCTTCGGACTGATCCCGGCGCTGCATGCCGCCGGCGCCGACGTGAACGATGCGCTGAAGGCCGGCGGCCGGACCTCTTCGCCATCGCTCGGCCGGGCGCGCGTGTGGAGCTTGCTGGTGGCTGGGGAAATCGCGCTGGCCAGCATGCTATTGATCGGGGCCGGGCTGGCCATGAAGAGCTTCGTGAATCTGCAACGCGTGAATCCCGGCATACGGCCCGATCACGTCTTGACCTTTCGCATGCGCCTGCCCACCGACAATCTGTACAAGAACGATCGCCAGCAGGCCGCTTTCTACCGGCGCGTGCTCGACAACGTGCAACAAATTCCCGGCATTCAATCCGCCGGCCTGAGCGACGTGCTGCCGCTGGGCCAACAGAACGACCGCGAGTACTTCGTGATCGAGAAGCGTCCGATGCCCGCGGGGCAGGAACTGGTCGCGGACTTCCGGCGCATCAGTCCGTTGTACTTGAACACCATGGGAATCGCGCTGCTGCGGGGGAGAATGCTTTCCGATCGCGACGGCCCCGAGGCGCCGCCGGCGATCCTGATCGACGAAACGCTGGCGCACCAGTATTTTCCCGGCGAGAATCCCCTCGGCCGGCGCATGCGGCTGTGGGGCGAATTCCGGGAAGTCGTCGGCGTCGTCAGCCAGGTGCATCATTATGCCTTGGAAAAACAGCCGGAGCCGACCATCTACGCGCCCTACGAGCAGATGCCGGACAAAGCCATGGCGCTGGCCGTGCGCACCGGCATGGGAACGCAGGCGGTAGTGAAAGCAGTGAAGCAAGCCGTATGGTCGGTGGATCCGGGACAGCCGGTGTTTCAGATCCGCAGCATGGACGATTACATATCGCTGGCCGAGACCGCGCCGCGCATTTCGACTGTGCTGCTGCTGGTTTTCGCGGGCATCTCGATGCTGTTGGCCGCGCTCGGAATTCATGGCGTGGTTTCTTATGGGGTTGCCGAGCGGACGCGCGAGTTCGGCATTCGCATGGCGCTGGGCTCCACGCCTGGGCAAGTCGAATTATTGGTCATCCGGAACGGCATCAAGACCGCGCTGATTGGTCTCCTGGCTGGAATGGCAGGCGCCGCCGCGCTGGCGTCCGCCCTGCGTGCGCTTTTGTTCGGCGTGGCGCCGCTGGACCCCGCCGTCTTGGGCGCAGTCGCCGCGCTGCTGATGACGGTGGCGCTGGTTGCGAACTATGTTCCGGCGCGGCGCGCCACGCGCATCGATCCGATGCAGGCGCTGCACCAGGAATAGCCGCCGGGATTACATAAGCATATTCCTGACCGTCGAAAACCTCTTGTGGGGCGGCCAATCCTGGCCGCAGCCGCCTTTCAGGCGGCCAAGCCGGCTGAAAGCCGGCTGCGGGCAGAATTGCCCGCCCCACAGTCCGGAAATAAGCCCTATTCTGCATCACGGACTCTACTTTTCGCTCGTGCCAGCGCAGCCCGGGTTATGCCGGGAACCTGGGTACCTTGCAGCCAGGGACTTCAGGGCCGCTGGAGACCAGCCGTGCTGTTGAACACCGCGCCCTGAGGCGGCGTGGCACCCAACAAATCTGTAACCGGACCCTGCGCGGAGGCGTTCTAAGCAGAGAAGGTGCGAACATGCGACTCCTGATTCTGGCGCCGGTATTGGCCGCCGCTTTGCACGCGCAGATGCCCGATCCGGTCATCCGGACCACCACACGCCTGGTGCAGGTGAACGTGATTGTGACCAAGAAAGGCGCGCCCGTACCGGGGCTGAAGAAAGAGGACTTTCAGGTCTTCGACAACGGCAAACGGCAGGAAATCCGGCTGTTTTCCGAGGAGACGCGGGCGGTACTGCCCTCGGCGGCCGCGCCCTTGCCGCCGGGCACGTTCACCAATCAACTCGAACAGCGCTCGGGTACGCCGTCGGCAGTCACCGCAATTCTGCTGGATGGCGTGAATACGCGCTTTTCCGACCAGACTTATGCGCGCCAGCAGGTGGTGCACTTTCTGAAACAGATTCAACCGGAGGACCGCATTGCCGTCTACACACTGGATAGCCGCGGCCTGCGGGTGTTGCACGACTACACCACGGATTCCTCGGATCTGTTGGCAAAACTGGCAAAATATCAGGGAGACATAGCGCCGGATGTAACCGGATCGAGCGACTTGATCGATCCGCTGGGCGGGTGGCTGGGCGGCGGCGGCAACAGCTACGAAAAGGCGTTCTTTCTCAACAACCGGATTCTGCAGACCCTGCAGGCAATCGAGTACATCGCCGACAATCTGGCGCCCCTGCCCGGCCGCAAGAACCTGATCTGGGTCTCGAGCGCATTTCCGTTGCAGGTGGGATTCCTGGGCGGTTCGGGACGCGGCGCCACCGTTACCCGAGGCAGCCGGAATAGCGCGAGCATGGGTCCAAGCAATTTTCCGCGTCAGCAGCAGACCTGGAATGGCGAGGCAGACAAGACCATACGCGCTCTGAACAACGCGAACCTGGCGATCTATCCGGTGGATGCGCGCGGGTTGGTGGCATCCGCCTCGGCGCGCGTGGCGTCGCGCACCTACCGCAACCAGGCCACCATGGAAGAACTCGCGGCCCGCACAGGGGGGCGCGCGTTCACCAATACCAACGATATCGCCGGCGCGATACGGACCGCGGTGGAGGATTCTTCGGTCACCTATACGCTGGGCTTTTACCCGCAAAACGACAAATTCAACAACTCGTTTCACGACCTGAAAGTGAAGCTGATAGACTTTCCGCACCTGGAACTTCGATACCGCAAAGGGTATGTGGACCAAAGCACTCCGCCGCAGGACGAAGGGCTGCGGCGGGCGGCGCTGCGAGACGCCGTTCTGAGTCCCATGGACGCCAACGGAATCGGACTGAGCGCGAAAGTGCTGGGGACCAGCGCGGGCTTCGACGTGACCCTGCGGGTGGACCCGAAATCGATCGTACTCGATCCACAAGGGGACCGATGGGCTGGAAAGCTGGACCTTCTGTTCGTGGAAAAGGACGCGCATGGCAACGAGACGTACGGCGTCGACGACACCATGTCGCTGGAACTGCGGAAGCAGAATTACGACCGCGTGCAGCAGGAGGGCCTGAACTATCACCGGGTGCTCCCAGGGACGGGCAACGCCAGCGAGATCCGGGTGGTGGTGCGGGACGCATCGACCGGGGCATTGGGCAGCATTACGGCGCCGCTCACCGCGATTCCATCGGGACGGTAGTCAAGTGGGGCAGGCTCGCAGCCTGCGCGGGCCTCGCAGGCCCGCTCTTCGGCGAGCGAAGCTCGCTCGGGCGGCGCATGGCGCCGCCCCACTGCTACTCATGAGAGGTGTTGATCAGCAGGGTCACATTGCCGGAATCCGAATTAGCCACTACGATATCCGGTTTGCCGTCGTTGTTGAGATCGGCTACCGCCACGGCCACCGGAATCGTTCCGGCCTGGTAATACGCCGCCGCGGTGAACACGCCTCCGCCGGTATTCAATAGAATCTCGGTCTGGCCACCCAGTCCCACGGCCACCAGATCCGGTTGGCCGTCTCCGTTGAAGTCGCCCGCGGCTAAGGAAACCAGATCGACCACGCCAACCGGGTAAGTGACTGCCGCCTGGAAAGTGCCGTCGCCGTTGCCCAGCAGCACCGCGATGCCCCCGCCCACAGCCACCGCGAGATCCGCGTTTCCATCCCCGTCGAAATCGGCAACGGCCAGCCATGCGGGCTCACTGCCCGCCGCATACGCCACTTGCGGTGCGAATTTACCGTTCCCGTCGTTCAACAAGATAGAGACGGTATTGGATCCGAAATTGGCCACCGCTAAGTCCGGCTTCCCATCGCCATTGAAGTCACTCACCGCCACGTTGCCGGGATAACTTCCGGTCGGATAAGTCACTGCCGGTCGAAAGGTTCCGTCTCCTTTTCCTAGCAGCACGGTGACGGTTCCCGTGGAGCCGCCGCTGGGCGCGACTACGTCCAGGTTCCCATCGCCATTGAAATCGGCCACCGCCAGCGACCCGCGGACGGCTCCGGCGGGGAAATTCCGGGCTGCCTCGAACGTGCCATCGCCGTTGCCGAGCAGAACGGAGACGCTCTTGGACTCGGTATTGGACACCACCATGTCGAGCTTGCCATCGCCATTGAAATCCCCCACCCCCACTCCGGACGGACCGTAACCGGTCGAGTAAGCCACCGGAGGACCGAAGCTGCCGCCGCCCGTGCCGAGCATGACCGAAAGATAATTCGTGCCGGTATTGATCACCGCCAGATCGACGGCGCCAGTTCCCTTGAAGTCTCCGGCGGCGACCGAGCCGGGAGAGGAGCCGGCATTGAAGTTCGTCAAGTGCTGGAATCCGCCTTTGCCGTTGCCTAACATGATGCCGACGGTCTGCCCCGGATAATGGGTATTGTCATAATTGAAGCCCACGTTGGTTACGGCCAGATCGGGATGATGGTCCCCGTTGAAGTCGCCCACCACCAGATCGCCCTCGCTTCCGGCCGCCTCGTTCAAGGCGGACTTAAATGTGCCGTCGCCGTTGCCAAACAGGATGGCGACCACGTCGCCACAGCCCACCGCCAGATCCGGAATGCCATCGCCATTGAAATCGGCCACGGCAATGACACCTACGCCGCCTGCCTCGATATACTCGGCGGACTGGCTAAACGTACCATCCCCATTGCCGAGCAGGATGGCCACCGACTCATTGGCATACGCCACGGCCAGATCCAGGATGCCATCGCCGTTGAAGTCCCCGGTAGCGACGAAACCCGGTCCAAACAGCGAGCCGAAGTTCACTGCCGATTGAAAGGTGCCGTCGCCGTTACCCAGCAGAGTGGACAGGTCTCCCGATCCATTATTCGACGTGACGAGGTCTATCTTGCCATCGCCGTTGAAATCTCCAGCCACCAGGGAACCCGGGCTCTCTCCCACGGTGTAAGTGACTTGCGTATGGAAGGTGCCATTACCGTAGCCGATCAAGATGGACACGGTATTGCTAACGCCGATGCCGCCATAGTTGGCGGTGGCGATATCCGGAATGCCATCTCCATTGAAGTCGGCGATGGCGGCCGAGGTAGGGTTATTTCCGGCCAGATAGTACAGCGGCTTCCCGAAGGTGCCATCGCCGTGGCCCAGGAATACCACTACGTCGCCGGAAAGGGCCAGTAGATCCAGCTTGCCATCCCCATTGAAATCCCCCACCGCGAGGTAGTTAGGCGTAACGCCGGTGTAGGTGGCAAACAATTGAAAACTGCCGTCGCCGGCGCCCAGCAGGATGGCGATACTGCCGTCGCAAGCGACTGCCAAGTCCGGCTTTCCGTCCCCGTTAAAGTCGCCCGCCGTGATAGCGCCCGGGGATTGGCAAGCCTGGTAAGCCTCCGGCGAGCGGAAAGATACGGGAGGAGTCGCGGCGTGAGCCGCCGGCGAAAACAGCGCAAATGTAAAGAGCAGCCGCGGTGCGCGGTGGTATCGAGTATGCGGCATGGTCACTTCCCTCCCTCGTTGCCGCTGGGCTTCGTGGTGTTGACCATCACGACGATGGAGCCGGTAACTACGTCCGCCGGTTCGCCGTTATTAAAAACTCCGGCGAGCACATTGTAAGTCCCTCCAGTCACATAATTGGCCGCATTTTCAAGCGTGCCGGTGCCTGTGCCGAGCAGAATCGAGACGGTGTCGGCCAGCAGGCTGTTGGCTGCCACATCCGGCTTGCCATCGCCGTTAAAATCGTCCACCGTCATCCCGTAGCAGCTAACTGGGATACCATAGCCCGCGGACGGCCCAAAGGTCCCGTCGCCATTACCCAGCGCTATATAAACGGCCCCAGAGCCGTTGCCGCAATACGCCAGATCCAGCTTGCCATCTCCGTTGAAGTCCGCTGCCGCCAGAGCCGCCGGGCGCTGCGCCGCAAGGCTGTAGCTGATGGGCGCCTGGAAAGTGCCATCGCCGTTGCCTAACAATATGAAGGCGGTTCCCCCAAGGGAGTCCAATACCGCCAAATCCGGCTTTCCATCGCCGTTGAAATCTCCCGCGGTGAGAGTAGTGATCGTACCTCCCGCCGGCGACGAGACCGGCGGCTCTAAGTCCCCTCGGCCGTTACCCAGCAAGACCGAGACCATGTTACCGCCAGTGGCGATGGCGACGTCCATTTTGCCATCGCCGTTGAAATCGGCAATCACGGGGCCGCCCGGCGACGAACCTCCGGTGAACGTCATGGGCGGCGTAAAGGTGCCGTCGCCGTTGCCCAGCATGACCGAGACGGTGCCCGAACCGCCCGAGCCGCTGTCGGTGAAAACAAGGTCGGGAATTCGATCGCCATTCAGATCGCCCACGGTGAAGCCGTTCAAGGAGACGTCGGCCGCGACAACTGGCGGCTGGAAAGTGCCATTGCCGTTGCCAAACAGGATGGTGATGCCTTGCGAGATATATGCGATGTCCAGTTTTCCATCCCGGTTGAAATCGGCCTTGACCATATTAGATCCGCCCGCCCCCGCCAATCCAGTAGGCTCTTGTTCAAAGACACCATGGCCATTGCCCGGCATGATCGCGACTACATAGCCGACACCCAGGGCCAAATCCAGGTTGCCGTCGCCGTTGAAATCGGCCGCTCCTATGGACCCCGGAGATGCAGACACGTTGTAGTTTACGGCTGGAGCGAAGCCCTTACCGCCATCGCCCAGCAGCACGGAAACCGTGTTGGTGCCCACGGCGGCGATGTCCAAATTGCCGTCGCCATTGAAGTCGGCGACCGCCAGCGCAGCGGTCCCCGAGACGGGTTCGTATAATGGGGGCCCAAAGGTCCCATCGCCTCTGCCGAACAGAATCGCTACGCTACTGCCGCTCCCTACCGCCAGATCCAGGTGTCCGTCGTGATTGAAATCCCCGGTAGCCAGATACCCACTTCCTCCCGTGTAGGAAACTGGCGGCTGGAAAGTACCATTCCCGTTGCCCAACAAAACAGTCACGCCGAGCACCGTGCTTATGGCCAGATCCAGCTTGCCGTCTCCGTTGAAGTCGCCGGCCGTGATGTTGCCATAGGCTTGGGGAACGGAGTACACTACCGCGGGCTGGAAGGTTCCATCGCCATTGCCCAGCAGCACCGCGATATTCCCCAAGAAAAAGGTCACCGCAATATCCAGGTTGCCGTCTCCGTTGAAGTCGCCCAGGGCGACGCCGGCAGGGCCACCCGGCACCGCGTAAGTGAATTTCTGGTCGAAGATGCCGTCGCCGCGGTTGATCAGCACGGTGACGTTCTTGGAATCCCCGTTCGCCACCGCCAAATCGGGCTTTCCATCGCCGTTAAAATCTCCCGCGGCGATGGACTGATTGGACTGCTCGAAGAATACGTCCGCCGCGTAGACGTGGGCAGGCTGGAATCCTCCCTTACCGTTATTCAGCAGCATCACGACGTTGTCCGGACACAAGGAACAGTTCACGGCCAGGGTGGCTATGTCCGGCAGGCCGTCGCCATTGAAGTCCGCGACAACCAGGGATTGGACGGCGATCGAGTCCGTCGAATAGGCCTTGAGAGAATTGAAGGTTGCCGGGGGCACGCCTCCCGGCGCCGCGGCCGCTGAAACCGCGCAGAGAATAAGAAGACCGGCCAACTTATTCCGATTGGTGTGAGACATCGCGCTTAGCCTCCTCTGAATTCGACTGCATAGTCGGTTGTTAAGCATGCTAGTTGCCTACCAGTTTGGCAATCAAAAGGTCGGCGATCGGGGAGCCCAGACCGGTGACGTAATCGTATCCGGGGCCGGCGTTGCAAAGGGCGCCGCAGGTCCCATTGGAGCCGGCCGTAATGTCGTGATAATCGCCTTCGGCGGCGGGATAGAGGATGGTTTGGGGCGTGCTTAAATTGGGCTTGCCGGCGGCCACGCGCATCGAATTAGCGCGGGCAAACAGGGCGGCCCACTGCGGGGTTCCAACAGACGTGCCACCCCATTGGACCCAACCGGTGTAGCATTCCGAGCAGGAATAGCTGCTGAAGGCCGGGATGCCGGTAGCCGGGTCGCCATCGTAGGCTACGTCCGGGACGCCGCGTTGGCCGGTGGTTTGAACGCTTTCCTGGTAACTCGGCTCGGCTTCGTATTGGCTGACACCACCGCCCGACCCCGACCAAGCCGCCTCACTCCCCCATGTGGCATTTTTGTTCAGGTATAGCGAAGTACCACCGACGCATACGACATACGGCGAGGCTGCCGGATAATCGACTCCGTGTCCGCTGTCGCCGTCCGCGGCTACGAATACGACGCCTGGAACTTCAAAGTGGGTGTCCCACGCGCCTTCGCTGGAGGTTTCGCCGGCGCCCCAACTCATGGAAACCACGGTGGCGCCATTCTGCACCGCGGTATCCACCGCGGCCAGCAGATCGTCGGTGCTGTTGCTTTGCGCTTCGAGCAGCATAATGGTAGCCGCGGGCGCGATGGAGTGTGCCCATTGCGTGTCGATGGCGATTTCATTGGACCAGCCGGTGGTGTCGGCCGGCGGTTGCGTGCCATTTTCATAAAGCAGCTTGAAACACCCGTTGGCGGTGGTGCACGCCGGCAACCCGAACTGCGTGCTGAAGGCGCCCAGATCGGCTTCGGCGTTGGGATCGTCGTAAGCGTCGATGAGGGCGATTACCTGCCCGGCGCCTTTGTTTTTGACGTTGCGGAAGCTGTAAGCCTCCAGCATGCGGCCCGGGCTAAAACCGCTTGGCCCGGCCGATGGCGGCAGGATATGCCGAAGCGCCGGGTGCGCATATTCCTTTACCGGTTGCGGGGATTGGGCGGCCAATGGCAGCACGGAGACCGGCAGTCCTGCAAAAAGAGTCACCGCGATTGTGGCGCGCGCCGAGAGATCGGACACTGTTCTTCGATTGGTGCGGTACATCACGCTTTCCCCCTTTTGGATTCGTCAGAGTACCCTATGGTAACCCGGCCATTGTGTAGATTTAGTCTGGAAAGTGTCACATTTGTGTCACGTTTTTTGAGGCGGCGCCAGGGCGGGTCCGGAGACCCGCCGCAGGCGTAGACGCCTGCCCCACATTGGGTAGAATAAACTTTCGCGCCAAGGAGCAATCATGCAACCGGAAACCTGCGATATCGGCTTGATCGGCCTCGCCGTAATGGGCCAGAACCTCGTCTTGAATATGAACGACCACGGCTACCGTGTGGCCGTTTTCAATCGCACGGTCTCGAAGGTGGACGATTTCATCGCGCACGAGGCCGCGGGCACGCAAGTGGTGGGCACGCACTCCGTCGAGGAACTGGCGCAGGTCTTGAAGAGGCCCCGCCGCGTGATGCTGATGGTGAAGGCCGGCGACACCATCGATGAGATGATCGCGCACCTGAAGCCGTATCTGGAAAAGGGCGACATCGTCATCGACGGCGGCAACTCCCATTATCCGGATACCAACCGGCGCACCAAGGCGCTCGCCGACGAAGGCATACTCTTCATCGGGACGGGTGTTTCGGGCGGCGAGGAAGGCGCGCGCCACGGCCCGTCCATCATGCCTGGCGGAAACCCAGCCGCCTGGCCGCACGTGAAGGAGATTTTCCAGGCCATCGCCGCCAAGGTGGAAGATGGCTCGCCATGCTGCGACTGGGTCGGGGAGAACGGCGCCGGTCACTATGTCAAAATGGTGCACAACGGCATCGAATACGGCGACATGCAACTGATCTGCGAGGCGTATCAGTTGCTGAAGGACGGCCTGGGGCTGAGTGCGGACGAACTGCACCAGGTTTTCGCAGATTGGAACAAGGGCGAGTTGGACAGCTACCTGATCGAAATCACGGCGGAGATTTTCACCAAGCTGGATGACGACGGCGCGCCCCTGGTGGACAAGATCCTGGACACGGCCGGCCAAAAAGGCACCGGCAAGTGGACGGGCATCAGCGCCCTGGATACGGGCACGCCCGTGACGCTGATCGGAGAAGCCGTATTCGCGCGCTGCCTCTCCGCCATGAAAAGCGAACGGGTAGCGGCGGCCGGCATTCTCAACGGACCTAAGCGCGCGCCGGCTACCGACCGCGCGGCCTTCATCGAGGATGTGCGCCGCGCGCTGTATTGCTCCAAAATGATCTCCTACGCGCAGGGTTACATGCTGCTGCGGGAAGCGGCCAAAGAGGAAGGATGGAATCTCAACTTCGGCGGCATTGCGCTGATGTGGCGCGGCGGCTGCATCATCCGCAGCCGTTTCCTGGGTAAGATCAAACAGGCTTACGACAAGAACCCGCAGCTTACTAATTTGCTGCTCGACGATTTCTTCAGCCAGACGCTGAACGGCTATCAGGAATCCTGGCGGCGGGCCATCGTGCAGGCGATCGAGTATGGCGTCCCCACGCCGGCCTTCTCCACGGCGCTGTCGTTTTACGATGGATATCGCACCGCGCGTCTGCCCGCGAACCTGCTGCAAGCCCAGCGGGACTTCTTCGGCGCGCATACTTATGAGCGCATCGATAAGCCGCGGGGCCAGTTCTTCCACACGAACTGGACGGGACGCGGCGGACGGGTTTCATCGGGCACTTACAACGTATGAGCGGTCTTCTCGTTCCACCATCGGGCACGCTCGACTTACTGTCGCTGGGCGCGCTGATCCATCGATTCGATCCGGGAATCATTCCATTCCGCAAGGCCACCGAGTGCCGGATCCATGTAAGCGGCGGCGAATTCAATTGCGCCGCGAACCTGTCGGACTGTTTCGGTATGGCCACCGGCATCGCCAGCGCCATGGTCGATTATCCTGTCGGCGAGTTGATCGCCGAGCGCGTGAAGGCCATGGGGGTGAAGCCTTTCTACAAGCGCTTCAAGCACGACGGCGCCACCGGTCCCAATATGGCGGCGGTCTATAGCGACCGCGGATTCGGTGTCCGGCCGCCCGTGGTTTTTTACAACCGGGCGAACGAAGCGGCCGCGCTGCTGCAGCCGGGCGACTTCGACTGGAAGGCCATCTTCGGCGCGGGCGTACGCTGGTTCCACAGCGGCGGCATCTTCGCGGCGCTCTCGCAGACCACGCCCGAACTGATCGTCGAGGGCATGCGCGCGGCCAAAGCCGTGGGCGCGGTGGTTTCGTTCGATCTGAATTACCGGGCGAAGCTGTGGAATATATCGGGCGGGCACGCGCGCGCGGTAGCGGTGATTCGCCGCATTGTGGAGAACGTGGACGTGCTGGTGGGCAACGAGGAAGATCTGCAGATGGGGTTGGGCATTCCCGGCCCGGAGGTGGCCGCCAAGTCCAAGCTGGACCCCAGCGCGTTCTTCGGCATGATCGATCGCGTGGTTGCCCAACATCCGCAAATCAGGATCGTGGCCACCACGTTGCGCGAAGTGCACTCGACCAACCGGCATAGTTGGGGCGCCGTCGCGTGGATAAACGGCCAGACTTATATGTCGCCGACGTGCCAACTGGATGTGCTCGACCGGGTGGGCGGCGGAGACGGATTCGCGGCCGGGTTCTTTTACGGGCTGATGACGGGCGAGCGGCCGGAGGAA
Organism: Bryobacteraceae bacterium; assembly: GCA_050008575.1. Taxonomy (GTDB): domain Bacteria; phylum Acidobacteriota; class Terriglobia; order Bryobacterales; family Bryobacteraceae; genus Bog-159. The sequence continues at coordinate 43,962 of JBEKMJ010000023.1, forward strand.
GCCATCAAGCTGGGATGGGCGCACGGGGCGCTGCTGACGACGTTTCCGGGCGACACCACCATGGCTACGCTCGATCAGGTGCGCGCGCTTGCCAGAGGCGGATCGGCGCGGATTCAGCGGTAGGGTGAGGCTAGTGGCCTTCGGCCTTTGGGTGGGGCAGGCTCGCAGCCTGCGGCGGCCTCGTAGGCCGCCCGCCGCGAAGTTCTGCGTTTGGTGGCATAGGCTTCAGCCTGTGTGGCATAGGCTTCAGCCTGTGTCGGCGAGCAAAGCTCGCCTGTGCCGGCAGAGTGCCGGCACGGCACGCCGGGGGCGTGCGCCACGAGGGAGGTGAACTTGATATGAGACGGCTGGAGACGATCTGGCAGGACATCCGCTATGGGCTGCGCACCATGCGCGCCCGGCCCGCCTTCGCCGCGACGGCCGTGGCCACCATGGCGCTGGCCATAGGCGGGACCACGGCCATGTTCACGGTAATTCGCGCCGTGCTGCTGAAGCCCCTGCAGTATCGCGATCCGGACCGGTTGGTGCGTATCGAGGGCGGCGCCACGCCGTCGCGATTCGCCGAGATGCGGGCCGGCGCGCGCTCGTTCACGGACCTGGGCGCATTCACCGGCTGGCAAAACATTACACTGTCGGGCGGCGCCCAGCCGGAAGTGCTGGGAGGCGTCCACGTCTCGGCCGGTTACTTACGCATTCTGGACGTCGAGCCGCTGCGCGGACGCGGATTTCGTCCCGAGGAAGACTCGCCCGGCGGCCCGCCCGTCGCCATGATCAGCGCCGAGCTCTGGCAGCGGCGCTTCGGGAGCGATCCGCAAATCGCCGGCAAGACTGCCCTGCTGGCCGACGCGCCGTACACCATCATTGGCGTTCTGCCGCCCCATTTCCGTTTTCCTTTTGCGGACGTGGACATCTGGATGACGGCGCCATCGGAATGGAACGCCCTGCCGCCCAGGGCCCGTACCCTGAGCCCTTATCTGACCGTGTTCGGCCGTCTGAAAACGGGAGTGACGCTGGCCCAGGCCAACGCGGAGCTGAAAGTGGTTCGCCGCCGATACGCCATGGCGCATCCCGCCATGCTGGATGCCAAGCCGAAGTCGCCGGTGGAAGTCACGGCCATGAAAGACCACCTGGTGGCCGATGTGCGTTCCATGCTATGGATGCTTTTTGGCGCGGCGGGCTTTGTGCTGACGATCGCGTGCGCCAATGTAGCCGGCCTGCTGCTGGCGCGCGCCACGTCGCGTTCGCGGGAATTTGCGGTACGCGCGGCGCTGGGCGCCGCCCGCGTCCGTCTGATCGCGCAACTGCTGGCGGAGAGCGTTCTGTTGTCGATCGCCGGTGGAATGTTCGGCGTGCTGCTGGCCGCTTATGGCCTGCGGGCGATTCCCAGGATGAGCGCCTTCGTGCTGCCGCGCGCGAGCGAGATTCACGTGGATTGGATCGTTCTCGCATTCGCCGCGGCGCTCTCGATTACGACCGGCGTGCTGTTCGGACTGGCGCCGTCGCTGGGCGCGTCCCGCCCCGATCTCATGGCCGCGTTGCGCACCAGCGGCGCAGCCTCCAATACAGGCGTCCCCAGAAGGATCCTGCCCGGCTGGAATACTCGAAACGTGTTGCTGGTGGGTCAGGTGGCACTCTCGGTCGTGCTGCTGATCGGCGCGGCGCTGCTGATCGAGAGCGTCGCCCAACTGCGGCACGTGGATGTCGGATTCAATCCGTCCAACTTGCTCAAATTGGACATCTCCCTGCCGCCTGTGCGCTACGACACCGACCAAAAAACGGCATCGTTCGTGCGCGATCTTGTCGCGGGCGTGAAATCGCTGCCCGGCGCCCGCGCCGCCGCGGTGGCTTGGTACCTTCCCATGATGGGCGCCGCGGGAACTCCCGTGCAGGATGCCGCAAGGCCGCCGCTGCCATTGAACCAACGCTCGATTGCGACGCTCCTGGTCGTTACACCGGGCTACTTTAACACGCTCGGAATTCCGTTGAGGCGCGGCAGGGATTTCGACGAACAAGACACGCAGGACGCACCGCGCGTGGCCATTATCGATGAAGCGTTGGCGCGGCGTTTATGGCCGGCGTATCCGGCCGGTGAAGATCCGGTCGGCCGGCGGATTTTTGTGGGAGGACTGAACCCTAAAGCCGCGGAAATTGTAGGCATCGCCGCAAACGTGCCCCAGGGTCTCGAAGGCGGCCCTTGGCCGGAAGGTGTTTACGAATCTTTCGCGCAGCACCCGCAGAAGTCCGCGGTGCTGGCCGTGCGCACGGCCGGAGATCCGCTCTCGCTGACCAGAGCCGTCCGCGGTCAAGTGCAGGCGCTGGACCGGGACCAGACGGTGGCGGGCGTCCAAACCATGGACGATCTACTGGAGGAGCAAGTGGGCCAGCGCCGTTTGCTGACAATATTGCTGGGATCGTTTGCCGGCATGGCGCTGCTGCTCGCGCTGATCGGAATCTATGGCGTGATTGCCTACGCGGTGGCGCAACGCACGCAAGAAGTGGGGATTCGCCGGGCGTTGGGCGCGCAGCAAGGCGACATTCTGCGGCTGGTCATGCGGCAGGGTTTCGTCCCGACGGTGACGGGGATAGTTATCGGCCTGATTGGGGCTGCCGTCTTGACGCGCGTGATGACGACTGTGCTGTTCCAAGTTAGCGCGACCGATCCAGCGACTTTCGCCGGTGTTGCCGCGCTGTTCCTGGTGGTGGCGCTGGCGGCGAGCTATATTCCCGCGCGCCGCGCCGCCAGGATCGAACCCATGTCGGCCCTGCGGGTTTGAGAAACGCCGTTCGTCACGCAGCCCATGGCGCCGTGCCCCCGAGTTCAAGAAAGAGAGCGTCGCGGAGCGATTTTCCGGGGTGAACGTCAAATCAGACTCATCGAAGCAGATGGCGCCCACGCGGGCGTGCCCGCCGCCGCCGTAGCGCTCGCTGATGTTCGCCAGGTTGTGCTTGGGTGCCTCCGCGACCAGGGGTTCGATCCCACTGAAACCTTGGCTTCCAGTCCCCTGTCAGATCGAAGAGCACCACGCCGTTATCCTGCGTGGCCCGTCCGCCGATCATGCCCACCGAATTGAGGTGCCGCTGGTACAACGGGTCGAATTAATCCTGGCTCTCGGGCTCCGCGGCGATCTCTTCCAGCGTGCATCCAGCCGATCGCCTTCTGGATGATTCCGGACCCTTTCGCGCCCTCAATCGCCAGGGTCGGCTTTCATGGCCGGCGCCCAGTTCCAGCGCCGCGTGAGTGTTATTCTAAAGAGAAGGAGCAGAAGCCAGTCAGGCCGTGCTGCAAGACGCGCATGGACAAGACGATCCGCAAATACACCAGCCTTGACGAAATGAAGGCCGACGAATACCGGTATTGGCAGAGCCGGCCCGTGCATGAGCGGATGGATGCCGTCGAGGAGCTGATCTGCACCGCCTACGAACTCAAAGGCTGGCAAATGGAGCCGGATGTACCAAGACTACAAAGACCTTTTGTCCGCCTTCCATGCCCATGGTGTTAGATATCTGATTGTTGGCGGTTACGCCGTCATCTTTCACGCGCAGCCACGTTTTACCAAGGACATCGATTTTTTCATAAAAGCAGACGCGGCGAACGCGCAAGCAACCTACGCGGCGCTGGCCGAGTTCGGCGCCGCGCTGGAAGGCATTCGACCGGAGGAATTTGCAGACTGCGGCAGTTTCTTTCGTTTTGGACGCGATCCGCGAGGCTTCGACATTATCCCACACCTTCCGGGCGTCGACTTCGACGCTGCATGGGAACGCCGGGTGGAAGGCGTACTTGATGCAACGACCGGCCTTAAGGCCTTCTTTATTTCCAAGGACGATCTGATCGCCGCCAAGCTTGCTTCGGGCCGGCCTCAGGACCTTGCGGATGTGAGCGCCATTCAAAAAGCCACGGAAAGCAGAAGACCGTAGAGGCGGGGAAGCGCTCTTGTGGCGCGCGAACGGCTGCGACAATCGCTAAAGAAAAATCGCTTCCCGCAGTCTGGTCGCGTATGGGACCGTGTGATATCGGCCTAACACTATGCTTGACTCAGTCCAGCCCCTGAGCTAACGTGGTGGCTGAACCCGTTCTTGACCCGCCAGGAACCATGACCATCACGCTCGATATCCGACCCGAAGTGCAAGCCGAACTCGCGCGCCAGGCCGCCCTTGAGGGCCGCGCGATCGAGTCTGTCGCCACCGCCTTGCTGGAAGGCGCCGTGCATCCCGTATCCGCCGGGCCGCCGGCGAACGTCACTCCGCTGGAACATCGTACCGGACAGGCCCTGATCGACGCCTTTGCGGACATCCGTGGCTTGTTGACCGACGAAGAGATTGATCGGATGTTCAGCCGCAATCCCTCGACTGCCCGGCCCGTGGACTTGTCGTGAACCGAGGTTTTCTTCCGGATACCAACATCCCTTCGGAGTTGATGCGTGCCCGCCCGGAACCCAAAGTGCAAGACCGGGTGGCCGCTCAAGATGTCGGCACGTTGTTTATGAGCGTGGTGAGCATCGGCGAACTGGAAACGGGATTTGCAACCACGCGGGATGTCGCGCGGACGGCGCGCCTGGAGGCATCGCTTGAGCGCTACCTGGCACTTCTGTTTGTGGGGCGGGTTCTGCCGGTAACGCAGGCGATTGCCGTCCGATGGGGCATGATCGCCGCTACGGCCCTGGAACATGGCCTCACGCTCGTCACGCGCAATGTGAAGGATTTCGCCGGTCTCGGCGTCGATCTGTTAAACCCATGGCTGGACTCGTAACGACCGCCCTGATACGCCCCTGCCACGCCCGTGTATCCGGTGGCGCTTTTCGCGCCGCGGCGCTTTGCCGAATGGGCGCGGCGCACGACCTCGGCGAGATCGCCGGCGTTAATCCGTTCCATTTCATCAAAGACCTGCAGCGGCAATTTTCAAGACGGTCCTCGGGACCTAGCGCTTGCCAGACGATCACATACTTTATCGTCTAGTAAATGGGCCTTGCCTGGAGCCGGAACTCGGAACAAGTCGTACGACTGGCTTAGCAACCACTTACGGTTTCAAGGCAATGTGCCGCCTGGGAGGTTGCTTGGCCCTGAACCTGGGAACGTGTCTTACCGTGTTTAATAGCGGGATCATTGACTGTGCCGAACGCTCCTCGCTGTCAAGGGTACGCCGCGCGCTAACGGCGCGCCCTTTGATGACAGATCCAGACCGTTCGGCCTGCCTTCCCTGACAAGAGCGAAAGGGCGTTGCCAACGAAAAAAGGCTCTGGCGAAATCTCTGCGAAAGGCGTGGGCCAAATCATTTGATCAAGCGGGGCCAAATCACATGCGCGAAATCAATCGCCGCAAGGACGAACGACGCACTTATCGCAAATGCCACCGTAGCCACAATTCTGTATTTCTTTAGATGTGAAAGCAGCAAGACGTACGTGACCATCCAAATGGCGTACGTTAGGTTCCCCCCTGCGAGCCCGTGGGAGACAATTCCCGCTGCAAGGCCCGCTAATGCGCCCTCTCCGAGGGCGACAGCGATCGGATTCCGATAACGGACAGCCACGGTGCCGCTCCACGGCTCGGGATGGCCAGCTTGCGAAATTGCGACGCTAAGGGCCCTTTTTAGCTGGGCAAGGTCTATCTTGCCAGACGGGACCTTCCTGTAGGTCCGCACCGTACCGTCCCTAAACCGAAGCGCCACGGCATATGAATTCCTTGGAAGCGGTATCCCATTCTTGGACGGGAGCCATGTGCTAAACTTTACCACGGCCAACGCCGACAGCAGGAACGCGTCCGCAACATTCGTGTCGTGGTTGAGTATCCATAACCGCTGGCTGGTAAGCACACAAGCTGGTGGGCGGACTGGATCTCCAGGGGGCGGTGCCGCGCACTCCGCAAAGTAAATCAGGAACTCTCCGTCGCGCGGGGCGGAGACAGCGAAGAAAGCAGTGATGAGGTTTTGAAGTTAGCGCCCCTGCGCATGAATTCGTCGAATGCGACGTTCGCTAAGTCTTTTTCGTAGGAACTTGATACTTGGCAAAGCTTGCCCGACCGCCAAGCAGACCAGGTGGTCTTCCAGAGAGCCAATGCATCGCCGCGGGGGGAAACGCCCTCGTTCTGTTCGCCTATCGTGTTGCCCGGTTCAGAGCCCAGTGCCCGCCCAGGAGCGTCCGCCGAAGCGAAGTCATGACCGCACGACCCACAATGTTTCCTGCCAAGCGCGATTGCTGATCGGCATTCGGGGCAACTCTTAGTTGCAGTCAAATCCGGTTCCCTTCGAAGGACTTGTCGCGCGCGCCACACGAGAGACAAAATGAATGCGCCCGTCAGAACCGCCCCCCCGACGAGGGCGTACAGGGCGATCATCCTGTCGTCACGCGACTCGTTCGGGTAATAACCGTAGAAGCCATCAGCACCGCCAACGAGCAGAAGGCTGCCCAGAGTAGCGCCCAATAGTAGAGGCCTGTTGCTAGGCCCGCGTAAGGCCGGGAAGAAGGTGCGGGCCAATATCCCGGCTGCTGGAAGTAGGATTAGAGCGCCCAACCACACGTCCCCCTTGGGGGAGAGCATCTGCGCTAAGCCGCCGAGGAGAAGGTATGTCAATCCGACCAGGAGCACAGAGCCACCCAGGACGGTTCGGGTACCCATGATCCTTGCCAAGCGCGGCGTGCTTTTCCCCTCGGCCCGTTGTCCGGCGTTAATTACACAATTGGCGCAGAGCGGCCCAGTGCCGCTGAACTGTTGCCTGCAACGTGCACAGCGCATCCCTTACTCCCTGCGGAAGCCAGAATTGTAGCATTTCCTGCAGTTACCTTTCGGCGAATTCCACAAGCTCACCCGGTCACCATCCCGGCGAAGGTATTCGAATTGAGCGATTTCGGCTTCCGATAATCGGTGATTATGTAAACTCCGCAGCCCGCGTGTCGCGCTGCCCGTATTCCCGCACTCCACGCTCTCAAAAGTTATCCGCGGGCTACGCTGGCTGCGCCACATGGGCTTGAAGTCCGCCCTACTCCTTCAATTCCGCCACGATCTCCGCCGCCACCCGGCGCGCCTTCTCGATGGCCCCCGGCTCGAAGCTAATGGCGCCCACGCGGGCGTGCCCGCCGCCGCCATAACGCTCGCAAATGCTCGCCAGGTTGTGTTTGGGCACCTCCGGCGACCAGGGGTTCGATCCCACGGAAACCTTGGTGCGGAAGCTGGAGGGGCTTACCGAGACCGTGTACGTGCAAGTCGGGAACAGGTAATACGGGATGAACTTGTTGTAGCCTTCCAGGTCGTACCCCGTGAGATCGAAGAACACCACGCCGTTATCCTGCGTGGCGCGCCCGCCGATCAGGTCCACCGATTTGAGGTGCCGCTGGTACAACGGCTCGAAAAGCGCCTGGATCTCCGGCTCGGCGGCGATATCTTCCAGCTTCCGATGCTGCATCCATCCGATGATCTTCCGGATGATCCCGGACCCTTTGGCGCCCTCGATTACCAGGGTCAGCTTCATGGCCGGCGCGCCCAGCTCCACGGCGGTCTTGGCGTCGGGATATTGCGCGCCATCGATGATGTTGGCCCACTCGACAAGCTGATCCAGGTCGGCGCCGTCAAAACCGAAGCGGTCTTTGGCGACGGCCCGGATAAACGAGGTGCAGGATTTGTACGAAGGGTCGTAGAGTTTGCGGCCGCTGCGGTCCTGGCGGTAGTTCTCGGCGTCTTCCGGCGTGAGAAAGGCACTCTGATGGTGGTCGAACCACCAGGTCAGGCGCGGATCGCTCGAGTATTTGAAATCGACGATGGCGTTCACGTCGCCGTCCCAAAGGCTGTCTTCGAAGAGTTGGGATGCCTTATGGGCCATCCCCGTATAGACGTATTCCGCTTCCGGGTAAAAAGCGCCCTGCATGAAACGGGTGAAGTACGCGGCGGAAGCCGCGCCGTCGAAACAATGATCGTGGTAGAGAATGCGTACCCGCATGAACTTTGTAGGAAACGTACCAGCTTGCCTGAATGGGCGGGTAAATGCAAGTGGGGGAAGAAAAGAGGCGGCCTGCGAGGCCGCCGCCGGCTGCGAGCCTGCCCCACTTAATAAACCAACGCGTTAAAGAACAGTGTAAACGTTTGGTAGCTTTGCGCGCGATATTGGGGCCGCATGCCGAACAGAATCACGTGCCCCGAGCCCAGCCGCGCATCCACCATGGCGGCCTTGCCGGCCAGGTATTTTTCGCCCAGCAGCCAGCCCGACGCCAGCAGATTGGCATCCGGATAGCGCACAGGCGCGCTCACCTGAGTGTCTCCTTGAATGTCCCAAGCCGGGCTCTGTTCGGACCAGATCGCCAAATTTTCCGGCAAGCCGCGAGCCAGCGGATGGTGCGTATCGAGGCGCGCGTTCAAAATCGAACCGGGCGAATAGTATTCGGTATTGGAAATCCCATGCACCACATTACGCGCCGCCACGCCGAGATGCAGCGTGGCATATTCAGAGGCGCGGTTCAGAAAGATTAACGTACCGCCCGCGGTGGCGAAGTCGCGCAGAGCCTCCGCGCCCTTGGCTTCCAGACCACCTGTAAATTCCGGCGGCATGCTTCCGGATTTGTAGCCGTTTTCCATAGACGCCGCGGTGGCATCGGGAAATACGATCGCCTCGAAATGCTGCCGCAACCCGCCCGCCTGGATTTCCTTGTTTCCGAGAGAGCTGTGCGGGAAGCCAAACTGTTCCAGCAGGAAGCGGGTCCAGCCTTCGTCGTTGTTGGGGATGAAGCTGCGGTACAGGCCGATGCGCGGGCGTTGAAGTTGCTGCCAGCCTTTACCCGGCGGAACCGGGCTCCTGGAGAAATCGCCCGTGGCGGAAGCTCTCCAAATCGCGCCGCCCGCCTTCCAGACGCGGTTGATGGCGATCCAGGAATCGCTGTCATCGGCCTGCAGATACCCGGACATATATGGCAAGATACCCGGCTGCAGTCCCGCGACCGGGGAATCCAGGGCGTCCACACGCACACCCATCAACAGTGGCAACGTGTGCGCCGTCACGTCATACGGGCGTTGCGGCGGACCGCCAGGATAGAGCCGCATATCGGGATAATGCTGCCGCTCCAGCAGCGCCTTGGCCCATCCGCCGTAAGGCTGCGCCATGCGAACGACGTGGTCTCCGGCGGCGTTATGCTCGATCTCCACCTGTCCGAATTCAAGGGTCTCCAGCAGCTTTCGCGTCGCACCCGGATCGCGTTGCGATGCCGGGATCACGAATCCCCACGGCGATTTTCGCGCCACCTGCCTCTGCCCGATCTTATAGAAATTGCGCAGCAGCTCTTCGCGATGCAGCGCCGCCTGGTAAAGGCACGACTCCATGGCGATCAGTTGGTCGTCCACGATGTCCCGCAGCCGCCACACACCTCCCGGCCAAGGCTCCAGGAAATTCCAGCTTCTCTCCTGCGCGTTGTACCCCAGCGCGTCGCGCTCAAGCTGCGCCGGTTCTACCGTAATCGGACTGGCCAGTTTCGCACTGGCCGACTCGGTCAGGATGCGCATCCCGCCGTGGAACGCCTGGTAGTGCCGCGAAGGCGTCCAGAAATCGTACATGGCGTGAATGGCGACGCCCTTCTGGCCGGCGGCCGTCAGATCCGCCGCCATGGCCGTCCCGATCATGTTGGATTCCTGCATCAGGATGGCGTCGATGTTCGGTTCGATCGGATCGAGCCACGGCGGCACGAAGATGCGCGCCGCGTTCGACCCCATCTGGTGCACGTCGTACACGATCTGCGGATGCCAGACGTTGTGCAGTTTGGCGATGGTCAGTTGCGTTTCCTTCTGCGTGAACATGTACCAGTCGCGATTGTTGTCGTGGCCCACGTATTTCTGGTAAAGCTCCGGCGGGCCGGTGCCTTCGAAGGGCGTGCCCAGCGTGCGCCGGTACCAGCGCGTGACGATGTCGACGCCATCGGGATTGAGCGAAGGCACCAGCAGGAAGATGGTGTTCTCCAGGATGGCGCGGACGCGCGGCGTGTCTTCGGTCAGCAGGCGATAGGCGAACTCCACCGCGGTTTGGGTGGATGCCAGCTCCGTGGCGTGGATCGAACAGGTAATCAGGACTACAGTCTTGCCTTCGGCGGCCAGCTTTTCAGCCTCGCTTTCGGAGGTCAGGCGCGGATCGGCCAGCCGGCGCTGGATTTCGCGGTAGTGGTCCAGGTGCTGCAGCGTCTCGGGCGACGCGATCGTGGCGGCAATAAACGGCCGCCCTTCCGTACTCTTGCCCAGTTCTTCCACCCGGATCCGCTCGGAATTGGCTTTGATCGTCTGAAAATACGAGACGACCTTGTCCCAGTCGAGAACCAGGTGGTCGGAGCCCATGCGCTGGCCGAAATATGCTTCCGGGGAGGGTACGGCGGCTTGGGCCAGGGAGCAACTGGTCAGCAACGCCGCAAGGAAAAACATGTGGGGCAGGCTCGCAGCCTGCCCCACTCACAAAACCTCCAGCAGGCGTCCGATGTCGTCGGGGCTGATATAGAAGTGCGGCGAAACACGCACCCATCCCGCTCGCGGCGCAGCCGTCACTCCGGCCGCTTTGAGCTTCTGCACTGTGGAGACGGCATCCAAGCCCTGCTTACGGAAGCTCACGATGCCGGCCCCATTCGCCGGCGTCCGGTTTCCCAGCACCTCGTATCCCTTGGCTTCGACGCCATCCGCCACCAGGTCCCCTAGTCCCTGCACCGCCGGACCAACCAACTCCACCCCCACCTCCAGCAACAGTTCGATCGACGCGCGCAGGCCATAGCAGCCAATCGTATTCAGGGTGCCGCACTCGTAACGCCCCGCGTCCGGCCGCAGAGCCATGTCGCGGGAAGAATAATCCGCGTAGCCCGCTACGTTGGTCCAGCCGAATTCCATGGGCCGCACGGAATCCTGGAACTCCTGGGAAACGAACAAGATGCCGCAACCCTCAGGCCCCAGCAGCCACTTGTGCCCATCGGCCGCGAGCGCATCGATATGCGCCCGCCGCACATCCACCGGGAACGCGCCCAGCCCTTGGATGGCATCCACCACAAAGGCGCACCCGTGGCGATGGCAAATCTCGCCGATAGCTTCCAGGTCCACGCGATGCCCGCTCAAATACTGCACGAAGCTGATGGCCAGCAGACGCGCGCCACGGCAGGCCTGGTCGATGCGCTCCAGCGGATCGAGATAGGAAAGCCATGCGACCTGGACGCCGGTCTCTTCCAGCCGCTTCCAGGGGTAGTAGTTGGAGGGGAACTCCTCGCGGAAGGCGACGATCTTGTCCCCGGCGCGCCAATTCAGGCCGATGGCGATAGTGGAGATGCCTTCCGAAGTATTCTTCATCAGCGCGATTTCGTTCTTCCCCGCGCCAATCAGCCGGGCCGCCGCCACGCGCAGCCCTTCGTAAGTCTCCAGCCACTGCCCGTAACGCAGGCTGCCGTATTCCATGGCATCCGCGGCCAGCCACCGCATGGCTTCCGCCGCCGGCCGGCACAAAGGCGATACCGCGGCATGGTTCAAATAGACGAGGCGCTGGCGGACGGGAAACTGGTCGGCGTACTGGCGCCACAACTCGTCCTGAGATTTTGCAATCGTTTCGAAACCCATTATCATGAATATACGTTATATGCCCTTACGGAGGCATGTCATGCGGCTCATCCGCGCCGGCTTGGTGCTGTTGGTTTCATCTGTGGCCGTGGTGTCGGCCGACGAGAACAACAGCGCCAAGAAGAGCGATCCCAGCCAAATCGGCAACCGCGACGTGAGCGGCTTCAACTGCTACTCCATCGAAAAAGAGATCGCCATGGGGAAGCAACTGGCCGGAGAAGTCCAGCGCCAGGCGAAGCTGATGGACGACCCCATCATTGGCGAGTACGTGAACCGGGTGGGCCAGAACCTGGCGCGCAACTCCGACGCCAAGGTGCCGTTCACATTCCAGGTCATCGACGATCCCACGCTGAACGCCTTCGCCCTTCCCGGCGGATTCATCTTCGTGCATACCGGCCTGCTGACGGCCGCGGAGACTGAAGCCGAGATGGCCAGCGCCATGGCGCACGAGATCGCCCACGTGGCCGCCCGCCACATGACCCGGCAGGCCTGCCGGGCGCAGGTCGCCAACATCGCTACCATCCCCTTGATCTTCATGGGCGGCTGGACCGGTTACGCCATCCGGCAGGCGGCCAGTGCGGCTATTCCCATGACGTTTCTCTCGTTCTCGCGCGGATACGAGGCGGAAGCCGATTACTTGGGGCTCCAGTACCTTTACGCCGCCGGCTACGACCCGACCGCCTCCATCGACATGTTCGAGAAGATGGCGTCGCTCCAAAAAAGCAAGCCCGGCGCGATCGCCAAAGTCTTTTCCACCCACCCCATGAGCGACGACCGCCTGAAGAAGACTCAGGCCGAGATCCAAAAGATCCTGCCGCAGAAGCCGGAATACGTAGTAAATACATCGGAATACGTCGATGTGCGCGGACGCCTGCTGGCCATCGAGAACCAGCGCAAGGTGCGCTCCACGGAAAAAGATCCCAAGGGGCCGGTGCTGCGCCGTTCTCCCGGCAGCGGGGCGCCGGCCACGACCGGAGACGATGCCGGCGACGACCGTCCCACGATCAAAAGGCGCGATTTAGTGGAGTAACCCACCAACCTCGCCATACGTATACAATTCAGCGAGACAGCTACGCGCATTTGGGCGTATAGTAGAATAACAGGAGTTTTCCACTCATGAAACGCTTCTCAGCGGTGCCCGTGGCCTTTCTGGCAGTGTTCGCTTTTCTGCCAAACGCTTCTTTCGCGCAGAACAAAGAGGAGAAAGACCCCGACCAAATCGGGAATCGGGATGTTGGCAAAGGCGTCAATTTCTGGTCGTTGGAGAAAGAGATCGCCCTCGGCAAGCGACTGGCGCAGGAAGTGGAGCGTCAGGCCAAAATCATCGACGACCCGATTGTCGCCGAGTATGTAAACCGGGTCGGCCAAAACCTGGTTCGCAACTCCGACGCTAAAGTTCCGTTCACGATCAAGGTGGTCGATTCCGAAGAGGTGAACGCTTTCGCGCTGCCTGGCGGGTTCTTCTTCGTGAATTCGGGCCTGATCCTGAAAGCGGACAGCGAATCCGAACTGGCAGGCGTGATGGCGCACGAGATCGCCCATGTGGCGGCGCGCCACGGCACCCGGCAGGCTACCCGCGGCGAACTCGCCCAGATCGGCATGATTGCCGCGTCCATCGCCATCCCTTATACCTGGACTGGTTACGCGGTCCGGCAGGGCATGGGCTTGGCCATCCCGATGGGATTCCTGGTTTTCACCCGCGGCATGGAACGCGAAGCGGATTACCTGGGACTCCAGTACATGTACAAAGCGGGTTACGACCCGACCTCGTTCGTGGATTTCTTCGAAAAGATCGAGACCATGGAAAAGCGCAAGCCCGGCACCGTCGCCAAGGTGTTTTCGACACACCCCATGACGGACGACCGCATCCAGGCGTCTCAGAAAGAGATTCAGACCATCCTGGTAGCCAAACCCGAATACGTGGTCAATACCTCGGAATTCAACGATGTGAAGGCCCGCCTGTACTCCCTGCACAACCACAAGAAGCTGGAAAAAGGCAAGGACGACCCCAACCGTCCCACTTTGAAGCGCAGTCCGGGCAGCGGTACCGGTCCGGTGAACGACAACGATAAGCAGCCGGCCGATCAGGACGACCGTCCGACGCTGAAACGGCGCGACAGCGACAGCTAGCTTCGACCGGCACCTTCGCCAAGAGATCGGGCCTGCGAGGCCCGCGCAGGCTACGAGCCTGCCCCACTCGGCTGCCAAAAGTACTGCTTGTAACTACCTCAGGATTATGGTATAAACTACCAAATACAAGAAGAGCGCGCGGGGCGCCATAATGCGCACTCGCAGTAACAAGGCAGGCTGTTCACAGACGTGCGACCCCTTTTGTCGACACGGCCGCATGACTCTCGCATGCAGCGGACAGGCTGACCGTCTCGCAGCAGAATCATGCTCCGTGGGACTGGCGGGCGAAACCCTGAGATGGAGGAGGCAGCATCGTGGAAAAGGACCTTAACCGGCGTGGATTCTTAGAAAAGCTGGGCGCTTACACGGTCGGCGGAGCGGCGCTTTCCCAGGTACTTGGTTCGCGCGCCGACGCGCAAAGCGGCGCGGGGCAGGCTCAGAACACCGATCCGGCCGGCCTTCCGTGGACCGCGCCCCCGCACCTGAAGAACCCCAACATTCTGGTGATCATGGTGGACCAGATGCGATGGCCGCAGTGGGTGAACGCGAGCCAAATGAAAGTACTTGGCCAGCAGCTTCTACCGAACATCTTCGGCAGAATACGGGACGACGCCTACTCGTTCCAGCAGTACTACACGGCAGCTACCGTGTGCACCGCGGCTCGCGGTACGCTGCTCACGGGCTTATACGCCCCACAGACCGCCGAGTACATCGATGGCGGATCTGGCACGAACGCGCCGAATCTGCTGCCGGCCTTTCCCACCTGGGCCACCGGGATACAAGCTCTCAACCCCGCCTACGCGAACAATTGCTGGTGGTTCGGCAAGTGGCACCTTTCCCCCTGCAATACAGCCACGCCGCTGGCCGCGTTCGGTTTCAACACCAGGACCTATCCGGGCAGCGCGGCCTTGAATCCCTCGCCCAATGGATACCCCAACGAGGGCGCGAATGGCGGCCTGTTTGGAGATCTGGTATGGGCCAGCGATGCGGAAATCGCCGGCGATTTTATCGGCTGGCTGGAAGGCCAATCGCCGTCTTCCGGTCCGCCGACAACGCCCTGGTGCGCGACGGTCAGCCTGATCAATCCGCACGATATTACCAAGGCTCCCGGCTGGCTGCAGGCCAGCCCATTTCCGCCTACCGGCCTGCAGTTGTTGTCCGCCTATTTCCCGCCCCCTCCGTTTCCGCCTCTTAATGGCGCGCCCGCGCTCTACTCATCCGAACCGGTGTCCTGGAACTGGGAGGATCTGACGACGGTCACCACCAAGCCCAGCATTCAATATCAGCTTCAAAATGTACAGAACAGCTCCGACTATCCGGTGACCGATTGGGTGCTGTTCCTGAATCAGTACTACTGGCTACAAAACTACGTGGATACGCAGATAGGCCTGGTCTTGGACGCGCTGCAGAATTCCCCTTACCACCGCAACACCATCGTAGTCTTTCTCGCCGATCACGGCGAATACGCCGGTTCGCACGGTTTGCACGATAAGGGCGACGCGATCTACGACGAAGCCATCCGGGTGCCGCTGTATGTACACTATCCCGGTCAAAAAGGCAGCATCGCGATGAACCAGATGTGTTCCAGCGTGGACTTTTTCGGCCTGGTCTGCGATCTGGCGACCAACGGCGGCCAACTCTGGCAGAAGGGACCGCAGGCGTATCCGGATTTGGCTCCGCGCCAGTCCCTCTGGAAGTTCCTCTACCAGAATTCCAACGAAACCCGCATTGCGCCTACGCTTGGGGTTCCGTACATCCTGCACACCTGCGACGACGACAGCAACACCCCGAGTGCGACCATTTTCCATATTGTGGGCCTGCGGACCAAGACGAATGCACTCAACGTCGCGCAACCTGGCGCCAAGCTGGGAATCTACTCGCAATGGGGAACCTGTTCGATCATACCGGTGAGCACGCCGCCGCCGAACTACGAATTTTACGACTACAACCCGGCGGCCAGAGACAACTGGAAGGAATTAGGCAACGATTACTTCAGCAAGAACCCGGCGATACAGGAGACCATCGCGGATTATCTGGACGAGTTGGGCAGTTGGGGACCGCCCGCGACGGGCTTGATCGGCACCGAGTTGTACCGGCCGTTAGTCGGCATTGGGACCGACGGCAATCCGCTAAGCGAGGCGCAGGCGACGGCCCAACAGAATTATTTCGATTACATCTGGGGCACGAGCGTGTGTACGGAGTAGGCGCTTCGCGGCAGGTGGTTGCGGCGCGAAGAGGGTTCATCAGGAGGGGTTTAATGAAGAAGCAAAATTGCGTCCGATGGTTTCCCATCGCGGCGCTGGCGGCACTCTCGGCGCCGGCACATGCCACCGTGCAGATTGTCTCCATGCAGCCGTCGCTTTCGACGCCGCAACCGATCGGTTCCACGGTCGCTTGGACCGTTACCGCCACGGACACCAATCCGGGCCCAGTGACCTTTCAGTTCAATGTCGCCGAGCCCCAAGGCGCCCTGGCGATGGTCAAGAACTTCAACGTCGGGACGCTCAGCGGCAGCGCCTGGCAATCGCAGACGTTCGACTGGGCCCTGACCGGGTTCGATGGCAAATATCAAGTGCAGGTGGTGGCCAAGGACTTCACCTCCGGCGAATCGGACTCGCGGACCGTCTCCTTCGTGGTGAGTTCGCCGCTCACGGGCGCCAACCCGGTCGTCCAAAAAACGCAGAATCCCCTGGTGGCCCTCTTCACCGCGCCTTCCTGCGCCACCGGCAGCACCGTGCGCGTCTTCTTTGAACCGCAAGCCGGTCAAGCCCATTCGGGCGCGCCGGCCACCAGCACGAATTGGCTGAACTGCCGCCCTCCGGCTGCCATGAGCGTGGAAATCGCCGGCATGTATCCCAGCACGGTCTATAATTTGCACGCGCAGGTCTCGACTGGCGGCAAGATCGTGAACGGACCGGACGTGAATTTCAAGACCGGCGTGGTTCCTTCCAACTTTCCGACCCCCACTTTCCAGGTAGGAATCGCGGACAGCCCCAGCGATCCCAACCAGATGTTGTTTCACGGTCTTTTCGATGTAAGAGAGAATTTACACTACCCGTATGTGGCCACCGACCTATCCGGCAACATCATGTGGTATTACTACCCGCCCTACCATCCACCCAAGAGCATGCCCACCCGGACTTTTGCGAACGGATTTCTGGCGGACCAATACGGGCCTGCCTGGAACCCGGAGGCGCAAACCTATCAAGTCCTCCGGCAGTTCGATTGGGCGGGAAATATCATAAAGGAAACCAACATTGGCATCCTGCAACAGCAACTGCTGGCGCTCGGAGACCCCGACGCGCAGCCCTGCAACACAGTTCCCTCGCCGCCTCCGGTGGGATCGGCCTGTATCGGCATTTTTCACCATGATGCCATCGAGACCCTGCCCAATGGCTACACCGCGGCCCTGGTGGACGTGGAGAAAATTTTCCCGCCCGGGACGCAAGGCGACACCAGCGGCCTGCCCGTCGACATCATGGGAGATGCGATCGTGGTTCTGGATCAGAATTGGAACGCGGTCTGGTATTGGGACGCCTTCGACCCGCTGAACGGGGGACAAGGCTATCCCCAACTGCCGGCGACCCGTACCGCCGTTTTGGACGAAACCTGTGAACAGGGTTGCCTGATCGAATTTCTGATCGGCCCGGGAGTCGCCCCGCAAGCGCACGACTGGTTGCACTGCAATAGTCTCTATTACTGGCCGCACGACGGCGCGGCGGCCCCCAGCACCGCGCCGGGCGATATCATCGTGTCGTCCCGGGATCAGGATTGGGTCATGAAGATCGACTATAAGGATGGCGCCGGAACCGGGGACATCCTGTGGCGCATGGGGCCCAGCGGCGATTTCTTTTTTGTGAACACATACAACGATCCCTGGCCCTGGTTCTCACACCAGCATGAGGCGGGCATCGAAAACGGGGGGACGGGCGTGTTCGACGTGATGGATAACGGCAACACGCGGATATCGCCGCCCGGCAAATCGACCGGAGGCGTTCCCGGTCTGGGTACCAATTGCGAACCTGACGACTGCAATACCCGCGGCATGGCCCTGACGTTCGATGAAGCTACTCTGCAGGTGAACCCGGTGATCAGTGTAGATCTGGGATATTTCTCGGATGCCATGGGCAGCGCCCAGTTGCTGGCCGATGGCAACTATTTCTTTCTTGCGGCAATTGTGGTCGATGGCAAAGTCGACACCGGCTACGACATTCAGATTCAGCCCACTCCCGGCACGGACACTGGCCCCGAAGTGATGAATATCTCAGGCCCGGCGTCTTACAGAACCTTTCAAATGCCGAATCTGTACAACCCTCCTATAACGTAGTGCGAGGAAAGCCTATGTTACATATTGGCGTGGGGCAGGCACTCGTGCGCGCCGTGTCAACACTCGTCTCGACACCCTGTTGGCTGGCCTTGGCCTGGGGCGCCAGCGCTCCCACCATCTCCAGCGTGGCGGTGAATACGGCGAACGACCAGATGACCATTAGCGGCACGAACCTATGTCCAAACAGTCTGCCGCCGGCGGTGTCCTTAGCCGGTACGAGCCTCACCGGCGTGGCTTGCGGCTCTTCCGCTGTCACGGCCACCGTGCCGGGCAGCTTCGGCCCTGGCTCGTATAGCCTAAACCTGACGAATAGCAACAGTCAGACGGCCAACTTCAGCGTGACCTTGGGAGCGGTGGGGCCGGCCGGTCCGCAGGGCCCCGCCGGAGCTACGGGACCCGTTGGTCCGCAGGGGCCAACCGGACCCACGGGGCCAACCGGGCCAACAGGACCGCAAGGACCGCCAGGCAGCGCAGGGCCCGCGGGAGCGCCGGGACCGGCCACCCTTCCGATCAGCCTGCTGCGTTGGTACGCCGCGGATGAGTCGAACAGTTTTGCGGTGGGCAACAACCCCGCCGGGGTGTGCTTCGACGCGGCCAGCATGTGGGTGACCAACAACGCCGACAATACCGTCATCAGGCTGGCGGCCAACGATGGCACCGTCATGGGCACGTATAGCGTGGGCAAAGGTCCGCGCGGCATCGCCTACGACGGGGCCAATATCTGGGTGGCCAACTCAGCCGGCAACACGGTCAGCGAGCTGCAGGCTTCGACTGGCGATCTGCTGGGCACGCACGCCGTGGGGGAACTCCCGGAGGGCGTTGTTTTCGACGGTGTCAACGTGTGGGTGGCGAATAACTCGAGCAACAATGTCACTAAGTTGCTCGCCAGCAGCGGCGCGGTGTTGGGCACCTTCGCGGTGGGCAATTATCCGCGGGAACTGGCCTTCGACGGGACTAACGTGTGGGTGACCAACTTCAACGACGGCACCGTGACCGAGCTGCGCGCCGCCGATGGAGCGTCGATGGGCACCTTTACGGTGGGCGTGAATCCCACCGGCGTGGCTTTTGACGGCGCCAACGTGTGGGTGGCCAATCAAGGCGCCAGCACCGTCACCGAGCTTAACGCAAGCAACGGCGCCACGGTGGGGACCTTTAACGTAGGAAGCCAGCCTTACGGAGTCGTGTTCGACGGCAGCTACGTCTGGGTGGCCGGCCTCAACAATATCACTAAGCTGCAAGCCGGCAATGGGGCTTTGGCTGGGAGCTTCAGCGGCTTCATTGGCGGGCCATATGGCGTGGCTTTCGACGGAGCCAGTATTTGGGTGGCTAACTTCTACACCAGCACGGTGTCGAAGATATAAGGTAGATGTGAAGATGCGCACTCACTTCTTCCCGACTGTGGCCGTACTTGGGGTCGCTACGATCCTGGCCGCTTCGGCCAGTTCGGCGGCCGGCGGGCCGGTGCTCCTAAGCGTCCAGCCGGATTACGCCAGGAACCATATCGTAATCACCGGCCAGAACTTCAGTCCGGCACAGGCAGCCCCGGTAGTGACGCTCGGCAACACCGCGCTGACGGTGGTGTCCTTTGGCAATACTAAGATCTCGGCCGATCTGCCGGCGGGTTATACTCCCGCTTCCTATAAGCTGTCTGTCACGAACAGTAACAGCCAGACTGGATCGTTGATTGTGACCGTTGGAAGCGTCGGCGCACCCGGTCCGCAGGGTCCGGCCGGTAATACGGGGCCAGCGGGTCCCGCGGGGCCGCAAGGCTCCACGGGCCAGAAGGGTGCGCAGGGACCGGCGGGACAGGCCGGCGCGCCGGGCCCCGCAGGTCCTTTGGGGGCTCCCGGCCCGAATCTGGGATCCATCGCGTTGCTGCACTGGTATCCCGCCAACCTGACGACCCGTTTTGCAGTGGGAAAGGGTCCCTGGGGCGCCACTTATGACGGCGCCAATATGTGGGTGACAAATTACGGCACCACTACCGTAACCAAACTGCGGGCCAGCGACGGCGCGCTTCTCGGCACGTATACCGTCGGAACGGAACCCAGCGCCGTGACCTTCGACGGAGCTAACATCTGGACGGCCAACACCGGCAGCCGGAACGTCACCAAGTTACGGGCCAGGGACGGCGCGCCGATGGGAACGTTTACTACTGGAAACGGACCGAACGCCATCACATTCGACGGAGTCTACATCTGGGTGGCGAACTACAACAGCGACAATCTTACTAAGTTGCAGGCCAGCACCGGCGCATTGGCCGCCACCGTTCCGACGGGCGGGAGCGGGCCGGTGGATGTGGTCTGGGACGGCTCGTCGATCTGGGTGGCGAACTGGGATAGCAACACCGTGACCAAGCTGGGCAGCGACGGCACGCTGCTGCTGACCCTGGCTGGCGGAACCGTGCCGAACGCGCTCGCCTTCGACGGCGCCAACGTGTGGGTAACGAACTTCTACAGCAACACCGCCACCAAGATCAGGGCCAGCGACGCCGTGGTACTGGGAAGCTATCCGGTGGGCGTCAACCCGAATGGCGCGATCTACGATGGGGCCAATATCTGGGTGGCCAATCAGAATAGCGACAGCGTCACCAAGCTGCGGGCGAGCGATGGCGCGTTGCTGGGTAATTTTCACGCTGGAAACGCGCCGGCCTTCGGAGGCTTCGACGGGATACACGTCTGGATCTGCAACCACGGGAGCAACGACATCTCGAAGCTATGAGCCGCGCTAAACCACTTCACCGGCGAGACTGGTCGCGCGCCATCGTTTTAAGCGGAGCCCTGGCCGGGATCGCTATGCCGATTTACAGCGCCGCGCAAACTCCGTCCCCCGCGCTGACCACACTGTATAGCTTCTCAGGCGAAGACGGCGATGGCGCCGGCCCCTACTCCGCCGTGACCTATAGCGCCGATGGAACGCTCTACGGCACAACCGCTTACGGCGGCGTCTTCAACAGCGGCACGATATTTGAGTTGACCCCTCCGGGTCCCGGCGGCGGGGCTTGGACCGAGACCGTGCTGCATAGCTTTGCCGGCGGCAACGACGGAACCTATCCTTACGCGGGCGTGGTGGCCGGCACAGGCGGCGTACTCTATGGCACGACCAACTACGGGGGCGCCGCGGGGCTGGGTATCGTGTACGAGTTGACTCCGCCAATCGGGCAAGGGGGGGCCTGGACCGAAACTGTCCTGCACAGCTTCAGCGGCAGCGACGGCGCCTATCCTTATGCAAATGTGACCATTGGCGCGAACGGCAAGCTCTATGGCACCACCGAGCTCGGCGGAACCTCCAATTACGGTACGGTGTTCGAGTTGACGCCGCCGGCGGGATCGGGGGGAGTCTGGACCGAAACCGTCCTTTATAACTTTTCCGGCGGCAGCGATGGAGCTTGCCCCTATGCGGCTCTGACCACTGGCTCAAATGGCGATTTTTACAGCAGCACCGTCGCCGGCGGCTCTTCGGACAAAGGCACTGTGTTCAGGCTGGCCCTGACCAAGGGCGGCACATGGACCGAGACCGTTTTGCACAGTTTCACTGGCAGCGACGGCGGCTTTCCGTATGCAGGCGTAACCATCGGCACAAACGGCGCCCTATATGGAACCACCGCCGGCAGCGTGAATGCAGGCAACGGCTCGGCGTTCGAGTTGAGCCCGCCCACCGGGACCGGCAAACCCTGGACCGAGACCGTACTCCACAAATTCACGGGCAAGAGCGACGGCGGCGCTCCGCACGCGGCTCCGTCCCTAGGCCCCAGTGGAAGCCTCTACGGGACTGCTTTCGGCGGCGGAACCGGGAACAGGTTTAACGGCTTCGGACTTTTGTACCAATTGACACCCACGGGAGGCGGATCCTGGGCCGAAAGCGTGCTCTACGAATTCCAGGGCGGCAACGACGGAGCCTCTCCGAATGCCGCCCTGATCCCCGGGCCGAGTGGTGTTTTTTACGGTACTACCCTGGGCGGCGGGACTCTGGGGCAAGGCACCGTCTTCGCCTTCACGCCGTAGTTTCGGGCCCCCTTGGTCTGCGGGTCCCCGGGGAGCCTTCGCGGTCCGGGAGGGGTACTGATCCATCCATTACATCCTTGTAGCTGAAAAAGCCGCGTGATAGATTACGGTCAAAGGGGGCCATTCATGACGTCGCATCTCGGCGCGCGTCTGGCGGCTGGATCGATAGGCTTAGCCCTCTGCTCGGCTATGCTTCCGCGGCCTGGGTTGACGGCCTCGCCGCGCGCGGCCCAACGCGTCACCGTCATTCACGAGATCAAGCACGGCATCTCCCCTCCCCTGCGAACTTTGGTGGGCAAGCCGCTCACCTGGGCGCAGGCTGGAGACGACGACGATGCGCCCGGCGGTCCCGCTGCGCATGCCAGGGCTGGCTGGCTTGCCGATCCCGTCCGGCAACTCAAGGCTGGCACGCCGCTCGTCACCATTCCGGGGGTAAATCTGCTCGGCCTCGGACTAGGTTTCACGGGCCCCAGCGGATCGCATTCCAATTACGGCGTGCCCCCCGATCCAAACTCTTCCGTAGGCGACACCCAGATTGTGGAAACCGTGAATCTGTCGCTGGCCGTCTTCGACAAATCCGCCACGCCAGTCTGCTCTCCCAGCGGCTGCGTAACGAACGCTGTGATTATGGGACCGGTCTTCATCGGAGAGCTATGGAAGAACTTCGACACCAACTGCTCCAATGGATCCAGCATGGCCGACCCGGTGGTGTTCTACGACAAGCAAGCGGCGCGCTGGGTGATCAAGATGGGGACCCTGGGAACTCCGTACTACGCCTGCCTGGCGGTCTCGCAAACCAGCGACGCCACCGGCGCCTACTACCTGTATGACTATCAATTCCAGGCCGAAGGCAACCTGACTGGACAGAAACTCGGAACTTGGCCGGATGGTTACTATCTTGCAACCAGGGTCAGCTACAACTCGGCCTATGTGGGCCCCTCCGCGTGCGCCCTGGACCGCGGCCAGATGCTCATTGGCGCGGCGGCCACGCTGCAGTGCGTGCAGCTCGACAATCCGCAGCTTCAGGAAATGGTGCCGTCCAACATGGATGGTCCCACCCCGCCGCCCGCGGGCACGCCTAATTATTTCCTGATGCTGGGGCCCAAAGGCGCCAACCAAATCTACCTCTACGAGTTGCACGTAGACTTCACCAACCCCGCTAACACCCAGCTCAATGGCCCGGTCAGGATTAACGTGGCCGCCTATTCGGAGTCCGACAACGTTCCGCAATATGGCAGTTCGGAGATGCTGCGCACCAACGGCGACACGCTCAGACCCCCGGCGCAGTACCGCAACTTCCCCAACGCTTCGCCTCCGTATGACGCCTTGATACTGACCCACAGTATACTGACCGGCGCGCATGCCAGCGACGGCGTCGGCATGCGTTGGTATGAATTGCACAACCCCGGCTCGACTCCCGTCCTCTACCAGCAGGGGACCTACGCCCCGGACGCGAATTACCGTTGGATGGGAGCCATTGCCATGGACGGGCTGCGCGATATCGCGTTGGGTTACAGTCTCTCCACGCCGACGGCGTATCCGTCGGTCCGCTACACGGGCCGCGTCCCCAGCGATCCTCTCGGCACCATGGAAGCAGAGGCCACCATCTTCGATGGAACTGGCAATCAGTCCGATTCAGACCGCTGGGGCGATTACACCAGCATGAGCGTCGATCCGTCGGATGACTGCACCATGTGGTATACGGGGCAATACCTCGCGGGGACCGGTTCCAGAACCTGGGCTACGCGTCTGTTTTCCTTCCGTTTTCCCGGTTGCCAGCCGTCGCCCGTCGCTAAGAACTAGTAGGGCAGCGGATCCGTAGCAAGTATAGTACCCGAGGCCCGGCTTTTTCGTTGACCGCGCCTCGTCAATTTGACCGCCAGCGGTCATTCGCATCGCGGTTTCGCCCTCTTCGGCCACTCTCTACCCTCTGCTCGGCCAATAGGTTCAACAATAGATCGCGTTGGGCCGGTTCGTGCATTTAAAGGCGCGTGGCGCCTGGATAGATCATTTAGCGATCATGCGTGCCCCTGGAGGCCTCCGGCACCACGATTCGAAGGGTGTTAAGCAGCACCTAAGCCACTGAGCGAGTAGATTTTCCGGGAGTCGTGTTCAGATAAAAAGGAACATCGGTTCCGCAATGAAAGGAACAACCATATCATGTTCAATGCTCAATTACGCCAGCGCTCGTCTTTGACGACGCGTTTGGCCATGTTGGCCATGGGTGCAGCCGTCAGCCCTCTGGCTGCCCAACAGGAAAGCGTGACTACTTTCATCAACGGTGTGGTAACCTCGATCAACAATGTGACGGCCAACCTCCCCACGGGTAACAGACAGCCGCTCATCTTCGGCGGCCAGGATTTTCTGGCCTACGGTCTTGGCGACCATAATTGGACTCCGCAGGAGGAGATCGACTATGTGGATGGGCTTAAGGCCGCGGGCGTGCAGCGAGTGGAGTTCAACCCCGCTGTCACCACCATCAACAACCCCGCGGACGTGGCCAATCTCGACGTCGCGGTCCGGCGTGTCCGTGAATTGGGCATGCTGCTCGCAATCAATCCGGAATTCAATGTCGGCGAGCTCACCATCTCCACCTTCTCGGACTTTACGAATGTAGCGATGCAAACCTATCCGGCGCTCGTCGCCCGCTACCAGCCCGATAATTTCGTGATCGTGCATGAGCCTACCACCCAGGCCGCGCGCATGGGAATCAGCGTGACTCCCGCGGAGTGGGCCCAATTCGTTGAACAGATGGAACCCATCGTCAAGAAGGCCGCGCCGCACACGCTGGTGGGCGCCGGCGACTGTTCCCATTGCAATGAGGATGCTTACGCCGCGGCTTTTATCGCTATTCCTAACTGCAACGCAACCACCCTGAGTTCCGGCTGCACGGACTTCGAAACCGACGACGACTATTCCAATTCCCCCGCCGATTTCGCCGAAGTCGAGGGATGGATCGCGGCGTCCAAAGCCGTCAACAAGCCTTTCTACATGGAAGAAACCTTCGCTCCCCACTATCTGCCGGCCGGTTCGTCGCCCGGCGGTTATCAAAGCAGCCCAACTGGCGCGGAAGGCGCGTCTTTAATCGGCTCGTGCAATGTGATCTTCCAACCCATGGAACAGACTTGGCTGGCGGGCATGGGGTTGTTTGACATGGCTTATGGGTTGGAGTCCATGACGGCCTTCACCACGCAGACATTCTTTCTGTATGTGGATGCCTCGCCGGACCAAGCCACCAATCCCACCTATATCCATGAAATGGTCGCGGCCATGGTACAGGGGCAACTGACTCAGACCGCCACGGCCTACGCCGGGGAAGTGCAGCTAGACGGCATAAAAACGGTGACCAGTATTTCCAACGCCAGCTACGCCACGCTCGCCACCATTTTTAACCCGGCTTGCGGCACTCCGGACAATCCGTGCAACCCCAATAGCACCGTGGCTCCCGATATGATCGTCAGCGCTTTTGGCGCCGACCTGGCCAACCAGACCACCATGGGCAATCCCAGTTGGCCCACCACACTGGGCGGCACCACGGCTACGCTGGTGGACACCACCAACACCAGCTTTGCCGTGCCGATATACTCGGTCACCCCGAACCAAATGAACTACCTGGTGCCCAGCAACGCGGCGCCCGGTCCAGCCAACCTGACCGTTACCAGCGGCGACGCAACCGTTACCACCGGCGTCGTTCTGGTGGCGCCCGTCGCACCCGGCCTGTACACTTCCTTCGCCACTGGCCAGGGTCCGGCCGCCGGCATCGCGGTTTGCGCCGGCACCTGTTCCGGTTGGACCAATTCGCTAGGTAATGGGCAGTTCTGGCAGTACACTTTCGTCCCAGGCTGCACATCTCAGAACTGTGCGGCGCCCATAAGCTGGGGCGCCAGCGATTCCCTGGTCATCGAGCTTTATGGCACCGGTGTCCGGCATCTGGCGGCCCTGTCCGATATCACGGCAAATGCCGCCGTAGGCACCGGCACTTCGGCCGTCAATACCAGCTTGCAGGTTCAGTTTGCCGGGGCACAAGGCACCGATACGGGGCTGGATCAGGTCAACGTGGCCATCCCATCGAGCCTGCATGGCGCCGGCACCGTGAACGTGTCGCTGGCCGCCCAGTATACCGATTCCGTGACCAGCATCAACTACACCAGCCCGTCCAATGCGGTGAACCTCCTCTTGCAGTAGCAGTTTTGGGGATTGTGGCGGCTCGGTAAACGCGACTGTTACCGAGCCGCGACCACGTTACCGAGCCGCGACCGTAAGGGAGCGGTTTCCCCAAGGCCGCTCACGCACCCGCATATCCCCGCGGATAGACTTGCACTCTGTTGTACTATGAAGTTTACCGCATGAAGGCCTTACTGGAATCCCTTCGTCCCGGGGATAGGGATTGGGAGCTTGCCAGCGCCATCGATCCCGACAGACTGCCGGCGCACATTGCCATCATCATGGATGGCAACGGGCGCTGGGCCGCGCGCCGCCGCCTGCCGCGCGTGGCGGGCCACAAGGCTGGCGTGGGACCGGTACGCAACACCGTGGAAACCTGCGCCCGCCTGGGAATCCGGGTCCTGACGCTCTATGCGTTCTCCGTGGAGAACTGGAAGCGCCCGCGCGCCGAAGTCGAGACCCTCTGGCGTCTGTTGCGCTTCTATCTGCGCAAGGAACTGCCCGAGCTGCAAAAGAACGATATCCGGCTGCAGGCCATCGGCCGTCTGGACGCGCTGCCCCCGGACGTGCGCCGCGAATTGGATGCCGTGGTGGACGCCACCGCCGCCAACCGCGGACTGCTGGTCAACCTGGCGATCAATTACGGCGGCCGCACCGAGATCGTGGATGCGGTCAACTCCGTGATCGAGATGGCCCGGCTGGAAGGGCGGCTCGCGTCGCTGCGGGTGGACGAAGACTCGATCGCCGCGCACTTGTACACCAGCCCCTCTCCGCATCCCGACCTGCTGATTCGCACCTCCGGCGAGATGCGCGTCAGCAATTTCCTGCTGTGGCAGATCGCCTATGCGGAGCTCTACATGACCGAGACCCTTTGGCCGGATTTCAGCCGCGCGCATCTTCTGGCGGCGGTTCTGGAATACCAGAAGCGCGACCGGCGCTACGGCGGTTTGAGCGCCGCCCCGCTGAACGGTGTCGCAGCCGACTCCGAAGAAATGATCGCCGCATTACCGGTCCGATGAAGCGGGTCCTCACGGCGCTGGTCCTGTTTCCGCTGGTTACGTGGGTGGTTCTTTGGTCCCCGCTCTGGACCGTGTACGCCGTCACCGCGTTGGTCGCGCTGCTGTGCTTTTACGAGTTCTCCGGCATCGCCGCCGCGTACGTTTCCGAGCCGCGGCCGTCAGCGAGCGCTTTCGGCCCCCTCGGCTACGGCGCCGGGTTGCTTATTCTGGTGCTACCCGCCGACGGCCACGCACTGCTGACCGCGACCGCCGTAGCCCTAATCGCTCTCAGTCTGGCCTTACGCGCCGGCGACCTGCGCGCCGGGATTGTACGCGTCGCGTTCCTGCTGCTGGGCGTAATCTATGTCTTCGGTTGCTGGCGCTTTGCGCCGCTGCTAGCCGCGCAAAACCGCTATTGGCTACTGTACGCGCTGGTGCTGAATTGGATTGGAGACATTGGCGCGTACTACGTGGGCCGCGCTTGGGGCCGCCACAAGCTCGCGCCGATCGTCAGCCCCGGCAAGTCGTGGGAAGGTTCCGCGGCGTCGCTGGCCGCTTCACTGCTCTTTGGCTTCTTCTTCCTGCATTGCGCGATTCCCGCCGTTTCCCCGGCGCTTGCCTTGGCGCTCACCGCCGGCGCCAACGTAGCCGGACAGTTCGGCGACCTCTGCGAATCCGCCCTGAAGCGCGGCGCCGGCGTGAAGGATAGCGGCACCCTTCTGCCCGGCCACGGTGGCTGGCTGGACCGCGTGGATAGCACGCTGTTCACGCTCCCGGTGGTCTACTGGTACGTCGCCTTCTTCTCCTCAAGTGTCAAATAACCGAAAGCCGATAGCTGATAGCTATTGCGTGACCAAACGCCCCGGCGCGAGTATTATCCATATGCTCGCACTCTGGAAAGACTGCCGCTACGCCATCCGCACGCTCCTCAAGACTCCCGGCTACACGGCCGTGGCGCTGGCCACCCTGGCCCTCGGAATCGGCGCCAACACCGCCATCTTCAGCGTCGTCAACCAGATCCTCCTGAATCCCTCCGGTGTCGCCCACCCCGAACGCACCGTTTCCCTGCGCGTCCGCTACGACAAGCTGGCGCTCCGCAACATCGGCGTCTCCATCCCCGACTTCGCGGACGTGCTGCACAGCACCCAGCAATTCGAGTCCGCCGCGCTCATCGATCAGAACGACTTCAACTACACCGGCTCCATCGTTCCCGAACGGCTGCAAGGCGCCAGCGTCACCTGGCGCTGGTTCGAGGTCTTCGGTGCCAAGGCCAAACTCGGCCGCGTCTTCCAACCCGAAGAAGATCGCCCCAACGCCAACCGGGAAGTCGTGCTGTCCTACGCCGCCTGGAAACGCCTCTTCGGCCAGGACCCCGCCGCGGTCGGCCGCACCATCGAGCTGAATCAGCTGCCCTACCGCATCGTGGGCGTGATGGGGCCGGAATTCCGCTGGCCCGCCAACGTAGACCTCTGGGCGCCCCTCGGTCTGGCCGACGGTCAATACACCGAGGGGAACCGTTTCAACGAGAGCTACGGCGCCATGGCCCGCCTGCGGCCCGGACTGCGGTTCGCGCCCGCCAACGCATTCGTCGAAGTGCTCAGCAGCCGTGTGCGGAACAGCGGCACAGGGAACGGCGCTTATGCCAAGGACTCCGCCTGGGGCATGTTTTTGTTGCCCTTCACCGATTTCATCGCCGGCGATACCAAGACGCCTATGCTGGTGCTGCTGGGCGCCGTCGGTTTTGTGCTGCTGATTGCATGTTCCAATATCGCCGGCTTAATGCTGGCGCGCGCCTCCGGACGCAGCCGCGAAATCGCCATCCGCGCCGCGCTTGGAGCGAGCCGCTGGGGTCTCATTCGCCAGTCGCTGGCGGAGAGCCTCGTATTGGCCTTCGGCGGCGCGGTGGTTGGCCTTGGTGTGGCTTTTGCCGGCTTGAAGGGGCTGCTCGCTCTGGCGCCGGAAGGTCTTCCGGTAGCCGTGGGTGTACGCATGGATTCCACCGCGCTGGCCTTCACGGCCCTGGCGGCCGTCGCCGCCGGCATTCTGTTCGGGGTGGCGCCGGCCTGGCAGATCTCGCGTCTTGACCGCTACGAGCTCATGAAAGAAGGGGGCCGTTCCAATACCGGAGGCTTGGGACGCCAGCATCTGCGCGCCGCCTTGGTAGTCGCCGAGGTAGCGCTGGCGCTGGTGCTGCTCGTTGGTGCAGGCTTGTTTCTGCACAGCCTGGCCGCGCTCGAAGACGTGAACCCCGGCTTCCAACCCAACGGCGTGATTACCGCCGGCCTGTCGCTGCCGCAGACCCACTACGCCGATCGGGGCAAGCGCATCGCATTCTTTCGCGCCGTACTCGGCAATCTGGCCGCCATGCCCGGCATCGCTTCGGTGGCCGCCGCCCTCCCCGTGCCTTTCAGCGGCGATGGCGGATCGGCTTCCTTCGCCATCGAAGGGCGCCCCTCGCCGCCGGGCGATCCCGGTCCGCACGGCGACGTCGGCTACGTGACTCCGGATTACTTCGCCGCCCTCAAAATCCCCATTCGCAAAGGCCGCGTCTTCACCGATACCGACCGCCAGGATACCGAACCCGTAGTCCTCGTCGACGAGATCCTCGCGCGCCAATACTGGCCCGGCGAAGACCCCATCGGCAAGCACCTGCGCCGCGGCAGTCGGGCGCCGTGGGCCACCATCGTGGGCGTGGTCAGCCACGTCAAGAACGCCGATCTCGGCGGCGAAGACGTCAAAGGCAAGTATTATTTCCCGCTCTACCAAGACGCGCCGCCGATGGCGCGGTTCATCGTGCGCGCGTCCTCCGGCCCGGCGCGCCTGGCCGCCGGCATCCGCGACGCTGTCCGGTCAGTCGATTCGACACAGCCCGTCTCCCAAATTCGCCTGCTGCCGGACATGGTGAACAGTTCCCTCGCGCCCCGCCGCTTCGTGGTGACGGTGCTGGGCGTCTTCGCCGGCATGGCGCTGCTGATGGCCGTGATCGGGCTGTACGGCGTGATCGGCTACGCGGTCACCCAGCGCACCCAGGAAATGGGAGTCCGCATGGCGCTGGGCGCGCAACCCGGCGAGATCCTGCGGCTGGTGCTGGGCCAGGGCATGCGGCTGGCGGGCGCCGGCGCGGCGGTCGGGCTCGTGGTATCCCTGATTGCGAGCCGTCTGCTGCGGAACGAGCTGTTCCACGTTAGTTCCTTCGATCCCCTGACATTCGCTTTGATGGCCGCGGTGCTGATCGGCGCCGCGTTGCTGGCGTGCTACATTCCGGCGCGGCGGGCCACCCGCGTCGATCCCATGGTGGCACTCCGGTACGAGTAGCCGGCAGAGCTTGTGGGGCAGGCTCGCAGCCTGCGGCGGCCTCGTAGGCCGCCTGCCGCGAACCTCTACCGGCTTCTCGCCAGGCGCACCAAACCCTCGCCGCCCCCGCCCGTCTATCCAATGATCGGGCTATAGTATATAAAGCTACGCAACGCACGTCTTCGAGGACACAAGTGAAAGCATCCCTGATCTCGATTCTGTTGGCCGCCGCGTCTCTATACGCGCAGTCCACTCGGGGCTCCATCGGCGGACAGATTACCGACGCCGCCAAAACGCCGATTTCCGGCGCCACGGTGGCGCTCGTCGAGCGCGACACCAACAAGAAACGCGCCACCGTCTCGGGCCCGCAGGGCGATTTCCTGATCACATTGCTCGATCCTGGAACCTACCGCCTCGAAGTCGACGCATCCGGCTATCGCCCCCAAGTCCAGGAGCTCACCCTCGATCTAAACCAGGAGATTCGCGTCGAAATGCCCCTGCTCCCCGGCAAGACCACCGAGCAGGTCACCGTCACCGCCAAACGCAGCCTGCTGCGCCCGGACTCTGCCACCGTCGGCGATGTCATCGACAACCGCCAGGTGCAAGGGCTGCCGCTCGATGGACGCGATTTTTACCAACTCAGCCTGTTGGTGCCCGGCGTGGTCCCCGCCGCGGAAGGCTCCGCCGCTTCGGTGCGCGGGTCCTTCGCCATCAACATCAACGGCGCGCGCGAGGATGCGAACGACTTCCTGCTCGACGGCGTTTTTGACGGCGATCCCAAGCTCAACGGCGTTGCCGTCACCCCGCCCGTGGATGCGGTGCGCGAATTCGAGGTCTTGTCCAGCACCTACGACGCCTCCTTCGGCCGCAACGGCGGCGGACAAATCAGCGTCGTGCTGCGCTCCGGCGGCAATCAGTTCCATGGCACGGCTTACGAATTCTTCCGCAATGCCATCTTCGACGCGCGAAACTACTTTGCTCCGTCCGACACACCCGCCCCGCAGGATCAGCGCAACCAGTTCGGCGGCACCATCGGCGGACCCATCGTCAAGGACCGCACTTTCTTCTTCGCCGATTATCAGGGCACCCGCGACAGTACCGGCATTACGCAAGTGACCAATGTGCCTACGCTGGCCGAGCGCACGGGCGATTTCTCGCAGAGCAGCTTGCCGGCCATCAATCCGCTTACCGGCACGCCGTTCCAAAACAACATCATTCCGAGCTACTACTTGGATCCGACCGGATTGGCCATCGCCGCGCTTTATCCCGCGCCCAACCGCAATGTGCCCAATCAGAACTATGTGTCCTCACCGGACGGGCGCATGCGCGGCGATCAGTTCGATGTGCGCGTGGACCATACGCTGGCGCCGTCGTCGCAGTTGACCTTCCGCTATAGCTTCGCCGATAACAGTCTGTTCGAGCCCTTCACCGGCCCCAGCTTTCCCCTGGTGCCCGGCTATGGAGACAACGTTCCCAGCCGCGATCAGAACGCCATGATCGCCGAAACACACGTCTTCACACCGGCCCTCCTCAACGAATTCCGCGCCGGATTCGACCGTGTCTCGGAGGGCGTTTATCAGCAGGACATCGCGCAGAACGTGAACAGCCAGGTGGGATTGCCGACGATTTCCACCAATCCGCGCGATTTCGGACTCAGCTCCATCTCGGTCACTGGATTTTCGCCGCTCGGCGACGAGTCCAACAACCCGCAGCACGCCACCACGAATGTCTATCAGTTGAACGACAACCTGACCTGGGTGCATGGCCGCCATCAGGCGAAGTTCGGCGTGGATTATCGCATTACGCAGCAAAACGCTTACCGCGACATCGAGTCCCGTGGCTTCCTCGATTTCACGGGCTTGCTCATCGGCAATCCGCTGGAGGAGTTGCTGCTGGGCCTTCCCACCGACTCCGGCGTCGCCACACTCAACAATCCGGAGCATCTGCGCACTTATAGCTATAACTTCTTCGCCAATGACACCTGGCGCGTGCGCCCCAATCTTACACTCATTCTGGGCCTACGCTACGAATACAATTCGCCCGCCGTGGACGCGCAAAATCACGCCGACCTATACGATTCGGACACCCAGACGCTGGTGCCGGTGGGCACCGATGGCATGCCGCGCTCCGGCTACCTTCCGGACCGCAATAATTTCGCCCCGCGGCTAGGCTTCGCCTGGACGCCGGGCGCGTCGCTGCGCACCGTGTTCCGCGGGGGCTACGGCATCTACTACGATCAGTCGTCGCTGGCTCCCGGCGAGGGCCTCTATTTCAGCCCGCCTTATTTCAATTTCAACGTGTACTACCCGCTCAGCGCCACGGCTCCGTTGCTGCTCTCCAACCCGTTCCCGAGTAACTTTCCGTTGCCCTACCCGCCTTCCGCCCTGGCCTTCCAGCGCGATCTGCGCACGCCTTATATACAGCAGTGGAACTTCAACATCGAGCGGTCTCTGGGCGGCAACCGCATGTTCGAAATCGGCTATGTCGGTTCGAAAGGGACCGGCCTGATCGGCGCGCGCGACGCCAACCAGCCGGCGCCCTCGACAAACCCGTATTTTGAGCGGCCTCTGCCGCAGTTCGCCGATATCGACCTGCTGGAGTCCAACCGCAATTCCATCTACCACAGCCTGCAGGCGCGCTTCGAACAGCGCATGAGTTTTGGACTGTCGCTGCTGGCGTCATACACTTTCTCGAAATCCATCGACAACGGTTCCAGTTTCTTTTCGAGTGCGGGCGATCCAAATTTTCCGCAGGACAGTTACGATCTGCGCGCCGAGCGGGGGCTTTCCAACTTCGATGTCCGCCAGCGCTTCGTGGCTAGCTACGGCTATGATCTCCCTTTCGGCAATAGCTCCCGCTGGCTGAAAGGTTGGCAGACGTTCGGCATTCTGCAGTTTCAAACCGGCCAGCCGTTCACCGTCGCGCTGCTGGCGGATGACGATAACAGCAATACGGGCATCGATAGCTTGGGCTTCGGCGCCAACGACCGGCCGAACGTAGTCGGAAATCCCAAGCTTTCCAACCCGAGCGCGAACGAGTGGTTCAATACGGCGGCTTTCGCGATTCCGCCTTACGGCGAGTTCGGCAACTCCGGCCGCAATACGGTCACAGGCCCGGGCTCGGCCACCGTGGATCTATCGCTCGTCAAAAACACCGTCATTCGCGAGCGCGCCACCGTGCAATTTCGCGTGGAAGGGTTTAACGTGCTGAATCACACAAACTTCAGCCTGCCGGATAATTTCATCGGCTCACCCACGTTCGGTCAGATTCTCTCGGCCGGCAATCCGCGCCGCCTGCAACTGGGTCTCAAGTTCCTGTTCTAGTGGGGCAGACTCGCAGCCTGCGGCGGCCTCGTAGGCCGCCACGGCGTTATACTGAATAATAACCGGATGCTAACTGAAACCGAAACCGAACAAACCACCGGCGGTAGCTATTTCGTCTCCAACTATCCCCCGTACTCCTTCTGGAGCCCGGCCCAGGTTGGCAACGTCTTCGCCGCGCTGGACCGCCCCCCGGCGCCCAACACTCCGCTGGGCATCTACCTCCACATCCCCTTTTGCCGCAAGCGTTGTCACTTTTGTTACTTCAAAGTCTATACCGACAAAAACGCGGCCGAAGTGGAAGGCTATCTGGATACAGCCATTCAGGAACTGACTCTTTACTCCGAAAAATCCTTCATCGGCGGCCGTAAGCCGAAGTTCATCTACTTTGGGGGAGGCACACCGTCTTATATTTCCTCGCGTCAGCTCTCCAGTCTCGTAGAACGTATGAAGCGTCTGCTGCCGTGGGATGAAGCCGAGGAAATCGCCTTCGAATGCGAACCTGGAACTCTTACAGAAGGTAAGCTTCAGGTGATTAAGGATCTGGGCGTCACGCGCCTGAGCCTGGGTATCGAAAACTTTGACGACGATATCCTGAAGATCAATGGCCGCGCGCATACGTCGAAAGAGATCGGACCCGCCTACAACTTCGCCCGCTCCATCGGCTTCCCCCAAATCAATATCGATCTCATCGCCGGCATGGTAGGTGAAACTACGGAGAACTGGCGCGAATGCGTGCGCAAAACCATTGAATTGGACCCCGACAGCGTCACCATCTACCAGATGGAAGTCCCCTACAACACCACCATCTTCAAGGAGATGAAAGTCACGGGGCAGTCGGTCGCTCCCGTGGCCACCTGGAAGACCAAGCGGGACTGGGTCGGTTATGCTTTTGCCGAATTGGAAAACGCGGGCTACACAGTGCGCAGCGCTTACACCGCGGTTAAGAACCCCGCGAAGCAGCGCTTCGTCTACACCGACCTCCTGTGGTCCGGAGCGGACATGGTCGGACTAGGCGTCGCCTCCTTCTCGCACGTGCAGGGCACTCATTTCCAGAATGAGCACGAATTCGAAACCTATTCGGACAAATTGCGCCGCGGCGCTCTTCCGATTTACCGTGCGTTCACTCTCACCGCGGAAGAGCGCCTCATTCGCGAGCTGATTCTGCAGATGAAGCTGGGGCACGTTCACAATCGCTACTTTGAGGATAAGTTTGGCGTGCGGATTCAAGACCGGTTTGCCGTGCCTTTCGGCATATTGCGTGACCGGGGCTTCCTCACTACGGACGCGGACAGCTTACGTCTGACGCGCGATGGTTTGTTGCAGGTCGACCGGCTGCTTTACGAGTTCTTCCTGCCTGAACACAAGTTGGCGCTCATCGCATAAGGATATATGCGGAACGGCAACTCCTACGATGCCATAATAATTGGCGGCGGCCCAGCCGGCTCTACGGCCGCGGCCGTGCTGGCCGCTAAAGGCCGGCGCGTGGTAGTGCTGGAAAAGGAAAAGTTCCCGCGCTATCACATCGGCGAGTCATTGCTGCCTTACGGGTACTTCACGCTGGAACGGATCGGCGTGCTGGACCGCCTGAAGGCTTCGCATTTCACGCGAAAGCATAGCGTGCAGTTCGTGGGCGCCAGCGGACGCGCTTCCGTACCGTTCTATTTTTCGCAACAGCTCGCGCATGAAGCCTCCGCGACCTGGCAGGTCTTACGCAGCGAGTTCGACCAGTTGCTGCTCGACAATGCCCGCGAGAAGGGCGCGGAGGTAATCGAAGAGATAACGGTCCGCGAGCTGATGCAGCCGAGTGGCGCGGTCACCGGAGTGAAGGGGGTTACTAAGGATGGCGCGGCGCGGGAGTTCCACGCGCCGATGACCATCGACGCCACGGGACGGGACGCCTTCGCCGTCACACGCAACGGCTGGAAAGTCCGCGATCCAGTGCTGAATAAGATCGCCGTCTGGACTTACTACAAAGGCGCACTGCGCGACCCGGGAATCGATGAAGGTGCGACCACGGTAGCTTACGTGCCCGAAAAAGGCTGGTTCTGGTACATTCCCCTGGCCGGCGACATAGTCAGTGTGGGCGTGGTGGCCGAGAAAGACTACCTCTACAAAGATAGGCACGACCTAGCCGCGATCTTTCACCGCGAAGTCAAGAAGAACGCCTGGATCGAAAAGCATCTGGCGGCCGGCCAACAATTCGGACCCTATCGCGTCACTGGCGAGTATTCCTATCGGTCCCGCCATTGCGCGGCCGACGGACTCGTCCTGGCCGGCGACGCATTCGGCTTCCTGGACCCCGTGTTTTCGTCCGGCGTGTTGCTGGCGCTGCGCAGCGGGGAACTCGCCGCGGACGCCGTGGACGCGGCGCTCGCCGCCGGCGACGTTTCCGCGTCCCGCTTCGCCGCGTATGGAGCGCAGGTCTGCGAAGGCGTCGAAGCCATGCGCAAACTAGTCTACGCGTTCTATAACCAGGTGTTCAGCTTCCGCGTGTTTATCACCGAGTTTCCGGAGCTTAAGGGCGACATGACGGACTGCCTGATGGGCAACCTGTTCCGCGACTTTCGTCCGCTCTTCGACGCGGTGGCCAAGTTCGCGGCGGTTCCCGCTCCGCTTCCGCATGGCAAGCCGCTGGCCGCCGGAGAAGTTATAGAGTCATGCAGGTAGGCAAGCTCCGCGATCTGCTCGCGGCGGTTCTCGGCAATAATCCCTTTTACTCCGCCAAGCTGCGCGGCGCCAGCCAGGACGCGGACTTGGCCAGCCTGCCGTTTACGCTGAAGCAAGAGCTGATCGACGATCAAATCGCGCATCCGCCCTACGGCTCCAATCTGACTTATCCCCTGGATCGCTACACCCGTTTTTGCCAAACGAGCGCCACCACCACCGGCACCCCCATGCGCTGGCTGGACACACCGGAAAGTTGGGACTGGATGATCGGCAACTGGACGCGCGTGTACCAAGCAGCCGGCGTCGGCCCCGGCGACCGGATCTTCTTCGCTTTCTCCTTCGGGCCGTTCCTCGGATTCTGGGTCGGATTCGAAGCCGCCACGCGCGTGGGCTGCCTCGCCATTCCCGGCGGCGGCATGCGCAGCGCCGCGCGCTTGCGCACGATCGTCGAAACCTCGGCCACGGTGCTGTGCTGCACGCCCACCTATGCCATCCGGTTGGCGGAAGTGGCCGCCGAGGAGAATATCGATCTGGGCGCATCCAAGGTGCGCACCTTGATCGTAGCCGGAGAGCCGGGCGGCAGCGTGCCCGCCATACGCACCCACATCGCGAAACTATGGAACGGCGCGCGCGTGGTGGATCATCATGGCATGACTGAGATTGGCCCCGTGAGTTACGGCTGTCCGAAACGCCCTGGCGTGCTGCACGCGATCGAGGACTCTTACATTGCCGAAGTGATCGATCCCTTGACTGGCCTGCCAATCGCACGCGGAGTAACCGGCGAGTTGGTGCTCACTAATCTCGGACGGCTCGGATCGCCGCTGATACGGTATCGCACCAGTGACATCGTACAAGCCGCAGCGGAGGAGCGCTGTGAATGCGGCACTCAGGACCTGGCCCTCAACGGCGGGATCCTCGGCCGCACCGACGATATGTTAGTCGTACGCGGCGTAAACGTGTATCCCAGCGCCGTAGAAAACATTGTGCGCGGCTTCGATGCGGTGCGTGAGTTCCGCGTAGAAATACAAAACCACCGCACACTCCCCGAACTAAGCATTCAAGTAGAAGCTGCGCCGGCGCACGCCCACGACTCCACGCTCACGCACCGGCTGGAAGCGGCGTTGACCAACGCCTTCGCCTTGCGGATACCGGTCGCATTGGTTCCGCCAGGGAGTCTTCCCCGATTTGAAATGAAGGCCCGCCGCTGGGTGCAGGCCTGACCGGCTAAAAGCGGAAATGCAGCACCATCTCGCTGGCCACGGGCTTATCGTGTTTGCGGGCCGGGGTGAACTGCCATTGGCGGGCGGCGGCCAATGCCGCGGCGGCCAGGTCACTGCCCTTCGTCAATATCTGCGCGCGGGTCACGTTGCCGGACTCATCGATAAGTACCTTAACGTCCACCAGGCGCGTTTGGAAGCCGGCGTCCGCCGGCTTCACTGGTGCGACCTTCCGGGTGGGACTCGGCGGCACAAAAGCACCCGATTCGCCCTCGGTGCCCTCGATCTTATGCAGCGCGCGCCGGAAAACACCGGGGTGCGGAGGATCGTAGCTCACTTCGGCCTCGGGCGGAGGCGCGGCACTCACGTGCGCGGGCAAGACGGCATCCAGCTTCGGCTCAACTCTGTCGATCGGAGCGGTCAACGCCGGCGGCGGCTCGATTTCGCGAACTGGCGCCCGTGCGACCCTGACCGGCGGGGGCGCGGTCAATTTCGGCAAGACCTTTTTGGCGGACTTCGACTTGGGAACCACCAGCTTTGGAGTCGCCACCGGTTCCGGCTCCGCAACCGGCGGGGGCTGAATCACCGCCGCCTGGGGAGCTACGGCCGCCTGATGCGGAACCGGCTCCGGCAGCAAAGGCTCCACGGGCGGGCTGGATTTGACCACGGCCGACTCGCGGGCCGGCGTCTGATTTTCCGATACAAACAGACCCGCTATGAGAAACAGAACCGCGATTACCGGCACTACCAGCCATGGAAGCGATGGCAGCCTGCGCCGCGCCTGCGCCTCGGTCTTCGGAACCAACACCGGTACGGGCACGGGTCCGGGACGCGGCGCCTGCGCGACGACGGGCTGTTCGCCCGCGATCGGGTAAGTGCCCGTCATCAGCCGCGCGCAGTCGAACGGAAACTGGCGGTAAGTCGCGCGCCGGTTAACGTCCCCATCCTCCCAGAAGAAGAACCCGCCCATCGCCGGACCTTCCGTGGAAGGCCGTACCAGCAGAAACACTTGCGAGGCATCCGAAAAATAGTGGCCGAAGACCGCGAAATCGTCCTGATCCAAATACATGCCCGGACGCGTGTGGCTGCGGAAATAGCCCACCACCTGCCGCGGTGCGCGCCGCCCCAGACGGGTACCCAGCAGCCGCCTATCCTTCGGAGAGAGTGTGTAAGAAGCGCCACGCAGGTGTTCGCATGGCATCGGCTCGAAGTCCTCGATCAGGACCGCCCGCCGGTAACCAGGCAGCGCCCGGCCCAGCAGGAGACCGCCGATTTCATTGCCGCGCGGCCCGGCGCCCAAGCCCCGCTGTACTTCCGCGCCCAATCGCTCCACCAGATCCAGGCTGACCTGGATCATGATCGAGTCGCCGGGGTCTTCCCAGACGTAACCGGCCGCCCTCCCAGTACCTGCCGCACCCGCCGCCGCACTCGCCACCGCTGCCATACCGGCGACGTGTGAGCACGTTTATTGCCACTACCAGGGGCCGCACTTACTCTCCTGGATGATACGTCCGCTCGGCGTGCAACCGTATATCCGCCAAGTCGAACCAAGCCGGCTTGAATTGCCGATTCGCGTAAAGCTGGGCCTGATCGAAATAGTGCGGCGACTTGGGATCGGCGCTCTCCCCAAACACGAGAATGGATTTAGCCTCCACCTTCGGCCCGAAGTCCACCACGCTGACGAACGAATGGCCGGCTACCCCGAAGCGTTCCTTCTGGCCCTTCTCCGGGCGCGCGTAGAAATTGAACACAATCCCCACCGGCCCCGGACCGCCGGGCACCGGCAAACTCTCTCGCGCATCGCTAAATGGTTCTTCACCACCCGATTGCGCGCGTTGCAGGCGGTTGATTTCGCCCCACGGCACCTCCCATGTGCCGAAGTCTTTCTCCAGATCCGCCACGATCCCCTCGAGCGTTCCAAGGGGGTCCTGCCTGGCCTTGGCATCCCGGTCCTGCTTCCAGAACCAGAGCGAGAACAGCGTCATAGGTACCGACGAGTCAGTGCCAATATGGTCCCAGGCTTGCAGCTCGGCAATCGGGCGCGCCAGTTTAGCGGCGCGCGGCGCGTCGGACTGCCGCAACGCCTCCCAGCGTTCGGCCAGCCGGGGAATCTGCGTCTCCGCCTCGATTACGTAGGTATCGAACGCCGCCCGCGCCCAATCGTCGAAGGTAAATTTTTCCTTGTTCCAAAGAATACGCCGGGAAATTCGGGCGCGTGCTGTGTCGGTTTCACCCACCATATACTTTGGATATTCCGCCGGATCCGGGTTTCCCTCGACGGTGGTGGCGAACGGCGTGGAATTGCAGTTCTGCACGAACCCGGACTTCGGATTCAGCACTTGCGGCAGTTCGTCGATGGTGTGGAAGCCATGCCACTCGGTTTCCGGCGTGCTGCCATCCACCGGCTTCGACCAGTCGAACGCCAGAGACCGGCGGGGCACTGCGCCGTTGTACAGGTAGAAGATATTGCCGGCATCGTCGGCATACATGGCATTGAACATCGGCACGGCCAGAGGCGACATCGCGGCGCGGAACTCGGCCAGGTTGCTCGATTTCGACATCTGATACCATTCGACGATCTGGCCGCCTTCCTCGAAGCGCGCGAACCGCACGGACAACCGCTTCCCGTTGCGCTCGGCGACCACCGGCCCATGATGGGTCTTCATCATTTTGTAACTGCGGGTGACGGGCCCCTCGTCCGTTTTGACGGTGATGGAATCGGTCCACGCGGTGGCTTCGCGATAGCCGCCATCGTAGCGATAGGCCAGCGGATCGCCGGGCTTGTCGAAAGTCTCTTCCCAGACGTCGAAAACGTCCGGCTTGTTCACGGTGTGGCTCCAGCCCAGGTGTTCGTTGTGGCCGATAGTCGGAAAGCCCGAGCCGAAAAACGACGCGCCCGTCATGTCCCAGCCCGTGTCGCTGTGCACGTGCCCCTCATACCATTGGCCGGCGCCGAAGAATGGCTGGTGCGGATTGATGAACAGCATGGCGTCGCCGGTGGCGCTTTTCGATGGGCGGATGGCCCACATGTTGGAGCCTTGCTGGTCCTCCATTTTCAGAGTGTCTTCCTTGGGGATGCCGGTTTCGCCATAGAGGAACAGGTAGTAGAGCGCGTAGCGGTTGAAGGCCAGCATGTGCCACGGCTCGAAGTGCGCGATCAGCCGCGGATGCACTTGCGGATGGCGCTCCAGATAGTAGTTGATGCCCTCCGCGAACGCGTCCAGCAAAGCGCGAACCGGCGCCGCCGTGTGCTCATACTCCGACTTCGCCAAGCGGGGGATCTCCAGCGTGCGGATTACCAGGTCGTCGTCCAGGGTCTTCTTCCCGTAGATTTCGGACGCCCGTCCCAGCGCGCGCAGGTAGCTGTCCTCGATCTGCCAGAAATTGTCCTCGGCCTGCGCGTAAGCGTAGCCGAAGACGCAACTGGCGTCGGTGGGTCCGTAGATGTGCGGCACGCCGTAGGTATCGCGGTAGATGGTCACGGAGCGCGCGACTTCCGCGGAGTGGTTGACTGAGGCGGCGGGCAGTACGCAAACGAATGCGAGGGTAAGCAACAGGGCTAGTGGCTTCATGCCGTTTCAGTCTATCAAAGAAGTGGGGCGGGCTCGCAGTCCAATGTCAATGCCAAAGTGGGGCAGGACTCCAGTCCTGCGCGGGTCCTCCAGGAACCGCTCTGCGCGTAGCGAAATCACCCCTAGAGACGGATTCACGCAGGCCGGCGTAGACGTCGCCAACGTGTCGATTTGCGAGGTGCGGGCCTAAAGCCCCGCGCGGGATAAATCCCGCCCCCCCGGCCACGAGAAAACTAAGTGGCATTGGCTCGAAGCCTGCGCGGGACTCGCATTCCCGCCCGCAACTACGAATGTTTCGCGACGCCCGGATGAAATGTCGCGGAAGGATTCTTCACTATGTACCTGTTTGGCTTGTGAAGCCATTCCAATTATCGAAGAGGAGTAACACAGTGAAGATCAAAACGTCTAGGCCCGTTCAGTCCGCTAACATAGCGGGCATTCTGCAGAGGGCCGTTCTCGGCTCAATGTGCGCGCTGGTCGCCGTGACCGTGCCCATGAATGCCCAAACATTACCACAACAGTTCGTTCCGTTCAAAGACTTCCTCGCCAGCACTCAGTCGGCAAGCTCCACGGATTACGTCGGCCTGCACGCAAACCAGGTGCAGGATGCCGCAGCCTTTGAAACCATGCGCCAGCATATCCTCACCATGTATCAGGGCGCTCAGGTGAACCATAGCTTTGTGCTGGATTCCAGCCAGTTCGATTGCATCCCTGTGGAGCAGCAGCCGACGGTCCGGATTCTCGGTCTCAAGAGCATCGCGCCGCAGCCCCCGCAGTCGATGCTCGCTCCACTATCGAGCCCGGGCAACGATGCGGCGGCGCCCAAATCCGCCTCGCAACTGGATCCCGCAAAGCCGTTCGATGAATTCGGCAACTCCGTGGCTTGTGAGGCAGGCACGATTCCCATGCGCCGCCTCACGCTCGATGAGATGACCCGCTTTCCAACCCTGCAGCAGTTTTTCCAGAAAGGCCCCAATGGCGCCGGCAGGGCCCCCGGATCCGACCTGGCGAATCCCCAGGTTGCAGCTACTCATAAGTACTCCTTCACGTACCAGAACGTCAACAATTTGGGAGGTAATTCCAATTTGAACCTCTGGAGTCCCTATGTGAATACGTCCGCCGGCGAGGTTTTTTCGCTCTCGCAAGAGTGGTACGTCGGAGGTAGCGGCACAGGGCTGCCCGGAGAACAGACCGCCGAAGTAGGATGGCAGAACTATCCCTCCAAATATGGCAGCCAGAGTTCCCGGCTGTTCATCTATTGGACGGCGGACGGCTACAACACGACGGGTTGCTATAACCTCGACTGCGCGGCGTTCGTCCAGGTCGCCGACAATGGAGACTTGGGAGCCGGGTTCTCAAACTACAGCGCCTTCGGCGGCGCGCAATACGAATTCACGGCCGAGTATTACTTATACGAGAGTAACTGGTGGCTAGCCATTCAAGGCACGTGGATTGGTTACTACCCCGGGTCGGTTTATCACGGCGGCCAGCTTGCCAGCCATGCCACCGAAATCGAATACGGCACCGAGGGCGTGGGAACCACGTTGTGGCCCGCCGAAGGCAGTGGCGATTGGTCCACCACGGGCTTCGGCTATGCAGCCTACCAGCGAAACTTGTTCTACCTGAATACCTCGGCGGCGGGCATCTGGGACACTCTCACCCCCCAGGACCCATCGCCGAAGTGTTACAGCATTTCGGGCCCCTATTCCAGCACTTCTTCCGGTTGGACCGTCTATTTCTACGAGGGCGGACCCGGCGGATCCGGGTGCTGAAACCGGCCTGAATTTGGACTGCACTTGTGGGTGCCTACGTCGCTTGCCTCGCAGCTTAGGCGCCACTCGCGTGGACTGGGTGCTAACAGTTTTGGGGAAACCGCTCCCTGACGGTCGCGGCTCGGTAATGCCCGCGTTGATCGCGCACGGCTTACCGAGCCGCGACCGTCAGGGAGCGGTTTCTATCGGACAGGGTCCCCAAAACTGTTAGGCGCCGCCCGTGAACCGACGGGCTCGTGGCCGGAATCCCCGTCTGTTATCCTGAAGATTCCTCTATCCGCATGGCTAACATTTTTCCTTTTCAGCCCTACCGCTACACCGCCCAGGCGGGCACGCTCCGGAATCTGGTGACCCAGCCTTACGACAAAATCTCGCCGGAGATGCGGCAGCGTTATCTGCAGGCGAGCCCGTACAATTTCGTGCGGATTATCCTGGGTGAACGCTACGCATCGGACTCGGATATCGACAATGTCTACACGCGCGCGGCGCGCTTCCTAGCCGACTGGACCGCCGATGGTATCCTGGCGCGCGATGCCGAGCCGTCCCTGTTCGCCTATTTCCAGGAGTTCACCGTCCCCGACAGTCACGAGCGGCTGGTGCGCAAAGGCTTCATCGGATTGGGAGCGGTGGAAGAGTACGCCGCGGGC
>JBEKMJ010000230.1:0-4804 GCA_050008575.1 Bryobacteraceae bacterium
TTGTTGGGCTCGGGGCGGCCAGGAACGCGCGGGGGGCCGTCCAGGACGTAATGGGCCACCCGCGCGCGGCCGTGCGCCCCTGGCCGCCGACGGCGACACCGCGAAGTTCGGCCGCGCGTTCCACAGCGGGCGAATGTCGATAACTTAAGTGCATAGATCCTGCAATTGACACGCGATTATAATCAGGGAGATTCGGGATCATGGTGTAGGCGTCGGTTCGAGGTGGCCGTGAAGAACTTAGTGTTTTACATTCGCTCATGGCGCTGGGTTTGGGCGCTCTGCCTTCTGGCTTGCTGGAGCGTACCAGCACACGCTCAGAATCGTACTGGCGGTTCCCGCCCGCTTGAATTCTTGCAAAATCAATATCGCCTCCGCGCGGGCGACCGACTGGCCATAGTGGCAACACAAGAGACGCTGGCTTTTCTGCGCACAGCCAAGACTCGCATCGCGACAGCCGGTCAGGATCAGCATCGCGGCTTTGCGGTGGGGCCGAGCGTGAACGGCGATCAGGTGTTGCTGGCTGCTTCGCTAACGACGAAGCCGGGGAATTACACCTTGACCGTTTCAGCGACGAGTCACACCGGAGAAGTCCGTGCGGCCGCGGTGGACATAACGCTCGATCCTATGCAGCCGGTTCCGAACGGCTCGACAGTGCCCCCTGTCATCCTGCTCAACGGCTGGCAGTTCCCGACCAGCATCGGCGAGTTGCTGAGCGCGGGCACATGCCCCGTCTCCCAGGTGTCCGATACTTTCGGAGACCTGGGAACGGAACTTGCGGCGAGCCCTTCGGGTTCGGCGCGAAACACCGCATACCCGACCATCGACGGCGAGGGTGCGGTGGTCTATTTCTTCGACAATTGTGTCGAAGACCCGAACGGCCTAATTGAAAATCTCGGCAATGTCCTAGGTCAGGTTCTGAACCTCATCACATATCAGAACGGAACCCTGGTTCCCCAGGTGGACCTCGTCACCCACAGCATGGGCGGGCTGATTGCGCGAGCCTATCTCTCGGGCCTCCAGACAAACGGGGCCCTGTCGCCGCCGTTCAATCCCAGAGTGCGCAAACTGGTTGAAATCGCTACGCCGAATTTCGGGTCGTTCCTGGCCGCGAATTATTCCGATCTAGTTCCGAGCGGAACCCAGACGGCCGAACTCGTGCCGGGCAGCACTTTCTTATGGTACCTGGCGACCTGGAACCAGCGCGGCGACGATCTCCGGGGCGTGGACGGCCTCGCGATCATCGGCGATTCCGGTTATTGGCAGCCGAATATCTTCTCTGGGGAGACGTCGAACTTGAGCGAT
The DNA here is from genome assembly GCA_050008575.1 of Bryobacteraceae bacterium. Classification (GTDB taxonomy): domain Bacteria; phylum Acidobacteriota; class Terriglobia; order Bryobacterales; family Bryobacteraceae; genus Bog-159. The sequence goes on from JBEKMJ010000230.1 coordinate 1,303, forward strand.
GGCGTCGTGTCGATCACGAGCGCGTCGATCGGCTTCGTTCCGCTCAGCTACGCGCGTAGCACCTTGCGAACGAGGGTGCTTCCCTATTGCCACGTTGACTCAGCATCGGGGGCGGGCGGGTTCATAGACTGTACCGGGCCGGGCATCGCCGATGCGGCCGACACGGCCGCCATCGTCCTATCCTTCGTTCAGAATACGTCTCTCTGGCAAACCATCGGGAACTCCAGCCAGAGTCAATACGGCGGCGTTTACTTCGCTTTGGAAAACGCGGCTGGTACGCAGTATGGCGCCCTCGAAAGCGTTTCTTTGGGCTCGGTGTCCTTTCAGACAGGCTGGAACGACGCTTTTTTCTTCGAAGAATTCGCCAATGGGACGGGAACCCTGGAAGCAACGACGACATCAGGAACGAGCGCCAACTGCGGATCGTTTTCGGTACAGTCCGGGTTCTATTCGATTGCGCGGTGTAAATACAGCCCATCGATTTCGAACGTTCAGTCGAACCTCTCGACGGGGCTTCCGGGCCTCACCATCGCCTCCGGCTCGACCCTAACCATCACCGGGACAGGGTTCTCGACGGGCACTGGCGTGTTTGCCAACGGGACGGCGCTGCCCGCTCAAATCCTGTCGAGTTCGGAGATTACGGCCTCGCTCCCTTCCGCATATGGCGGCCTCGTTGGCATCTCGGTCAGCAATAGCAGCGGCGCGGATGAAATCAACATATTCGTGGCTCCTCCGGCGCAGCCGCCATCGATCTCGCTTTCGGCCGCGCAGGTTAGTTTTTCATACACGATGAGCGGCGCAGCCCCAGCCGCGCAGACCCTAGGGCTCTCTAATTCCGGCGGCGGCACGCTGTCCTGGACGGCAAGCTCAAACAGTTCCTGGCTCACCGTTTTTCCGGCCTCCGGCACGGGTGCGGGCACGCTTACGATCGGCGTCAGCACGGTGGGGCTGAGCGCGCAAAGCTACACCGGCACGATCACGATTTCGGCGGCGGGTGCCAGCAACAGCCCGCAAGTTATTTCCGTAAGCCTGACAGTCAACGCCGCGGCACCGTCGATTTCGCTGTCCGCGAGCAAGGTGAGCTTCAATTACACGCTGGGCGGCAGCGCTCCCTCGTCTCAAACAGTCGGCATCTCGGATGGCGGCGGCGGGACGCTCTTCTGGTCCGCGAGCTCCAATAGTTCCTGGCTGACGGTTTCACCGGCGTCTGGCACCGGGGCGGGGACGCTCAGCCTCGGAATCAACGTCGCCGGCCTTTCGGCGCAGACTTATACCGGTGCTATCACGGTAACCGCGTCCGACGCGTCGAATACGCCCCAAACCATCTCCATCACCCTGAACGTGAGCAGCGCGCCGGTGACCAGTCCCACGGTTCTGGGAATTGTGAATTCCGCGAGTTGGTCGAATGGGACCGTAGCGCCGGGAGAGCTTGTCACGATAGGCGGCTCGCTGCTCGGACCTTCTGCTGGCCTTTCCGGCTCGATAGATCCGTCAACCGGGAAGATGCAGACGCAGGTGGGAGGCGTTTCCGTGACGGTTGGCGGGGTTCCCGCGCCGCTGCTCTATGTGTCCGCCACGCAGATCAACGCTGTCGTCCCTTATGAGATCGCCGGCTGCACGCAGGTGACGCTCCAGGTCGCTTATCAGGGGATAATGTCGGCGGGCACTTCCGTACCCTGCGCAAGCGCGGCTCCGGGCGTGTTCACGTTCAATGCGAGCGGTAGCGGGCAAGCTGCCGCCGCCAATCAGGACGGGACATACAACGGCCCATCTTCACCGGCGCCGAAGGGTTCATACGTGACGCTGTATTTCACCGGCGGTGGTCTCACGAATCCGCCCGGCACCACGGGTTCTATCTCCGGGTCGACAACGCTTAAGTGGCTAACCCAGACGGCCAGCGTCACCGTGGGCAACGTGGCGGCGACGGTGGCGTTCGATGGCGCTGCTCCGACCTACATCGACGGCTTCCTACAGTTAAACATTCAGCTTTCGCTGAACACGCCGACCGGTAGCGCGCTCCCTGTGATTGTCACCGTCGGCAATTTGTCCAGTCCAGCGACGGCGACGGTGGCTGTCCAGTGATTCTGCCAACGCACATGCGACGATAGGGCCGATGGATACGGGACAGGAGCCTCCGCATCCGCAGAGCGGCGCGGACGCGAACCGCGTCCAGCCCCCGCCGTGGCTCAATGCCAGGGATGAGAGCTGGGGGCGGGCGGATTTACGCAAGCATTCTCCCACGCATTTGCCGCAATCGGGACTGAAACTTCCCGTTCTCCCACAACTGCCACGGCGAACCAGGCCCTTCCGTTTGATCCAGGGCAAGCCGTCGTTCAAGGGGGGTGTGGCTGCCGATGGTAATAGCATTCGGCGGAGCCATCCTTCCCTCGTCGCTGGCCGGCTTCTGGCTGGCGCACATCATGGGTTTCGATTCTTTGCTCAAAAGTGACGGCGTAACTTGCCGTGGTAGGCGATTCGACAAATGCGACCGCCCGAACATTTGGGCGAGGTCAATTGCCCTTGCCCGATTTAGAAGGCTATCATCAAGACATGAAACGGCTGGTCGGCCTCACATGAACTGGCTTCAGGCGAATGCGAACGAACTGATCGGCGACGGCCTAAAGGTCCTTGCCCTCATCGCGGCTGCCGGTACGGTTGTCTGGCAGTTGCAGAAGCAGCACAAGAATTCATTGGCGCTACAGCGCGAAAACGCCCGAGAGGCTCTAAAGCTCCGCATCTATGAGACTCTGGTCCAGCGGATTCGCACGCTTTCAGACGCAAATATCGCAGCCTCGATGTACGCGTTCGGGATTCTCCCTGCCGTAGAGAACTACCAGCGGGAACACTCCGCAGGACGCCGGCCGTCACCCATGCAACAGCGTGCGCCCGCCTTCTCCGACCTGCATTTCGAAGCCGCGGGCCACTTGGCAGAGCTGATAGTCGAATTTGAATCTTGGTCAATCGCATTTCCCGGCCTGAACGTCTTTAAGGTTGCTCTGAACGCCGCCGCTTACGACGTTAGGCAGTCTTTTCCACCACTGTTTGCGGCTCTTCTACAGATTCTTCCAATGGACCCTCCGCCGGGTGAGACCGGCAAACCCACAATTATTCATCCGCCGCCCTCTCCAGAGGTTCTCTCTGCGCTGAAACGTTTGACTGAGCAGTACAAAGCGGCCGTGGACGAAATCGGGTGCTACATTTACGACCTCACTGTAGAGGCGCAAAACAATCTTCTGCACGGGTTGTTTGAGGGAACGGTTCCGCCACGCCGACCGCTCGACCCGCGGCGCAAAGTCATCTCAACCGTCCCGGAGACGGCGCAGGCGCTGATCCGCTATTTCGAAACAGAAACAGCGTGGGGAAAGAACCAGGCCGCCATCAATGCAGAGGTAGTGGCGGAGGTTCAGGCGAAGGCTGCTTCACAATCCGCCTCCAAATAGCAGCTGCAAATCTCGTACTTCCGTCCGCCGGGTACATCTGGTCCGGCATTGCAGGGCATCTG
>JBEKMJ010000231.1:0-4753 GCA_050008575.1 Bryobacteraceae bacterium
AGCCCCACATTGTCACCTGCCCGGGCGCTCAAGGCCGCCCGAACAGTGCGCCAGCGCGCCTGTGCACAGTCCATGAAGCTATCTTTTCCCGGTCGAGGGCCCCCAAGGAGGGAAATGGAATTGATAAGGGTCGGGGCTCGATGATTGCTCATAGAGTTTTACGTATTTTTACTGTATTAGGAAAACCGGAAACATCCTTTCATCGATCGGATGAGCTAATATCCAACAATGGCGCTCTCACTCCAGTTCTCCAACGACACTTTCCAATATCACCCCTGGAGTGGTTCGCCGTGGAGGGCGGGCATGGCGGCGCGGAAGCACTCGGGTTCCGATTTGCGCCTGGCGGCGTGCATCTCACCAAGACGATGATGCTAAACGAGTTGACGGCCGTTCTAAGCAGGGTTCCCGACTGCGACCCTGCGACTGTCCAGGACACTGTCCTCGCCGACAATCTCCTCGGCAAGCCAACTGGCACTGCACGACGCCTTGTGCTTTCCCGCCTCAACGCGCTCTACGGCATTCTCAAACCGCGGCCCATTCAGATCGCCGCCCTTCGACTTTGGTCGCGAAATGTTACGGGGAGGCCACTGCTGGCCCTCCTCTGCGCTCTAGCTCGGGAGCCGCTGCTGCGCCAGTCCGCCCCGGCGGTCCTTGACGTCCCTCCTGGCGCGTTGGTCCAGTGGCCCGACCTCGCGAGCGCTGTAGTAGTCGGATACCCAGATCGCTACTTCCCGAAGATGCTGAGATCACTGGCTCAGAATTGCGCGTCCTCCTGGACGCAATCGGGCCATCTCGAAGGACGAGCGAGGAAGCGACGCCGGCTGGCAGAACCATCCCCCGACGTGGCGGCATACGCGGCCCTTCTGGGTTCAATCGTTGGCTTCGGGGGCCCGGCTCTTCTCCGATCCCCGTGGATGCGCCTATTGGATCGTTCAGAAGCCGATCTATTGTCACTTCTTCGCCGGGCCGAATCCGGCGGGCTTGCGCGCGTAAAGGCTGGCGGGGGCGTGGCGCAGATCGACGTCCGGCGCCCAATGGCTCAGCTGCTGGAGATTCCTGACCTTGCCGACCGTGGATGATCTTCTGGGGCAGTTTCGCCGACAGGTCTCGCTGCCTTGGTCGCAGGATACCGTGCCAGACTACCGGGTCTGGATCATGCACTACGATCGGGTTCTTGAGCGGCGCATCCAGGGGCGTCTCCACGATTTCGAGGCCTTGGCCCGCCAGTTCAACCACGGTTGGGCCTCGCTCAACTTGGCCACCCTGGTTGCCCCCTGGTTCGCGGGAAACGACCTGTTCGACGGCTTGTCCCAACAACCGGACGAACTCCCAGGCCTGCCGCCAGACTTCGAAGCGTATGTCGTCGCAACCGTGCGTTCCCAGCTTCAGGCCTTACAGGAACAGGACATTCTAGTGCTCTCTGGCGTAGGCGCCCTGTTCGGTCTTATGCGAGCTTCGACACTAGCCGAGAGGGCGGGCCCCGTTATCAAGGGCAGGCTATTGTTGCTCTTTCCTGGTCAGCACATCAACGGCGTGTACCGGTTGCTCGACGCGCGAGACGGCTGGTCGTATCGTGCAATACCCATTCCGCCGTAGTCGAACCGGGGGCGGAAGGGCGAGGATCTGAAGTGCTCAATCGCGACGTATTCCAGGTGCCGCCCGAGGCCTATCGCATTCCGAATGACGGAGTTGCGAAGATCATCTTCCCTCCCGCACCTGGAGCTCCAACCGAGACGCTGAAGGATGAACTGCGCACGTTCGTTACCGATGGCGAGTTCGGCCGAGGACTGCTGCGCGTCCTCGAATCTTTTCGCTCGGGCTTGAGCCACGGAAGCCAGAAGGCGGTCTGGATCAGTGGCTTTTATGGCTCCGGCAAATCGCATCTTGCCAAGATGCTCTGCGCGCTGTGGACCGACCAAGCATTCTCGGATGGTTCCCGCCCGAGCGCACTGATCCCGGAACCCCCAGCCGAACTGGTGACGGAGCTACGCGCCCTACGGTCCGCGGCTGAACGCGCTGGCGGCTTGCACGCAGCCGGCGGGACGTTGGGCGGCGGGACAGATGACCCTAAGCTCGCGACCCTTGGAATCGTCCTGCAATCCGTTGGCTTGCCGCTCGACTTCCGGGCGACCAGAGTTGCCTTCTGGTTGGCCGACGAGGGCATCTTAGACGCCGTGAGAACCCGACTTGGCTCGGGGTTCGATTCGGCGATCCGCAATTTCGTTCTCTCGACCGCTTTCCACCAAGCAGTGATAGCAGAGAAGCCCTCTCTTGCGGCCAATGCCCGGGACCTCTCAGACCGGCTGAAGGACAACTTTCGTCAGCCGCCCGAAATCACGGTCAACGAACTCTCTTCGACCGTTCGGCGCGCGCTCCTTCTCGGGCGGAAGGAACTGCCGTTGACCCTGGTCGTGCTCGACGAAATCCAGCAGTTCCTCAAGAACGATCCCAGCCGCGTTCTTGACATGCAAAACATCGCCGAACGCTTCGCCGAAGATTTCGATGGGCGCTTGCTGCTTGTCGGTACCGGCCAACAGGCGCTGAACGAGTTGGAAAACCTGCAGAAACTGTTGGGCCGCTTCCAGGTGCGAATCAACCTCGGCGAAGCCGACATGGATTCCGTCATCCGCAAGACCGTGCTGCGCAAGTCTAGCCAAGGCGCCGATCACGTGCGCGACAAGCTCGACGAGTGCGCCGGCGAAATTTCCCGCGAACTCCGCGGCACCCGAGTCGCCCATCGCGCCGAAGACAATGGCGACGCAGTGTTGGACTGGCCGTTGTTGCCCAGCCGTCGGCGGGTTTGGGAGCGGGTCCTCCGCGTGCTCGACCGCTCGGGCATGGCCGGCGCCCTCCGCACGCAGATGGCGGTGGCCCTCGAATCCGCTCGCCTCGTCGCCGGCAAGCCGCTCGGTCACGCCGTCCCGGCTGATTTCCTTTACACGCGTTTCGCCGATGACGCGTTCGCCGCTGGCGAATTGCCTGAGGAAACCCGCGCCCGGATCACCAAGCTGCGCGAAGGAAGCGAGGCCGAGCGGCTGCAGGCACGCGTCCTCATGCTCGTCTACATGCTCGGCCTGATCCAGGGCGACGCCGAGTTCCACGGCGTGCGCGCCACCGCCGAAACGCTCGCTGATCTTCTCATCGAAAACCTCGAAGCCGGCGGCGATGTTCGCGGAGCCGTGCCTGCGGCGCTGACCGCGCTGGAGGAATCCGGAGCCGTGATGCAAATCGACGGCGTCTGGCGCTTGCAGACAAAGGAAGCTGCGGAGTGGGACGCCGCGTATCGCGCCGAACTGCGCGGCGTGCGCAACAATCCGTCCGAACTCGCCAGCCGGCGCCGCGCAGCGCTAGATGCGGCGCTGTCCGATAGCCTGAAGGGTCTCTCCGCAATTCCCCAGGGCCGCAGCGCGGTCTCCCGCAAGATTGTTCGGCTCGGCCCCGATGAGAAAGCGCCCGCCGACGGCTTGACTGTTCGCGTCCACAGCGGTTGGGACGAGACCCTCAGAACGGTTGTGGCGGAAATCGCCGCTCAGCCGGACACCGATGCAACCATCCACCTCCTGATTGAGCGGCAGGACGCCGAGCGACTTGAAGAAGCGGTTCGCCAGCGCCAGGCGTCGCAGACTGTTCTCGATCAGAGGGGAGCCCCATCAACTGCCGAAGGCGACCAGGCGCAAAAGGCGATGGCGGCCCGGCTGGGCGCGGCCGACCGCATGATCAAGGAGATCGTCGGGGTCGCGGTGCGCGAAGCCAAGGTCCTTCTGGCCGGCGGCTCCGAGCAGCTAGGAGCTTCTCTGAAGGACCGCGTCCAAACTGGAGCGCTCGCCGCGCTGGTGCGTCTATATCCGCAATTCGACACCGGTGACGATCCTGGTTGGGAGCGCGTTGTGAAAAATGCTCAAGCCGGGCAGGGTGCGCCACTTCGCCCTCAATCTCGTCAGACAGGCCAAGGACAAACGCGCCATCAAGCGACGGCGTAAAGTCGCTTCATGGAACCCGCAATACCTCACCGAAATGCTACAACTCATCCCCCGTTAACCTGGACTCGTTGCCCTGTCGATTATGCTTCGCGGCACCCCCCCCGCTGCGTACACAGGCGCTGGCTGCTTAGCCGCGGCCTTTCACTGATGTGCCGCTCTCATGCACCCTGCAATCGGGCCCGACGCACGCGACAAGCTTCTCCGGCGATGAAGTCGGCAGATGTCGCCGATACGAACCGACCAGCGAGCGGAGATTGCGCCCCGAGCTGCCTCAACGTCGAAGGCGGACATACGGTCTTCGCTTCGGGAGTGCAGGCCCCTGACACTAGAAAGCGTGACCCGACGGCCGCCTTTCGGGATGCGATTGGATGAAACGCGTTCAAACGTAACTCGAACCCAAATGAAACCTGGTCAGCCGTAAACCCAAGCCGGATCGAACCCTGGTCGGCAAATCGAGCCGAAATAACCCTAGCAGGCCGTTGAAAAGTCTCTGGCCAGCGGACTCGTGGTGTGATTCCTTTGCCTTGGGCTTTGGCGGACGCGGATGGATGCGGGGCGGGGACGAGCGTTCGGGGGCGCTGTTCAGCTACGTCGATCTGGAAACGCGGATCGGCAAGGATCACCCGCTGCGAACCATCCGGGGCGTGGTGAACGAGGCGCTGGCGGGGCTTTCAAACGAGTTCTGCGCTCTACGCGTGGATGGGGCGGCCCTCGATCCCGCCCGAGAAGCTTCTGCGGGCGATGCTGTTGCAGGCGTTCTATTCGATCCGCTC
>JBEKMJ010000232.1:0-4367 GCA_050008575.1 Bryobacteraceae bacterium
GCGGGAACTATTGAGGGCTGGAAATCGAGTTCGCGATAAAGAACTAACATTGGCCCGCGAGTGCGGAATTTCATCGGCTGCGGGACGAGATGGTCAAATACCTTGATGCGCCATTCCTTCTCTTCAGCGAAGGCCGAGTTTTTCGTGTTCGCTACGAAGAACGAAACCGACCGGCACAATGCCTTTCGCGGATCATCTCCGCTGAAGGAGGATGGTTCAAGATAGCCATCAATTACTCTGTCGAGATGCGCGTCGCTTTCGGATTGTCCTACATAAATGACCGGAAGGAGCGTGTCCCCGCCATGTGATCCTTCGGGAGCTGATGATCGCCAACGCGCAGAGAGTGTTGGGGCTTCTGTGTGAATGTATTTCGCTGGCTGCGTTAGAACTCGACGGGAAGCAACAGGGTTGTTACACGGGCGCGGGCGTTACTTTTAGTGAACATTCTCAGGATCTGCATTGGGAAACGCTCCAGGCTACTGGAGCCGCCTCAGTCTGACCGACCTTGGCTGTGAAGAAGAATCTCTGTCGCAATGCCGACCTATGTTGCCGGTTGAAACGCAGATATCGGGTAAATGCATCGCGCGAAACAACCTGGACAAAATGGAGCGAGATCAGGGTCGGGTGGTATACGTATTCCCGACAGGACGTTCGAAGGAATCAGGGCCGCAAAAACCGAGAGTCGATTTTGTCTCTTCGGAATGCACGGCCAATTCTTCGGGACAGACGGGACAAGAATGAAAACTCGAATCGATCTCGCACTTATGCTCTCAGTCGTGATTACTCTTGTGGGTGCCAGCTTGACGATGGCGCAACAGGCGGGGACCGGAGCGGGCGTTGCTCCACCCAGACCACAAGGTCCATGCGACATCTACGCGGCTGCCGGTGACTCCTGCGTAGCCGCCCATAGCACTACACGCGCGTTATATGCCTCCTATAACGGTCCCCTCTACCAGGTTTTGCGACAGTCGGACGGTAAGACCCTGGACATTGGTGTGGTCCGGCCCTTTGGCTCGCCCGCTCCGGATGCGGGCGGATACGCGGACGCCTCCGCACAGGACAGGTTCTGCGCCAACACGTACTGCTGGATCACGACGGTCTACGACCAATCTCCCCAGCACAACGATCTCACGCAGGCACCTCGTGGCGGATTCAGCGGCCCGGCGTTGGGCGGGTTCAACAACATTCCGATCGCTGACATGGCGCCGATTACGATCATGGGACACAAGGTCTACGGTATCTTCATCGAGCCGGGCATGGGTCTGCGCCAAAACGACGCGAGAGCCACCGCAGTCGACGACCAGGCGGAGGGAGAATACTGGGTCGTGAATGGCAAGCACTTCAACTCAGGTTGCTGCTTTGACTACGGCAACGCCGAGATCGACAGCCGCGACGATGACAACGGCACTATGGAAACCCTGTACTTTGGCAACGCCACTCCCTGGTATAGCGGAGAAGGCGACGGTCCGTGGATCATGACGGATCAGGAGAACAATCTTGTCGGTTGCGTCAAAGAGGATGGTTCCAAAGGCTGTACAGATCTACCGAGCATCCCGTGGCGATTCGTGACCGCAATCGCAAAGGGAGAACCGCACCACTGGGCATCGATGGGCGGCGACGCACAAAAGGGCGCCTTGTCGGTCATGTTTGATGGACCGCGCGTGAACCCTACCTACGATCCTATGCGCAAGCAAGGAGCGATTCTGCTAGGCAACGGCGGCGACAACAGTGACGGTTCGCAAGGAACATTCTATGAAGGGGCGCTGACAGCCGCCGGTACATTTCCATCGAACGATACGGACCAGCTTGTGCAGGCCAACATCGTGGCTGCCAGGTACGATGTGGCTCCACTCACTATGGCGCCTGGGAAGGCAGCGGCAACGCCACCAGGGCTGCAGACGTTTACTCCGGGGTCCGCGCAGGAAATCACCGTGACGTTCACGAATACCACGAAGGCGCCGGTGGCGGGTGTCAGGTTGAGTATCTCCGTGCCCAACGAACAGTGGACTGCCCTGGTTTCCGGTACCACCGAAACATTGAAGACATTTGTTCAATCGATTGCGCCGGGTGAGAGCGTGAGCGCGACTTTCAACGTCACCTCGGGGCCAGTTGCCTTTAACGGCGATCTCATCGGAAAAGCGTCGTGGACGAACCCTACTACCGGCAGCAAGCAAGTCGATACAGCGGTTGAAAAGGTGCGGAATGCAGAGCCGATCAAGATCAACGAGTACCGCGTTCGTTCAGGTGGTCCTGCCAACCCGACGAACTCGTTTATCGAGCTCGACAATGCAGGCTCCCGAAGCATCGATATCTCCAACTGGACGCTGACCGAACATCCCGCCCACCAGGCGATCTTCTCTACCATAAAGATTCCTGTTGGAACGAAACTTGCAGCCGGCGGCTTCTACCTGCTCGGTCTCTCCAATTCCGGGCTCGCGGTTCCCGCGCGCGCAGGCGACAGCATCCTCCATGTGAGGAACACGGATGGAATGTCGGTCGGCGATACGATCAGCATCGGCGACGGCTCGAGCACGGAGAGCCGCAAAATCGCAAGTCTTGGCACCGCTGCGAGCAACCATACGACGCTGTGGCAACCGCTTCCTGAAGGACCGGTGATCACTCTACATGCGGGTTCGACCAATGTGCCGGTGGAGAGCGTGTCCGGCTTCGTTGTCGGCCAGAAGATCGCGCTCGGGTACGGCACTAGCTACCCCGTCGTCGCAAATACCGTGGAGCAATACGAGATAGCGCAGGTGACGGCTGTCGGCAAACCGGGCACACAAGCCTATCTCGCGATGGACGCGCATGCCGGAGCGAGCAACATCAAAATAACATCCGACTCCAATATTTCTGTCGGTGACAAGATCAGATTGGATATCGACAGTGTCGGACATGGAATCGAGACCGTGACCGTTGCGCATGTCGGCACAGCGGCGCATCAGACAAATCTCTCCGCTCCTGCGAATGCCGGCTCGACCCGAGTCAACGTCCGCCGAGCAGAGGGTTTTGCGGTAGGTGACAAGATTACGGTCGGCACGCCGTCGAGCCAAGAAGCTGTTACGATCACCGCCGTCGGCAGCCAGGGGCCGGACGGTGCCACGCTCGACTTTACGCCAGGCCTCGCCAAGTCCCATGTGACCAGTGAGTGGGTCGTGTGTCCGGGTACGGGCCTTGATTTGGCCGCACCTTTAAAGTTCAACCATGCGGCCGACCTGCCGTTCAGCGATCGCGGAACCGGAATCAGCTTCCAGCCGGCGACGGCCTTTGACCATTCGAGCAACGAACCTGTCCAGGCACTCGGCACCGGTATCACGCTCGACAGGCCGCTAACCAACGACCACGCGATTCAAGCGGCTGTTCGCGATGACGCCGTCAAGACTGCGGGCTATCAAGGAACTCCGACACCGAATCAGTGGTTCGGGGGACCAGAGTTGACCACCAACTCCCCGATATTTGGCCGGACGATCACGATCGAAGAGGGCAGCATGGTGCTAAGGGACGGCTCGGGAGTCGTTGCCGACAGCCTCAACTATGGCGCCCTTGTCGACCCCTGGGCCGCGGAAGGCTATCAAGCCGCTTCAGGAGCAGAGCAGAGCGGTTGCTACGCTCCCGCACCGAACGCAATGTTACAGTTATGGTCAATCGTCGTTAGCCCTATTGCCATCAATACGAGCGCAGGACGATTCTCCGACGGCGCCGATACCGACAGCAATTGCAACGACTTCCTGACGCAGGCCGCTGCCGCTCTGTCGACTGCTTCGCCCGCAGGCGCAACGAACATCAAGGTCTCCAGCGTGGAAGCCTTCAGTGCTGGCCAGACGATCCTTATCGATTCGGGTGCGAATCTTGAGGATGCCATCATCGCCACAGTTGGCGGGGCCGGTGCAACGACCACACGCAATGCCACTGACGCGGGAGCAACCGTTCTTCCCGTCGCCGACCTGACCGGTTTTAGTAAAGGCCAAACCATCACTATCGATAGTGGCGATAACTCCGAGACGGCGGTTGTTTCCGCGATCAGGGGTTTCGGCGCCGCCCGACTCACAGTCGCGTCTCCACTGGCTCGTGCGCATGCGGCTGGCGTGCAGATTTCCGGCAGCGGTATCACCCTCACCGCTGCATTGCCCCGGGCACATGCCAGTGGAACGCAGGTCTCTAACGACGTTCCAACGCCTGGCGCGCCGAACCAATATCACAGAGCCAGCCATTGAGGGTCTACGAAACTGGATTGATCGTCGTAACTTGGGCTATCCCAACGACGCTACGAATGCGGATAGGGAAACCGAGCGCCTTCATTGATCAGGATAAGTTTGTCCCCGTGCGGAATGAACGTAAGCGTGCGGTTATACCCGCTTGACGTGGAACGG
>JBEKMJ010000233.1:0-4284 GCA_050008575.1 Bryobacteraceae bacterium
CGCGACCTCTCGACAGCCCTTTAAATGAGGGTGCAGTCGAACCTCGGTCGTGTACGAAGCGCGAACGCTCCCCTGATCGAAGGTCCCCTTTCCAACAACCGCCCAATTGCCCACAGCCTCGTCCTCGTCCGGGCTCTTGATGAGCTTCTCGATCAGCTTCACAACTCGGCCCTTGGCTATTGCCGAAGCAGCCTTCCCCACCCACTCAGCCACCCCTTCCGCAAGCGGCGTGAGCGCGGCCCTAACCTCCCGTACAGACCTGGCCGCCCCCAACCTCTGCGCCAGCGCGGGATCGTTCCACCCTTTCACCAACTCAAAATGGAGCCGGAGTATCGGCCGTCCCATCAGCAGCCTCACTTGATCTCCAATATCAGACACCGTGGATGCCGACGCCGGATCCCAACCCCACTCGTCACAACCGCCGTAGCTCGAAGGCACCACAATTGTCGCGCCGGGGCGAAGCTGGCCCCCGTCTACGGGAGGCCCGGTCTCATCCGCCCCACGCCACTCCAGCACTGGGCCCCTGGTATTCCGGGACTTGGTCTGCTCCTCCCTCTCGCCCTCTACATCGGGGATGTTTGCCGCATCCTTCATGGCAAGCCACTTGCGAACTGCCCAAATCGGCAGCGAGATCCCCTCGGCCGCGCTCGGTGGGCAAATCGCCACGATGTCGGGCCAACGACTCGGATCGTCCTTATCGAGATCCGCTCGCCAAACGACCTGCACGTCGGCGGGACCGGAGTCCGGACCGTGAAGAAAAAGCGCAGGCTCAGGACTCACGGCCGGTTCAGGCGACGTCTGGCAAAGCAGGTCCACATGCGCAGGCATCAGCACGGGCGCGCTCTTTCGGGGCATCACAAGCTCGGCGTAATTCTCCGTCTCCCGAATCGCCTGCCGGAGCCGCAACACGCCCATGGGAACGAATTTCTGCGCCCGTCCCCTCTTGATCTCATGCTTCTTCAGCCATTTCCAGACCACGCCCAGCGTGCGTCCGTAGACGGGATCGTCATAGTTCGCCCCTGTCTGATCCTTCTGGGCCACGATCACGGCGTCCGCTAAATCCCGGCGGCCATCCCGATTCAATCGGCCGAAGCGCTGTTCCAGCGCATCGAGGCTCGCAACCTCCGTTACCAGAGCGTTAAAGTCAATGTCGGCGCCGACCTCGATGCACTGCGTAGCAATCACAAAGACAGGCCTTTCCAAATCGGCCTCCCGGCCCAGGCCGATCCGCGGCTCGCAGGTTTCCCAAATCCGGTCGCGGTCGAAAGGGCGCGCACGCCCGGTCAGCAGGGTCGCGTCGCAATCCGGCTCGCCCTTTAGGTATCCGTACACGCTCCGCGCCGTCGCCACTCGATTGGCGATTACCCCTATTACTTTCGCGCCGCGGTCACGCATGGCGCGCGCCTCCACGACAAGTCTCTCAATAAGCCCCGCGAATTCGCCTTCCTCGCTCGCCTTCGGCTCCTCGACTACCAACCTGGCTCGCTTCTCCGCCTCCCATCGCCGCTTGAGTACGGGATCGGCGCGGTCGTCATCGTCCTCGCCAAAGACCTCACCGCGGCGCGGTGTCGCCGACATTTCTACCACGGTGAAAGGCAGGTCAAGCGACTGTTCAGCCCAGCCGCGATACCTGTCGATCCAGCCTAAAGTCTCTGCAAACGGCTGGCTCGTGTGTGCCTCGTCCAGGATGATCATCGAGTCGCAGGCGGCAAGTCCAGCCCGGATTGGGCGGGCATATTCGCTGGCCCCGTACGCGCGGAACAGAAGGCTCGATCCGACCTGATCCACAGTCGAACAAATCACTGCGGGTTGCAATGGCGAATTAATCCACGAATCGTCGCGCTGAATTCCGCCCCGCAACGTTGCTACGACCAGCGGCTCCGGTCTCCCACCAAGATCTCGCAGAGCCTGCGCGATCCCTCCAAGTGGTGACGCCGGATCGGCCCCGCAAAGTCGCTTCGCTATCTGCCCGGCGCGTTTTGCCGCTGCGTCTACTATCACTCGGCGGTCGACGACAAAGAAGATGCGCCGTGCCGCTTTCGGAGAGTGCATAGCCAGCGCGTAGAGAGCAATGTCAATGAGCGCAGTCTTGCCAGCCGCCGTGGGCAGCCCGACCGAGCGCGGCCACTCTCCGCGCACTGCCAGTTCGGCCAGACGCTTCTGCCAAGGGAACGGCTTCCTATCCCAAACGGCTTCGAAAAATTCTTCAAACGTCATCGCGTACCAGCCCCGCCCACCAGCGGCCGAAAGAGCCCGTATCCGTAGTACCGTCCCGCGCCTGCAACTACCGGCCCCGCGATGCGCCGCTCAAAACGGGCCCACACGTGGCAGTGAAAACGCTGCGGTCGGCCGGGCCGTGCCGCTGCTGGTGGGAACGCCGAGGCCCTGGGGACACCCATGTGCCAGGCGTTGTAGTGAAGATCGACCTCGCACGGCTCGGGCAGGCCAATTCGGGCTAACGCGCGCCGCACGGCTCCCTTCGCCTCCTCCCCGTAAGGCTCTTTCGGGTATCGGTCGAACACAAAGGGCGTAACGGTGGACCAGAGGCTATTGGGGTCCGCCCAAGTCGCAGGAAGCAGAGTCCGCCGACGCTCCTCGGCGTCAGTCACCGAAACGCTCCACTTTCCCCAGTCCATTCCTAATTCCTTAACCCCGCTAGCCACGCTCCAGCAAATCTGACCCTCGTCGGGAGTGAGCGTGCGAGGCAGAAGCACCGCAACCCCCAGCAGATCGCCGTTTGCGTGTTCGTCGCCCACAAACGGAAGCGGCACGAGTGCCACGTGAGGGCGCTCGGTCCGTAACGGGTTCTCGGGGGTACTCTCCGGCGAATGGCCGCTCAAGTATTCCGGCGGCGGCTGGGGCGCGAATTTCATGATCGCGCCGCGTAGCGCGCTCGTCACCGAAAGCGTTGACCTCAACGAACCCCGAGGACCCTCGTCCCGCCGCAGTATGATCATGCGCTCGAAAATACTCTGCGGTGTGGTCTCCTCGACCTTTGGCGGCGAGCTGTACAGCAGCGTTCTGCCGGCCGACGGCCTATGGATCTTGTTCGGATCCCTCTCGAATCGTTTGTAGCGCTCGATCAGATCTCGCAGGCGCCCCGAGTACGCAACACGAAGGCGGGTTCCGCCGGCCGATCCGGGCACCCACACCCTCCACTCGCCAGCCGGAACCTCGTCAACAATCTCCATAGCAACAAGACTCGACGAGTGACCAAGCGAACTGGCGCGATTAAGAATCCGATCAAGCGCAGACAGCACCTCCGGGCCAGCCTCCGCATTCCAGACAAAGTAGACATCTGGATGCGACAGCGTCGCCGAGGGGAACGTCCGCGCCTTTCGAGACCGGATCTCGGGAGGCAGAGCCGAATCATTTACCGGTACAAACGTCTTCACCAGCTTCCGGCGCGTGCATGCCCCGGCATAGATTGTAGGCGCTCCCTGCCCCTCCAACCACTCAAGGGCGGGGACCAACTCCTGCTCGGCGCCGCCATCGCCCCAAGCAGCCACAAGCGCGGAAAACAGCCGCGAAGGGTGCGGGGGCCACTCTGGAACGGCCTTGTCGTCGCCGTCTTCAAACGCGGCAGAGTATACGCGTCCGGTAAGGTACGTCACGCGGAGAACGAACACAACCTTATGCTCCGTCCGATGCAGCCATTGACTTCCTGCGGCTCTCAACCACGAGCCGGCCTAAGTCTGCTGACGGCTGGAGCGTAACCGGAGTAACCGGCCAGGGAAGCCCAAGCCCTTTCGCCTCCTCCACAGCATCAGTGAGCACTTGTAGCGCGGCATCAGAGTCCAACCCAAAGGGCTTCGCGTCTCCGCGCCCCACAAGCTCAAAGGTTCCCGGCTTTCCGTCCAGTAAGCAGCGAGAGCGCAAGTCGTAACCGTCTTCGGCTACCAAACAGATCGCGACTAAACCCAGCGCCGCCAGCACTGTGCGCCCCGCCACGTCAACCTCCGGCTTGGTCGCGTTCTTCACCGGAAACCGCAGTCGCCGCAGTGCAGCCAGAGACAGAACCGTATGCTGCGTCGCGTAGGCCAGCGTAACGCCGCCGTGGTTGAGCACCCGCTTCTTAGTGTTCTTGTCGTCATGCGTCAGCGACGGCGTGATGTTGCCGTGATTCTTCTCGGACGGCTTCAGCCGAACCGGTTCACCGTTCTTGACTACAGCCCGAGCTAGATCGAGCGTCCAAGCTCCTCCCTCGGCGCTGTAGATCTCAACGTTGTTCTCGATTTGCAGCGGATCAATTCGACTCGATGGCCGTTTCCCAGGGACCGTCTG
>JBEKMJ010000234.1:0-4185 GCA_050008575.1 Bryobacteraceae bacterium
TTTCGAAAAAGGACTTCGAAAGCGGCTGGGGGACGGGCCCGCATTTCCAGTATTGGGCCAACCCGGTCGATCGCAACGCGCACGGCGGCATGCCGTGGCTCGCGTACTTCCTTCAGCAGATGCAGGCATCGTCGAACCAGGCCGGAACCCGCCTGCTCGACTATCTCGACGTCCACGGGTATGTCTATCCCTGCGTTACGAACGACTGCACCACGAGCGCGATTGGTTTCGGTACGGCCGTCGATCCTGCGAGCACCGCCCTCCGCATGCAATCGACGCGGGCGTTCTGGGATCCGAACTACATCGTCCCCGTGGTGATGCCCCCAACAGATTCCGACCCGTGCGACGACTACAACGCAATGTGCGACGTAGACGGGCTGCAGCATCCGCCGATGCTTATCCCGCGCATGATCGGCTGGGTCAATCAATACTTCCCCGGCACGAAGACCGCGATCACCGAATATAACTGGGGCGCGCTCGAAGACATCACCGGCGCGGTGGCTCAGGCGGACTTACTGGGTATTTTCGGCGCATACGGGCTGGATATGGCCACCATGTGGCCGGATACCAGCTTCAAGCTGGGCGTGCCGGGCGCGTTCGCGTTCCGGATCTATCTGAACTACGACGGCGCGGGCAACCATTTCGGCGAGACCAGCGTGTCGGCGGCGAGCAGCGATCCGGACACCATGTCGATCTTCGCCGCCCGGCGAACCGATAGCGCCCTTACGGTAATGGTGCTGAACAAATCCGCCAATGCGATCGCCAACAGCATCAGCCTGGCCCACTTCACCCCCACGGGTACGGCGCAGGTGTGGCAGTACAGCGGCGCGAACTTGAACGCGATTACGCGGCAGTCCCCGGTGCAGGTGTCCAGCGGTTCTCTCAGTGCCACCTTCCCGGCTTTCTCGATGACGCTGTTCATCATTCCCGCCAGCCAGAGCGCGATGACCGTACCCCAGCCGGTGATTACCGCGGTAACGAACGCGGCTTCGTACGACGCCACCGGAGCCGCGCCGGGGGAGATTGTGGCGATTTTCGGCCAGTCGCTCGCGCCGCAAACGCCACAGCTCGGCGCGGCCGACTCCACCGGAAAACTGCCGGCGACGCTGGGTGGCGTCCAGGTGCTTTTCAACGGGTATCCGGCGCCAGTGGAATATACCTCGCCGGGCCATATCAACGCCATCGTGCCCTTTGAAGCGGCGCTCTTCAGCACGGTGAATGTTCAGGCAATCAATCAGGGTAACGCGTCCGCCGCGTTCTCGCTGCCGGTGGTGACTTCGCTCCCGGGGATGTTCACGGCAAAGGGCTCGGGCTCAGGCCAGGCCTCCGTGCTGAATCAGAACAACAGCGTCAATAGCGCCTCGAATCCCGAGCAGGTGGGTAATGTTCTGCAGATGTTCGCCACCGGGGATGGTTCGCGCACGCCGCCGGAAATAGACGGGCGGCTGCCCTCCACTGTTTTGACGAAACCCGCGCTGGCCTGTTCGGTAACCATCGGCGGCCTGAATGCTACGGTGACTTACTGCGGCGCAGCGCCGGGGTTCGCCGGACTGTTTCAGGTCAATGTGAAGATTCCCGAAGGCGTTGCGTCCGGAAACAGCGTGCCCGTGCAGGTGACGGTCGGAACCGCGACCAGCCAGAGCAACGTGACTATAGCGGTTCAGTAGGCGCAGTCACAGCGTGAAGACGATTGGATGGGGCCACCGTCGCGGCTTTTCCCGCCGGATATCGCTACGCCGCCATAGATGGAGATTCCCAAAACCGTGAGTTCGGCCGGATCCGCCGCTGCGAGAACACCCGGCCGCAAGATCATCCCCGCGCGGTGTACAAGCAGCCCAGGCTCAGAAATACGCACAGCGGCGAATAGACCCACGTGTCCAGATTTGCGAATGGGGTGCCGCGCACGCGCTTGAAGAATCCCACCCATCTGATGTCTCCCAAGGCTCGAAGTCCGAAAACCGACGCTAAGGCCAAATTGCCCCAACGCGTGAGTTGGTTGATGGTGGGATCTTCCCAGGTCTTCAATTTGGACACGACGATAGCGGCCGCGGCAGCCAGCAGGATGGCCACTGCGAGGGTCGCCGCAACGGACGGACGCAACAAAGGCCGCTCGCCCTGCTGAGGCACGGCAACTGCCTTGCCCCACGTGCCTCCCGCCACCCAATAGAAATGCCACGCGCTGAGGAGCAAGAGAATCCCACCCGTCAACACGACCACAATTTCTTTCATACGGCCCATCGTAACAAGATCTCGTTCTGACAAGGCAGGGAGCCTCTGGCGACTTTCTCATTCACCTGCATGTGATCGCCTATCGATCTTTACAGTATAAGAACCCACCGGAAGAATACGAATCCCGTCCGGTAGCCACGCGTTCGGAAAACGTGTATTCGCGCTAAGCGGCCCCCACAGATCGGGCCGGCACAGGGGCCGATGTTAGACGCTGAGGAAGTTCCAAGGGTAGCCGCAAACGTGGAAGGCCACGCCGGTATTCTGCATATTGGGCGGGCATCGTGCGGTCCAGCCGGGCGGGGATTAGTTCATCGACACGGATAATTCCTCGCGCCTCGGCCCGTACTTGTACGCCATCTCCTTGAATACGGTTGTCGGTTTTTCCCCTCTTTTCGCGCCACTAGTCACGAGAGCCGGAAAACGGCGAGCCGCGAGATCGAGATAGGTAAAAGGCGCGGCCAAACAAAACTCAAAATTGGAAGAAGAAAAAGGAGACTACCATGAGAGACAAAGGAAAGTCGTTTGTTCTGGGAATCTGCCTGGCCATTTTGGCCTTGCCAGCCAATCCCCTTTTCGCGCGGTCCAGCACCGCGTTTAGCTCGTTTCACGTGCAGAGCGCCACTGTGCTCAAAGGGAACGATTACGATTGCATCACCGAAAATAATGGGGCGGCGGTCAACAACTGCACACACGCGGTCAACCTGCTTTTCGATCTGGTCATCGACACTACGGGGACCAAGTCGATTACCGTCCAGAACTATTGGAGCATGACGGCAGACACCACGGTTTCGTGCATCGCTTACGGCTATACCGGTACAACGGGTTCTTCGCTAACCGAGAGCCCGGCCTTTACCTTCACCGCGGCAGGCCAAAGCATAACCCAAGACATCAGTGTGCCGGATTCCGGCATGAGCGTTCAGTTGATCTGCTTTGGCGTGCCCGTAGGTGACGGCATCGCCAACATCAACTGGACCCCGTAGATCCGGGCCGGGCCGTACCGCTGCAAAAACGAGCCGCCGTTCGATTGACATCCGACGGCGGCGGCCGGTCACGACTTCAATGGCCGCAGGATCAAGACGCAAAACCAGCGTCCTGGCACTGCGGCCTTTTTCTTGCACGGCGTGGAGACGGCGCCGAGGGACCACCATCGTCTGTTGCGGTTTCCGATATCTCGGAAGCCGAGCGCAAAGTCGGCGAGATGCATCTCGCCGCTCTTGACCTTTTGGAACGCTTCATTGCGCTTGCGTCCCCAGACCTTCTACCGATATGTGGCCTTATCGTTCCAACTCGCAGAAAGGAAATGGTGCTCGCGGGCTGCGAGCAGCGACCGCCCGAGGCCGCGGCGCTCTCGATGGGCCACGCCGAGCGGCGGGATGGCCGTGGTGCATCGCAAGTGCATCATGGATGGCGCACGGCCGTCGGCGCCGGTGGCGTTATCACGCGCGTCTACAGCCCCGCACACCTCCGCGCCAGTCGCTGGTGCGTGGTCATCGCGTCGAGCGGCGTACTCCCTCGCGACGGTGAAGGTCCCGGCCTCGCACATCGTCTCGTCGCCCATCGCGTCGTCCATCCGCCCGCCGGCGGTCGCGGCGACGGACGGCTGGCGGCACAAGGCCACGCGAAGCGCCAGCCACGCTCCTGGTCGCGGGCTGGCCGGGCTTCGTGGAAAGGGCATGGCCGCCTGGCTCGGAGTAATCTCCCGGAACGCCGGGTCCGCGCAGCCGGATTGCTGGCGGGAAGGGCTGTTCTCGCTCGCTATTAGACGCGCTGATTAATTCACGTGCTGCACAGTAGGTGACCCTTATTTTCCACACACCCGCTTCTCGATCTCCAGTCGACGATTCTTGGCTCGGCCTTCTTCGCTACCGTTATCAGCGACAGGCACCTTCATACCGTATCCGTGCGCTGTTAGGCGATCGGCCGCACTGCCCTTCGCGCGAAGCCACTCGAGGACGG
>JBEKMJ010000235.1:0-3871 GCA_050008575.1 Bryobacteraceae bacterium
CAACCTGTCGATTTGCGAGGTGCGGGGCTAAAGCCCCGCGCGGGATAAATCCCGCCCCCCAAGACCTTGGGTTTCTGTCCCTGGTGACGGCCCCGGCCGTCCACGCTGAAAGCCGGCTGCGGCGAGCTTTGCTCGCCTCCACAGGCTAAAGCCTATGCCACCAAGCCCTGCAAAAAAGCCAGCCAGAGCTTCGCGGCAGGCGGCCTACGATGCCGCCGCAGGCTGCGAGCCTGCCCCACCAAAAGGCGGCCGCGGGCAGAATTGCCCGCCCTCCAACGCCCGCTAGCGACCCGCGCCGTGGCTGGTCTCGCCGTCCGTCTCCAGGATCTCCCGCACCTTGCTGGACAGGGCCGCGGGAGTGAACGGCTTCTGGATGAAACCGGATCTGCCCGTCAGCAGGCCGCCGTCGGCATCCGTCCGGTCCGTGTAACCGGACATAAAGAGAGTTTTCATGGCGGGACGGCGCTGCGCCAAGCTGGCGGCCAGATCGCGGCCGCCCTCTTTGGGCATCACGACATCCGTGATTAAGAGATGGATGGGGCCTTTATACGCACCGGCGATGCGCCGGGCTTCCGCGGCGCTGGGCGCGTCCAGAACCAGGTAGCCTTCGCGCCGCAGGGTATCGCGCACCAGGTTGCGCACCTGATCCTCATCCTCGACGAGCAAGATTGTTTCGGAGCCGCGGGCCGCCTTGGCCACGGGCGCATCCGTCTCGACTGTGGCGGGCCGGTCGATACGAGGCAGATAGACCTTCACTGAAGTGCCCTTGCCGGGTTCGCTCCGCACCTGCATGCCGCCGCCGCTCTGCTTGACAATGCTGGAAACCGTGGTCATCCCCAGCCCGGTGCCCTGGCCTTGAGCTTTGGTGGTGAAGAAGGGTTCAAAGAGATGGGCGCGCGTTTCCGCGTCCATTCCGGAACCGTTGTCGGCGACCACGAGCGCCACGTACTGGCCGGGATGCATGGTTGTGTGCGTGGAAGTATAAAGCTCGTCAAGCTCTTCGTTGGTTGTCTCGATGGTGAGGATGCCGCCGCGCGGCATGGCGTCCCGCGCGTTCACCGCCAGGTTCATCACCACCTGCTCGAGTTGTCCGGGATCGGCGTTTACCTGCCCAATATCGCCGCCGGCGGCGAAACGCAACTCGATGTCCTCGCCGATGAGCCGGCGCAACATGGGTTCCATGCCAGCAAGCAGTTGGTTGAGATTCAGGAGCTTCGGCTGCAGCACCTGCCGGCGGCTGTGCGACAGCAACTGGCGCGTGAGCCCGGCGGCGCGTTCCCCGGCCTTCATGATCTGTTCTACCGCGCTGTGATTCGGGTCGGACGCGGGGATGGCGTTCAACAGGATATGGCTATAGCCATTGATGATGGTCAGCAGGTTGTTGAAGTCGTGCGCAATCCCGCCGGCCAACATGCCGACCGCTTCCATCTTGGCCGACTGCCGGAGTTGTTCTTCGAGCTGCTTGCGTGTCGTAATGTCTTGCAGCACGGAGAGGACGGCCTGCCGGCCGCCGTACAAAATGGTATGTGAAGCGACCTCTACGTCGATCAGGCGGCCGTCCTTGAGCCGATGACGCCACTGGCCGGACAAAGCCAAGCCGTGCGCCCGGCTCACTGAATCTTTCAATCGCTCTACGTCCGCCGGCGGACGGATGTCCGCGATCGTCATACCCAAGAATTCTTCGTGGGTATAGCCGTAATGGGCCACGGCCGCATGATTGGCCTCCAGAAAGCGCAGAGTTTCCTGGTCGAACACCCACATTGGAAGAGGGTTGTCCTCGAACAGCAGCCGGAACTTCAAATCCCGCTGCTTCAAAAGATCTTTCGCAGGCATTGGTCTGGCCGGGACAGCAGTCTCACCCGTCCTTAGGATAGTCAACTACGAGCCATCTTACAACTCAGTTAACTCCCGGCTAGTGATGTATTACACAGTTAGCGCGCGGCGGTCCGCCGCCAGCTCTCAACTTTCAGCTCAACCCGTGTTGCGTGCCGCAGACACTCACATGCAGCCCCATTTCGCGGAACATGGCCGCTTTGGTGGCCAGCGCGAGATTGGCGGCGTCGGAGTCCGGCGCGTAGGCGACTTGTACGTGATTCGATTTATGCCGGGCCATCATCTGGTCGCGTGTGATGCCGTACGTGACAGCGTGCATGATAGGCCACTGCGGCGTGGTGATCCGCCAGCGCCGCTCGGTTTCTTCGCGCGGCAGCTCCACTACTTTGGCGCGGCCGATATCCGCTTTTAGGGCGCCAGAATCCACGAAGATGCGGCTCCATACGATCTCGCCCGGCTTGCTGACGCCCTTGAGGCTGCCGCCGCCCAACCGGAAATACATCGGGGGCTGGCGTTCGCTGACCGCGCCGGCGTATCCGCCGATGAAATGCGCGGCCGGCACTGCACCGGAAATCTCGAAGACCCACACGAATTCGTCCACGCCATGCACAGGGTAGGACTCGCCGTAGCGCACGTCGTGCAGCGTGGTCTCAGGCGGGTATCCGAGCGCTTTCCAGATCCGATTGGTGACCAGGGCGTCCAGGCCGGCGCACTCGTCCACTTCGTTGAAGTGCGGCAAAGCGTCGTTTTCATACAGCACGCGTCCGTTGCCGCGCGCGCGCACCGGCGGGCGGTCCACGTTGTTTAGCAAGCCTTCGGCCAGGTCGGAAGCCGGCGCGAGATCCTTCAAGCCCTGCTGATATTGGATGCCGATGGCGTCACAACCAAAGTCGTCGGCGATGCGCAAGGCGGCGATGTACATCTTGCATTGATCGAGAATCTGCGCGTCGGTGAGATCGGTCTCGGGATCGCCGCCGGTCTGAAACTGCACGCCTTTGCGGTCGAGCCAGGCGCGCACTGCGCGGGCTTCGTCCGCGCCGGTCGCGATCATCTCGGCGTAGAGCGCGGACTGGCTGAGGCGCTCCTTGAACACGCCGGTGGGATGCAGCAATTCGTCGGGGACGATGGCGTTGTACATGCCCATGCAGCCTTCGTCGAAGACGCCCAGGATGGCCTTATTGCGGCGCAATTCGGCGGCCAGGCGGGCGCCGGTCTCCTCCGCGCGCGGGGGGAGCTTGCATGCGGACAGCGGACGCACGTGGCTGGTATCGTGGCGTACGGCCTCGCCCGCGAGCCAGTGGCGCATGCCGTCGAGAAAGAAATCGTCGGTGAAGTCCGCGCTCCACAGAGAGCTGTAGGACACGCCGGCCTTGGTCAGAGAGGCGTTCAGGTTGAGCATCCCGACCAAGCCGGGCCATTCGCCGCTCCAATTGGCCACGGTGAGGATGGGTCCGCGATGGCTGTAGAGGCCGTGCAGGATGTGATGGCTATACTGCCAAACCGCCTCGACCACCACCAGCGGCGCGCCGGGCGGGATACCACGGAACACTTCCATTCCGCGCTTTTGGCTATCGATGAAGCCGTGGCCTTTGGCGGCGTCGCAGGCGTGGCCGCGTTCGACCGCGCGGCCCAGCCGGCGGATCGCGCCGGTGACGGATTCCTCGGCGCGCGCCTGGGCCGGCCAGCATTTCCGGTTGGCGGCCAGGCGCAGATCGCCGTTCGCAATTAAGATGACAGGATCTGGCATGAGTATATTTTTGCATCGCGCGCGGCCGGAGTCCAACTCAGGGTGAACCGCTAGGGGAAAGGGCGGGTCCGGAGACCCGCCGCAGGCGCAGACGCCTGCCCCACGTTTGCTACGGGGTGGCGTGGTAAGCTGGGTTGATATGGCGTAGGCGCGAGGGCCGGTAGCTCAGTCGGTAGAGCATTTGACTTTTAATCAAAGGGTCGCGGGTTCGAGTCCAGCCCGGCTCACCACCCAAATCTCCACCGCTTCATCACAATACCGTGAATGGCTGCGAGACGGCGGGCTGATTCT
>JBEKMJ010000236.1:0-3762 GCA_050008575.1 Bryobacteraceae bacterium
GCGTCGATCTCCTGGGCGGGGATGTACGCACCGTTCGTTCCCCGCGCCCATACGACGTATCGCTCCGGGCAGAGCGGCTCCTCGCCGCGGTCCAAATCCGCGACGCGCGCCCGCTTGTCTCTGCTGGCAATTTCGCGAGCTTCCCGAATCGAGGAAACGGTGGCGACTGGCTGGTAAGCACCGTCGGCGGACTCGACGATCAGCAGTGCGATACCCAGGTTCGTAGTTTCGGTGAGTGGGACGGCGAATCCGTGCGTTTGGTGGTTGGTGGTTGTTGTGGTCGGCATACCCCACTATTCATCACTCAAGGGCTTCCGAAAGGCAAGGGAATAATCGAGGGGCAACGAAAAAAGCCCGCCCCGGCAGCGCCGGGCGGGCTTTGGAAGGGAGGTGCTCGATGCTACTTGGGAAGGCGATAGCTCCGCTCGCCTCCTTCGGGCTTGAAGGACTCGACCGTGTACCCGGCCTTTTTCATCGCGCCCGCCATGAAGCCCCGGACCGTGTGCTTCTGCCAGCCCATCTTGTCCATGATCTCGGAAATGGTCGAGCCGTTCTTCCGTTGGAGCATCGCGATTACCTGGGCGGTCTTGCTGCCCTCGCGCGGAGCAGCGGCATCCTTCGCCTTCGCGACGTTCTTCGCCTTGGCAGCCTTTTTGGCGGCTTTGGGCGCCTTCTTGGCGGGGGTGGCCTTCTTGCTCAGCTTGCCCTTGGCCGACGCGCCGTCGGCGGACTGTGCGCCACCCTTGGCGTTCTTTTTCGCCTTCGGCTTCGGGGCCTGTTCCGGTTTCGGCTCCTCGGGTGCGCCCAGACCCTGGATGCGCTGCCAGATGCGCCCGACGGCGGTTTTGCTGCTCTTGAAGCTCTCCACGGGAGTGACGCCAGTCAGACAGCTAAAAATCGCGACCAGTCGCTCCGCCGGCCAAGCCTTGGCCAGTTCTGCCAGTTCCTTCTGGCTGCTAAAGGTGTCGAACGGGGTTGTGGTTGCGGCGGCGGCCTCCTCGGGGGTTGCGTGCGCCGTGATGTTGTTGTCGGTATCGATTGTGAACGTCATGGTAAATCTCCTTTGTTTCCGCGATCTTCGCGGTCATCACATGTGATTGCTCGGAACTGCTTGAAAGGCAAGGTCTTTCTGAAATAAATCGACACAGGCGAAGAACAGGCGATGCGCATGGCGCGGATGTCAAAAATGGCAGCAAATGGCAAGAATCTGACCACGCGCATGCGCTTCGCGGACGAAAGGTACTTATGTCTGCCAGTAACAGGATTCAACTCTTTCGGATACTCTTAGGGTTCCTACTGCTCGCTGCGCTTGGGCGCGATGGCGCGAACGGACAGCAGAACACGATTCAAGGCTACAATCAGGTTTTGGGCCAGTGGGACATGTCACACGCCGCGCTGACTAACCCCAATCGGCAGAATACCGGTTCGCCCAACGGCCGCGACCAGTGCAACCGGCTGGGCGAATCCTACTTCCAAACCGATGCTGCGGCCGGTCAGAACGTCTGGTATTGCACGTCGCTTCCGAGCACCTGGACCAATGTCGCAGGAGTGCCATCGGGCGCGTCCCTGCCGGCGACGTGCACCGTCGGACAGCTATTTTTCGACACGACCGCCGGCGCCAGTTTCGGGCTGAATCAATGCGCGGCTACTAACAGTTGGTCCGCACTTGGCGGCGGCGGCGTTAGCTACCAAGGCACCGTCACGGCCGGCGCGCCGGTGGTGGCGGTATCGAGCAGCAAGATTCAGTCGCTCACCGCATCGACCGCCTGCACAACCGGATTTGCAGGGTTCAATGCCGCCGTCTGCGCTACGGTGGCGTTGACCAACCAGAGTTTAGCTACCAGCGGGAATTTGCAGTGCGGCGGGGCCATCTGTCCGCTTGGCTTTTATCGCATCGCCATGTACGAATGGACCACCTCGGGGCCAAGCATCGGCAGTGCGCCACAGGATGTAGGCATCGCCTGGAACGACACTGCTCAAGCACAGACCTACGACTTGTCTGGCGGCGCGTATCAAACATCCGGGACAACCGGAGTGGGTTCTTATATCGGGGCAGTCGCGTACGTCTACAGCAACGGAACGGCGAACCTAACGTACAGCGTCAGCGCTGCCGCTACCGGAGCGGCGGCCTCAATAATCATCACTGTCGAAAGGTTGCTGTAGGCGATGCGCGCTCCAGGAAGTTCCGCCGCAGACGGGGTCCACCGTGTAGGATGCAAACAGCGCGAATTGTTGGGCAAGGGACCGGCGGCAACGGTGGGCGCTACGCGTTCGCGACTGGACGGGCGCGCCATATGCCGCCCGAAACGGCCCGGACGCGCCTTGATTCGGCGACGAACCGGGGCGGGCCGCCCCCACCGCGACACCTTCCGATATGTATCCTTATCAGGGAGGGAGTGGCCGTCGGCATTGCAACTGGGGCGAGCCACTGCGAAGCGGGTGTGCTTCGTCAAACTGCTGCGACTTTCAGAATGCCTATTCGGGGTACCTTCCGAGTGCCCGACCATACATCCGGAACTTGATCCGCCCGGTCACGCGAAGCCCGTAAACCATCCGGCCTCCTCGGCCAGATCGGTGCAGGGTTTCCGGGATCTCGATGAGAGCCTAGCCGGAAACGCTGGAGTTAGGGCGGGCCTCGATGGATCGTGGCCCGCCCCTTTGGGTTAATGTTAATGAGCGGATCACGGTTTCGGCGCGGGCGGGACGAAGTTCTCCAATGACCAGAGTTCGTAGCCGGTTTCATAATCGTGGGCGGAGGCCATCACCTTGCGCCCGTCCGGGCTGATCTCCAAGGCGCCTGTCAGGCTGTTTGTTGGAAAATCGCCCAGACGCTCCGGTTGGCCGCCGGCCGTCGGAATGCGGAACAGCCCGTGTTTTTTCGCGGCATCGACGCCATGGTAGAGAATCCAGTTGCCGTCGGGCGTGGTATTGAACTGGATGGTGAAGTCGAGCGAAACAAGCGGCTTCCAATCGCCGCCTGACGCCGGGCGTATCTTGATGCCTTGCTTGTCTATCCCCATCAGCCAGCGCTCGTCCTGCGACACAAATCCGACGAAGTCTAGCGGGAACTTCTCCAGGGTCGTCTCCCGCCCGGTCGCGATGTCCCATCGCAGCACTTCCTCTTCGTCGCCGTTGCCGCCTCGGATCAGGTAAAGCGCCCGGTCGTCGCGGCTGGGGAGCGTAACAAACAGCGGCGATTCCGGAAGGGTAGCAAGGTGCTCGACTTGGCCCGAGTCGGCCGCAATCGTAAAAATGTCCCGTTTGTCCGCTCGGTGTTCGGTACAGAAAAGCTTAGGCTGTTGAGCCGCCCAGGTACAGGAGGCGAGACTGTGCGCATGATAGATATCGCGATTCTCTCCGGTAGTGAGGTTGTACAAATGGACCTCTTCCCCGGACTGTCCCACATCTTCGTTGTCGGCAACATAGACGATTTGATTGCTGTCGGCAGACCATCGGGGGTAAAGGTGTATCGTCTTGTTGCCAAAGCGGAGATCCAGGCGCTTCCAATTGCCCGGCCGGCCATTCGCATCCAGGGATGCGACGTAGACAGCCCAGGGGCCGCCAGGTTTTACTGAATAGTAAACCAGACTCCCGGCGGCTGTCGCGGCGCCCTGTTCGAAGTCGCCATTCCTAACAAAAATCGGCGCGCCAGCCGGTTTGCCGTCTCTGATTGGCAGCAGGTCCAGCGCGCCCCTCCCGGTGTGCTCGCTGGCAATGGCCAGGTAGCGTCCGTCGGCGGTCCAATCGAGTAGCTTGCACGGC
>JBEKMJ010000237.1:0-3750 GCA_050008575.1 Bryobacteraceae bacterium
TGGACTCTAGCATCGCGTTTCCGGGCTACTTCTCTCGCCGCGAGGAGGATGCGGCCACTTAATGTAATTTCAAGTAGTTCTTAACAAAGTCGGCGGAATTGGATTCCTGCCCGTTCGCGTTCTTGACTTTTTCCTTTAGTCGCGAACGCTGTGTTGCTACGTCCTCGAGTGGTGTCAAGATCCCATTTTTAACGATGTATCCGCTGATGACATCGGCCAGCACAACGAGCGGGTCATCACCTAACATGCGTGATTGGCGCATGAACGGGGTTATCCCTGCCAGGAAAGGAGTCTCTGAATTGCCAATCTGCATAAACCAAGGCGTCACCTCGGCGTCCGCGACGCCGCCGGATGCCGTCATCACCCAGTGCGGATTCTCGCTGAACGCTGCCCAAAAAACCCGTTTTCCGTGATGATTTAGAGGCGGTCCGACGGGCAGCCCGGCTTCAGCGTCCCAAACCTGAGCCGTACCGTCCAAAGAAGCGGTGACAACTCTCCTACCGTCGGTATTGAATGCCGCGCTCAGTACCGGCGCCTGGTGTTGCAAAGCCAACCCTACCCCGCGACCCGTCTTGACGTCCCATACCTGTGCCGTGAAATCATCCGAAGCCGTAACGATGCGCGTGCCGTCGGGGCTGAAACTCGCGCTGCGCACCGGACCAGCGCGATGCAAGACTTGCAGTTTTGTCCCTGTCCTGCCCTCCCAGACCTTTGCGCTACCGTCTACGGAGGCAGTGACCACGCGTTCATCCTTGGGACTGAATTCGGCGGTGGTGATCACGCCCGCATGACGAAGTGCTTGTCCGACCTGTTGGCCGGTAGCCGCCTCCCAAACACGAGCGGTACGGTCTTCGGCCGCGGTTATAAGCAACTTGCCGTCGTGGCTGAAGCGAACGATCGTCACGGCCGCGGGGTGCTTTAGGGTCGGCCCCACCTTTTGACCGGTCGCGGCATCCCACACCTGGGCCGTTTTGTCCTGGGACCCCGTCACCACCAACTTGCCGTCCGGGCTGAATGCGGCGTCCGTCACGGCACTGCGGTGCTGAAGCGGCGGGGACAATCGCCTGGCGCTCTGTACGTCCCACACCTGCGCCGTTTTATCGGCAGATGCTGTCACCACCCACTTGTCGTGGTGGCCGAGCCGGGCGCTGTTTACCCAGCTTCCGTGAGGCAGATCCTTCAGGTTATCAGGGCTGCTTCCAACCTCCCACAGCTTGGCGCTATTTCCCGATGCGATCGCCATCATTGTGCCGTTGGAACTGAGGTCTGCTGTGTGGATCAGAGCGTTGACTGAAAGGGGTTTGAGTGCGTCACCGAGCGGAGCTTTTTGGTCCTTGTCCCCCGCTGCATCCCATACTCGCGCGCTATTGTCGGCCGAAGCCGTTACAATCCATTTCGACTCGTGATCCGGGCTAAAAACGGCACGATAGACGGATCCCTGGTGGCCCAGAAATCCGATAGGCTGGCCGGTGTCGACGTCCCAAACTCCCGCCGTCTGGTCTTCGGACGCCGTAACCACGCGCTTACCATCATTGCTAAACGCGACATCTGTTATGGCAGTTCTGTGGCGCAGCACTACCTGCTGCCGGGTCAATCCCGTAAATGGATCGCCAGTCGCAGCAACCCACACGCGAGCGGTCCCGTCCGCGGCCGCAGTAACCAAAAGCTCGCCATTCGGACTAAAAGCGACCCGGCTTATCGGTGGGCCCGATTCACTGGGCGACCCTGGTCCACCCGGATGGCGCAGACGCTTCCCCACCGGCTGGCCGGTGCGAACATCCCACACCTGCGCGACGCCATCAACCCCGGCCGTGGCAAACCATCTACCGTCGGGACTAAACCTGCCATCTTGTACCGCGCCTTGATGTACGGGGCCTTCATGGTGAAATTGGGGAGCCTCCGTACCGGTCTTCGCCTCCAATAGTCGGACGGTACCGTCGTCCGAAGTAGCCAATATCCATTGGTCGTCCGGGCTGAATGCCGCGCTTCGAGCAGGTATTGAAAGATTTGCATCTGCCCGAAAGGGCGGCAACACGCGTTCGCCGCTGGTGGTCTCCCACACCTGAAGCGTGCCATCTCCCGATGCCGTTACCAACCGCCCGTTATGGTGGCCGAACATTACGCTGTTCACAGGGACAGATCCCCCAACGGGAGACAGCAGTCGCAAATTCTTGCCGGTTGGCGTTTCCCAAATACCGGCTGTCCCGTCTTCGGAGGCAGTAGCGATTAGACGGCTGTCGGAGCTGACCGCCACGTCCGTTACGGCGCCGTGATGTTGCAGGCGCTGCAACGATCTGCCCCCATCGGCCTCCCACAACTGTGCGGTGTCGTCATCCGAGGCAGTCACAACCCATTTGCCGTTGGGGCTAAAGGCTACCGAGCGGACGGCGTCGCCATGATGGAATATTACTTTCGAGACCCAACCCCGGAGCATGACGGCAGTCAGCATCTGCCGCGCAGTCAGTGACGCAGGATCGGAGCGGAGCGCATGGGCTGCATACGCCAAGGCCTCGGTAGGTCTCCCAGCCGCCAAATTCTGCGCCGCCTTCTGAATTTCGTCCTTCGCGAACTGCTGTCTAGACTCCTGCAAGAGCTGGTATGCGGCTGCGCCCAACAACACACTCATGACTGCAAAGACCGCAAGGGCCACAAGAATTATGGTATTCCGGAGTTCTTCTGCCGCCCGCTCCGCCTCTTTCCGAGCCTTTTCCGCCGCCTCCCGCTCTTCCTCGCGGGCCCTTTCTGCGGCCTCTGCCGCTTCCTTCCGAGCGTTTTCGGCCTCCTCCTGCGCTTGTTTCAGCGCAGACGCTGCCGCCTCCTCCGCGTCTTTCCTTGCTAGCTCATCTGCAACCCTTGCTAGCTCATCTGCAACCATCGCGCGGCGCTGATCACGGCTCTCACGTACGACGCTCACCAGCAGATCGTGTGTGAGCTCTACCCACGTCACGCCGTGGCGGGGCTCAAGGCGGAGGAGTCGGCGCTCCACGAGCTTGTTGAACTCCTCCCGCTTTATCCCTGGCTGATTGAGCGCCACGAGCAAGCCTACGGCATAGCGATAAGCCCTGTTGGCGTATCCTGAATCTTGGATGAGCGACTCTTCGACAAAAGTACGCATCGGTGTACTCACGTCCGCCATCGCCCGCTCGTAAAACTCTTGTAGGATTTTTTCGCTGCTCCCTGTGAGCAGATCGGGCTCAATCCGAGCATCGCCCCGCTTGCGCCGTTTCTCGTTCAGTTCGCTACAGAAGACGCTCAGCAATGCAGGGTCGGCGGTCGCATCCTTCAATGAGACGTCCTCCGCCTTTGCGACGAAACGCACCACTTTTTCGGCTGTTTCGGCAGACATAAGATGCGGAACCGCCTGGTTGACCACTTCCAATGCCATAGTTCCGTCCATCTGTGCTAGGTCCCGCTGATTTAAAACAATTTCGGGCATCTGGTCGCGAAGCT
Source organism: Bryobacteraceae bacterium (assembly GCA_050008575.1). Classification (GTDB taxonomy): domain Bacteria; phylum Acidobacteriota; class Terriglobia; order Bryobacterales; family Bryobacteraceae; genus Bog-159. The sequence goes on from JBEKMJ010000237.1 coordinate 3,451, forward strand.
TATTGAGGTTCGCTAGATAGTCTTGGCGCAAGCTGATTAGAATTCGGTAATGATGTCGCCTCGTGTCGAATTGCAAACCGCGATCCGAGGCTTCGTGCAAGGTGACCTCGGGCAGTTGTAGACGGGATTCCAGCGCCTCTGGCACACGCCCGCGTACTAAATCCACAAATTGGCTCAGGAAGGCATCGGTCGCTCTCTTCCGCCCCGGCGGTTCGATTCCCAGAGTAAATACTTCTTCAAACTGATCGAACACCAGAACTGGAAGAACTATGCGATTGAGCGGATCCCAAAATTGGTGAT
>JBEKMJ010000238.1:0-3705 GCA_050008575.1 Bryobacteraceae bacterium
GGCTCTGGCTGGCATTTTTTCCTGCGTGGCCGTGGCGTTCGGGCAGAATGCGGACCTCACCGGAACGTGGACGCGGAGTGAAACCGGCAGCAGCGCTATCTGCAAAATCGAACAAACCGACGCGAGCGTAAGCTTCAACCTCAAGACCCACTTCAGCGCCGGCTCGTTATCGGGCGGCATGAACGGCACGGAGACCTCCAGTCCCGACGGCGTTCAGCGTGAAGCGAAAGCCGACAGTGGGCGGCAGAGATGGCTCACGGCTTACTGGCAGGGACGGTCGATGGTAATCCTTCGCGTGGTCAAGGATAGTTACCATGTCACGGTCGCCCGGGAGGTCTGGACGACCTCGGAAGACCGGCAAACGCTGTCTAAGAACGTGCGCACGATCGATATGGATGGGTTCAGGGAAACTACGGAAGTGTTCACGCGACAATAGAGTTGGCCGGGCTGGCGCCCATGGGCGCTAACTTAAACTAGGCACCGTTTAGCCGGTGTAAGGCCCGCGGCTCACTTCCTACAAGGCCGTTTAACCGGCCAATCTCTGCCTATTTTTCGGGTGTGGCGAGCTTTTTGGCCTCGGTGATTATCTTGACGAGCCGGTTAGCGAGGCGGTCGAGAAGGCGACGAGCCGAGGTCTCGACAACGCCCCGGCGGAACATTTCCAAGAGGTGCTGGGTGGCCCGCAGCGAATCGATCAGGCTGGTGAGGTCAGCGCGAAATGGCGGGGTCGAGGAGGGGCACCGAGGTGGTGGAGCAATGTGTCTTGGTTGGGAACGCGCTAAGTGAAACTCTCGCTGGAGGTCCTGCTGAGTGATTTCCAGGTACTGCAGGGTCATGCGCGGGCTCTTGTGACCGAGTAACTTGACCACGGCGGGAAGGCTGACGCCGGCGCGGAGCATTTCACTTGCGTATGTGTGTCGAAATTGGTGCGGGACGATGCGAGCTTTAATTCCGGCCGCGGTAGCGGCCTCCCGTAGGGCAGCACGGATTCTGCGAATCAGCAGGTAACGACCGCGCTTCCGGGGCAACAGCAAACGGCCCAGGTCGGGCGCCTGCGGGGGACGCAGAGAGCGGAGCCGATTGACTATTTGGCAAACCACTGAGTCCACGGGAACCCAACGTTCGGTACCGAGTTTGCCGAGTGGTACGTGGAGGACCCACTGGTCTGGCCCGAGCGGGCGCAAACAATCGAGCGACAGATCGACACATTCGCCGATGCGCATGCCGGTATGACGGAGCAATAAGAGGCTATTACTGAGGAGATCGTTGCGGCGTTGCAGCTCTTGCTGTATGCGTTGATCCTGTTCGGGAGTCAAAGGACGTGGAAGAAGGTGATCCCTGCGGGGCACATCGTCGCGGCCGAGCAGATGAGCAAGAGCGGGGAGTTGCTGGGTCCAAGCCAACTCCTCCAATATGCGGCGCAAGCGGACGATTCGAGCCGCCAGGGTGAACTTGGCCAGGGGCGGCGTGTGGGACCTTAACTGAGCCAGCCAGCCGAGGATGTGGGGATCGCGGTGCAGTTGCTCTAGCGAGTGGACCTGCGGGTGGTGAGCACCCAAGTAAGTCAAAAACAGGTGGGCGGTACCGAGATATTCAGTGACCGAGGATTCGCCGAGCGCCGTAGTCAGAGATTCCGCTGCGTGCTGGAACTGCTGCGCCAAAGGATGCTGGAGTGGAGTTCGTCTGCTTCCCATATCTACGAAGGCAGCGTGGGCCGGATGTGCTGCGCGACGGCCCGGGCGTACTGCTGATACACGTCCTGTGAAGTGAGTTGAACGTAGATCAGCGTGGTTTGGATCTGGGCATGACCCATGAGTTGCATCAGCGCCGGCAAGCTGATACCAGCGCGGATCATATCCGTTGCGAATGTGTGTCGAAACCGGTGTGGGTTGGCCTGCGCCACGCCGGTGGTTCGACGGTGATGCCGGAACAGGGAGCGCAGCCCCGCCGATGCCATGCGCCTTCCCCGTGCCCGGCCCTTGAGACCGACAAACAAAGGCGAGCCACAGTTTGGAGGCCGCTCCAGGCGCAGGTAGTGATCCAGCAGTTTTATGGTTTCGGGAGCCAACGGCAACCAGCGCAACTTGTTGCCTTTGCCCCGCACGCGGATTTGGGATTCGGGCAGCAGCAGATCGTCGCAATTCAGCGCGAGCACTTCGCACGAGCGTAGTCCATCGAAAAGCATCAGACCCACGATGGCCAGATCTCGTGAGGTGCGGAAACTGGCCCAGAAGCCTGCTACCTCGTCCACCGATAGAGGCACCACGACACGTTTTGGCGTTCTCGCGCGTAACCGGCTCAACGCCGGGCGTGGACGTCCAGCACCCAGTAACGCCGGGCGCCAGTAGCCGTACTGAAAGCCGGGGACGAAGGGAAGCTGTGCTTGGGGGAACTCGCGTCGTAATGCGCAGTCTGCGGTGCCCACTCTGCGGTTGATGCTGGCGGCAGCAGGCCGCGGTTGCTGATTGGTCTGGAAACGAATGTAGTCCAGCAATGTGGATTCGGTAAGAGCCTTTTCGGTGATGGCATCAGTCTGATTCACGCCCACCCACCAGCGCAGGAAATGGAGCAGATCGTGGGCGTAGCTTCGCAGCGTGGAATCAGCGACGCTACGGACTCTCTGCTGATCCAGGAAGCGGTTGACCCAAGGCACTTCCCGACCTGTGTCGTCCGTCACGCGAAACGGGCTCTGGGCGTTGCTCAGTCCATGCTGTTGAGCTACACGGAATCTCACAGGCACGCCGCCTCCACCAGGCAGCGAAACTCATGAGAGTTGCCACCGTTGACAAAGAAGCTATTGGGGTCGTGGCCCTCCGGCAGGGAGACCAGGCGAGTCGATATGCCTTGCTCCCGGAGGCTTTGCGAGAGGGACCGCGCTGCCTGCTGGCCACTGCCATTGCCGTCCGCATCAAAGGCCAGATAGACAGTTCGAGTACCATCGCACAGTTGCCGAAACTGGAGGGCGTTGAGATTGGTTCCCAGCGAGCAGGTAACGTTTCTAAAACCGGCCTCCCACAACACGGCGTAGTCGAACAGCCCCTCAACGAGAATTACTTCTGGGTAGGATTGGGCTTGCGCCCATGAGTACAAGCCGCCTTTACCACCGGGCAAAAACCGGTGAGGCGACGCCGAATCCGAAAGGCTGCGGCCATAGAGATTGCCTTCCAGGGGAAAGACGATCCGACGCTTGTATGCGTCGTAGCCGGCGGCGGTGATCAAGCCGGCTCGGCGCAGAGCCGACAGTGGGTAATCGATCTGAGCGGGAGCGTCGATGCCGATGAACACTGCGATCTTGGAGGCGCGGAGGTATTTGTGACCATCCCGCTGATGGGGAAATGACACCATGGCGATCACCATAGCGAAGCGGTCGATTGAAAAGATCTCCATCATCGACGATCAAGCGTTCGTTCGCGAGAGCTACGAACTCGCCGTTGAGGATCTAGGCTTAGAGTCCGTCTCAGAAACCGGTCCGCTCGACGACGAAGTCACGAACTGCGTTGAATCAATCAGCCACAAGGCGGACGCCGCCATATGCGACTACAAACTTAAGGTAAAAGGGGGCTATGCCAAATTCAACGGGGCTGAGCTTGCCGCCGGCTTCTACAAAATGAAGTTTCCGGCACTCCTCTGTACGAAGTGGCATACGGCAGATATTGACGAAATGCGACCCTATCGTCGCTACATACCGTCATTGATCGTTCCGGC
>JBEKMJ010000239.1:0-3647 GCA_050008575.1 Bryobacteraceae bacterium
GGCGGCCGGAAAGTGACCACCGGCAGCCCATACCGCTGGTGCAGACGGAACAGCATCCGTTCCGTCATGGCCTTGTTGCGCACGTACGGTTCCGGGTGGTTGTCGGGCGCCAGCGCGTCGCCACGCTGGGCATGAGACTTTAGCGCGACCGGGGCGGCGTTGTTGCGGTCCGCCACCAGGTGCCGATGTCTAAGCCCAACTGGAAATGAACTCCAACCGGCACCGCATCTCTTCGGCCGTGCGCTTACTGACGAGCGTCATGATCCGTCGCATCTCCTCTCCGACGGAGTACCGTTGTTGCGGCCCTACAATGATGCCAGAATGCGTGCGCTCCAGGTGAATCCAGTGTTGATGCAAAACGCAGTAATCGGCAGTGTTGTGCGTGAACAGGGTTCTGCCGAGTGCCGAAGCCGTTGCCAGATGATCGTCATCTTCCCGGTTGACCATGTTCGCCTCGGCAGCCGTCAGGACATCATCCAGATACAGCCGAACCTGACTCATTGGTGAGCCGGCTTCGGCGCCAACTGTTCTTCCCAGCGGAGCGCGGCTGCTTCCTCTTCGGCAATATCGGCCTCAATCTCGTCCCGATTCACGTGATAATACGCCAATGCGGCGTGGACGTGCGCCAGCGTTAGGTGCGGATACTCAAGAGCGATCTCCTCAGGGCCCATGCCGAGCTTGTACCAGCCGGCGATTCTGCTGACGGTGAGTCCGGTTCCCGCAATCTTCGGACGGCCCCCACGAATCCTGGGGTCTCGGTCGATCAAGCTTCCGATTTCAATACCTGACGCCATAATCTATAGCTTACTCCACGACGCCACAGTCCGGGCGCCCTCCACGCTGGGCTCTGAACGCAGTCAAGATTGCCCTACTGAACGGTGAGACCTAGAAACAGGTTCCGGTTGACACCGCCGCCGTTCCCGTTGACCTCGCGCGTGAAGGCACCTGTTGCGGCGTTGGAACTAACCTGAAGCGAAATCGTGGTACTCGATGGATTGGTCCCATCTAACGTCACGGTATTGGGCGAAATAGAGCAAGCAGACGACGCAGGTTCTCCAGTGCAGCGCAAGGTCACGACCCCGGCAAAACCCTCCACTGGTGTAATGGCGAGTGTTGTGGATGCTTCGGTCCCGCGTGGAATGATCAACGCGCTCGGCGAGGCGCTGACGCTAATCGCGATATCGGGACCAAACAGGAATGGATCGAACACGTCGAAATCATAGGTTCCGCCAAACAGGCAAGCACCGTTTGATCCCGCCGCTCCGATATCAAACTGCACCCCGGATTGCGCCGTCCATCCGCCGAACAGTACCAACGCTGCGCTCCCCGAATCGGGCGTGTAGCCAACGTCAGGGTGAGTGAAATCGGCCGCGAACCCGGTAGTCTGCAAATTGCTCGCCAGTACCGTAACCTTGTGGCCATTCAGAAATGTTCCAGTCGTCAGACCGCTGATTGCGACCCGTTGACCGGCAACGAACTGATTGTTGGCCACGAATGTGACCACGTTACCGCCTATCGAGAATGCGGTGATCGCCGCAGGCGGCATCAAATTCGGGAGTCCCAGGCCTCCATGATAGGTTGGGACAAGTGCCGCGGAAGCGCTGGAACCTGCGCATCCGAGGTTGCCGGCAGGATCCGTGTACGACATAAAGCGATCATGCGCGGCCATCCAAAGTGGGTAGGAGGAGAACTCGGTTGTGTCACCGGCAAGCTGCTGCCAATAGCTCGAATCCGTATACATCACGATCTGCCTTACGCCATTGGTCGAAAGGAGCTGGTTGACTGCGGCCTGGATTACGCTCAGCGGATCGGCGACTAGCGACCCTTTCTGGGTCTCTATGTCCAACGCTACAAAGCTAATATTGCTGAGACCGCTGGCAACACTGTCGATACATGCCGCTGCTTGCTTGTCACCCGTGGGGGCGTCCTGCGTGAAGTATAAAAGCAATAGACGGCGGTCTTGACCCCAGCGCAGGAAAACTTGGTTAACAGCTTGAGCGGGTTCGATGAGCCTTCCTGCGATCCTTCGACGACCGCGTATTTGACTCCAGCTTCTTGCAACTGTATCAATTCCGACGCCGAAGGTGCGGTGCAGGTCGCACACATGTCGATGCCATTTCGGCGAGCCGTCGTGAATACCTGCTCAATCGTGCCACTATACCAATTGCCGATCCAGATGGCACCATCGGGGCCAGTGGCAAGGGCATTGGAAAAGCCGCCAACGATGTAATATCCCACGAACTCCCCGCTAGTAGTTATCTGCCCGAGTTCGCCGTAATCCCCATCGTAGATATTCAAGAACCAAAGTGTCCCATCGGCCCCCGGAGTGATGTAGAGCAGGCCGTCATAGCCCGGGTCAACTGGATACTCCGCGACCCGGCCGCTTACCGTAATTCGACCAATTTGCTGCAGGCTGGTATCCGTGAACCAGAGAGCGCCGTCCGGCCCTGTCGTTATGTCGAAGGGAGTTCCGGGTGGTGGAATAGGATACTCGGTCATCTGCCCGACAGCAGAGCAACCCTGAGCGGACGCGGTCGCACATATTCGCACTATCTCGCCGGAATCTTCGTTGCCCGCGAGCTCCGTGAACCACATCGCCGCGTCTGGTCCGGCCGTAATCCTCTGTGCTGCCCCGGCAGTTGGAACAGTGTACTCGGTAATCGACCCTAGTGACAGGCAGTCCGCCGCGCTCGTGTCTGCGCACACGCGCCCAATTCTGTTGGCCGCGCGCTCGGTGAACCAGAGCGCACCGTCAGGGCCGGCTCTGATAGCTGAGGGTTCGCTGTCCGGCGTCGTTATGGGATATTCCGTGATGTGTCCCACCGATGGACAAGTGGCTGAGGAAGCGCTGGCGCAGATCCGCCCGATACTATTGGTCCACGAATCGGTGAACCAGAGTTGGCCGTCTGGTCCTGCGGTTATGGCCGCTGGGAACATGCCAGGGGTTGGATACAGTACGAACCCTCCGACCAACGTCATACGTCCTATAGAAGTCGATGCGCACGAAGCTTCGATGCAGTTGGTGAACCACAGGGCGCCGTCGGGTCCCGCCGTAATGTCCGAAATGCTCGAGGAAGCGTTGTAGGTATTCACTTCGCTGATCTGTGCGACGGAGACGCTACGCACCGAGAACAGGAACAGAAGCGCTGTAGCGCGACGATTTGAGCGCACTCGCATGGCTTCCTCCAATCGCGCTACTACTCGAACTGCTTCTTAAACTCCCCAAACTGCCGCTTCAAATCCGCGACCTCAGCTTCGAGGCGGTCCACGGTGGCCTGCAGATGCGCCAGCGCATCGTCACGGCTCTCGCGCACACCAGTGCTCTGCGCCGCCCCCGCGGGCGCCGCCACCGCCTGCGGTTCGCCCGAAAGCAAGTGGGCGTAACGCACCTCTTTGTATCCCACCTGCCGCGGCAGCCGGGTGACCAGCGGCTCCGGCTGCCATTCCATCAGACGAATCAGGCAGGCGTCCACGGCTTCCAAATCGTCGACCGGGGACAGCCGCTCCGTGCGCCCGCTCAATTCGCCCGCGGTCTGCGGCCCGCGCAGCATCAGGACACACAGCACCGCCGCTTCCCGCCGGCCCAGGTTAATGACCTCCGACAAGCGGTGCGAATGCTTGGGCACCCGCATATCGTGGCCGCTCAG
>JBEKMJ010000024.1:0-82994 GCA_050008575.1 Bryobacteraceae bacterium
AGCCGATGGGGGGCGGGCTTGAGCCGATGGGGGGCGGGCTTGAGCCGATGGGGGGCGGGCTTGAGCCGATGGGGGGCGGGCTTGAGCCGATGGGGGGCGGGCTTGAGCCCGCGCGGGGCTTTAGCCCCGCCAAGCGCTGGACCAAGGAAATTGTTCAGGCCGGGCTACCAACCCTGCCTTCACCGGATTCCATTCGATATATCGCTGGATCTGATTAAACTCGCCCTCGTTTCGGACGATGCGATCAAAGAACTCATCTTGCCAGAATTTCTCCCCGCGCCTTCCCAGCCTGCCGTTTGCGACGTAAGCCGTCCGGCCCTTCACTCGTCGCACAAGGTCTGGCAACGAAATAGCGGGAGTACACAACGCGTGGACATGATTCGGCATGATAACGAAGGCATGCAGTGTGCAGAGACCGTCCGAACCGGACTTTTGCAATTGTTCTTGTACGATGCTCGCGATCTCCGTTTGCCGAAGATAAATCGGGCCATACCTGGCTGTGTCGAGAAGACGGTCCCAGACTACAAACGCCTGGCCGGAAGTCAAGTGTTCGGGCTCAAATACGCGTTCCGGAGGAAGGCTGCCCCAGAGACGCCAAGTGAGGAAGGTGGGCTTTCCCGGAGCGTCGATGTGCGGCAGGCGGCGGCGATAGGTTCGCACTTATTATGGTGGGGAAACGGCGCAATTGTTCTCAAGCAAGATGGCGGGGCTGAAGCCCCGCGCGGGCTAAAGCCCGCCCCCCAGGCCCAGGCACAGCCCGCCCTCTGGTGAGGCATGATTGGAGATGACCATGATCACGACCACAACGCTGGCTGAAGAGTTGCGCACCGTTCCCGTCTTCGCCGATCTGGCGGTGGAGGACCTCGACTGGCTGGCCTCTCAAATGACCCGCGTCGACCTAGCGGCCGGTGAGACCCTCATCCACGAAGGCAGCCCTGCCGACCGCATGATGATCGTCCTCAACGGCGAGATGCGCATCCGCGTGGAATCCGCTGGTTCCGAGGCGATTACGCGGGTCTTGCACGCCGGCACCGTGACGGGCATGCTGCCCTATTCGCGCATGACTCATTTTCCGGCTACCATCCGCGCTGTAACGCCTGCGCACGCCGCCACTTTGCAAGCCGATCGCTTCCCGGAGATGCTGGCGCGCATGCCGGTGCTGGGCCAGCGTTTGGTGGGCGTCCTCTCGGACCGCATCCGCGATTTCACGAAGCTGCAGGATCAGCAGGAGAAAATGGCCGCGCTAGGCAAGATCTCCGCCGGCCTCGCGCACGAATTGAACAACCCGGCGGCGGCGGCGCGCCGCGCCGTGCCCAGCCTGCGCGAAGCCTTTCAGACCTTTCGCGCAGCCGCTGCCCGCCTGGATGCGCACGCGCTCTCGGCCGAGCAGCGGGCGGCCGTGCCTGCATTGGAGCGCGAACTCGCGGAGCGTGCGGTCGAACCCGCGCCGATGGATTCGCTCGACCGCAGCGATTGCGAAGAAGCCATCGCGGCGTGCCTGCTGCGCCATGGCGTGGCGCGCGCCTGGGAAATGGCGCCTGCCTTGGTGGATGCGGGTTGCGAGGCGGCCTGGTTCGACCGCGTGTACGAGCAATTCCCCCCAGAGGCGTGGCCCGATTTCCTCGAACGCATCGCGGCTTCGCTGACCATCGGCACGCTGCTCGACCAGATTGAAAACTCCACCAGCCGCATCTCGGAACTGGTCCGCGCCATTAAAGAGTACACTTACATGGACCAGGGTCCCGACCAGGAAGTCGACATCCACCAGGGTCTCGAAAGCACGCTGCTGATGCTGCGCCACCGGCTCAAACAGGGCATTACCGTGAAGCTCGACTTCGACCGTTCTCTGCCGAAGATGTGCGCGCGCGGCAGCGAGTTGAATCAGGTGTGGACCAACCTGATCGACAACGCCATCGACGCCATCGAGGGCAAAGGCGAACTGCGCATTCGCACGGCGCGCGAATTGGATCGCCTGCTGGTGGAAATCGGCGACAACGGACCGGGCATCCCGCCGGAAGTCAGTGCGCACATCTTCGAGCCGTTTTTCACCACCAAGGGTGTCGGGAAAGGCACCGGGCTGGGTCTCGAAACCGCGCGGCGCATCGTGCAGGCGCATTCCGGCGAGATCACGGTCCAATCCGTACCCGGAGACACTCGTTTTCAAATTCGGCTGCCGCTCGCGCAGCACCCAGGAGCCACGTCATGAAGCGCTGCACCCACACCAACCAGATCCGGAAAGTCTCGCCGCATACCAACGGCTGCGAGGAATGCCTCAAGATGGGCGATACCTGGGTCCACCTGCGGTTGTGCCTCAGTTGCGGCCACGTGGGCTGTTGCGATTCATCGAAGAACAAGCACGCCACCAAGCACTTTCATGAGACCAACCACCCCATCATGCGCTCGCTCGAGCCGGGCGAAGATTGGGGCTGGTGCTACGTGGACGAAGTAGAGCTGGACTTCTGATAAGATCGGTTCGTGATCCGAACTCTAGTTGCCACGTTGTCGCTAGGGGCGCTGCTCCACGCTGCCGCCGCCGCTCAGAACTCCCCAACCAATCGACTGACTGCCCGCCAAGTGATCGAGCGCATTCAAAAGAATGTGGGCGTCGCCTGGCGCAGCCAGACGGTAGATACCTTCAAGGCAGGCGATCCCGACACGCCCGTCACCGGTATAGCCACTACGATGATGGCCACTTACGACGTGCTGCGGCGCGCGGCCGCGGCCGGAGACAACTTAATCATCACACATGAGCCGACGTTCTACGGCCACACCGATGACATTGCCGCGCTCACCAAGGAGAACGACGCGGTGTTGGCCGCCAAGCAGGCGCTGATCGAAAAACACCATCTCGTGGTCTGGCGCTTCCACGACCATTGGCATGCGCGCACGCCGGACGGTATTCAGACGGGTATGCTCCGCGCGCTCGGCTGGGAGAAGTTCGTGAATCCGGGCAATAGCCATCTGCTGGTAATCCCCGGGACCACCGTCGCCGACCTCGCCAGCAGCATCAAGGAGCGGCTCGGAATCCATGTGATACGGGTAGTAGGGGATCCAGCCATGCGCGTGACAAAGGTCGCGCTGGACCCCGGATACGGTGCGTTCCCGGGCGCCAGGCACATGCTGCAGCGCGACGACGTCGAGGTTCTGGTGATTGGCGAAGGCGTCGAATGGGAGATCGTCGAATACGCAGACGATGCCTCCGCGGAAGGCGGACGCAAGGCGCTCATCATTCTCGGGCACATCCCTTCCGAGCAGGCCGGCATGGAGGATTGCGCGCGCTGGCTGAAGGGCTTCGTGCCGGAGGTGCGCGTGGATTTCATTGCCACGGCCGAGCCGTTTTGGCCGGCGAAGTGACGCGCCTACTCGTGGCGCAGAGCGATCAGCGGATCGGCTTTTATCGCGCGCCAGGCCGGCACGGACGTGGCTAGCATGCCGGTGAGGATCAGCGCGACAGTCACACATAGATAGGTCGCGATGTCGGTCGCAGCGACTTGGTAGAGCAGTGTGGTCATAAGCCGCGAGACGGTTATAGCTACTAAGATACCCAGAGTCACTCCGGCGGCGACCGGCTTCAGGCTTTGGAGCATGACCAGCCTTAAGATATCCCACTCGGTGCCGCCCAGCGCCACCCTTATCCCGATCTCGCGGGTGCGCTCGCGCACGCCGTAGGAGATCACGCCATAAATGCCGACCGCCGCCAGCGCCAGCGCGATCGCGGCGAAAACTCCCAGCAACATGGCGGACACACGCGAGCGCCATAGCTTGTCCGCGATCACGTGTTGCATGCTTTCGACCTGCGATATCGGGATGCTCCGGTCAATGCCGCGCACGGCCGCCTCGCAGGATTTGGCAAGCGACTCGGGGTCTACCGTGGTCCGCACTACGAATGTGAGCGCGGTAAGTCCGAACGCATTGGGGCGCTGCAGGTACGGAAGATAGATCTCGTGATCCGGCGCCACCGTCCAATCGGACTGAATGACGTTCTTCGCGACCCCCACGACGGTCATCCGCAAGGGTTCCCGATTAGGCTCGCGCAACACGATCTGTCTGCCCACGGGATCCTCGCCGGGCCACTGTTGGCGGGCCATGGCTTCGTTGACGACAGCCACCGCGGGGGCGCGTTCGTCGTCGCGCGGCGTGAAGTCCCGCCCGCGCAGCAGCGGAATCCGCATGGTCTCGAAGTATCCTGTGCGAATGCTGCGATAGACCGCGCCGAATCCCTGGCCGGGCGGCGGAGCGGGACGGCCGACTACCTCGTAACCGAGGGCCCAGACGTCTCCACCCACCGGCAGATGGTTGATGGCGCTGGCCGATTGCACGCTGGGCAGACCGGCCAGCTTGTCCGCGACCTGCTGGAACAGCGCGACGCGTTTGGCCGCGGTATCGTACGCAGCCGCCGGGGCGTGCACCTGGAGCGCCAGCAAGTTGCGTGGATTGAAGCCGGCATCCACCAGGTTCAAATTGCGCAAGGTCCTTATTATCAGGCCGGCGCACACCAGCAGCACCAGCGCCAGCGACACCTGTGCGACCACCAGCGCGGCGCGGGTCCGGCGGCCCGCGCCGCCAGCCGTGGCGTTGCGGCCGCCTTCTTTGAGGCTCTCATTCAAATCCAAACGCGACGCCTGGAACGCCGGCACGAGTCCGGAGATGAGTCCCACGGCCACGGAGACGAGTAGCGTAAACCCAAAGACGGCTGCATCGATAGTGACTTCCTGCTGGCGCGGCAGACTGGCGGCGGGCAGTGTGGCATTCAGCAACTGCAGGCTCACGCGCGCCAGCAGCAGACCGCCGGCGCCGCCCAACAACGCCAATCCCAGGCTCTCGCCCGCCAGTTGCCGGACGATGCGCATCCGGCTGGCGCCGATTGCGAGGCGGACGGCGATCTCTTTCCGGCGTGTTACAGCACGTGTCAGAAACAGGTTGGTGATATCCGCGCAGGCGATGACCAGCACGAACGCCACAGTCGCCAGCAGCAGCAAGAGCGTAGGACGAATGGCGCCCACCACCTTCGCATGCAGCGGAACCACGACCATGTCGATGGCCGTGTCGGTCCGCGGATAGGCCGCGGCGAGGCGGCGCGCGACCGTATCCATCTGCGCCTGCGCTTGTGCCACGGAAATGCCGGGTGCGAGTCGGGCAAACAGCCGCAGCGAACTGCCCGTGCGGTCGGCGACGCGATTCCCGAGCACCATCGGCGTCCACATCTGCGCCTGCGTTTGCCAGAATGGCGCGAATTGGAACCGCGGCGGCATCACCCCGACGATGGTGTAATCGCGATCGGTGAGTTTGACCGTTTGCCCGACGATGCCCGGCTTGCCGCCAAACTGACGCTGCCACAATCCATAGCCGATCACCAGCACGCGCGGCGCTCCGGGCTCATCCTCGCCGGCGATGAAGGTGCGGCCCAACAGAGGCGCCACGCCGAGCGTGTTGAACATGTCGGCGGTCACCTGCAGGCCCGGGATTTCTTCGGCCTTGTCCGCGCCGGCCAGCGAACCGCTCCAGGCTTGCGCGGCGGCCAAATGTTCGAAAGCGTGCACCTGTGCACGATAATCCAGGAAATCCGCGGGCGCCACCGGATACCGGCCTTCGTGCAGCGCCACCACCAGCCGGCCGGGGTCGCGATACGGCAGCGGCTTCAGCAGGACGGAATAGACGACGCTGAAGATGGCGGTGTTGGCGCCGATGCCCAACGCCAGGACGAGGATGGCCGCAAATGCGAACCCCGGACTTTTGACTAATATGCGCATCACAAGATAGGACGGGGAATTGGGGAAGCGGTTAGCCGGCACTCGCCAAGGCCAGCGCGAGCCGGCGCAGGCCTTCGCCGAACATTTCGTTGTTGACGCCCATCCCGATACGGAAATGATTGGGCATTTCGAAGAAGCGTCCGGGCACGACGGTGGTCTCATAGTCGGTGCGCAGCCGGGTGATAAACACTTCTACGTCGACGTTGTGCAATTTAAGGAACGCGGTGGTGCCCCAGGCGGCAGCGGGTCCTGGAGGACCCGCGCAGGCCTGGAGGCCCGCCCCACTGAGCAGCGCGCGGTCCGCCTCCACTACTTTGCGCGCACGGGCGCGGATAAAATCCAGGTGCTCGAACGCCGCCACGCTGAGCAACTCGGCCGGATGCGCGGGAATCGATCCGAACAAGTCGTTGAGCCGCCACATGGCCCGCGCCAGGTCCGGCTGTGCGAGTATCCATCCGCAACGCAGCCCACTCAGCCCGTATACTTTCGTCAGGCTGCTGGTCACGATGAATTCCGAACCCAGACGATAGGCTGTGCGCGGCGTGTTCTCGTAGACCGCATCCAGATACACCTCGTCGACCAGCACGTGCGCGCCCACGCTGCGCGCCAGATCGCCAATTTCGCGCAACACCGAATCCGGCGTGAGGACGCTTGTCGGATTATGCAGGTTCGTCACCACGATCAGCTTCGTTTTGGGAGTCAGTGCGCGGCGAACGGCCAACGGGTCGAGCGCGTAGCCTGCCTCCTCGGCGCGCGTGAAGCGCTTCACCTCCGCGCCCAGAAACAGCGCCGCGGAAACCAGCAGTTCATAAGCCGGATGCTCGATCAACACCTCGTCGCCAGGATCGACCAGCGCGGCCATCGCCAGATGATTCGCCATCGAGGTGCCGGCCGCGGCTACTACGCAATCGGGATCGACGCCGCACTTGCGGGCGATGGCTTGCTGCAAAGGAGCGTAGCCGTAGCGGCTGTCGCCATTAATTTCGAGCGCCGGCTGGACGGGCAGCTCCGCCAGCGGGAACGATCCCACACCGCTGGTGGCCAGGTTGAAGCGCGCCCGGCTTTGGGTCTTGGCCCAATGCATGTACTCGGAATGTCTGGTTCTCACTTCGACTCGACGGTGATGCCGAGAATAATCGGGACGGAACCGTTGTAAGTGTCCGTAAGAACGATTCGGACTAACTCCTGAGAGGCAAATTCGCTGCTGAGAGTGAATTCCTGCTCGTCGACGCGGTAGCTGCCGGTGTAGCCCGTATCGACATTGCCAGTCCCACCCGCACCCAGGCAAGTACTGGGATCGCTACACATGAATGCGTTCAAGGCGCGCACGCCTGAGATTCCGTTAGTCAGGGTGTTGGCGAAAGATCCATCGTAAAAGTCGCGAATATCCTCGCCGGCCACCAAGGCGAACGTGTTCGTGGCGCCACCCGTCCCGACGAATTCAATGGTAGCGATTTGCGCTCCGGGATTAGGCGCATAGGCGTTCATCAGCGTATACACTTTCGTAACGTGCGGGATCAAGACGTCGACGGTCAGCGCCTGGCCAGCGCCGCTAAATCCAAAAGCGTCGTAGAAATTGCAGGCCCCCGCGCCTGTGATTCCGCAAGTGGCGGGAATGGGGGCGATAATGAACGGCGTGGCGAGCTGATTATCCGCCGTGAACACTCCGTCGGGGATTGTGCTGATCAGGTTTGTCTGAATGCAGTTGTTGGCGCCGGGGATTGCCACTAATCTGTATTCCTGCGCCGCCGGCAGTACGGACCCGAACAGGATCGAGCCAAGAGTAACGGACAGTGCTATCCTCATATGCGTTCCATGATATCCGACGTGGTCTTTCCGCGCAACCTCGAGATCGGGGCGGGTCAGCGGCGGCTCCAGTACCAATATACTGGAATGCCCGCCAACAGAATCAGCAGTCCGATCGCGCTGTTGGCGGGATACGCGGCGATGGTGCTGGCCACAATCCCCGCGCAGGTCAACACAAACGCCGCCGTGGTGTAAGGGTGTCCCGGCGCGCGATAGATGCCTGCGGGCGGGCCTGCCGCATCTCTGCCGCGGAACACGAACAGCGCGGCGGCGGTGAATGCGAACGAGATGAAATCCACCGATATTACGTAGTTCAGTATCTGCTCGTAACGGCCCGATACGGCGATGACGGTGGCGAAGACGCCTTGTAGTACGATGGCCACCACCGGCGCTCCCGTGTGCGGCGAGAGCCACCCCACACTCTTGAAGAACAGCCCGTCGCGCGCCATGGCGTAATACACGCGCGGGGCCGTCAGAATGCCCTGGCTCAAAAACCCAAGCGTCGAAACCGCGATGCCCACCGCGAGGAATTCGGCGCCGCGCTCGCCCAATGCCACGCGCATCACCGACGATGCGGGCGTGTGCGAAGCCGCCAAGCCCGCCGGCGATAGCACGCGCAGACAGACGTAGTTCACCGACAGATAGAGCGCGATCACGCCGATCACGCCCGCTATCAGGCCGCGCGACAGATCGCGGCGCGGGTCGCGCATCTCGCCCGCCACGAAGGTGGAGGTCTGCCATCCGCCATAAGCGAAAGCCACCGGGATCATGGCCGCGCCGATGGCCCGCAGCAGTCCGAACGAGACCGGCCGATCCAGCAGCGGCAAAGGATGCACCACGCCGCCGCCCATCGCGATTCCCACTACCACCAGCGCGGCGATCGCGGCGGATTTCAGCAGCATCATGGCGCTTTGCACGTTGCTGCCGGCGCGCACGCCCAGGCAATTGATGGCCGTCAGACCGAGCAGGGCCGCGGCGGCGATGGGGCCGTCGCCCGTTTTCACGCCCGCGATATCGCGAAAGTATCTAGCGAAGGTGACAGCCACGGCGGCCATCCCGCCGGTTTGCGTCACCAGCAGCAGCACCCATCCGTAGATGAAGGCCACGGACGGATGGTAGGCTTCCCGCAAGTAAAGGTACTGGCCACCGGAATCGGGCATGCGCGTGGCAAGTTCGGCCCAGATGAAAGCGCCGGCCATGGCCAGAGCGCCGCCGATCAGCCAGACGCCCAGGATCAAGAGGGGCGTATGCACCTGCTGCGCGACCACGTAAGGGTTGATGAAGATGCCGGAGCCCACGATGCCGCCCATCACGATCATGGTGGCGTCGAAGAATCCGAGCTGACGGCGGAGTTGGGGAGCCGGCAAGCTTCATAACGTAGCACGAGCTGTGAAAACCAGGCGGAGGGCGGGCAATTCTGCCCGCAGCCGGCTTTCAGCCGGCTTGGCCGCCTGACAGGCGGCTGCGGCCAGGATTGGCCGCCCCACAAGAGGTTTTCGACGGTGCCCCACAAAAGGAAGGTGATAACATACTCACAAATGGTGCGCTTCCTTGTTTTGCTGTTGGCCGCCGGAGCAGCCATGGCGCAGTCCGATGCGCCGGCCCATCCCGCCCGCGACCTCGCCGCGGAACGCGACCAGGCCACCCGGCTGATGCAGCAAGGCCAATCGCTGGCGGCGCTTCCACTGGTGGAGGATCTGGCGGCTGCAAGCCCTGACGACGCCACAATCCAGGGTTGGCTGGCGTATTGTCTGTATGGGAAATCCCGGGCGAACGTAGCTGCCGATGAAGCGGAGGCGCTACGCGGACGGGCGCGTGCAGCAGCTTTGCGTGCGCGGCAACTGGGCAGTAAGTGGCTGCTGCTGAACGACCTGCTCACGGCTCTCGACGCTCCCGCGACGGCCGCGCAGGCGTTTTCGTCCAATCCGGAGGCCAACGCCAGGATGAAGGAGGGTGAGCAAGCCTTTGGGAAAGGCGATAACGACGGCGCGCTGGCCGCCTATTCCGCGGCTTTGAAAATCGATCCCAAGCTCTACGCCGCGGCGTTATTCGCGGGCGACGTATGCTTCCGCACGAAGGACCTGGCGTGCGCCGCGGAGTGGTTCGGCACGGCGGTGGCCATCGAGCCCGCGCGCGAAACCGCATACCGCTACTGGGGAGATGCCCTGATGGCCTCCGGCAAGGCGCTGGAAGCGCGCGAGAAGTTCATCGAGGCCGTCATCGCGGAGCCGGTTCAGAAGCCCTGGGCGGCGCTGGCGAATTGGGCCAAGAAGAATAATTGCCAGTTGACGGCGCCCAAAATCGAGCGGCCGAAGATCGGCGACGATCCGCGGACGATGGCAGTCAATCCTGCCGAGATCGATGACCAAGACGGCACGGGCCGCGCCGCTTGGATCGGCTATTCCGTCACGCGCGCGGCCTGGCGGCAGGCGTTGTTCGCGAAGAAGTATCCACATGAGACGCAGTACCGGCACACCCTAGAGGAAGAGGCCGCCGCGCTCAACGCGGTGGCGGATGGCCTCCATCGGCAGAAGGCCGCGCATCTCGACCCGCAATTGGCGAATATCGCGTTGCTGCGGCGCGATGGGCTGCTGGAGGCGTGGATCCTGCTCAGCGGCGGCGCGGATGCCGGCATCGCGCAGGACTACGCCGCTTACCGCGCGACGCACCATGTGGAGCTGCGGGCTTATTTCGATAAGTATATTATTCATCCTGTTCCGCAATGAGCGGGTCTGGATACCCGCAGCCGGCGTAGACGCCTGCCCCACACGCCTGCCCCACAAAAATCGCCGTTGGGGGTGGAAAAGCAGCCGGTCGGTCTCCGAGACTCAGAACTCCTCCCGTTTGTGTGGTTTAATAGGAATTTCAAAATGCCGGATATGGCCAAATCGATGCGTAGAGGCTGGCGGGCGGCGCACCTGCGCGCGCGGGAGCTGCGCATGATCGCGAAGGGGGTGTTTTCCACGGACCACCCCATTCTGGCCCACCTGATCCCCATGCGGCGCTGTAATCTGGCGTGCGCGTACTGCAACGAATTCGACGACCACTCCAAGCCGGTGCCGCTCGAAACCGTGTGCCAACGTATCGACCTGCTGGCGGCGCTGGGCACCACCATCGTCACCATCAGCGGCGGCGAACCCCTGCTGCATCCGGACCTGGACCAGATCGTTGCGCACATCCGCGGGCGCCGCGCCATCGCGGGGATGATCACCAACGGCTATCTGCTCACCGCCGAGCGTATCCAGCGCTTGAACCGCGCGGGGCTGGAGCACCTGCAGATCAGCATCGACAATGTCACGCCCGACGACGTCTCGAAGAAGAGTCTGAAAGTGCTGGACAGGAAGCTGCAGCTTCTGGCCGAACACGCGGAATTTCACGTAAATATCAATTCCGTGGTGGGCGGCGGCATCCGCGATCCCCAGGATGCGTTGGTCATCGGCAAGCGCGCCGTGGATCTGGGTTTCACATCGACGGTGGGCATCATCCACGATGGTACGGGACAATTGCAGCCGCTGTCGACGGCGGAACGTGAGGTCTACGGGGTGATGCGCGGCATGGAAAAAAGCAGTTATGCGCAATTCAACTATTTCCAGGACAATATCGCGCACGGCAAGGAGACTCACTGGCGCTGCCGGGCGGGCGCGCGCTATTTGTATATCTGCGAAGAAGGCTTGGTGCACTACTGTTCGCAGCAGCGCGGATATCCGGCCAAGCCGCTGAGCGAATACACGGTGGCCGACATCCGGCGCGAGTTTTTGACCGAAAAATCGTGTGCGCCGCGCTGTACAGTGGCGTGCGTGCACCAGGTTTCTTACCTGGATTTCTGGCGCGGGCCGCAGACCGTCAACTCGGCAAGTGTGCCGCAGGCGGACAACGGGTTAGTGCAGATCCGGTAACGTTTGCGCACGGCCGCAGAGACGCGATTCAGCACGGCTTGGCGGGGCTGATTTTTGGGTGGGGTAGGCTCGCAGCCTGCGGCGGCCTCGTAGGCCGCCTGCCTCGAAGCTCTGGATGGCTTTTTGCAGGGCTTGGTGGCATAGGCTTTAGCCTGGGGAGGCGAGCGAAGCTCGCGGCGGCGCATGGCGCCGCCCCACGCGGCCTTTCAAATGTAATTCCAGAGGCGAGCCACACTCGCCTAAGGCGGGGCTGAAAGCCCCGGCTGGAGTTTGTACATTTTCAGCAATGGAAAATGTCTTGGTGGGCAGGCTGCCCCACGAGCCTGCCATGTTAGCCTACCCTTATATGCAGTTTTCCGAGTCCTTCTTCCCGCTGCGCTTTGGCATCACCGCGCGGGATCTGGAGAATTACCTGGCTGAAGCGCTTTCGCAGGGGGGCGCCTACGCCGATCTTTACTTCGAATATCTCTCGACCAGTTCCATCAGCATCGACGAATCCATCGTGAAGAGCGCGTCGCAGGGCGTATCGCTGGGCGTAGGCGTGCGCGTGATCGCGGGCGAGCGCACCGGCTACGCCTATAGCGACGACCTGAGTCCGGAGAAGATTCGCAGGGCCGCGCGGGTGGCGGCGTGCATCGCGGCGGGGCCGGCCACAGTGGAAAAAATTTCGCTCAATGAAGGCGGGCGGCGCAACCTCTATCCGGTGCTGACGGCGCCCACCGAGACACCTTTCGCCGAGCGCGTGGAGCTGGTGAAGCGCGCCGACCGCGCGGCCCGCGCCTACGATTCGCGCATCTTCCAGGCACAGGCCAGCTATGCCGATAATCTGCGGCAGGTGCTGGTGGCCTCGAGCGATGGCGTGCTTTCGTGGGACCGGCAGCCCCTCGCGCGCCTGAACGTGGCCGCGCTCGCGCGCGAAAAAGGTGGAACCCCGCAGCGCGGCCATGCCGGCGGCGGCGGACGCGTGGATCTCGGCTTTTTCCTCAACGACAAGACGCCGGAGCACTTCGCCGCGCAAGCCGCGCGCGAAGCCATCGTGATGTTGGACGCGGTGGACGCGCCCGCCGGCGAGATGACCGTGGTGCTGGGTCCCGGGTGGCCGGGCATCCTGCTGCACGAAGCCGTGGGCCACGGCCTGGAGGCGGATTTCAATCGCAAGGGCGTCTCGGCGTTCAGTGGACGCATGGGCCAGCAAGTGGCCAGCCCATTATGCACCGTCATCGACGACGGCACCATCGCCAACCGGCGCGGCTCGCTGAACGTGGACGACGAAGGGCATCCCACCGGGCGCAACGTGCTGATCGAAAAGGGCATCCTGCGCGGGTATCTGCAAGACAAGCTTTCGAGCCGTCTGACGGGCGCCGCGGAAACCGGCAGCGGGCGCCGGGAGAGTTACGCGCACATCCCCATGCCGCGCATGACCAACACGTTCATGCTGGCGGGCGAAAGCGATCCCGAAGAGATCATCCGGTCCGTGCCGAAGGGCCTGTATTGCCCGGATTTCGGCGGGGGCCAGGTGGATATCACCAGCGGCAATTTCGTGTTCTCGGCGGCGGAAAGCTATCTCATCGAAGGCGGCCGCGTGACCCGTCCCGTCCGCAACGCCACGCTCATTGGCAATGGTCCGGAAGCGTTGAAATACGTCAGCATGGTGGGCAACGATCTGAAGCTGGATGAAGGTATCGGCGTGTGCGGCAAGGAGGGGCAAAGCGTGCCTGTGGGCGTGGGTATTCCCACCATCAAGATCGATCGCCTGACGGTGGGAGGCACGGCTTGAGTGGGAGCGGTCACGCGCGCGATTATGCCGGCATGGCCGCGGAGATCGTCCGGCAGGCGCTGGCGGCGGGGGCCACGGACGCGGAGTGCACCATCGGCGAGGGCGACGAGTTTTCCGCCAACGTGCGCCTGCGGGAAGTGGAGACGTTGAAGGAAGCCGGCTCGCGCGCGGCGGGATTGCGCATCCTGCGAGGCCTGCACACAGGCTCGGCCTATACTTCGGATCTTTCGGCCGATGGCATACGGCAGATGGTGCGCTCGGCGATCGAATTGGCGGAGATTACTACGGAGGACCCGCACGCCGGCCTGCCGGACGCCGCCGAGCTAGGCTCTATTCCCGGCGATTTGGGCATGTACTGCGGCGATGTGGAGGGACTCCCAACCGAGCTGAAGATCGAGATGGCCCGGCGCGCCGAAGATGCCGCGCTGCGTGCCGACCCGCGCATTACGAATTCCGAGGGTGCGTCCTTCGACACTCATCTGGGGCGGCACGCGTTCGCTAATTCGCGGGGCTTCGCGGGCGAATATCGCGCCAGCTACTGTTCACTATCCACGGTGCCCGTGGCGCGCGAGGGCGAGTCGATGGAGCGCGACTACTGGTTCACGTCGGCGCGCGGTTTTGCCAGCCTCGACAAGCCGGAAGACGTGGGCCGCATCGCCGCGCAACGGGCCGTACGGCGGCTGGGCGCGCGGAAGATGGAGACGCAGAAGGTGCCGGTGGTGTTCGAGCCGCGCACCGCGCGCGCGCTGCTCGACAACATCTTCGATGCCGTGCATGGCGGCGCCATCTATCGCAATGAGTCGTTCCTGGCCGGTAAGTTGGGCGAACGCGTGGCGTCGGATAAGTTGACCGTAATCGACGACGGCACTATTCCCGGTTTGTTCGGCACTTCGCCGTTCGATGACGAAGGCGTGCCTACGCGGCGCACGGTGGTAATCGAAAACGGTGTGCTGCGGAGCTACTTGCTGAACGCCTACACCGCCCGCAAGTTGGGACTGCGCACCACCGGCAACGCCTCGCGCGGTTTGGCGGGGAATGCGGGCGTTGGCAATGGCAACCTTTATATTGAGAGAGGCGCCGCCACGCCCGAGCAACTCATCGCGGGAATCCGGGAAGGTTTCTACGTGACGGAACTGATCGGCTTCGGCGTGAATATCGTAACTGGGGATTATTCCCGCGGCGCGGTCGGTCTGTGGATCCGCAACGGCGAATTGGCGTTTCCGGTTTCCGAAGTGACGATCGCGGGAACCTTGCAGCAGATGCTGGCGAATCTGGAAGCGGTTGGGTCGGACTTGCAGTTCCGCGGGTCGATGGCTGCGCCGACGCTGGTGTTAAGCGAAATGACTGTCGGCGGCCGGTAGAAATAGTGGGGCAGGCTCGCAGCCTGCGCGGGCCTCGTAGGCCCGCTCTTCTTGCTTTAGGTGAGCAAAATGAAACTCACAACTCCGACCTCGCTTATATGCGCGTTCGCCGCAATCGCGGCGGCCCAATCGACCGAGACAGGGGATCAACGCCCCGCGCGGTCCGAAGCCCGCCCCTATGCTAATATCGTCACGGTGGCCACGCAAATAGCGGCGGAGAAGAAGAGCGTTCCCGTAGCGGTGCTCGTGGTGGCGCTTGCGGCGATCCTGGGCGCTGGTTTTTTCCTCTATCTGGACCGGGCGGCGCAGCGGCCGCCGCCGCCTCCTCCGCCTCTTACGGCCGAAGCCAAGGCCTACGTGCACAGCCTGCAGTTGATGGACGTCGACATGCAGAAGCACGAAAGCTACATGAAGCAGGCGGTGGTCGAGATCACGGGCAAGATCGGCAACAACGGCAGCCGCGGCCTGCGCGTGGTGGAAATCAACTGCGTGTTCTACGATCCTTATGGCCAGTTGGTGCTGCGCCGACGGGTGCCCATCGTGGGCCAGAAGATGGGCGGCCTGGCTCCCGGCGAGATCAAAAATTTCCGGCTGGCCTTCGACGATATTCCGGATAGCTGGAATCAAGCGCTGCCGCAACTGGTGATCGCGCAGATCGTTTTCGGGTGACGCGGGGCTGAGTCTAAAAGCATGTCCTCGCCCGCCACGATCGGCTTTCGCGCGCATTCCGGATGGGCGGCGGCAGTGGCCCTAACGGTAGCCGCGGACGCCCCGGTCGTGATCGCGCGGCGGCGCATCGAGATGCGGGAGCCTGGCGCAAAGGGCCCATCGCAGCCTTACCATGCCGCGGTGGGGCTGGAGATCGGTGAGGCCCGGCAACTCGTGGAGAATTGCGCGGCGCGTGCGGCGGCGCTGGCCACTACGGAATTGCGCGGCATGGTCGAAGATCTGGGGCAACTCGGTCATCCGGTGGTCGGCTGCGGTCTGTTGCTGGGGTCCGGCAGACCTTTGCCCCCTCTCGAAAAAATCCTGGCTTCGCACCCGATGCTGCACACCGCGGAAGGCGAATTGTTTCGCGCCGCGCTGCGCGCCGCCAGCCGGGAGTGCGGGTTGCCGCTCACCGCCGTCCAGGAGCGTCTGCTGGGAGACGAACTGAAGCGGCAGGTGGCCGGCTTGGGAAAGGCCATCGGCCCGCCATGGCGTCAGGATGAGAAGCTGGCCGCGGTCGTTGCGTGGATGGCGCTGGGTGGGGCAGCCTCGCAGGCTGCGGACCCGCTCCCAGCGGGTCCCGCCGGCCGAAAGGCCGGCTAAATTTTGGATAAACTACGCCGTCGCCAGCATCGCGCGCTTTTCGCGATGGTACTCCGCCAGTTGCGCATTCGCCGTGGCGATGGTTTGCAACTCGTCCATCACGCGCGCCAGATCGCGTCCGGGAACCACGGCGTACAGCTCGTCTTCGCCCAGGTCCGTGTACACACGGTTTCCGATGCAGCCCGAGCTGGTGACCACGCCCTGTGCCAACGCCGCGGGCAGCGCCATGCAAGTGGGACGTGGCAGCAGCGGCGCGTTCGCCGAAACGCCCGCCCGTAGCGCAGCCTCGCTCAGTAGCATCAGGCGCGCGGGACGTCCCGAAAAGATCACGACGTCGGGTTCCACCGGGGTCTCGCCGAGCGGCGCAAAAACCACCGCAGCGGGCGGCTCGGGCAGACGCGGAATGCCGGATACCTCTTCCATCTTCACGTAGCCTAGCGAGCCCATCAACGCCAAGGTCTGTTCCAGTTCCGGTGCGCGGTCGGGCGGCAGGGCGATATTGTGCGTGTAGCTCCCGATGGGGCAGTTGTAATGGTCGGCGGCGACCGTGTAGAAAGTCCGCCCATCCGCCGCCAGCCGCCAGAAGCTGCACCCCGACGGCATGACGCCCTCAAACTTCTCGACGCCGGCGGGCGGCGCCTTCAAGAACGTCACGGCCACGGGGCGGCGCGGCAGTCCCAGGGCTTCGGAAAACTGTCGTTCGATGCTGCGGTAATCGGTCATTCACTCAGTATATGGCGACGCCCGCATTTTCCGCTTGACCTGTCTATAGCTGTAGGGTTCACACTGGGATCTGGAGTCACGTGGAAGCCATGCTGACCGTTTCCAAACTCGCCGCGCGTTGCGGTCTGAGCCGCGGCACGCTGCTGTATTACGAATCCATCGGGCTGCTGAAATCGCCCGCCCGTAGCGCCGGCAACTACCGGCATTACGGCGATCGGGACTTGCAGCGGCTGCAGCAGATCTGCGTCTATCGCCACGCGGGGCTGACGCTGGAGGACATCCGCGCGATTCTGGACCGCCGCGCGAGCGACGCTGCGGCGGTTCTGAAACGGCGCCTCGTGGCTCTCGACGCGGAGATTGAAATGCGGCGCGCCCACCAGCGCGCCATACTGAAACTGCTCAAAAACGATTCGATAGGGAGAAATAAGATGATCACAAAAGAGAAGTGGGTTTCCATCATGAAAGCCGCGGGGCTAACCGAGGAGGCCATGCACCGCTGGCACGCCGAATTCGAGAAGGCCGCGCCGGAAGAACATCAGGAGTTCCTCGAATTCCTGCATATTCCTGCCCCCGAGATCCGCACCATCCGGGATTGGAGCAAGAAATAATTGGCCACCGATGAACGCGGATAACACGAAGACAGTCAGTAACTCAGGCCGTAACCATACTGGAACAGCGGGTCGTAGCCGGCGTCGCCCTTATGCACGCCCACCTGCGCCATCGTGCGCGGCCACGAAAAGCTCAGTTTGCCCGTGGGTTTGTAGTCGCCGAATAAAACGTCCGCCACGCCGTCGCCTTCCGTACCCGGCAGCCATGCGGCCACAAATGCATCCGCCTTGTCGATCGCCTTGTCCAGAATCATCGGCCGTCCGGAAAGCAGCAGCACCACCACCGGAATCCCCGCCGCTTTCATGTTATCGATCGCGGCCACATCCTCCGGCGCGAGGTTCAATTCGCGGCGGTCGCCGTTGGTTTCGGCGTAGGGCTTCTCGCCGATCGCCACCACACCGGCATCCGCGCCTTCCGCGCCTTTGCCATCCACCGCGAATGTCACTTTGGTGTCTTTCGAAACAGCCTTCTTGATGGCCTGCAGAATGGTCGTGCCGCCCGGCGTCACGTCGCCGCTGCTGCCCTGCCAGGTGATCGTCCATCCGCCGCACTGATTGCCGAGGTCGTCCGCACCCTTGCCGCCCACGTGGATGCGTTTGGCGGATTTAGCCAGCGGCAGCGCGCCGCGCTCGTTCTTCAGCAGCACCAGCGATTGCCGCACGGCGTCGCGCGCCACGGCGCGGTGCTCCGGCGATCCGAACTGCTTCCACAGCGTACGGTCGGCAAGCTGCGAATGGTTTTTGTCCATCAGCCCCATGGCGATCTTCACCCGCAGAATGCGCCGCACCGCGTCGTCGATGCGCGCCATCGGCACCGTGCCATCCTGCGCGTCTTCTTTCAGCTTGGCGATGAACTCCTGGTAGCGCTCCGGTACCATCACCATGTCCATGCCGGCGTTGATCGACATGCCGATCTTATGTTTGTAATCGCCCGGCAGCGCATCAATGGCGCCGTAGTCCGAAATCAGGAAGCCTTCAAAGCCCAATTCGTCTTTCAAGACCTCCGTCAGCAGGCGCCGATTGCCCGACATTTTCAAGCCGTTCCAACTGCTGTAGGAAGGCATGATGGAACCCACGCCCGCGCGGATGGTGGTCAGGTAGCCCTGCATGTGGATCTCGCGCAGAGTCTTTTCGTCCATCCGCGTATCGCCCTGGTCGAGCAGGTGCGGGCCGATCGTGCTGCTGCCATAAGTGGTGCCGCCATCGCCCACATAATGCTTGGCGCAACCCAGGATCGCCAAGGGGTCGGCCAGGTCGTCGCCCTGCAAGCCGCGCACGGCGGCCGCGCCCAGCTCCGTGACGCCCTCCGGCTCGTCGGCGTAGCCTTCATACGTGCGGCCCCAGCGAATATCGCGCGGCACGGTGACGCATGGCGCGAAGCCCCAGTTGATGCCGGTAGCGCGTACTTCCACCGCCGTGATGCGCTCGATCTTCTCGATCAACGCCGGATTGCGCGTGCAGCCCAGCCCGATGTTATGCGGAAAAATAACCGCGCCCAACACATTATTGTGCCCATGCACCGCGTCCACTCCGTAAAGCAACGGGATCGACAGGCGCGTTTCCAGCGCGGCCTTCTGATAGCGGTCGATCAGGTTGGTCCAGGCTTCCAGGCTGTTGCCCTCTTTGGGGTCGGAATCGCCGCCGCTGAGTACCGATCCCAGAAAGTACTTGGCGATATCGCTGTCGGATTTGAGAAAGAGTTGATCGGGCTGGGTCATCTGTCCGACCTTTTCGTCTAGCGTCATGTTCGCGAGCAGCGCGTTCGCTCGCGGATCGAACGAGGAAAGCTTGCGCGGTCCCGATTGCGAGGTGGCAACCAGGCATCCCAAGCCGGCCAGGCATACAATTGCGGCAAAACGGGTTTTAACCATAAGAGCGGATCATAGCACCCGGTGGGACAGGCTTAGCCGGTCAAGGCGAGCCACGCTCGCCTGCGCCGCCTGCCACGGCCAGGGCACATCCGCTCATGGCCAAGGCGATGAATCCGCTGTTCCACTCGTCCCCGTTGTACGGAGCGGCGGCGATGCGCGGCGCGTGCAGCAGCACCACCCAAAGAAAGAACATCAGCCCGAGAAGAGTCCCCGCCAGTCGGACTTGCTTGCCGATGGCGATACAGATGGCGGCGGCGATGAAGCCTGCCGCGGTGAAGTACGGCCAAAACCGATGCCACGGAATCCAGGCGGGTATCAGTCCGGCGATCAGGCCGGGAACCCACAAATGATCGATGCCAAAGATCGCCATGGAGACGGCCAGGAAATAGCGGCCGAGCGCGGCTAGTTTGTCCACCGTGGCCAGCACCAGCGCTCCGCCGCACAGCGCCAGGACCTCAAATGCCAGGGTGCGCTCGCCCACGTCGCGCAGAATCGCCACGATGGCGGGTGCGCGGCGAACCAGCATGGACAGGAAAAACGCGACGCCCAACAGAAGGGCCGATGGGCGCGCTTTCATTTGGAACGCGATGCTGACGCCCGCGCAAATCAGCGCGGTGGCCGTGAAGCAGGCCCAGAACGCGTGCGCCGGAATCCACGCGGGAACGAACTCCAGACCTACGATGAAGCCCCTATCGATCAGATGCTGGATGCCGAAAGCCACCATCGAGATAGCGAAGAACCAGCGTCCGAGGGATGCGATCATGCAGTTCCCGCCTTACCTGTCCGCCAGGACGAAGGCGCCTCCCGCGATCCCGATATCTTTCAAGAAGTTTCCGGTCAGTTCCATGGGATGCACGATGAAAACCGGGCCCCAGGTCAGCAGGTCGAACACTACAATCGTCAATCCCAATACCAGGGCAGCTTCGCGCGTATGCCAATTGGCAGCCAGGCATGCGGCCAAAATCAGCAGCGCGACGGCTGTGAGGTACACCCAAAACGCGTGACCGGGAATTGGAAAGGATACGCTGGCGGACATGGGAGGGATGCCCGGCGCGTACGCCGGATAGATGAAGTGCAGCACGCCAAACGCGGCGGTACAGAGCGCCAGGATGAGGCGCCCGAGCGTCAGGATTTTGTGCCGGGCGGACATTCCGAGTGCTCCCGCTTGGGTTCCGGCAAAGATGAAACAGGCGCCGCTCATGCCCAGGTCTTTCGGGAAATTCATCCAGCGGCTGGGCATATCGCCGAACATGGCGCGCCCCGCCCACGCATCGCCGGGCCTGTCGAGCACCAGGAAGACGTGAATCAGCGCGCAGAACAGAAAAATCTCCACTCCCAGCAGGGTCGCGGACAGTTGCGCGTATTTCCGGAAGACGATCGACACGCCGGAGGCGAAGATAGTGATGGCCGTGAAATAGGTCCAGAACAGGTGCCACGGAATCCAGGGAGGGATGATGCCGGCCACAAAATCGGTGTAAATAAAGTGCAAGACCGGGTAGATCAACATCGGAAGGGCCAGCAGGAAACGGCCTGGTTTGATGCCAGCGAGGGACACGTTCACCAATGATAGATAAGCGTGCGGCGTAGGGCAATAACCACTTGGCGCAATTCCCTTATAGCCACTCCGCCCACGTGGCGCACGCCCCCGGCGTGCCGTGTCGGCACCCCTGCCGGCACAGGCGAGCGCCGAAGAGCGGGCCTGCGAGGCCCGCGCAGGCTGCGAGCCTGCCCCACTAAACTACCCGGAACCAAGCACGTCCCGCAGGCGGCGAACGGCTTTCGGCATATCCGCCGCCTGCGTACTTCCAAAGCCCAGAATGAATCCCTGCCGGGCGGCCTTGCCCATATAAGCGGACGACAGCGGCCACAGCCACAGACGCTCCGCGGCCGCACGCTCCGATATCTCCCGGTCGCGCAGACCGGGCGGCAGTGCGACCGTGAGGTGCATGCCGGCTTCCCCGCCCAGGATCTCGAGGCGCCCGCCAAACTCTTTGCCGATGGCGGCAACCAGGGCGCTCCGTCGCTCGCCATACAGCAGCCGCGTCTTGCGGATGTGCCTGGCGTAGTGTCCCTGATCCATGAAATCCGTGAGCACGGCTTGAGACAGGTGCGGCGGACAAAGGTCCATCGCCCGGCGGACTGCGGCGAATCGAGCGGCCAGTACGTGCGGAATCACCATGTATCCCAGGCGTAGCGACGGAAACAGAGTCTTGCTGAACGTGCCGATGTAAATTACGCGCGCGCCGCGGTCGATTCCTTGCAAGGATGCGATGGGCATGCTTTCATAACGGTATTCGCTATCGTAGTCGTCCTCCACGATCCAGGCGCCGGATTTGCGCGCCCAATCGAGCAATTCGAGGCGGCGCGCGGCGCTCATGGTCACGCCCAGCGGATACTGATGCGAGGGCGTGACAAACGCGGCGCGGGCCTGGCGGCACAGCTTGATCCCGGCCGCCACGCGAAGACCTTCGCCGTCAACCGGAACCGGTATGAGCCGGCAACCGGCCAGCGTAAGGGCCTCCCGCATCAACTCGTATCCGGGTTCTTCAACCCAGACGGGATTCCCCGGTTCCACCAGGACGCGCGCGGAAATGTCCAGCGCCTGCTGGGAGCCGCTGACCACCATGATTTGCCCCGCATCGCAGTCGACTGCCCGCGACGTTCTCAAGTACGTGGCGATGGTTTCGCGAAAATCCTGGGAACCCATCGGGTCGCCGTAATTCAAATCGCCGGCGCGCACTTTTCGGGCATGCCGCGCAACCAGGTTCGACCACACCTGGAAAGGAAAGTGCGCAAACGCCAACTGGCCCACACTGAATGCACCCGATCCGTACGTCCATGGCAAAGCGCCTGACTTAATGGCCGGGAAGGTGCGGCAGGCGGTTTCGCCTGCGCCCTCGCACGACATCCACTGCTCCGGCAAGGAACCGGACACGTACGTTCCCGCGCCCACACGGCTTTCAAAGTAGCCCTCAGCCATGAGTTGGGCGTAAGCCGTAAGGACGGGGATGCGCGAAATCCCGAGTTCCAGCGCAAGACTCCGGCTGGACGGAACCCGCTGGCCCGGTTGCAGATTGCGCCCAATGATGGCCGCACGGTAGGCGTCGTAAATCTGCCAGTGCAAGGGCTGGGCGGCTTTGCGACCCACGGCGATCACCGGCGGCAATCCGCCCGGCGTATTCTTCATCGCTTCATCATAGTGGCCTGAAGACCTTGTGGGGCAGGCTCGCAGCCTGCGCGGGCCTCGCAGGCCCGCTCTTCGGCAAGCGAAGCTCGCCCTACACAGGCTGAAGCCTGTGCTACCAGCGGGCCTGCGCGGGCCGCGCAGGCTGCGAGCCTGCCCCACTCCGGCGGACAAAATGTAGAAACTCCAGGGACCCGCTGCAAAGCGGGTCCGCGGTGCGGATAGGCCGCCCCACCTCCGTGGTTCCCGCACCCACGGCGGATGTTTTGGCATCAAACGGATGTTCGGTATCGAAAACGAAGCCTAACCCCACAAGAAAGGGATCTTCTCATGCGCAAAGTCTCGGAATGGACTCGAACCGCTAATGCGGGCTTGAAAATCCTTTGTTTCCTGGCCGCTGCTTCACTCTCAGCTCCGGGTCAGACGCCGTCTGACGCCAGCACGGGCTGGCCACGGGAAATGGATACCAGCGGCATCCACTTCACCATCTATCAGCCGCAGGTCGATCAATGGAAGAAAAACCATCTGGAGGCCCGTGCGGCCGTGACTGTCACACGGCCCGGCAACCCGACGCCCCTGTACGGCATCGTTTCCCTGACCGCCCGCACCGACGTCGACAAAGAGAGCCGGATGGTCATGCTGGATGACCTCAAGGTATCCTCGGTCAGTTTTCCGGCCGCGAAATCGCAGGAGCCGGAGCTGGAGCGAGCCATCCGCGACGGCCTGCCCATTTGGCCGCGCACCGTCACCCTGGACCGCCTGCTGGCCGACATGGCCATGACCCAGGCCGAGGGTGAGAGCGAATCGGTCGCGGTAAAGAACGACCCGCCCAAAGTCTTGTATAGTCCCGCTCCCGCCGTCTTGATCTTGATCGATGGGCAGCCCGTCCTGCGCAGCGTGCCGGGCACGCCATTCCAGCGGGTCGTCAATACCCCGGCGACGCTGCTCTACGATACCGCGGGCTCGCGCTACTATCTGGACGGCAATGGCGTTTGGATGACGGCATCCACCCTGGACGGGCCATGGACAGCCGCCGCGAACGCGCCGCCCGGCCTGGATGAGGCTAAAACGCAAGTCGAGCAGACCGAACAGAAAGATCCACACGATCACGCCAAGGATGCCGGCCCGCCGCCCATGACGGGAACGCCGCCGGCGGTATTCGTGAGCGCCACTCCGGCCGAATTGCTGGTTACGCGCGGAGCGGCGCAACTCTCGCCGATTTCGAAGACCAAGCTGCTCTACGTCACCAACACCGAAAACAATATTTTTCTGGATGTGTCCACGCAGGATTATTACGTGCTGCTATCCGGGCGCTGGTATCGCGGCAAGTCGTTGCAGGGTTCGTGGGATTGGGTGTCCGCGAGCCAGCTTCCGCGGGATTTCGCGAAGATTCCTCCCAACAGCCCGAAGGGCGGCGTGCTGGCATCGGTTCCCGGCACTGAACCAGCCAGGGAAGCGGTGATCGCGAACCAGATTCCCCAAACCGCGGCGGTGCGACGAACCGAAATCAAGTTCGAGGTGCGCTACGACGGTGCGCCGCAGTTCCGGGCTATCGAGGGCACGTCGCTGGAGTACGCGGTGAACACCTCCAGCGACGTGATTCATTTGGGCGCGAGCTACTACGGATGCCACAACGGTGTATGGTTCGTGGCCGAAGCGCCAGTGGGTCCGTGGGTAGTCGCCGACACGATTCCGGCGGAGATTTATCGGATTCCCCCGAGCTGTCCGCTATTTCACGACCGGTACGTCTACGTCTACGGCGCCACACCGGACCTCGTTTATTTCGGCTACACGCCCGGCTATCTCGGCGCGTATGTGTGGGACGGCGTGGTGGTGTTCGGCACGGGCTGGTTTTATCCGCCCTGGATCGGCGATTTCTGGTTCGGCTGGCCGTGGACGTGGGGCTTTGGATTCGGCTTCGGCTACTGGGGTGACGGATGGTTCTGGCGGCCGGTTGGCGGTTATTGGTGGTATCACAACCCCTGGTACACACACCGCATCTACAGCGAGCACTGGAATCCCCACTGGCACCCCGGCGACGCGGAGCGGTTTCACTACAACACCAACGTCTATAATCGCTGGCAAGGCAATGCCGTAGTGTCACGGGCGGCCCGGCCGGAGGGCGGCGCCGCCCTGGCAAGGCAGGGACAGGCGCACGATATCTACGCCGGGCACGACGGGCAGGTTTGGGACCATCGAGGGAGCAGTTGGTTTCGGCAAGGCGCTAACGGCAACTGGTCCAAATCCCAACCGGAAAGGGGTCTCGATGAGCAGCGCCAGTCGCGTTCGCTTGGGGATTCCCGCTCGAATGAATTCCGTGGCCTCGGATCCCGTATTGGCGGCGGCATGCCGCACACCTTTTCGGGTGGCTTTGGAAGGGGCGGCCGGCGCTGACCGCGCAGGGACTTGCAGAAGCGCAGACCCTGGCGCCGGCGCACCTGACAAGTGAAGGCGGTCAAACCCGACACACCTTTAGAAGAAGAGCTATATGTCCAATTCGCGGCGGACCTGGACGGCGGGGAAGCCATGTCGCCGGCGATCTGCCGCGCGCGGGGTTACGCCTTGGCCACGGCCGGCCGCAAAGCTCGCCGGATCGCCGGCAGATTGACGGTGCCCGGAGGGCCCGGTTCATTCCCCCGCATGACGACCCTTTGCGGGAATGGTGGATGCGCACCCCGTGCACCATGCCCCCTATAAGAATTTTGGATTCGACAATCGCACGCTCCAATCCTTAAACTGAATACATGCGGACCGCCACGACAGCCGTTCCGGAGGGTTCCTCCCAAGTTGCGCTCTTGCACCATATCAGCAGCATCGTCAGCTCCGACCTGAGCCTGGAGAAAATGCTGCAGGAGCTGATCTCGCTTACGCTGGAAACCACGCGCTGCGACGCGTGCCTGGTCTATCTGATAGACCGGGCCAGCAATGAAGTGGTGCTGCAGGCCTCGCAGCTTCCGCACGCGTCCGAGATCGGCAACATCCGCCTGAAGATGGGCGAAGGCATCACGGGCTGGGTGGCGCAACACAAATCCGTGGTGGCGCTGTCCAATAAGGCTTCCGCCGACGCCCGTTTCAAAACGTTCCAGACGCTGCCGGAAGACACCTTCGATGCCTTCCTTTCCGTACCGCTGGTGACCGGTGGCGACCTGATCGGCGTCATCAACGTGCACCACCGGGAGGCGCACGCGCATTCGCCGGAAGAAGTCGCGCTGGTCAGCTTCATCGGTGAGCAGATGGGCGGCGCCATTGCCAAGTGGCGCCTGGAAGAGCGTTCCGAAACCGCGGCCAAACGCATGGAAACCTTGGCGGCGGTGGCGCAGACCATTTCCGCCGAGAACTATCTGGACCGCATCCTGCAAGCCATTTCGGAGATGGTGGCGGAAACCCTCGACTCGCCCGTCTGTTCCATCATGCTGATCGACGAAGACCGCCGCGAACTGGTGATTTCGGCGGCGCGCTGTTCTTCGCCCGATTATCTGCACAAGATGCCGCTGAAGATCGAGGATTCGCTCATCGGCCGTGTAGTGCGCGAAGGCCGCCCCATCACAGTTCCCAACGTGCTCGCCGAAAAACAGTTTCGCTACCCGGAACTCGCGCGCAAAACGGGGCTGGCGTCGCTGCTGTCGGTGCCGCTGTTGACGCGCGATAAGGTGATCGGCACGATCAACATTTACACGCGGGAGCAGCGCGCCTTTTCCGACGAAGAGACTGGCTTCGTGAAAGCCGTGGCCGGCCAGGCCGCTATCGCTATCGAAAACGCGCGCCTGATGTCGGAAACGCTGGAGATGAAGCGGACGCTGGAGGCGCGCAAGCTGGTGGAGCGGGCCAAGGGCATTCTGCAGCAGAAGTACAACTTGACCGAAGAGGAAGCCTACCTGCGTTTGCGCAATGAGAGCCGTCGGCTGCGGCGTCCCATGCGGGATCTGGCGGAAGCGGTAATTCTGGCCGACGATTTGCGTCGCGTCGGCGAGGGACCCCGGCCGGGACGGCCTGCGGAGCCAGTCGCACGCGACGAGTCCAGCGTGGAGTAGCGCCACCGTCGTGGCATGCTAGACTGAGGGTCAGATGCGGAAGGCATGGCTTGTCTTCATACTCGCGGGGTGGCTGCTGGCGCAAACCGGTAGTTCCTCGAGGATACTTGTGGACGCGTCTGCCAATGAACGGCTGGCCAAGGTAGAGCTAACCCTCGCGGCTCTGCAGTTGCAGGTTGCGGACGTGCAGAAGACGCAGCAGGACATGCAGAAGACGCAGCAGGACATGCAAAGGCAACTCTCCGATTTGAACGCTAAAATGAGCCTTGTCCTTTGGCTAGGCGCCGCGGTCGGTGTGCTGTTGCTCGGAGCTGCCTGGAAATCCTTGGAACGGAGGGAGAGCGTTGCAGCCGTGCCAGCGCCGGCATATGCGCCCTATCCTCCATACACGGCCCCGGAGTTCCGCCAGTGGGAGATGGAAACCCTGGTTCGCCGCGTCGTGGAAGAACTCCGGCGCGACGCGGAGGCCCGGCAACCGGCTAAATCCACGCCGGCCTGACGCCGCTTGCCATTCATTTGCCACTTGGCCTATACTTGCCTTTTACGATGTCTTATCCCGCCAACTCGTTTAGTTTCCGATTTCGGATCAGCCGGAATCGGTAGAGTGGCGTTGAATCGAGGCATTCCGAGCTTTGTCGACACCAACCCACTCGCCAGAGTGGGTTTTTTATTGGATACAGAAGGAGCCAACAGCCATGATCATCTCCATGCGGCCACATGCCACACGCGAAGAAATCAGCCACGTTTGCGAGCGGATTGAAGAGTTCGGATACAAAGTCCACTCAATCGTTGGGGAGGAGCGCGTGGTGATCGGCGTAGTCGGCGTGGGCGACGTGACCGCCTGCCTGGAATCGCTCGAAGCCACTCCCGGAGTCGAGAGCGCCGTGCGCATCTCGGCGCCCTACAAGTTCGTCAGCCGCGAGTTCAAGCCGGAGCACACCGTGCTGCGCGTCAACGGTCTGGAGATCGGCGGCGACGAATTCATCGTCACCGCCGGCCCTTGTTCGGTCGAATCCGAACGGCAGATCATGGAGACCGCCGAAGGGGTGGCCGCCGCCGGCGCCCGCATGTTGCGCGGCGGCGCATTCAAGCCGCGCACCTCGCCCTACGATTTCCAGGGTATGGAACTGGAGGGCCTGAAGCTGCTGCGCAAGGCCAAGGAAGCCACCGGCCTGGCCATCGTCACCGAGGTGATGAGCGACCGGGACGCCGGCATGGTGGCCGAATACGCCGACGTGATGCAAGTGGGCGCGCGCAACATGCAGAACTTCGCGCTGCTGAAGTCGCTGGGCGTCTGCGGACGCCCCGTGCTGCTGAAGCGCGGCATGAGCTCCACCGTCAAAGAACTGCTGATGTCGGCCGAGTACGTGGTGGCTCACGGCAATCCGAACGTGCTGTTGTGTGAGCGCGGCATCCGCACGTTCGAAACCGCCACGCGCAACACTTGCGATATCTCGTCCATCCCCGTGTTGAACGAGTTGACGCACCTGCCTGTGATCCTGGACCCCAGCCACGCCACCGGCAAGCGCAGCCTGGTGCCGGCGCTGGCGCGCGCCGGAGTCGCGATTGGGGCGGACGGCCTGATCGTGGAAGTGCATCCCAATCCGGAGAAGGCTGTCAGCGACGGCGCGCAATCGCTCACTCTCGATGGTTTCCGCGCTATGATGCGCAGCCTTCGCCCCTATCTGGACCTATGGAAGGAAGCCCGGCTGGCCGAAGCCCCCGCGGCTGTGTGATACTGCCCTCGTGAACTACAAGAAACGGGCCGCGCTGCTCATCATCCTGGTCGCCTCGCTGTGCGGACTGGCGGTCTGGGGCGTGGCGCGCCTCCGCTACCACTCGCTGCGCACTACCGCGGACTGGCTGCAGCGCCTGCCTACGCAGGATGCCGCGGTTTTCTATGTCGATTTCGCCGCGCTCCGCAAGGCCGGTGTGATGCAAATGTTGGCGGGTTCCAAGGTGGCCGAGGAGCCCGAGTACAAGGTTTTCGTGATGAAGACCGAGTTCGATTACACGCGCGATCTGGACGCCGTGTTGGCCTGCTTCACGCCGCGCGCGAAATACCTGGTAGTGCGCGGGCGGTTCGACTGGTCGAGCCTCGAATCTTACGCGCGCGAGCAAGGCGGGACCTGCCGCGACGCCCTTTGCCGCATGAGCGGAAGCACGCCGGAACGCAAGATTTCGTTCTTTCCCCTGCGGCCCAACCTGATGGGATTGGCAGTCGGCCCCGACGATTCTGCCGCCATCGATCTGCAGTCCACAGCCACGCGCCGCCGCACCCTGGAGATGCCGGATGCGCCGCTATGGGTCTCGATCCCTCCTGCCCTGCTGAAGTCCGCCGGCGATCTGCCGCCGGGCACGCGCATGTTCGCGACCGCCATAGAGGATGCCGACGACGTGAACGTGGCGATGGCGCCATCGGGCAGCCGCTTCGAAGCGCGGCTCACGGTGCAGTGCCGCTCCGCGCAGCAAGCCGCCGCGCTCGCGGCGCAGCTCGCGGGCATTACCGGCAGGTTGCGCGACATGATCGCGCGCGAGCGCCAGACACCCAATCCCGGCGACTTGAGCGGCGTGCTGACTTCGGGCAAATTCAACCAGGAGGGTACTCGCGTCACCGGGATCTGGCCGTTGGAGAAAGTGTTTGTGGAGGGGTTGCTGGGGGGAGGATAAATTGGGGGGCGGGCTTCAGCCCGCGCGAGGCTTGAGCCCCGCTGGGCGCTAACATATAGCAAGAGCAAGTTGTGAGCATAGTAGAAAACGGGGATCGGCTCGATTCCCCAAGCTTCCGGCCCATGCAAGGCCGGGCCCGCTTCCTGCCATACGCACTCCAGCTTCTGCTCATCTTTATCTCGTTTGTCGCCTGGGAGATCCTTCTTCAGGAGCGGATTTTGGGGAACGAGCTGACTGGCCCGCCGCTTGGAATCGTCGGCTTTCAAATCGCCAACGCGGCGGCGATAGGTTTGATCGGGTTGGTCCTCGGCCTTGTGATTCAGCGCGTCGTCCCGTCGGCGGCCCGCACGGGACGCTGGGTGTGGCTCCTGCCGGTGTCTGTGATGTTACTCGCAATCCTCTGGGATTTCATCGACTTTGGCCCGCGGGTGGGGCTCACGGGCTACTTCTTTTGCGCGCACCCGGGCAGAGATGAGACGTGTGTAGTGCGTGACCTTTTGACCTATCCGACCTGGTCCGCGGCCTGGTATTCCGGCGGTATGGCACTCTCCGCGATCCGAGAACGCAGAAACCGGAGAAGCTCTGGCTTGCGTCCGCCTGGAAGGGTTCGAACTCGACGAGCATGCCAAGGCGCTGTATCCCGGCACAAACATTCTAAGAAACCGCGCGGTGTCACCGACCCAAATTCCTGGAACGCCTCGACGCCCGCAGCACGCATCGGCGCATGGCAGAGTTGATCGACATGCCCGCTGCCGGAGCGCTTGACGCCTCCCATCTGAAAGCCATTCGTCGGCATATTTTTCAGGATGTGTACGATTGGGCCGGAGCGTTCCGCACGGTGAACATGTCCAAAGGCGGCATTCGGACTCGCCGCCTTTCTGAACCCGCGCTACGGCGGATCCAGGAGAGACCCGCGGCCGAGAACCACCTTGCCGGCCTCGATGCCGCGACCTTTGCCACCCGCGCAGCCTGGTAACCCGGCGAGATCAATGCCGCTGATCCGTTTCGCGAAGGCAATGGCAGGACGCCGCGCGAGTTCCTGCGGGAGGTCGGATCGAGGGCGGGTCACTACATCAACTGGAGGGCGGTGCCTGCCGAGGAGATGACCAAGGCGATGCATGCGCGGCTACTATGGCTAGGAGCTGGTTCGTCTAATCGGCGTTCATCGGCGTTCATCGGCGGCCACGAACGGAGTGCTGACCTTAAGGGCAAATTCATCCAGGGGGCACGCGCGTAACGGAGAGCCGGCCGCTGGGGAAAGGGCTCGCGGAGGGGCTATTGGGCCGAGCGTAGCGGAGTCATCCGCTACAATGCCAGCGTTCTGCATAACGCTGCGTCGAGTTCCGCCGCCTGCGGAAAAGTCCCGATAACTCGATCAATTTCGGAATAGCGAATAGTGGCGAGGTTGTCTGTCATGATCACGGAATCCATCAGCAGGCCCGTTTGATTCACGGGTTGGCCTGCTAAGCGTACCAGCAGGCGGCTCGGATGTCCGGCACGAGACCTGTTGGTGGTGACCATCGCCACAATGGTCTGGGCAACCCTGAATCCAGTTGGTCCGCCTGGACAACCAGCGCTGGGCGCCGTTTCGACGTTCGAAGGTTCGAGTCCGGAAATAATACCAGAAACATGTCACCGCGGCGGTAGTTCATCGTACGCAGCCATGTCCGGGCGATCCCAATCCTCTGCAAATGGGGCCGAACGGCGGCGGAGGTTGGCCGCCTGCGTCTCGTCTATTCCTCTCTGACGAAGATCGACCCCGTCTGCGGGTGTGACCCAGGTCACGATAACGCGCGAACCTTCCGCCTCGGCCAGCGGTTCCAGTAGTTCCACCTTCCCGTTGCGGTAGACGCCTTCGACCGATTTCACCATGCACCCATTATGCCGCAAAACACCGAGCCTTACGCGGTCCTCTGGTGAGCAACCTCGCCTAACAGTGCCCACCGTTGTGGCAGCCCTCCGGGAGGAATAACATAAACATTCTGGGAGAGCCGCATCATGTCGCTTGTACGATGCCGTAGTTGCCCTACGGGACCACCTCACACGTCTCGCAGGTGGGCCCGACCACTATGATCGTATTGGCAGGCAGATTAGGGAGGCGAAGGCTGAGGTGGTTGGTAAATACGGGGAGATATTCTCGCCCCAGCATATTCCGACACTTACCCAAGACGAATTCAGGAGCTTCCTCCTTTTCAAGAACAATCGGCATTGGGACAACCTGCAAAGGCAGGGACCGCAGATGACCGCCGACATGCCGGCTTTACGCCGGGCATTGACGATTCTCGTTGACGAGAGCAGACCAGTGCGCCAAAGGCTCGACCAGCTTCGGCCACATGGTGGTGAACCGATGGTCAAGTTTCTGGGTCGCGCGGTGATTACCGCCATCCTCCTGGTACGGCAGCCTGAGAGGTATGGCATCGTGAACAACATAGCCGAGATTGGAATGGAGAGGCTCGGTGTTTGGCCATCGTTCCCTCCCAGGGCTTCTTTGGGCGGAAAACACGATCTCATCAACACCGTCCTGCTCAAGTTGGCAGGCGAGATACCGACAGACCTTTGGACCTTGGACATGTTGTGGTGGCGGGTCCAGCCTCACGTCCCGTCCGGAAGTGGGATATCGGCGCCGCCGTCCGGGGATCCCGGCACGGATATCGAGGCTTCTGGGGTCGGAACACCGTTGGAGGTCTCTGCGCCCTCGGACGCGGCTCTTGCCATCGAGGCGCACCTCCAGGAATTCTTGGTCGAAAACCGGGCCCAAACGGATCTGGGCATTGAGTGGGACTTGATTGAGGAGGAGGGTGAGATCGTCGGGTCGTACTACGAAACCCACGAGGTTGGGCAGATCGACCTTTTGGCACGCCACAAAAAGGGAAACCAGTGGCTCGTTGTCGAGTTGAAGCGAGGCCAAACCAGCGATGCGACCGTTGGACAACTGTTACGTTATCGCTCGTGGCTGCGCGAGAACATCGCGAGGCCCGGCGACATTGTCGAGGAGATCGTCATTTGTTCGAACGCCGAACTCAAGCTCAAATACGCTGTCAAGGGCCTGGAGCACGTCCGTTGCATGACCTTCAAGGTCAAGCTTCGCTCTGGCCCCGGCCGAGCAACTTCCGCCAAAAGACCATTAGTGCGGCACGCGGATGGCGGAACTAGCCCGGAGCGTAACCGAAGAGGGCGGCCTGCGAGGCCGCCGGACCCAGAGGGTACCCCTGCGAGGCTGCCCTACTACAAAAACGCCATCGTTTTCACGCCGGATATATCGAACCGCTTCCGGCACCGCAGATTCTTGCACGCTACTTTATCGTCCAGCAGCACCATATAGCTCTGCGACTTCGCAAACCGCGCCCGGTCGCGCTCGTCGCCGCCGCGCGGCAGGCTGGCCTTCTTGTTGTACACCGCCCAATTCAGTTGGTAGGTCTCGGCCGTCCTGCAATAAGGGCAGTTCAACAACGCGGGCTTGGTCGCCGGCGATTTCGTGTAATAATCGCGCTCGTCCATCAGCGTTGGTCCATCGGAATCCACTTCATGCCGTCCGGATTCCCCTTATACTCCGCCCGCGGGCGGATCAGCCGGTTGTTCTTGTATTGCTCCAGCGTGTGCGCCGTCCAGCCGGACATCCGGCTCACCGCGAACACCGGCGTGAACAGGTCCACCGGAATGCCCAGCGCATAGTAAGCCGAAGCCGAATAGAAGTCCACGTTGGCGATCAGGCCCTTTTCCGCCCTGACCGTCTGCTCCATGGCCTGCGACATCCGGAACAGTTTCTCCTGGCCTGTGCGCCGGCCCAGTTCCTCGGACAGCACCCGCAAGTGCGTGGCGCGCGGATCTTCGACACGATATACGCGATGCCCGAATCCGGGGATCTTTACCTTGCGCGCCAGCGTGCTCTTCACCCGGTCGATGGCGGCTTCCTCGCTCGAAAGCTGCAAAAGAATCTTGATCACGTCCTGGTTCGCGCCGCCGTGCAGAGGACCTTTCAGCGCGCCAATCGCGGACGTGATCGAAGAATATATATCGGACAGCGTGGCGGCCGTCACGCGCGCCGCAAAAGTAGAAGCGTTCAGTTCATGGTCCGCATGCAGCGTCAGCGCCACGTCGAAAGCGTGCTCCATCACATCGTCGGGCCGTTTGCCGGTCAGCGTGTACAGGAAGTTCTCGGCGAAGTTCATGGACGGATCGCCGCCGATCACGTGCAGCCCTTTACGCACGCGGTCGAACGTGGTGACGATGGTCGACGTTTGCGCCATCAGCCGCATCGCCTTGCGGGCATTAGCGTCCGGCGTCATGTCCGCCGTCTCCGGATCGTAAATGCCGAGCATGGAGACCGCCGTGCGCAACACATCCATCGGACTGGCTTGCGGCACGGTCTTCAAAAAGTCCACCACCGCGGGCGGGATTCCCCGATTGGCGGTCAGATCCTTCTTGAGCTGATCGAGTTCGGCTTGCTTGGGCAGCCATCCATTCCACAACAGGAAGACGACTTCTTCAAAGGTGGCATTGTCGGCCAGCGTGTGGATGTTGTAGCCGCGGTAGCTCAGGACACCCGCGTATCCGTCGATGTAACAGATCTCGGACTCGCCGGCGACCACGCCTTCCAAACCCGCTACTGTTGTGCCCATTCTGTATCAGTCCCTTTTCTACTCTATTCTATGACGCGCCGCACCCGCCCGATCACAACCCCGTCTGGCAAACCGGGTACGGCGAAAAGCCGATCGTCAGATCGCTGCGCTGCACCCACAGCGCGTCCTCCTGCCCTGGCCCGGAATCCACGGTGACAATCACTCCCGAGCCGCAAGATCGGCTCATCGGAACGGTGAACCGCGCGGCGCCGCGGGGACTCTCGGGACCCCAATCCTTCATGAACTCGGTGAACGCGTAGGCTTTGCAGGGGTGCGCATCCGTGCAGTTCCACAGCGCGTACGCCGCCTTGTAATCCTTGCGCCGCAAAAGCTCGAAGAAATCCTGCACGCGGCTCTCTTGCCGGTGGTTGCGGAGCACCTGCGCCAGCCTGGCCACCGGCGCGGCGCGCAGCACTTCCGTCTTATCCCAAACAAAGAAAAAGAACCAAAGGAACAAGGCTATCAGCGCGCAGGCGCCCAGAATCAGAAAGAGTTTGTTGCGCCTCTCGCGCCGCTCATCGCCGATCCCGTACTGATCGAGATAGCCCGCCATCGCTCGCGCCTACTTTACCGGATAGGCCTTGTCGTACGCGGTGATGGCCTCGGTGGTCAAATCCAGCGCGGGCTTAAAGAATAGCGTGCTTTGCTCGTCGACGATCACGTCGACACCCTTCTCCTCCGCTAGTTTCTGCACGATGTCCCGCATCCGCTTGCCGCTGGAACCGAGAATATCGTTGCGCTCCGCGGTGACGTCGGCCTTCATATCGTCGTCCATGCGTTGCAACTCACGCTGCTTGCGCTGCCCCTGGGCGTTCAAGTCCGCCTCGGCGGCCGGCGTGAGCTTGCCCGCGTTCGATTGCAACTGCTGTTGGATGCCCGCCAGCTCCCTTTGCAGCTTTTCCATCTCCTGTTGGCGGGGTTTGTACTTGGCCTCCATTTCGGCGGAGGCCTTTTTGATCTCGGCGCATCCCAGCACTGCCCGCTGCATGCTGACGATGGCCACCTTGACCTGGCCGAAACCGGCTCTTGAAAACGAAAAAAGGGCGAGGCAGGCCATGGCCAGCCGCAACCCAAACCTTACTGACATGCGAAACGGACTCCTTTTGAAGTGTGCGAAGCATTAAGGTTAGCACAACCGCTATCCACCATACGTGTTGGTGGGGCAGGCGGTTTCGCCTGCCGGGTGGGGCGGGCTTTAGCCGGCCTTAGCCTGTGGGCGGCGAGCGCAGCTCGCCTTCCCCTACAGCCAATACTGCCATCGATCGAAAATCAGCACATAAGCGGCCAGTAGTCCGTTGGTCACGGCGTGCGCCAAGATGCAATCCGCCAGGCTGCGCGTACGCACCAGCCACCAGTTGTATACCACGCCCGCCACCAACCCGACTTCCCAGTACGGGCCGTGCTCGGCCGCAAAGAGCAACGCGACGGCCCAGAACGAAAGCGCCGTATATTGCCCCACCGGCACGCTTTCAAAATCCGCGCGGATCACCCAACGCATCACCCAACCGCGCCAGAAAAGCTCCTCGATAATCGGAACCAGAAGCGCGCTCTCCAACACCCGCACGCCGATAAAAAATGCGCTCGATTTGAGATGCACGGGCAGCGTGCTGCGCG
The DNA here is from genome assembly GCA_050008575.1 of Bryobacteraceae bacterium. Taxonomy (GTDB): domain Bacteria; phylum Acidobacteriota; class Terriglobia; order Bryobacterales; family Bryobacteraceae; genus Bog-159. Next base: position 35,222 of record JBEKMJ010000024.1, read on the forward strand.
CCACGCCCGTAATGCCGTTGTGGAACAGCCAGAAATCGCGGTAGCCGCGCCACAGAACATCGGGCGCAATCCAGACCGCCATCACGGCCGCGCCCAGCAGGATAGAGCCGATAGGGAACGCGGGACGCCGCGGAGTGACCCGCCGGGAGAAGACCGCCAGCGTGACGGCCACCACGGTGAAGCGCGCCGGCGCCAGCCACGCGGGCGGAAAGGGCAGCCATCGCAACGCGATGAACACGGCGAATGGCGCGACATACGCGACAGCGGGAGGCGGTTTCAATCCCAGTATCTCTCGCCTTCCGCCAGGTTGGCTTTCACCACATCCGGATTCAACTCGACGCCCAGGCCCGGCTTGGTGGGCACCGCGATGCTGCCCTGCGCCACCAGCGGCCCCTCGTGTACGATGACGTCGTCCATCCAATTGCGCCGGCCGGCAACCGTTTCGGCGGCCAGGAAATCGCGCACGGAAGCCGCCCACTGCACCGTCGCCAGCGTATTGAGCGCGCTCCCCGTATTGCGCGCGGCCATGGGCAGATCGCCCAGTTCCGCCAGGCTGGCTATTTTCTTCGACTCCAGCAGGCCTCCGGCATTGCGGAGGTCGAGCTGCACGATGTCGCAGCCCTGGTTCAGGATGAAATCCTTGAACCCCTGCCGGCGCGCCAGGTTTTCGCCCGTGCCGATGGGAACCTTTGAGTCCTGCGCCAGGCGCACCCAAGCGGCCGAGAAATCCGGCGGCATCGGATCTTCCAGCCACAACGGCTTTACCGGTTCGAGAGCTTCGGCGAGTTGCATGGCCGCGCGCAAATCGTACTCGCCTTCACAATGCACGATCAAGTCGCTGTCCCAGCCGATGGCGTCGCGGCAATATTCGAACGCTTGCTTGATCTCGCGCAGTTCGCGCCCCGTGAGCGCCCGGTTGGATGGGTCGCGTGCGGTATCCAGCTTGGCGGCCGCGCGCGGTGGAGAAACCTTGAACGCGGTCCACCCCGCGGGATCGCTTTTCATTTTGTCCGCCCACTCGTTGCAACTGGTGCGGTCGAGCATGTTGGCGGGGCCTTCGTCGTGGTACACGCGCACCCGATCGCGATAACGTCCGCCGAGCAGCGTGGCCGTGGGCTGGTTCAGCAGCTTGCCGGCCAGATCCCAAAGCGCGATCTCGATCGCGCTCACGGCGCGCAACAGCATGTGGGCGGAGCCGTCGATGCGGTGGCCCAACCCGTTGTAGAGCGCTTCGATCTCGAGTGGGTCCTTGCCCAGGAAGTATGGACGCAGTTCCAGCACGCCCGCTTTGACGCCGACGCCGGGGCTGCCGTAGCCTTCGCCGATTCCATATACGCCGGCGTCTGTAACGATCTTCACAAATGTGTACGTGCGGGGGCCCTGCAGGACCATCGCGCGAATATCGGCGATGCGCGCGCGGCCCCGCTCGGGCGCGGCCAGCGCTTCAAAGCCGGCCAACGATGCGACCGAGAGTGCGCCCAGGAAGCGGCGCCGCGAAAGCGACAACATAGAATGCCGCATTCTACCAGACGCCGCAACAAAACCGCGCGGCGTGGGTTTCAGCCTAAAGCGACGGCTGTCGCGCCGTCAATAGAACGGTAGGCACCGTTGCAAATCCAACCGATGGAGCGCGCCGTGCGTCGCTCGGAGGCGGTACGCTCCACTCGGGGGATGGACGGTTGATGTGAAGCTTGGGGGGTGGGATTTATCCCGCGCGGGGCTTTAGCCCGGCATCTCGCGAATCGACAGGTTGGCGGTTTGTGAGGCAGGCGTCTACGCCTGCGGCGGGTCTCCAGACCCGCCGCCCTCCAGGACCTGCTCTTCGCGTAACGGAATCACAGGCCGACGTGGACGTCGGCCGCAGGACTGGAGTCCTGCCCCACTGCGAAAAATCCAACCTAAAACCAAGTGCGCGCCTTGTAACGGCGGTACTCCTCGCCAAACGCCGACTCCAATACCGCCTCTTCCTTCTTGATTCGCCCCAGTTGCAACGCGCAAGTGAGCACGATGTACAGGTAGCCCACCCAATGTCCCCAAGCTACGGCCAAGCCAAGATAAGCGAACTCACCGCACCAGTAGATAGGATGCCGCACTCGGGAATAAATGCCGTGCGTGACCAGCTTCCTCGCCTGCGCCGTCACGCTGAACGATGCGCCCAGTTGTGACCGCGCCAGCATCCAAAGAACGAAACCTGCCAATGCCATGGCAAGGCCGATCGTCGCCCGCGCATCCCAGGGCCGGGTGGCGAATACGAGTATTGCCACGCCCAAGAATGCGCCCGTGTCGAGCCAGCGAATCGCGTCGTCAACCGCCACAGGTATCAATATAACGCTCGGTTCAATTGTGATACTATGCTCTGCCAGTGCCCTCCAAGAGCATGTCGCGCTCGCTGGCTGTGCTGTTCGCCATCAACATCCTCAACTTCTACGACCGCCAGGTGCTGGGCGCGCTGCTGGAGCCGATTCGCAAGGAATTCCACCTTTCCGACACCCAACTGGGCGCTCTGGGAACCTGGCCGATCGTGCTCTACGCGTTGGTCGGGCTGCCGCTCGGCCGGCTCGCCGATTCCCGCAGCCGCAAGCGCCTGCTGGCGGCGGGAGTGGCCGTTTGGGCATCGCTCACCGGCTTAGGCGGGCTGGCCCGCACCTACACGACGCTCCTGTTTTCGCGGCTGGGCGTGTACGTCGGCGAAGCCGCTTGCGCTCCCGCCGCCACCAGTTGGATCGGTGACCTGTTTCCAGCCGAGCGGCGGGCGCGGGCGTTAGCCATCTTCATGCTGGGCGTGCCCATTGGCGGCGCGCTGAGCTACGCCATCGGCGGACCCGCCGCCCAGGCCTGGGGCTGGCGCGCCGCGCTGGTGGTGGCGGCGCTGCCGGCCGTCCTGCTCATCCCGGCGCTGCTAACCCTCGACGAACCGGCGCGCGGCGCCAGCGACGCCACCGCGGGACTACCGGGCCGCGACCGTCGGGGAGCGGTCACGGCCCAGCCCGTCTGGCCGATCCTGCGCATCCCCACCATGTGGTGGATCATCGCCTCGGGCGCGCTGGTAAATTTCAATCTCTACGCCCTGGCCACTTTCTTTCCGGCGTTCCTGACCCGGTATCACGGCCTCTCGGTCGCCCGGGCCGGGCTCTGGTCGGGTTTCGGATACGGCGCGGCGGGCATCGCCGGAGGACTGATCGCGGGCTCTTGGGGCGACCGCGTGATCCATAAGCGCAAGGATGGGCGGATGCTTTCGGCGTCCGCTGCCGCATTGGTCGCGGCGCCGGTGGCCTTAATTGGTATCCGGCAGCCTGCTGGCGCCGCGGCGGCTTCCATCGCCCTCATCATGATTGCGTACGGCTTTCTGAATATGTATTACGGCCTGGTTTATTCGGCGATCCACGACATCGTGGCGCCCGCGGTGCGCGGTATGACCATGGCCGTTTATTTCCTGACGATGTATCTGTGCGGCGCGTCGTTCGGCCCCCTGATCACCGGCCGGCTCAGCGATTACCTGGCGCGCGCCGCGGCGCATGCGGCCGGCTCGACGATAGCAGGGGAAGCGTTCCGGGCAATCGGGCTGCACCAGGCGATGTACGTGATTCCGATAATGTCGGCCGGCCTTGCCCTGGTGCTGTTCGCCGGATCGCGCACCATCGCCGCCGACATGGCTCGCAGGGACGCCGGCGCGCGCCCCGTCGCACAATCCGCCCCATGAAGCTGCTCGTCTTTTCCGACATCCACGGCGACTTGGGCGCGCTCACGCGTCTTATGGACACCGAAGCGGACTACTACGTGGCCGCGGGCGACTTGGTGAACTTCGGGCGCGGACTGGATCGCTGCGGCGAGATCCTGGCCCGGCGCGCGGACCGCGTTTACGTGCTGCCGGGCAACCACGAGACGGCGGCGCAAATCGCCGGCCTGTGCCGCGACTTTGGCCTGCACGACTTCCACGAGCGGCAGGCGCAGTGGGGCCGCTATCACATCGCCGGGCTGGGCTATTCCAATCCGACGCCGTTCCACACGCCCGGAGAATACAGCGAAGCCGAACTGGCGCGGAAGCTCGAGCCATTCGCGAGTCTCGCGCCGCTGGTGCTCATCTGCCATTGCCCGCCGCACGGCACTGCGCTCGACCGCATCCGCCCCGGCTTGCACGGCGGGTCCACGGCCGTGCGCGATTTTCTGCAGCGCGAGCAGCCGGAACATTTCTTTTGCGGTCATATCCACGAGGCCGCCGGCGCGCGCCTCGCCATCGGCAAAACCCAGGCGATGAACGTGGGCAAGCAGGGCTGGGTGTTAGACCTGGAGTGAGTGGGGCAGGCTCGCAGCCTGCGCGGGCCTCGCAGGCCCGCTCTCCCTCAATCCAGGAACAGATCCCGCCGCAGCGGCTTGCCCGGCGACACCGCATAGTGTGAAAAATCGGCGACCCCGGCCGCGCCCAAAACCTCTTCGTCGATGAAGAAATTGCCGGTCGTCCGGCGGCTGTCCTGCGTCAGGATCTGCCAGGCGGCGTCGGCCATGATGTCCGGCGTCCGGCCGCGCTCCGGCTCCGCGCCCGGAATCACCTGCAGGGCCACGGTGGCGATAATGGTGCGCGGCCACAGCGCATTCACGGCGATGCCCTGGCTGCGAAACTCTTCCGCCATGCCCAGCACGCACATGCTCATCCCGTACTTCGCCATGGTGTAAGCCACGCACGGCGCGAACCACTTGGCGCGCATATCCAGCGGCGGAGACAGCGTCAGGATGTGCGGATTGGCCGCCTTCGCGAGATGCGGCAGGCAGGCTTGCGAACAAAGAAACGTGCCGCGCAGATTCACCCCCAGCATCAGATCGAAACGCTTCATGGGCGTCTGCAGCGTGCCCGTCAGGCTGATGGCGCTGGCGTTGTTCACCAGAATGTCGATGCCGCCGAAATGCTGCGCCGCTTTTTCCACGGCTCCGTAGACTTGATCCTCGAAACGGATATCCACGGCCAGTGGCAGCGCATGGCCCCCCGCTGCTTCCACCTCCGCCGCCGCGGTGTGGATGGTCCCGGGCAGCTTGGGATGCGGCGCATCTGTCTTGGCCGCGATCACAATATTTGCGCCGTCGCGCGCCGCGCGTAAGGCGATCGCCAAGCCGATGCCGCGGCTTGCGCCTGAAATGAAGATAGTTTTACCGGCTAGTGTAGGCATGCCGGATCATTATATCCGGGCGCGCGGCGGCCGGGTTAGGTAAACCGCCCGCGATCACTGCACCGTGACTTTGTACGTGGCGGACACCATACTTTGCGGATTCCAGACCTCGAATTTCACCAAGTCGCCCGACGCCAGCGGGCACTTGTCATTCGCATTGGCGTTGGCCGCCAACTGGATCGTCCCGGTGTCCCATTCACTGATGGAAATACTGCAAGGGCTGCCAGTGTAACCGGCGGTCCAGTTCTGGGTGTAGTCTTTCAATCCCACATATTGTGTGAATCCGCTGAAGGGCGTTCCCTCCGGGAACGTTCCGAAACCTTCGCCGACGATGGTGATCGGCGGATTCGGCTGCGCGGCAAACTGGTTGCAGCCCGGCGCCGGGCACTGGGTGACGATGCCGCCGATCGAGGGCGGGGGCGCGGAAAAGACTCCACAGGCCCCCCGCACCCCAGGATCCCCATCCGGATAAGTTCCGCAAGCGCTGGGCCCCACCAGCGGGGATGTTTGTGGCGGCAGGCTCGCCGCGACCGGATAGTCGACCACCGGCGTGTAGTCGCCCAGCAGGCTGCCCGCGGCAGTATCCACCTGCGTACGATAAGGTACGAATTGACCGGCACAGTTGAACCCGCTGCCCGGAATAATATGCCGCATGCTGAGCAGAGTCAACTGCTGATAGTTCTCTATGGCGGTCAAGTCCAGAAACGTGTAGCCGTTCGCCGGCGTGATCCAACTGGGAATGGACGCGCCAGTCCCCACGATCAGCGTGGCATAACCGTTCGCATCTTTGGTGAAGGCCGTATCGGCGAGGCTAGCCAAAGTACTCCCGCCCGGCTGCGTAAACGAAAGGCTCATGTAGCGCATTTGCTCGTTTCCGGATCGCGAACAGCCATCCGTGCACGGCGTCGGCGGTGTGGTCGGGATGCGAATGCGAATCCGCATCACTTCTCCCGCGGCGGCCAGCGTGGCCGGCAGGCCGGGTGGCACCGATGCCGCGATGTACGCGGCATTCGGATTCGTGATCGGCACGTATTCCGGTTGCCGCGTCCACCGCAGGCTTTGCCCCTGCGGCACTGGCGCGTTACAGAGCTTCGGCAAGTATGTGGTTTCGTAAATGTGATGCGAATGCGACTGAGTCGCATCCAGCCACGGAAGGCCCTCGGCATTGGTGAACGCCACAATCTGCAAGGTGTCTAACGCGTAATACGCCGGATACGCGCACCCGGAGGCTACGTCGCGCACAATGACCGACGGACTCGTGTCGGGCAGGCTATCGTTCATGTAAGCCCGCACCATCAGAAGCCCCGCCGTGTTCGGATTCGTGTGTTGCGGAGTATCCACCACGTGGTCCTGAAAGGTTGGGTATTGCTCAAAGAAGCCCGCATCGCTATTCCAATCCATGCCCGGATGCCGCTGGGTGCCATCCAGGCTGTTCATACTCACGTTGTATCCGGTCATCATGCATCCCGTTTCCATATTGCCCGGAGTGCCCCCAAAATCGATGGGCACGGCGTACTGCTGCCCGTCGGCGAAGGGAACGCCTGGCAGGAACGGATTCATGTATGCGGAGGTCAACGGCACGATGTCGCTGTCCAGGATCGATCCGGACAATGCCTGATGAGCGTCGTTCAACGCAACGGAGAAGTACCGGGCGTTTGGGAAATTTCCCAGGACAATCAACTGGTACTGTGGATCGACTTTATAGAAGATCTGGTAATACGTGGCGTTCAGATCCCCATATTCCGCGTCGCCATAGCCTGCTGCTAGATGGATCGTGTAGCAAGGATTCGTGGCGAAATTGGTGAAGAAGTCGCCGGTAGGAAATTCGTTCCCGGTAAACGTTGTCGGGAGACCCGAACAGTCCGTGGCGTATGCGATACCGGATGGCAGCCAAGATCCCAGAAAGAGCGCAAATGCGCCGACAACGCGGATTACAGTCAAAAGTCCGTCCCTCCATCCGGCACAGTGTATCAGACTCCACAATTTCGCAAGGCCGCGAGGGAGGCCTAAAAGTATGTAAAAATACAGTTCCAGGAAAGACGCCGCGCACACCCTCTAGCGTGCCGTTTCCGGGCTCGTCTCGACACCGTTTTTGCGCTGCCGCGCTATGGGTTTCCGGCCGGCGCGGGGATCGTCAGCGTACCTATATTGCCGCTGCCGAGGTCGCGCACGATTACCCGTAGCGAGGTGGCCTTGGGATCCATTTTGAAGGCAAGGCTATAGGGCACTCCGCTCTTGACCGCTTTGTCGTAGCTCTCCTGTTCCAACTTCAGCCCGAGCGTCTGCGAAACCGGTGAGTATGTATTGCCAGAACGATCGCGTTGAAACAGGCTGACCTCCACCTGCCCGCTCCAACGCTCCCCGGCAGGCAGCAGACTGACGGCGGCCAACCCGATATTGAGCTTCAGTTCGGAGTCGGCCTTCCCGCTAACGCGCGAGACCTCGCCGCTCAACTCGATGGCGCTCGCGTCCACCGGGCTCCACACAGCCTGCCGCAATTCGGCCTCCAGGCGATGCGCATCCCGCTGCGGCGGCTCCGGCTCGAAATAGCCGTCCCGGTAACGCACGCTCAGGCGCTCGCGGCCCGGGAGCTTCACTTTTATGGGGTGGAACGAGCCATCGTTGGCGGAAACCTCGGGATAAAACCCAAGCATATAGGTCACGCGGGTGTCCTCGAAACTAGCCCGGATGGCGCCTTGGATGTCATTCGTATTCACGAACACTTTCCCGCCCGTGGCTTCCGCCAGCTCCGTTAACGACGACTGCAACTGCAGGATCAGTTGCCGCTTCCACTGGTAGTTCCGGTCGATGTACTGGTTCGCCGCCGCGGCCGGGTTTGAAGCGCTCATCGTTACGCCGCTGGGGATCACGAACGTGGCGTCCAGGGCATACGGCGCGAGTCCGCCGGGGTCGATGGCATAAACCGAAACCCCGTCCTGGATAATCGTGCGCAATATCTTGAGCCAGACCTTGTAATCCGGCGGCAGGAACATCGTGCCTGAAATCAAGACCACGTTCTTTCGTCCCGGAACCGCCGCCAGGTGATTGGCCACCGCTTCGATGACCCTGAGAGGGCGGTTTTGATCCGGCGGGACGTATGTGCCGCGATTGTCCCGCGCCGGTCCCGTGTGGACTTCGGGCGGGCCCACCGGCAGCGCTGGATTTCCATTCTTGTTCCCCGCCGCATCCGCGAAGCCCTCCGGGAGGGCCGCCGACGCCGCCGCGCCGGTGTCCCAGAATTGACCGCGATGGATGGCCTTCGCCGTCTCCGCGTCCAAGCCCGCGACATGCATGGCGAAGTCACTCCATACATCCATGGCTTTCGGCCTGCCCGCATCCGCGGCGCCGGCCGTTTTCCAGGATGCCAACCGCTCCAGCAGATCGCCGCAATTCTGCGTGTACTCATGCAGAATCCAGAACCGGATCGCCCCCATCAGGTAGATGCCCAGCCGGTCTTCCGGATGGACTTGCCGCAGGAACTCGATGACCTGTTCGCGGGCGTACACCAAGTCCTGCCAAGTCATTCTGTTGTGGTCCCAGGTGTTGCCCGCGTCGATTACCATGATGGTGGGCGCATTGGGAGCGCCCGGCTCCACAGCGGTACGGTTGGAGAAGACCTGCGCGGCCGGCGCGACGGAAGCGGGAAGGGGAACAGCCGCGGCAGGCGCGGCGGCAAGCTGATAGTCCTCCACTTTGAAGACCCGGATTTCCTGCTGCTTGCCTTTATCGTAAATCTCGAAGTCGCTGGCCTTCAGATCGGTCACGGGATGGCCCCGGCCGTCCTTCACCACCACGCTGACCTCGACCAGTTGCGTGTTCACGCGCAACTGGGCCACCACGCCCGCCACGGAAACCAGTGCCAGCGCCATGTGGCGTGCGTACTTTTGGCGCCGTGTCGAGACTCGTCTCGACGCCACCAGGTTCAGACCTCCTCGACCTCGTATCCGGAAGCCAAACGCTGCCTGCGCAGTTCTTCCTCGGCCCAGAACCAATCTTCGTCCTGGCGGCCTTCGGGCGATCCTCGCATTTCCCAATGCCAGTAGGCCAGTCGGCCGAGTTCGTCGCGATCGATCACTTCTTCGGTAACGGGGGATTCCAACTCATATTGTAGGACGGCGGGCATAATTGATCTCCTTCCCGGATTATGACGTACACCAGACGAGGAATCAAGGACCTGTTAATCTGCTTTGCCCCGCATCCTGCTATTCTGGGTGGGACAGGCCTCCTGGCCCGTCCTGAATATGGGGGAAGATGTACAGCCGGTCCAGTTGAAACCGGAGACATTGCAGGCTTTCGAGGCGTATATCCGCGACGCCGAAGCCGCCATGGAACAAACGCTGCGCGGCGACGGGTTCCTGTGGTCGGAAGGCGAACCCAAACGGGCCAAGCAGGTGCGCCAAGGGAAGGTCGTCGCGGATCTCTGGCAGGGCAAGAGTCCCGCTAAGATACCCGCCGGTTTGATCCACGACTGGATCGGCGCCGTGTTCATTCCCGGCGCGAACGTGGCGCGCGTCCTGGCGCGCATCCAGGATTACGACAACTACAAGAATCTGTACCGGCCGGAGGTGATGGACTCCAAGCTGATCGCCCGGCGCGGCGACGACTTTCAAATCTACCTGCGCGTGCTGAAGAAGAAGATCGTTACCGTAGTGCTCGACACCGATCATGACGTGCATTATTTCCATGTCGATGGCGCGCGCTGGGGTTGCCGCTCCTACACGACGCGCACGGCCGAAGTGGATGACGCCGGTAAGCCCAAGGAAAAGGTCTATCCGCCCGACACCGGTTACGGGTTCTTGTGGCGTCTCTATTCCTACTGGCGCTTTGAGGAGCGGGACGGCGGCGTGTGCGCCGAATGCCGGGCGATTTCCCTGACGCGCGACATCCCCACGGTCTTGAAATGGATCGTCGAGCCCATGGTGCGGAGCCTGCCGAAGGATACGTTGATGCATACCCTGAAAGCCACGCGCGACGCCGTGTAGGGCGGCGCCATGCGCCGCCGGGGCTGCCGCCCGCGATTCGACTTGCTATCATGGTGATCGCGGCCGAGACATCCAATCTCGGGCCGCGGAGGACAATATGAGCACAAAAGCCCGCACCCTCGTTTCCATCCTATTCGCGTTGACCACGGTTCTTCCATCCGGCCTTGCCGCCGATTCGGGAGCTCCCGCCCAGCCGCCGCCTTTGCCGCTGGGATGCTGGAGCCTCAACGCGAATGGAAGTCAGGCATCCCTGTGCATTCCATCGCTGCAAAGTGACGGTAGCTTCGTCGGCAGCATGGTGTTTGCAGGCTACACAAACGTGATCACCGGGTTTTGGAGCAGCGGGGCGCAGCAGATCAGCTTTCTGCGGCTGGGGGTCGTCGCCAACCCACTCTCCTACCAGTCGTTCACCGGCTATCTTTTTCCCGCGGACGCTGCAAACCCCACTGGCCCGCAGATGTTGGCCGGGTCGTTCGCTGTATTCGGGCCAGCCGGCGGAGGCTTGCAGTCCCGCAATGCATTTGGATGGACTGCATCGCACCAGTGAAGCTTCGTGGCGCAGGCCCGTGGCCTGCCGGCCGCCTCTCAGGCCGCCAAGACGCGGGGCTAAAGCCCCGCGCGAGCCGGCTGAAAGCCGGCTGCGGGCAGAATTGCCCGCCCTCCACAGGCTGAAGCCTATGCCACCTAGCCGGGCAAAAGGCCAATCGAAATCGCTGAAATACCGACTCGGAGTTTGGGGACTAGTTTGGTTCGAAGCGTCCCAACCGGCTAAAACTGCCCCGCCTGGCTGCCCTGCGCACCGGCGGATATCGGCGCAGCCGCGGCGGCCGCTTTGTCCTTCAACTCCGGAGCCACCGGCTTCCGTACATCGTAAAACTGCACACGGCAATACCGGCAATGGTAAAGGTCGGCGCCCCACAGGAATTGCGCGAAATTGATCGGCCCCTTTTGCATCGGATCGATCTTGTCGCGCGTCGCCATGCGCGTCAGCCGATACGTCCCGCAACGTGGACAGCGCGGATAATCGCCCAGGTACAAGGCGTACCACCGCGGCTCGGGCTTACGCATATGGCATTGGCGGCACTCGTACATCGCCACGTACACCAACCGCTCCGCGAGGGTTCGGTGGACGCGCCGCAGTCGTCCCTGGCAAGTCGGGCAATGGAGCACTTCGTTCTCTTTTATATCACCAATTGCGCGAACAACTCAACCCGCGCCACAATAGGATATAGCCTTCGTCTCCCCCGAACAAGTATTATGCTCGAACGAATCTCGGTCCACGGTGCGCGCCAGCACAATCTGAAGAACATCGACGTCGAAATTCCGCGCAACAGCCTCACCGTGATTACCGGGCTGAGCGGCTCCGGCAAATCGTCCCTCGCGTTCGACACCATCTACGCGGAAGGCCAGCGGCGCTATGTGGAAACGCTCTCCACTTACGCGCGCCAGTTCCTCGACCAGATGGAACGCCCCGACGTGGATTCCATCGACGGCCTCAGCCCCGCCATTTCGATCGAGCAGAAGACCACCAGCCGCAGCCCGCGTTCCACGGTCGGCACCATCACCGAGATCTACGATTACCTGCGGCTGCTCTACTCCTCCATCGGCACGCCGCACTGCCCGCTCTGCGGCAACCCGATTTCGCGTCAGACCACGGAGCAGATCCTCCAACACGTGCTGGCGCTGCGGCCCGACGACCGCATCATGGTCCTGGCGCCCGTCGTCCGCGGACGCAAGGGCGAGTTCAAGAAGGACCTGGAGAAATTTGCGCGCCAGGGATTCGTGCGCGCCCGTATCGACGGCATCCTGCGGTCGCTCGAAGACGACATCCCGCTCGACAAACGCCGCAACCATACGGTCGAAGTGGTGGTCGACCGGTTGCTCGTCAAGCCGGGTATCGAGAAGCGTCTGGAAGCCTCCATCGAAACCGCCACAAAGCTGGCGGATGGGCTGGTGCTGATCGCGGTGGTCAACGGCGAGGAGCGTCTCTACTCGCAAAAGCTGGCCTGCACGGAGTGCGGCACCAGCGTGCCCCAACTCGAGCCGCGCTCGTTTTCATTCAACAGTCCATATGGCGCTTGCGAGGAATGCACCGGGCTGGGCAGCAAGTGGACGTTCGATCCGGGCAAGGCCATCGTGGATTTTTCCAAGCCGCTGTTGGAGGGCGGGCTGGGGCCGGGCGCGGGATCGGCCTACATGCGCCACCGGCTCGCGGAAGCCGCCAAGGCCCTGCGCATCGACTTGGCCACACCCTTCGATCGGTTTCCAAAGAAGGTGCAGACCGCGCTGCTCGACGGCGGCGTTGCGGGTAACGGGGGCTTTCCAGGCATTCTCAAGATTCTGGCCAAGACCTACGACGAATCGTCGGAAGGATATCGCGAATGGCTCACCGAGTACATGTCGCCGGCCGAGTGTCCCGCCTGCCACGGCCTACGGCTGCGGCCAGCCAGCCTGGCCGTGCGGGTGAAGAACTTCTCCATCGCCGAGTTCACCCAAATGCCCATCGCGCGCGCGCTGCTGACGGTGCGCAACTGGGAATTCGGCGAGCGCGAGACGCAGATCGCCGGGCGCATCGTGGACGAAATCCGCCGGCGGCTGGAATTTCTTTCGGCCGTGGGGCTCGATTACCTGAGCCTGGAACGCTCCGCGGCCACGCTTTCCGGCGGCGAGGCGCAGCGCATCCGCCTGGCCACCCAGATCGGCTCGAAGCTGCGCGGAGTGCTTTACGTTCTGGACGAACCTTCCATCGGGCTGCATCCGCGCGATAACGGCCGCCTGCTCGATACTCTCACGCACCTGCGCGACATGGGCAATACCGTGCTGGTCGTCGAGCACGACGCGGAAACCATCGAGCGCGCGGATTATGTGATCGACCTGGGGCCGGGCGCGGGCCGCCTGGGAGGCGAACTGGTGGCGGCGGGCACGCCCAAAGGCATCGAACGAAATTCCGCGTCGTTGACCGGGCGCTACCTTTCGGGCGCTCTCCGGATCGCGGTGCCGTCCACGCGGCGGCCCTCGAACGGGAAGAAAATTGCGGTAATCGGCGCGTCCGAGCACAACCTGAAAGATATCGATGTGGAGTTTCCCCTCGGGCTATTGACCGTGGTAACCGGCGTCTCCGGCAGCGGAAAATCGACACTGGTGAACGAGATCCTGTATCGCGCGCTGGCCCAGCAAATCTACGGTTCCCACGAAAACCCAGGCAAGTTTACGCAGATCAAGGGCATGCAAAATATCGACAAGGTGATTCGCATCGATCAATCGCCCATCGGCCGTACGCCGCGCTCCAACCCCGCCACCTACACGGGACTGTTCACGCCCATTCGCGATCTTTATGCCATGCTGCCCGAGTCCCGCGAGCGCGGCTACAAACCGGGCCGCTTCAGCTTCAACGTGAAAGGTGGACGATGCGAGGCATGTCAGGGCGATGGCCTGAAGCGCATCGAAATGAATTTTCTACCCGATGTCTACGTCACCTGCGACGTGTGCCGCGGCCGGAGGTACAATCACGAGACGCTGCAGGTGAAGTATAAAGGCCATTCCGTCGCCGACCTGCTCGACTGCACCGTGGAGGAGGCGCTGCCGCTGATGGAGAACATCCCGCATATCCGGCCTAAGCTGCAAACGTTGAATGACGTGGGTCTCGGCTATATCCACCTGGGACAATCGTCCACTACCCTGTCGGGCGGCGAAGCGCAGCGCATCAAGCTCGCCAAGGAGTTGAGTAAGCGGCAGACCGGGCGCACGTTTTATGTGCTCGACGAGCCTACCACCGGTCTGCATTTCGACGATGTGCGCAAACTGCTGGACGTGCTGCAAAGGCTCGTCGACCTGGGCAACACCGTCGTGGTCATCGAACACAATATGGATGTAATGAAAGCGGCCGATTGGATCGTCGATCTGGGACCGGATGGCGGCGAATATGGCGGACGGCTGGTCGCCGCCGGAACGCCCGAGCAGGTGGCGCGGTCGAAGAAAAGCTACACCGCCGAAGCTCTCCGGAAGGTATTATGACCAAGCATTGTGGGGCAGGCGTCCACGCCTGCGGCGGGTCTCCAGACCCGCCATGCGGGGGCGGACAATGACCAAATACACTACCCAACCCATCGACCTCTCGGACCTCAAAACGGTCCCCCTCCGCACCCGCGCAGGCAAAGTGCGTGTAGCGGACTTCGCCGCCCCCTACCCAAAAAGCGCCGGCATCGCCGGGTGGCTCGATTCCCTGCCCCACATTCTGGCGGGCGACTCCCTGCGCGCCGTAGTCGCGGCCATCGACGCGGCGCGCGCGCGCGGCCGCAACATCGTCTGGGGCCTGGGCGGGCACGTAATCAAATGCGGCCTGGCCCCCGTGCTGATCGACTTAATGCACCGCGGCTACGCCACCGCGTTCGCCATGAACGGCGCGGCGGCGATTCACGATTTCGAGATCGCGCTGGCGGGCCAAACCAGCGAGGATGTGGAAGCCGTCCTGCCCGACGGACGCTTTGGCGCGGCCGAGGAAACCGGGCGCGAGATGAACCACGCCATCGCCGCCGGCGCCCGCGATGCGCTCGGCATGGGCGAAGCGCTGGGCCGCCGCCTAAATGAAATCGCCGCCCCCGAATTCGCGCCCGCTAGCCTGGTGCTGCAAGCCTGGCGCGCCGCGGCGCCCGTGACCGTTCACGTGGCGGTCGGCACCGACACGCCGCACATGCATCCCGCGGTGGATGCGGCCGCTATCGGCAGCGCCACGCATCAAGACTTCCGGCTGCTCTGCTCGCTGGTGGCGGGGCTCGACGATGGCGGCGTCTATCTGAATGTGGGGTCCGCCGTGGTGCTGCCGGAAGTCTTCCTGAAGGCCGTCTCCGCCGTGCGCAACCTGGGACATCCGCTGGCCGGCTTCACTACCGTCAACCTCGACTTCCTGCAGCATTACCGCCCTAAGCTCAACGTGGTGGAAAGGCCGCACGCCCAGTCGGGCGGCGCCGGGTATGCGCTCACTGGACATCACGAGATCCTGATACCGCTGTTGGCCGCCTGTCTGATCGAGAAGGAACTATGACCCCGGAACCGCCTCCGCCCGAGATCGCCGTGGCGCCGGAGTCCCCTCCAGTGGAAATTTACCCATTCTGGGGCTATCCGGATCTGTTCGGCTTCATCCTGATCGCCTTGCTGGGGTCGGTGGTGGAGTCGTTGGCCATGTCCGAGCTGATTGCGCTCACGCACGTCAAGCAGATCTACGTGCTCATACCCGCACAGGTGATGCTCTACGGCTTCCTGTTGGGAACGTTGGCGGTCATTTTTCGTCGCTATTACGGCCGGCCGTTCTGGCATTCGTTGCGCTGGGCGCCGGCCGGCTTGGGCGCTCCCTTTGTCGCCGCCTGCGGCATCATGGCGGCCTTTGCCGTCATGGTGGCCAGCGTAGCGATGCGTACGCCGGATATCGACAGCCCCATGAAAGCGCTGCTCTCGGACCCGGTCTCCGTGCTGTTCATCGCGGTCATCGGCACTACGCTGGCGCCGCTGTGCGAGGAGATCGTGTTTCGCGGATTCCTGCAGCCGCTGCTGGTTCGTTCCCTGGGCGCGGCGCCCGGCATTCTGCTGGCGGCCGCGGCGTTCGGGCTGATGCATCTGCAGGAGTACGGCTACTCCTGGCGGCACGCGCTGCTGATTTCAACAGCCGGCGCGGCCTTCGGCTGGATGCGCCATCGCACCGGCTCCACCAAGGCGGCGGCCCTCATGCATGCGGCCTACAATTGCGTCTTCTTCCTGCTGTTGGCCGTGCAGCAAGCCGCCATGCACGGCCGCTGGGCCGGCCGCTAACGCCTCAGTGGGGCAGGCTCGCAGCCTGGCTCGCAGCCTGCGCGGGCCTCGCAGGCCCGCTCTTCGGCGAGCGAGAGTTCGCCTCAATTCCGACTAAATACTCTGATATTATCTCCGCCCCGCGCCCACTACGGTAATGTCGTGAAAACTCTAATCGCCGCCCTCGCCCTGGCCGCCGGCCTGTGCGCCCAGGATGCCAATGCGCCCAATTACACCGCCGCCGGGATCGTCAATGGCGCCAGCTTCGCCCCCGGTCTGGCTCCCAATACCATCGTCTCCATCTTCGGCACGAATCTCTCCTGGAATACCCAGGTCGTCGGCCTCAGCGATTTGTCCGGCGGCGTCATGCCCACCGAACTGGCCAACGTCGAGGTCTACTTCGAAGGCTGGCCGGCGTATCTCTATTACGTCTCTCCGCTGCAGATCAACCTGCTGGTTCCCAGTTCCCTGCTGCCCGGCACTTTCCAGTTCTGGGTGGCCCGGCAGGGCACCCGCGGCCCCATCGTAACGGTCACCCTGCAAAACGCGGCGCCGGCTATGTTTCAGTATCCGGCCGGCACCGCCATCTCGACCCACGCCGATGGATCGCTGGTCTCGACCAACGCGCCGGCCACCGCCGGCGAAATCGTCACATTATGGGCCACCGGTTTGGGAAACACCATTCCCGAACTCGAGGACGGCACTCTCCCGGCCGCCGCGCAAGGGCTTAGCCTGTTCAGTCAATTCGACGTCCAAATCAACGGCGCCGTCTTGGATCCCAGCGCGATTCTCTATGCCGGCGTGGCCCCCGGCTATGCGGGCCTCTACCAGGTGAACGTGAAACTGCCCGATCCGCTTCCGCCCAATCCCGAGATCCGCCTGGCGCTGGCGGGCATACTCAGCCCTCCCGGCTTGATTCTGCCCACCGAGTAGCGCTCATGGGCTTGGTAGGTAAGTCACATTAACCTGCACCTGAAAAACCCCCGCCGAAATCGTATATTGCCCGGCCGACGCCGGCACGGGCGCCAACGACAGTACCGCTCCCCCTAAGTCCGTGTTATCGGCCAATCCGCAAGCCGTGATCAAGGTCAGACCGCCTCCGTAGGCTGTCTGCCCAAACAACTGCCCGAACTGACTGTCGATACATTCCGCCTTGTATCCCTGCACGAATACCCATATCTGGTCGGTACTCTCCACATAGACGTCATAACTGGCGCCGGGTATGTCGACGATCTGCCCGTTCTGGTTGTTCAGCAGTGCCGGCGCCAGCCCGGATAGGTACGCCCATTGCCCGCTCACGTCCGCCCATAACTGCCAGGTCCCCGCTGTGCTATTCACTTGCACGCTGGCGATCTGCACCTGGAAGGCACTCCCCGGTTGGCTGAACTGGTTCCAGGCGAATTCCAGCGTGCGCGCATAGATACCGTTGTCCGCCCCCAGATAAGGCAGATGCACGTGCGCCACCGTGGGCAGCCCGTTCACCAGGTTGCCATATGTGACCACCTCGTTCACCGCCGTGCTGTGCTGCGGATGAGTAACAGCTTGTACCTGCACGGAAGTCGCGCCCGCCGGTGGTGGCGGCAGCGGCACGTCGAAATCGTAATCCATATCGTTCACGGCAATCTCTTCCGTGCCCGCCACACCCCAAGGAAATGCGCTGGGACCGGCCGTCTGGAAGATGGGCCCGGTCAGCGGCATACCCGTCATCTCCAGGACCAACGCACCCGCCAGGGCGGCATCCAGCGCGGACGCCGGCCCCGCCTGATAGTAAGTCTTTTGATCGGCTTGGTCCAAGGCATCTTCGATCCGCCCGCCGCCGTACCCCTCCTGATCGAGTTCCTCGCCCACCTCCGGATCGATTTGGTTCGCGCCGCCGCCGTTGCCGCTCACATAGATATCCACTTGCGCGGCGCGTGTACCGCTCATGGGCAGCGCCGCCGGCCGCGTGCGCAGGGTGGCGATCAAACGCGGAGGGTGGATCTCCGTGTTGACGCCAGTATCCGGGTGGCCTTCGTCCAGTATCCAGCGGCCCACCACGAAAAGCCGGTCGCCTGTGGTCGGGTTAGCCCAGACCGGCAGGCCGATGTTACCTTGTCCATAAGTGGTCGTACTGCCGGCATTCAGCGTCTCCCATTCGATCTCAATGATGCCCGGCCCATTGGCGTAGTAGTTATGCGTTCCTACCAGCCATTGATATGGCGCGTCCGGGGTGAAGAAGAAGTTCGCATCGTGGCCGTAATGCGATCCCGGATAGTCTGTATAGGTGATACGCGCGGGCTGATCCGCGCCGTTCGTTCCGCTTGGCACGATGGCGCCATACGCTTCCACCGGCGCCTGTCTCCACACAGTCACCCATTCAGGGTCGACTCTTTCGGGCGAGTAATCGGCCAGGCTGCCCGGAAACACGCCCAGGCGGCCGCCTCGCGCTGTGCCCCAGTTGATCTGAAAGCCGGCGCCCACCTCGGTCGCCACCGTAATGGCGATGCTAGCGCCCGCGGCCACCGTCCCGGACACCGGTCCGCTGGCATTCACCTCGTACGCGCCGGGTCTGGGAATGCGCACGGCCGGCCCGGCCGCACCGTTGTCATATGGAATTGTGAGGCTGCCGGAAAGCTGTCCGGACGCATCGGCAGCGATCGTTCCCAGCGCCAGGTCGGCGGGCGGCACAGCCGTCCAATTCAGAGGACCATGCAGGCTGACGGTGACCGCCTCGCCCGCCTGCCAGCCGCTCCCTTGGATCGGGATCGGCGTTCCCCAACTGTATAGCAGCGGCTGCAGCACGTTGTTCAGCGTGACGCCGCCACCCGGCGCAACGTTCGACTGCGGCGCGGCCGGCGCACCCACGGCAATCGTGACCGTATTGGACGCAGCTCCGTCCATCGAGATGGCGACCGGCACGGAATTTCCCATGGGCGCCGCGGCCGGCACCAGCGCATTCACCTGATACTCGCCCACGAAGCCCGGCGCCAACCCGGCGAAAATCACCGTCGCGGGCACGCCGCCAACGGTCACCTCCGGAACGGTGGTGGTCTCCGCCAAAGGACTGGCAGGCGCCGCGGCGCCGCTCGCCGGCTGATTCGTGACCGCGCCCAAGCCCGTGCAGTAAATCTGGATATAAGTGCTGCCCGGCGTGGCTGGATGCGACGCGTCCACCAATTGATAAGCGGTGTTCAAGATGGCGCCTTGCCCCGTGCCTTGCGAGTTCGTCGTGAAGATGCCGGGCGCGAACGGCGCCAGACCTACCGTCTGCGGGCCGCTGGTCTGGCCGCTCAATGTGGCCGTGAGACTTGTCTGAGACTGTCCGGCAGTCTCCCACGGCACCTGCAGGTTCACTTGCCCGCTCGAGGCGTAAAACAACGGAGCCGGTATGCCGCCAGTGAACTGAAGAGAAAGTCCCGAGAGGCTGTCCGGAAGCGGCGCTCCGGAAGCCCCGGCCGCCGACGTCAGCAGAAAGCTGCCGTAGACCGACGCGATGCTGCCCGGAGCCACCGGCGCGCCGGGCGCGGAGCTGGCCGCGTCGATCACGCCGCCGGGGTTGATCGAAGGCGCGGTCTGCGCCCAGACCCGCATCGCCAACACCACCGCGATGGATACCCGGATCACTGCGCAGGCTCGTAGAACTTCCAGTTAGACACAAACCCCGCGCCCAGCGCCTGGTTTGTCAAACTGGCGCGTACCATTTCCACCGGAATCGCGTTCATCTTCAGGATCGTGTCGTGAAATGCGCGGTCCGTCATCTTCCCGGACGCCACCAGTTCCTTGTGCAGCGCGCGGAACTGCAGTGCGCCCAGCATGTACGCAACCTGATACAACGGCCCGTAGTAACTCGACTCGAACGAACGGCGCACCTCGCCGGCTGCGTTTTCGCGCTCGAACCCCACCCGGTTTACCAGAAAGTCCACGCACTCCTGCGCGCTCATCTTGCCCAGGTGAAAACGCAGCGAGAAGATAATGCGCGCGCAACGGTGCATGCGCCAGAACAGCGCGCCGATGCGATCTTCCGGCGTCTTGGTGAAGCCTTGGTCCCATAGCAGCATTTCCCAGTGCAGCGCCCAGCCCTCCACCGAAAACGGGGTCTCGAAGATCCCGCGATAGGACCGGTAGCGCTCGTTCATGAATTCCTGCAGGAAATGGCCGGGGATCACTTCATGGAAGGCGGTGGCGCGCGCGAAATGTTTGTTGTTGCCGCGCATGCCCATGAGCTTCTGCTCCTCGGTCATGCTTTCGACCGGGTAAGAAACGCTCAGCACCTCGCCGCCGGTGAAGAAAGGATTGACGCGCTGGCGCTCGGGCGACATCATGTCCATGCGCCAGGTCTGCGCGGCCAGCGGCGGCACGGTCACCAGGTTGTGCGACTGCACGAAATCGATGGCCTCCTCGACCAGCCCCAGAATGAACGCCGGCTGCTGTCCGGGCGGCACATAATCGGTTTTCACGCGCTCCAGCGCCTTCTTCCAATCGTCGCCATAGCCCAACTCGCGCGAGGCGCGCAGCATCTCGGCATCGCACCAGGCGAACTCGCGGTTGGCGATCTCGACGATCTCTTCGGGCGTATACGGGATCATCTCGTAGGCCAGCTCGCTGACCAGCATGTCGCGGCCCACCGCGTCGCCCACGATAGTGTCGCGGTCGCCCGGTTTGATCCCGGCCAGCTTTTCGCGAATCGCGCCGGCGTACTTCTCCATGGCTGCCGCGGCCTTCTGATACGGCTGCGTCACCCACCAGGTGAATAAAGGATCGTAGCCGTTGTAGAATTCGAACCAGGCTTTCAGGGTGTCGCGCAGACGGTCCACCGTGCGCGCCGCGCGGAATGCGGCGGTCTTCGCGGTCCGGATCTCCGCCCCTTTGGCGGGTTCGTTAATGCGCTTCGACAGGTCCTCTATCTGCTTGGAGATCTGTTCCAACGTCTGGGCGGCCGCGGACGGGTCCAGCGGATCGACGCGCTGGCGAGCCTCCTTCATCTCGATAATGGCCGGCGCGAACGGGACCAGATCCGCGACCTCCTCGGAACGCTTCCGGTTCAGGTCGAGCTGGCGAATCTCGTGGTCCAATTTGTTGCGGAACAGCAGGTAATCGATGCGGCCTTCCGCTGGGAGTCCGTCGAACGCGATCTGCGCAAGCGCGGCCCGCCACGATTCGCAAAACTGGCGCATGACGCGCTCGGTGATGGGCGAGAGAGGCAGGTCATAGAATCTTCGGAGACTCTGCAGATCGCTCGCATATCTCTCCAGCAGGCGGCCCAGATCGGCCGGCGCCGGGCCCAAGATCTCACGCGCATCCGGCGCCTGGTATGGCGTAGCGGGTGGACGGCGAAGGGGCTGGGCGCACCACAGCGCGGCGGCCGCCGGCAGGATGGCGATAATTCCGGTGGATAGAGTATTCACAGTCTTATTTCACAACGTGCGGCTTGCCAGCGCCCGCCGCCCCAACCAGGGCCGACAACTTATCGTGCAGCCTTATGTAAGCCTCCCGCAAGTTCTCGTAATCGCCCGCCAGCGGCTCGCCGGCCGCCACGCTCTGCGCTTCGGCAATGGTAAATGTATGTTGCACCTGCCGGATGGCCACCAGCAGCATCTTGATCTCGTTGTCGTCTAACGGTACCAGTTTGAGGGACACGGCCATCCCATCCTTATACCAGAATTTGCATGCTTTTCAGCGCTCGTCCATTTTCATCCGGCCTGCCACATCGAACTATTGCCGTAATCATCGACCCCGCACGTCATCGATGAATCTGTCTACGGACGCATATCCAAGGTCGGCGAAGCTGTCCTTGCAGCGCCCCTTCCACTTTCGTAGGGAGAGACCCGATCCCGCTCGCCGATTCTCATACTTCCTAGCATGACTGATGATTCATATTTGGATCAAGGCCAGGGGTGACGCGTGGCGCCGCGCGCGGAGTTCTATGATAAAAACAGCGATGCCTCCTTTGCCCGTCGCGCCGGCCCTGCTGCTGGCGGCGTTATCGTTCCAGCTTCCGGATACCGAGGGCGTCCTGCACACGTCCGCCGAATTTCGCCAAAGCAAAGCCGTGGTGTTGGTGTTCGTCGCGGGCGCACCCCGATCCTCGACCGCCGACGCCGAATTGGCGCGCGTCTTCGCAGCCTACGCGCCGCGCGGCGTATCGTTCTATGCGGTCCAGTCCGATCCGGGGTCCACCGGCCAGCCGGGATTTCGCTTTCCGGTGTTGCGCGATCCGCAGCGGCAACTGGCGCGGTTCGCCGGAGTCGATTCTACGCCCGCAGCCGTCGTGCTTTCGCCCGCGGGCGAGGTGCTCTATCGCGGCCGCCTGGATACAAGCGTCGCAGCGGCGCTGGATCGGGCGCTGGCCGGCAGGCCCGCGCCGCCGCCGACTTTCACGCGCGACGTAGCGCCGATCCTCTACCAGCACTGCGCCGTCTGCCACCATCGCGGAGAAGTGGCCCCGTTTGCGCTGCTCACTTATCAAGACGCCGCCAAGCGCGCCAAACTGATCGCCGCGGTGACCGCCAGCCGCTATATGCCGCCGTGGCAGCCGGAGCCGGGCTATGGCCATTTCCAGGGTGAGCGGCGGATGCGCGATGCAGACATCGCCACGCTGCGGCGATGGGCCGAAGCGGGTGCGCCCCAAGGCGATCCGGCACGGCTGCCCCCCGCCCCAACATTCCCGGAAGGCTGGCAACTCGGCGCGCCCGATATGACCGTCCGTATGCCTAAACCGTTCGCGATCGCCGCGGACGGCCCGGACCAATATATGTGTTTCGTCATCCCGTTGCGCCTCACCGCGGACAAATATGTACGCGCGCTGGAGTTCCGCCCCGAGGCGCGCAGTGTGGTGCATCACGCGCTGTTCCTCCTGGATTCCGGTCACATCGGGCGGCAGCTCGGCGAAGCGTATCCGTGCTTCGGCACGCCCGGCTTTCTGCCCAGCGGCGCGCTAGGCGGGTGGACGCCTGGGATGCAGCCGGCCCGCATGCCGGGTGGCCTCCAACTCGTCCTGCGCAAAGGCTCGGATTTGGTGATGCAGATCCACTATCATCCAACGGGCAAGCCGGAGACGGACCAGTCCACGCTGGGGCTGTACTTCACCGATAAGCCGCCCACCAAGTGGGTGGCGGACATCGCGCTGGGGTCGCACCAGATCGATATTCCCGCCGGCGAACGGGCCTACAAAGTGCGCGACCACTTCACCACGCCGGTGGATGTGGAGGCGGTGGCCATCATTCCGCACGCACATTACATCTGCAAAGAGATGAACGGCTGGGCCATCCTGCCGGACGGCCGCAAGCAATGGCTGATCCGCATTCGCGATTGGAATTTCAATTGGCAGGAGCAGTACCGCTACGCGACGCCGGTGAAACTGCCCGCGGACACAGACCTGCAGATGGAATTCACTTACGACAATTCCGATGCCAATCCGCGCAATCCGAATCATCCCGCGAAGCGCGTGGTGTGGGGCCCGGACACCACCGACGAGATGGCCGGTCTGCACGTGCAGGTAGTGCCGGAAGACATGGACGACTGGCACGAGTTAGGGCAGGCGTTGTGGGGCAAATTCATGCGGAGCGTGGGCGGCGGGTTCTATCGGAAGCCCAACGATTGAGGTTGTCGAAAATCGGGTGACCACCGCGAGGTCCGCTGTAGTGGGGCAGGCTCGAAGCCTGCGCGGGCCTCGCAGGCCCGCTTCCCGGCACGCGACGCTCGCCGCAGCCGCCTTTTAGCGGCCAGAGCCGGCTGACAGCCGGCTGCGGGCAGAATTGCCCGCCCTCCAGAGCGTTCCTGCCCATTACTGCGGTGCATACAACGGCGCCACCGAAACCATTGCCAGGCCCGCGATGAACAGGACGAACATGATGAAGAGCAGCGACTTGATGCGCGAGTCGGCGCCCTCGAATTCCTTCCATACCAGCAGCCCCCAAAGCGCGCTCACCATGGCTGCCCCCTGACCCAGCGCCAGGCTGATGGCCGGTCCCACTTGCACCGCTTCGGGCGCGCTCGACCCCACAAAATTGGCGATCGTGCCGGCGCACCAGATCACGCCGCCAGCCACGCCCAGCAGATGCTGCTTCGGCAGACCCTTGAAGTAGTCCGGAAACTCCAGCGGCTCACCCTCCACGGGGAGATTCATAAAGAAAAGGTTGAAGACGAAGGTGGAAAAGAACACGCCCAGCGCGAAGACTACCGCGATGGCGTATGGCCCTAGTCCGTTCTCCCCGGCGGTGCCGCCCCACTCGCTGGACTTGGACATCACCACCAGCGGATAGAAAGAACCCATCAACACGCCGCTGGCCAGGCTCAGGAACACACCCTTCAGGCTCACCTTTTTCCGGGTGCTCTTGGCCTTGCCCGCCTGGGCCCTGATCTCCACCCGGAGGAGTTCCATCGCACGGTAAGCGATGGCGCAGACTACGATGGCGCCCACCACCAGCGTGCAACCCACGAACAGCAGAATGGCGTTCCCTTGCGGCCGGATCATGTAATTCCAGATGACTCCGATAATCAGCGCCAGTCCGATGCCCACCGGAAACGCCACCGATAACCCCGCCACCGCGATGGCCGCTACCAGCAGCATGTTCGCCAGATTGAAAATCACACCCGCGCCGAAGCCCAGGGCTTCGTAACGCTTGCCGCCGTTCATCATGTCGTCCAGGAACGAAAAGCCGTCGTAACCCAACGTTCCGAGGGTAAACGCGCAAATTACGGCGACCAGCAGGACGCCGAACGCGTAATCGAAATAGAACAGCTCGAAACGCCATTTGCCCGACATCTTCTGTGTATTGGCCCAGGATCCCCAACAGATCATGCTGAACAGGACCACCAGTAGGGTTGCGATATAGGTGTGCGGTAGGATCATGAAAGCCTTTGGCTTGAAACCTGAGCCTACAACGTATGTATCGGGCGGGTCAAGGGGCGCTGTTTGCCGCGCGCACCACCGGCGGGCGCCCCGGTTCCTGCCGCACCTGCCAGGGCCGCGCCGCCTGGCTGCAATCCGGCAGTGGCATCTCGGAATAGTAATTCAAGCCGTAGCGCCAGCTCCGGTGCATACTCTCCACACAGACGCCATCGCGCCGCGCCGCGATTTCGCGCCACAAAGGGCGGGCCGAATACGCGCGATCGATGGCCGGCAGGTCGATCGACTTCAGCACCCCCAAGCCGAGTGCGATTGCTACAGCCATGGTTGCCAACGCCCAGGCACGTCTGCCACGCCGTTCCAGCCAGTAAATGCCCAACGCCAGCGCAGCCGGCAAGAGCCACATCCACTGGACCGCGGGCAGAGGCGCGCGCGAAAGTCCCGCCGCCAACGCCCGCGGCAGGATCGGCAGCGCAACCGGTATCGCGGTCAGGCAGACGGCCGCGGCGGGAAGCACCCAGCGTGCGCGTCCGGCTTCCGCCAGTGCGATCCCCATTAAAGCCGCGGCCGGAGGCGCCAGCGGCAGTAGGTAACCGGGCAGTTTATTCTTCGAAAACGAGAAGAAGACCAATACGAAAAGCATCCACAGCAACAGGAACTGGCGGCGGGCGTCGCGGTAGAGCGCGCGGCGCGCCAGAAGCAAAAATGCGGGCGTCCATGGCATCAAGGCGGCTGCCAGTACCGGCGCATAGAACCAGAACGGTTGTCCATGCGCTAGCGATGCGGTGGTGTAGCGCGCGAAATGCTGCTCCCAAAAGAACGTCCGCAAGAACACCGCGCCGTTGCG
Source organism: Bryobacteraceae bacterium (assembly GCA_050008575.1). GTDB lineage: Bacteria > Acidobacteriota > Terriglobia > Bryobacterales > Bryobacteraceae > Bog-159. Next base: position 60,818 of record JBEKMJ010000024.1, read on the forward strand.
CAAATAGCAAAGCAGGTACCACGGCAGTGCCACCGTCAGGAACGTTCCGGCGACGGACAGCCGCAGCAGATCGCGCCAACGCCGCCGTCCGCACCATAGCAGCGGCAAGGTGAGCGCCAACGGGACCAGGCCTTTGGCCAGCGCCGCCACACCCAGCAATGCGGCGGCCAGCGGCAAGCGGCGACGGTCGCCCGTCTCGATCCAATCGAGCGACAACAGCATGGCCGCCGCGAACGCCGCCGCCATGGGCAGGTCCGTGGTGCCGATGAAGCTGCACCCCAGCCATGCCACCGATGTGCCCAGGATGAGGGTCGCCGCCCACGCCGCCCGCGCGCCGAACTGGCGGTTCAGAATCCATTGGAAGAGGATCAGGAAAGCCACCGACATCAGCGCCACGGGGATGCGCGGGGCCAAGTCTTCGCCGACCCCCAGCCGGAATGCCGCGCCCGTCATCCAATACAACAGCGCGGGTTTTTCGAACCACGGCGCGCCCCACAGCCGCGGCGTAATCCAATCGCCGGAGCGCGCCATTTCGCGGCCGATGGAGGCGTAGCGCGGCTCATCCGGCCCGAGCAGTCCCGCCGCCGACAGGCCTGCGAAATACAGAATCGCGAGCAGCGGAATCGCCAGCCACCAGGCGCGCGCGCGTAGGGCAGCGCCGTGCGCTGCCGGCGCCGCCCTACGGCTGCTTCCTGGCCCCATTAAACGACCGCTCTACCATGTCGTGCACGTCCGTCGAGACGCCGGAGTCGCGCCACAGCCAGCGCATCGTCTCCGGGAAAACCGTCTGCAACATCTTCTGCCCGTGCCGCTGAATGCCCCACTCGTAGTTCACCTCGTAGCCCTTCTCGGTGAGCGCCTGCTGCATCCGGACGTTCTGGTAGAACCAGTCGCGCGCCTGGTCGTAGCTCCCATCGGCGTGCAGACTGCGGTTGTCGTTCCGCCCATCCACCAGGAAGATGCGAATGGGCTTCTTATCGGCCTTGCGGATGATATCCGGATACGCATTGCCGCCGCGAATGTTGGTGAAGCTGCCGACGTTGCTCAGGACTTTGCGGAAGTCGTTGGGGCGCTCCCACGCCACGGTGAAGGCCGCAATGGCGCCCGAACTCGACCCGCCGATGCCGTGCCGTTCGGGATCCTTCGAGATGTTGTAGTCCTTGTAAAGCACCGGCATCAATTCATCCACGATCACCCGCGCGTACTTATCGTCCAAAGTGTTGTACTCGGTGGGCCGGTTCGTAGTCCGATCGCCCCACTCCTTGCCGCCCGGCTCCGGCTGTTCGGGCGTGCGGCCCGGATTGATAAACACGCCGATCATCACCGGCAGCTCGCGCCTGTAGATCAGGTTGTCCATCACCACCTGCGCGCGGACATCGCCTTCCGGCGCCATGAAGGCCTGCCCATCGTTGTAGATCATCAGGCTGGCGGGCACGGCGGGATCGTACTGCGCCGGCACGTAGACCCAATAGGTATGCTGCGTCCCGGGATAGGCGTTGCAGGGCAGCGTGAACGGACCTTTGATCTCGCCTCTTGGAACGCCATCCTGCGGGATCGCGTCCACCGCCAGCTTGTAGTAGATGTCCGTGTTCGGAGTTTCGGCCATCGCCGGGCGCGGGGTTGGGTTCTGCGCCGGAGTTTGCGCCGGTGTCTGTGCGAGCACGGCGGTTGCCAGCAGGGCGAACATGGGAAGAGCGGTTTGTTTCATGGCTTCGGAAGCCACCATACCACAGCGGGAGCGGGGCGGGCGACGCGGGGCGGGCTAGGCCGGCAAGCCCGGCTGTAGATCTTTTATGCTAATCGCGAAAATGCCTAAACCAACGAAACCGCCCGTGCGCGCCAAGCGCGCCAAAACCGAAATACAGGAAGAATTCGCCGAAATCCGGCGGGAGGCGGAGTCTGCCCGCGAGTCGGCCGACCCCAAGGCCGCGGAGGCTGCCCGCTTGCGCGCGGCCGAGGTCCGGCAAACCGTCGAAGGCACTACAGTGGAAGGCGTGGTGCAGGGAATCTCGGGCCTGGGGTTGGAGATTTCCAAGGCGCTCGCCAACGTTTCGGGCAAGCTGGTGGAAGAGGTGGAGCGGCTTTCCGCGGTGCGCGAGGCCGTCAACCTGGAGCGCGCCGAACTGGAGCGGCTGCACAAGATCGATGTGGCTGCCACGGCGCTCGACCAGATGGTGCAGGATCACGCCCGCGAGAAAGAGCGGCTGGAGAGCGAGATCGCGGAGCAGCGCGCGGCCTGGGAGGAGGAAACCGGCGATGCCGAGCGCGAGCGCAAGGAGCAGGAAGAGAATCTGAAGAAGGCGCGCGCGCGGGAAATCGAGGAGTACGAATACAAGAAGAACCTGGAGCGCAAGAAAGCGCAGGACAAATACGAAGAAGATCAGCGGCTGCAGGAAAAGAAGAACAAGGAGCGGCAGGAAGCCCTCGAAAAGAGCTGGCAGCAGCGCGAAACCGGGTTGAAGGAGCAGGAGACGGAATTGCTGCGGCTGCGCAAGGAAGCGCAGGAATTCCCGGAGAGCTTGAAGACGGAGTCCGAGAAAGCGGCGGTGCTGGCGGCCAAGGCGGCGGAGCAGAAATTCGCGCAGGAGATCCTGTCGCTGAAGAAAGAAGCCGAGACGGAGAAGCGGCTGGCGGTCCTGCAGGTGAAGACGTTGGAAGACACTATTGCGCGGCAGGCGGCGCAGATCGAGGCGCTGCAGAAGCAGATGGAGGAGGCCAAGCAGCAGGTGCAGGACATCGCGGTGAAGGCCATCGAAGGGGCGTCGGGCGCCAAGGCGCTGGCGCACATCAATCAGATTGCGATGGAGCAGGCCAAGCGTCCGCAGCAGTGAGCTCCGGGCTACCGTTTCCGAAGAGACCTTCATCAAGGCGGCTGCCGAACGGCAGGGCGTCAGGGCATGCGAGAAGGCGGAGCGGACGCTCGCCGACCAGACGAGATTCGTGCTGGACGATAAGCAGTGGAAGGCGTTCACGGCGGCTCTCGACCGGCCGGCGAGAAGCAAACCCCGGCTCCGCAGATTATTCGCGGAACCGCACGTGGCCCAGCGCCACTCATGAGCGAAGCGCCCAAGCCCAAATTCGAAAATAGAGAAACTGCGCCGCGAGCACGATGTCACTCGGTTTGATTGTGGAAATGCGGCGCTCAACAACTGGCCGCATAAATACGCATGGACGAACCAGCAGGCCGATTCGGCCAAGACATATGTGGCCCTGGCCGGGGATCGTGCGGCCGGCTACTATGCCCTGACGACCGGGTCCATTCACAAGCATGAGACCCCGGAACGCATCGCCAAGGGTCTGGCTAATCACCCCATCGGCATCGTGCTTCTAGCCCGATTGGCGGTAGACCGGAATCAACAAGGCAAGGGCTTGGGCAAGGCCCTTCTCTTCGACGCCCTCACACGGATTGCGGAGGCCGCTGTTGCTCAAGATTGGCCATTTGGTGGGGCAGGCGTCTACGCCTGCGGCGGGTCTCCAGACCCGCCCGAGGGCGAGCTTCGCTCGCCGATCACAGGCTGAAGCCTGTGCTACCGGGTATCACTCCAATTCCGGTTCCGCCGTCGCCACTTGAACCGGCGGCAACGACGCCAGCCACTCGCGCACGAGGCTCTCCGGATCGCCGGTCAGATCCACGGGCACGCTACGCACCTCGGCGTTATTCTCGATGAAAGCGGCCACAACCCCTTGCGGCGTGGGCCGCAGTTCGAGCTTCGATCCGCGCGCTTCCAGGCGTAGCGTCGTGCCCAGCCAAGCCAGGTGGACTTTGGTGCGCATGGCGTGGCCCAGCCGGGTGGCCTGCTTCAGCAGTTCCGCCGCATAGGGACCCTTGCGGAGTTGCTCCGCTAAGACCGCGGAAGCTTGCGCCCGCGCACGTTCGGAATCCCGCACTTTCGCGTCGCGGCCGTTCTGGTCGCCGCGTTCTTCCCGCGATTCCATGCTCTTCAGGTTGCTTTCGAGATTGTCGAGGAAGCTCATCTATTTCCAGTATGAAGCACCGGCCGTCCGCGGCTACGCGAGCAGTTTCTCCACCGCCCCGCAGAACGTCTCCATCTCGGGCAAGGTCGTATAAACGTTGGGCGTGATCCGCAGACCCTTGAACTGCGGATGCACGATGCCCACCGTCAGGATGCGGTACTTTTCCCACAGTTGGTCGGCCAATGCGCCCGGCTCCTTGCCCGCCACCGACAGCAACCCGATACCGCAGCTTTGCCGCGGGTCGGGACTGGTCAGTGTGGAGACGCCTGGCAGGCGCGTGAGACGCTCCGTCCAAACCGTCCGCAGGTAGCGCAGGCGAGCCGCCTTGCGCTCCACGCCGATCGCCGCGTGAAACTCCAGCGCGTCGGAGATGGCGTTATGGTTGGCCGCCGGATGCGTCCCGATCTCCTCGAATTTCCGGATGTTGTCCGTCATTTCCGCGGGTGCCGCCATCAGCGGCCACACTTTGCCGATCTTGGATTTACGCACGTAGAGGAAGCCCGTGCCATGCGGCGCCAGCAGCCACTTGTGCAGGCTGGTGCCGTAGTAATCGCAATCCAGGTCGGCGTGCTTGAACGGGAACTGGGCGTAAGCGTGCGCGCCATCCACGATGGCTTCGATGCCGCGGCTGCGCGCCAGTTGGCAAATGCGCTGGACCGGGAAGATTTGGCCCGTAAGGTTGGTGATGTGACAGAAGTGGATGACGCGAGTGCGCGGCGTGATGGCCCGCTCGAAACGCTCCGCGAGATCGTCGAGCGAGGGCGGCGGTGTGGGGAAGGAGATGGTCTTCAGCACGATGCCGTCGCGGCGCTCACGCTGCTTCCAGGTGGTGATCATGCGCGGATAGTCTTGATCCGTGGTCAGCACCTCGTCGCCGGCCTTCAGTTCCAGCCCGAGTTGCACGTTCTCCAGGGCTTCGGAGGCGTTGCGCGTGATGGCCATCTCTTCCGGATCGCAGCCGAAATCGGCGGCCAGCCTTTGGCGCACGGTTTCCACCTCCGGCTCCAGCACCGCCCACATGGTGCGCGCCGGGGCGATGTTGCTGTATTCCAGCGCGCGGCGCATAGACTCCTGCACCACGCGCGGCGAAGGGCTGACCCCGCCGTTGTTCAGGTTGATAATGTTCCGGTCCAGCGTGAAGGCCGACTGAATGTCGCGCCAGAAATCCTCGTCGCGCGCCAGATCCTCGGCGGCGCGATTGTTGCCCACCGTGGCGGCGCGGGCGCGATGAACGGAATCGGGACGCAGCAGGGCGAGTGCTCCCGCAGCCCTCAGAAAATGACGACGCTCCATGGAACCTCCGTGTTGCCCATTGTACCGTGGGTTGCTCTGCATGGATTTCAGTTGGGTGGCGAGCTGGTGGGGCAGGCGTCTACGCCTGCGGCGGGTCTCCAGACCCGCCCGAGGGCGAGCTACGCTCGCCGGAGCGGGTTCGGGAGAACCCGCGCAGGACTGGAGTCCTGCCCCACCACGGCTCACAGAATGCAGAAACTCCACAGGCGAGCGTAGCTCGCCCTCCAATTCCAGCTCCAGCAAGTAGAAACTCCAGGGGTGGGACCAGGGGGTCCGCCCGGGGTCCGCCCCACGGCCTTATTGCGATTGCGCGGCGAAAGTGGTCCAGGGGCGCGACGGCATGTCGCGCAAGACGGGACGCTCCCAGGCGAACTCGGCATGCTTGCGCAGGTGCCCGGCGGCTTTGAATCCGATGCCGCAGGAGTGGCCGAGGGAGGCGCGCAGCGTCATGGCTTCGGCCATCGCGGCATCCGACACTTTGTTCTGCACCGCGCCTGTCGGCGCATACGGCCCCGCCCATGGCAGCCAGCCGCGCGGCGACAGGTCCAGGTGGCCGCACAGTGTGCGCTCGTCGGGATCGACTTTGTTCTCGTAGGTGTCGAAGTGGTCGGCTAGAAAGCGCTCGGCCGCGCGCGCGTCGATCTTGCCCTTGTTCTGCTGCATAAGCTGCAGCCAGCGCGTGTGTCGCGCGTTGGCGCTTTCGCTGGAATTCTTCGGGTCGAATTCGGTCTCCTCGCGCGTCAGCTTTTCGTTGACCGGGAAATTAGAGCCTACAAAAAACCCGTCGCGCGTGCGTTCCAGCGTCACGTTTTTCAGGCCCAGCTCCAGGCTGGCGATTTCGTTGGTTTTGCGGTCGGCCACCAGCCAGTTGTTGGCGTAGCCGCCGTTGTTGCCGTCCTTCATGATGCGCGCGAAATCGTCGATGGAGGCGGAGTATTGCATCGCCTTGCGGGCGCGCACGAATTCGGGCACGCCGTCCGGATCGAATCCGTAGAAGCGGCTGATGGTGGTCTCGGTGATCATCATGCCGGCGGAATTGACGCCGAAATCGTCGCCGCTGTGGATCAGTCCGGCCATGCCGTCCATCAGGATATGGTTGCCTTGCGCCGGCACGATATCGAAGACGATGTTCCAGCGCTCGCCGGTTTCATAGCTGGTCCAATTATTGTGCGCGATGACCACGCGGCCGTCCTTGGTGTAGCTGCCGGTGGCCACGAACGCGCTGCAATGCTCGGGCACGGCCGATACTGAAGCCGGGGCATCCGGGAGCCCGTGCCGCTTGGCGTCCCATTTGTCGAAATAGGGCATCTCCAGCCAGGCGTTAAGCGCCACCACGTCCCACAGGTCCAGCTTCACGCCGTGCGCCGCCGCGCCGTCTGCGATGCCTTGCAGTTCGGCGCGGTATTCGGCCTCCACGTGCGGCCAGAGCAAGTTCTGGGCTTTGACGCGGAAGAACTGCCAGTCCTTCTTTTCTTCGTGGACCATTTCCAGAGTGACCGTTTGCAGCGTATCGCGGATCTCGGGGGCCAGCAGGTAGCCGTGCTGATAGCCGATATCCGAAGGGCTGCCCTCCAGGTGCACCCAGATCCAGCCATTTTGTTCGGCGCGGCGCGAGGCGTGCTTCAGCCGCGAGTCGGCTTGCGGCTCACGGGAGGCCAGGGCTAAGGCCAGGGCCATTACAAAGACGGCAACCACAACGGCGGTTCTACGCATCCCGTTATTATAGTAAAGATGCGCAAGCTGACGGCCCACGTGAAAGCCGCGGGTTGAGCGTCAAAGCTGAGTCCAAAGTTGTTGGACAGGGTTTTGGCGAGCATTCCGCGGGTGCCGAATAACAACGTGCTGGTGGGCTTCGACACTGCCGACGATGCCGGCGTCTACCAGTTGACGGCGGAGCTTGCCCTGGTGCAGACGGTGGATTTTTTCACGCCGATTGTCGACGATCCATTTACGTACGGGGCCATCGCGGCGGTCAACGCGCTGAGCGATGTCTACGCCATGGGCGGCCGGCCGATTTCCGCGCTGTCGATCCTGGCATATCCGGCGCAGGGCGATCTGGAGGATCTGGAGGAGATTCTGAAGGGCGGCGCGGAGAAGATGCGCGAAGCGGATTGCGCCATCGTAGGCGGGCACAGCGTGGCGGACGACGAGATCAAGTTCGGTTATGCAGTGACCGGCACCGTGCATCCGGCGCGGGTGAAAGCGAATGCGGGGGCGCGCGCCGGCGATGCGCTGGTGTTCACCAAGCGGCTGGGCACGGGCGTGATTTCCACGGCGCTGAAGCGCGGCATGGCGCGCGAGGCGGATGTGGCGGCGTCTATCGCGTCGATGCTGACGCTCAATCGCAAGGCATGCGAGGCGATGCTGGCATATGACGTACACGGCTGTACGGACGTCACCGGCTTCGGGCTGATCGGGCATGCGCGGGAGATGGCGCGGGCCAGCGGCGTGACGCTGGAGATTGAAGTGGAACGCTTGCGATTTCTGGACGGGGCTTTGGAATACGCCCGGCTGGGGGCGTTACCGGGCGGGTTGAAGAACAATCGGGAATACGCTTCGTGCGCCGTGGAGGGCGCGTGCGATTTGGCGCCCGAGATCGAGGATCTGCTCTACGATCCGCAGACCTCGGGCGGATTGCTGATCACCCTGCCGGAACGGGATGCGGCGGCGCTGGCGGGCGCGTTTCCGGACGCGTACCCGATCGGGCGGGTGCTCGCGCGACAGGCGAAACCTATCAGGCTGATATGACTCAAAACCACATCATCGTTGCATTGGACGTGGATTCCGCCGCCGAGGCGCGCACGCTGGTGGCGCGGCTGGGCGCGCAGATCGGCTTCTACAAAGTCGGGATGGAACTATATGCGACAGCCGGCATGGACTTCGTGCGCGAGTTGCTGGGCCAGGGCAAGCAGGTGTTCCTGGACCAGAAATACTACGACATCGGCGAGACGGTGAAGCGGGCCGTGCGCGTGGCGGCGCGCAGCGGCGTGCAGTTGCTGACGGTGCATGGCAGCAGCCAGGTGATGCGTGCGGCGATTGAGGGCCGCGGCGATGCCGCGACGAAACTGCTGGCAGTGACCGTGCTCACCAGTTTCGATCAGCAGGATCTCGCCGATATGGGATACGAATGTGCCATCTCGGATCTGGTTTCGCTGCGCGTGCGCAAAGCCATGGAGGCGGGAATGGATGGGCTGGTCTGCTCGCCGCTGGACGCCGCGGTTGTGCGCGCGCAGGCCGGTCCGCAAGCGATTCTGGTCACGCCAGGGGTGCGCTCGGGCGGCGCTGCGAAAGGCGATCAGAAACGCGTGGCCACGCCGGCAGAGGCCGTGCGCGACGGGGCGGACTATGTGGTGATGGGGCGGCAGATCACGCGCGCGGCGGATCCTGCGGCGGAGGCGGCGCGGGTGGCGGAGGAGATGGGGGCGGCGCTAGTGGGCAGGTGACTCTTTTCCACGAAGGCCAAAAACCCCGCGTCTATTTGACCGCGCGTGGTGCGCGGTCTACACTGAAAGCAAACGCCGGCATACCGCGTAATAACGGCCATGAAAACCTACAGCTTTAAAGTCGTGGTGGAACCGGACGAGGATGCCCAAGGCAATCCGGCTTGGTTTGCGTACTGCCCGGCCCTCGAAAGTATCGGGGGCGCAACTTCAGGACGCACCAAAGAGGAAGCGTTGCGCCGCATCAATGAGGTTGTCCGCATGATCGTCCAGGAATTCATCGAGGACGGGAAAGCACTGCCCGAAGGTCCACTCGATTCGGTGGAGGTCGAAGAGGTTTCCCAGCAGGAACCCCGCATTGCCGTCACCGTCTAAAGCAAGGGCGAGCTTCCGAATGCCGTGGCGGCGGCACAGGGCGGCTATCTCCGCGGTGGGATCTCGATGTGGGCGACCGTCATGGTTCCTCAAGTATGACGCATCCTTAGTTTTATGGCGATGGTCGGACTGATCTCGGATACACATGGATTGCTGCGTCCGGCAGCGGTGCAGGCGCTGGCGGGTTCGGACCTGATCATACACGCTGGCGATGTGGGTGCGCCCGAGATCCTGGATGCGCTGCGGGCGGTGGCGCCGGCGGTAGCGGTCAGGGGGAATGTGGACACGGGGGCATGGGCGTCGGCGTTGCCCGCGACCGCCGTTGCCGAGGTTGGCGGCACACTCATCTACGTCCTGCACGATTTGGGCGGGCTGGATCTCGACCCGGCCGCCGCGGGGTTCGGCGTGGTGGTGTCGGGGCATTCGCATAAGCCGGCGGCCGCGCAGCGCGGGAGTGTGCTGTTCGTCAATCCGGGGAGTGCTGGGCGGCGGCGGTTCAAGCTGCCGGTGACGGTGGCGCGGCTGGACTTGCGGCGGGCGCCATGGGAAGTGAAGTTCGTCGACCTGGATGGCTCGGCAGAGCGCACCAGGTCCTGACAAACAAAGCCCAACTTGTTGATATATATATAACTTACTTCGTTTAACGATGGCGGCATCGGGTGTGCACTCTTGTGCAGGATTGTGCAATGCGATTGGCTACGGAGCCACCCAGTCCCAGGCGTAAATCTCGGTAGTGGGCTACTTTAGCCCACTACCTAAATCTCCGAACCTTGAACCCGGCGCATGACCAAGGGCGAGCCATCCGGGGTGAGGCCGATCCACTGGTCGATACCGCCCGCTACGCGCTGGATGTCTTTGAGGCTGGCGACGCGCTCGCAGTGTTTGTCCGCGATACGGATGCGGTAGATGGCGGGATCGGGCGCGAGCGGTGCATCGATGTAGATGAACTTGCCATTGTGCGACCAAGTTGGGTTGTCGCCGACTTTGCTATCGGGGAAGGTGACGAGATCGGTGGCACGGGCGGTTTGGATGTCGTATAGCACGAGCTTGGCCTGATCTCGGGTGTTACGCGTTATAGGGCGCTATGTCACTTCCCGACCGGTCGTGTCGCCTCCCGTCGCTTGTTCGGGACGGGCGCGGCGGGCTACAAAGCCAGATGAGGAGTCCCAATGCACAACGCTACCAACATCCTCTTTTCCGCGGCATTCAAACGGGTCGGCATACCGGCCCAGCTTCTCGATCTGGTTGCGCCCGGTGTCCTCACTCCGTGCACATCGGACGCAATCATGGCCGAGTATTTGGACGTGCCGGCCCAGTTCTCCGGCCGTATGCCGCCCGCGCACGAGAGGTCTTGGAGTTAATGGCGAAATTCGCAGTACATGTCGCCCCTACCCAAAAGCTCTCCCTCTGTTCCGATTGGGACGACGATTGTTTTCTTGAATGCGCATTGGCAGCGGAAGCGCGTATGTCGTGACCGGCAATGTTCGGCACTTTCCCAAGGATTATGGCGCCGTCGCCATCGTTACTCCGCGTCAACGGCTCCAGCGTCTCGTAGCCGGCCGGTCGTAAGGCTCACCTCTAGGGCGAGCTTCGCTGGCCTGCGCTGCCAGGAGTAGCAGCGCGGCAGGCAGGGGCCGGCAGGGCGGCAGGGTGCCTGCGCCACGATGTTATGATGGGGGCTTAGTTCGATTCCGAGGTAAATCCCATTGGCTTCAGTAGAAAGTTGCAAGCAGACCCTGGAAATAACCGTGCCTGTCGAGGAGGTAGAGGCTGAAACCGGCAGGGCAGTGGTCAAGGTCCAGCAGCGCGCGAAGTTGCCGGGTTTCCGGCCCGGAAAGGCGCCCGCCTCCATCATTCGCCAGCATTTTGCAGGCGATATCCGGAAACAGGTGCTGGATAGTCTGATCCCAAAATACCTGCACAACCGGTTCGAGGCGGAAGACCTGAAAGTGGTCGGTCAGCCCGAAATCACCGATGTACACCTGGAGGCCGGCGAGCCGTTGCGTTTCAAGGCCGAATTCGAAGTCGTGCCGCAGGTCGAGCTGCAGGACTACAAGGGACTCACTGTGAAGTATCACGATCCGGAAATCACCGACGCAGACGTGGACAAGCGCATCGAGGAACTGCGGCATACCAAAGCCGACTTCGTGAACGAAGATCCGCGGCCGCTGCAGGATGGCGACTTCGCGGTGCTGTCGCTTGAAAGCTTGAGCCCCGTGGAAGGCCCGCCGGTGAAGAACGAAGAGATGACGCTGGAAGTGGGCGGCGGCGATACGCTCGAAGACTTCAGCGAACAACTGCGCGGCATGAGTCCCGGCGAGGAAAAGGAGTTCGACGTTCACTATCCCGAAGATTACGGCCAGGCCAAGCTGTCCGGGAAGACCGTGCGCTTCCGGGCGCAGGTGAAGGGTGTGCGGCGGAAGGAACTGCCGGAGATCAACGACGAATTCGCACAGGATCTGGGCGACTACCGCACGGTGGACGAACTGCGCGAAGCCGTGCGCAAATCGCTGTTCGGGCAGCGCCAGTTCGAGGCGCAGCAGGAGGCCAAGACTCAACTGGTGGATAAGCTGGTGGACCTGCACGATTTTCCAGTGCCGCAGGCCTTTGTCGATACGCAGATCAAGAACCGCATGGAGCAACTCATCCGCGCGATGGCGGAGCAGGGCAAGGACGTCGCCTCGCTCAAGCTGGACTGGAAGAAGGTAAAAGAAAGCCAGCAGGACAAGGCGCAGCGCGAGGTGAAAGCTTCCATGCTGCTATCGCGGATCGCGGAGCGGGAGGCCATCGCGCCCACGCGCGACGAGGTGGACAAGGAAGTGGAGCGCGTCGCCCGGCAGCAGCGCGAACCGTTCGCCGCCGTACGCTTGCGGTTTGAGAAGGATGGGACGCTGGGCCGCATCGCTTCGCATATTCAGACGGAGAAAACGCTCAGTTTCCTGTTTGAGCACGCCGGAAAGACAGAGGAATAGATCCCATGAAATGGCTATTGTGTTTACTGGCGATATTCGCCGTTACCGCTTCCGCCGCCGATATTAGCGGCAATTGGAAGGGAACCGCTGAAACGCCCAACGGTACGGTGGAGAGAACGTTCGTTTTCAAGGTGGACGGCCACAAGCTGACGGGTGAAACGAACAGCGCCCGGTTTGGCAAGTCGACGATTGAAGATGGCAAGGTGGATGGGGACGACGTTTCGTTCACCCTGACGGTAAACGTGCAGGGCACCGAAGGAAAGGTCGTCTACAAGGGCAAGGTGGACGGCGACACGATCAAGTTCACGGTGGAGCTGCAGGCCCTCGGGCAGACCTTGGAAATGACCGCCAAGCGCGTTCCGTGAGCGTCGTGGGGCGGCGCCATGCGCCGCCGTCCTGTGGAGGGCGGGCTTGAGCCCGCGCGGGGCTTAAGCCCCGCCGCAGCGCCGTTTTCACAATCCGAAGGGTGTCGCATGAGCATCGTCGAACAAGATCCGCCGGAATGGGAAGACTTTGAAGCGGCAGCCAAAAGACCGCTTGATCAACACCTTCGAAATTCGTTTATCAAAACGTACAAGCCCGTTCTCGACGATGCGGATTACCGCTCCTTCGACACCATGGAAGAGTATCGCCAATGGCGCAAAGACAACCTGCCCGCATGGCTCGGATACAACCGGGATCAGCCCTTGCCCGGGTTTTCGTAGTCTGCGCGGACGATCCGCCGCCTATGCGCCGCTACGCCCCACTAGAATTGTGACTTCAGAAGCCGAATTGTTTCACTTCCCACCACGAATACTTCAAAGACCGGCAGAATTCGCAGGACAGCGGGGCTTAAGCCCCACGCGGGACAAATCCCGCCCCACAGGGTGGGCCTAAACCCGCCAGTACTTTTTCCAGTTGCAGAGCACATTGCCTAAACCACCGTCTTGGGGTGATAATAGGATTGAACCCACTCTTCCACCCCGGAGGCGGGAGACGTGCATACCCTGGAGGCGACTGCGTGAAGCGTGCCGGATCCGATGAGGCCCTGCGATGTTCATTCTGCCACAAAAGCCAAGATGTAGTTGGGAAGCTCATCTCATCCCCCAGTGATTACCCGCGAGCGTACATCTGCGATGAATGCATCGCGGTGTGCAACTCGATTTTGGACGACGATAAGGTCGACCAGCCTTCCGGGATGCCCCACAAGATCCCGAAGCCCCTGGAAGTAAAAGAGCACCTGGACCAGTACGTCATCGGCCAGGAGGCCACCAAGAAGAAGCTGGCGGTGGCTGTCTACAACCATTGCAAGCGCATCCATATGAACCGGATGAGGAACTCCGACGTGGAGCTTTCCAAATCCAACATCTTGCTGATCGGCCCCACCGGTACCGGCAAGACGCTCATGGCGCAAACCCTGGCTCGGATTCTGGACGTGCCGTTCGCCATCGTGGACGCCACTACCCTGACCGAGGCCGGCTACGTGGGCGAGGATGTCGAAAACATCATCCTGAAACTTCTGCAGGCGGCCGATGGGGACGTCCAGCGGTGCCAGCAGGGCATCATCTACATCGACGAGATCGACAAGATCTGCCGCAAGGACGAGAACCCGTCCATCACCCGCGATGTTTCGGGCGAGGGTGTGCAGCAGGCCCTGCTGAAGATCCTGGAAGGCACCATCGCCAATGTGCCGCCCCAGGGCGGGCGCAAACATCCGCACCAGGAGTTCACGCCTGTGGATACCACCAATATCCTGTTCATCTGCGGCGGCGCTTTCGTGGGGCTGGAGAAGGTGATCGGGCGGCGCGTGGGCAAAAAGTCCATGGGGTTCCTGCCCGAAGAAGAGAAAAACCGCAAGACCATCGATATCGGCGGTCATCGGGATATCGATCTGCTGGCCCAGGCGCAGCCGCAGGATTTGATCAAGTTCGGGTTCATCCCGGAATTTATCGGAAGGCTGCCGGTGAACGCGGTCCTCGAAGAACTGGACAAGGACTCCCTGGTGCAGATTCTGACCCGGCCCAAGAACGCCATCGTCCGGCAGTATCAGAAGCTTTTTGAATTTGAGAACGTGCGGCTGAAGTTCAGCGACGACGCCCTGGAGGCGATAGCCGATTTGGCCCTGGAACGTAAAGTGGGAGCGCGCGGCCTTCGCATGATCCTGGAAGACCTGATGCTGGACTTGATGTATTACCTCCCCTCGTACAAGAAAGTAAAAGAGTTCCTGGTCACCAAAGAGATGGTGCTTTCCCAGAAGATCAGCCTTACACTATTAGAAAAGGCCGGCTAAGCCAGCCAGCGCGCTTTTGCGCCAAGCCTGCCCACCCGGCTACGGCGCGCCAGTAGCGAAACCCTTGCGGAGAAACATGCTTACGATAAAGGAAAAATCGGATACAAAACGTTTGCCGATGATGCCCATTCGGGATGTGGTGATCTTCCCGTACATGATGACCCCCTTCGTGGTGGGGCGCGAATCCAGTGTGCGGGCGCTCGAAGAGGCCATGGCCGGAGACAAGAAAATCTTCCTGGCCACCCAGCACGACGCCTCCATCGACGAGCCCAAGCCGAATGAGATTTACACCGTCGGCACGGTTGTCAACATCGTGCAGAGCCTGAAGCTGCCGGACGGGAACATTAAGGTGCTGGTGGAAGGCGTGGAGCGCGCCAAGGTTTTTTCCATCACCGACGAGGAAGGGTTTTTCCGCGCCGTGGTGCGCACCTTCAATTTCAAAGTGGAAGCCGGCCCGCAGCTCGACGCGCTCACCAGCCGGGTGACGACGCTGTTCGAGCAATACGTCAAGCTCAGCCAGAACCTGAACTATGAAACCATGATCGCCGCCATCCGCGTGGACGATGCCGGCAAGCTGGCCGACACGGTGGGCGCCAATCTGCAGTTGACCATTGAGGAAAAGCAGGAACTGCTCGAAATCTTCGATCCCGTGGACCGCCTCACCCGCGTGGCGGAGATGCTGGATATCGAAATCGAAAAACTGAACGTCGACCGCACCATTCAGGGCCGCGTGAAGCGCCAGATGGAAAAGGCGCAGAAAGAGTATTACCTCAACGAGAAGATCAAGGCTATCCAGAAGGAACTCGGCCGCGGCGAAAAGAGCGAAATCGATGAATTGAAAAAGCGCATCGAGACGGCCGGCATGACCAAGGACGCGCTCGATAAGGCCATGGCGGAGCTCAAGCGGCTGGAAAACATGCCACCCATGTCCGCCGAGTCCACCGTATCGCGCAACTATCTCGACTGGCTGCTAGCGGTGCCGTGGAAGAAAAAATCCAAGGAAATCCGCGATCTGAAGTTCGCCGAGCAGGTGCTCGAGTCCGACCATTATGGCCTGGAAAAAATCAAAGAGCGCATCCTGGAATTCCTGGCGGTGCGCCGCCTGGTGAAGAATCCCAAAGGTTCCATCCTCTGCTTCGTGGGACCTCCCGGAGTGGGCAAAACCTCGTTGGGCATGTCCATCGCCAAGGCCACCGGCCGCAAGTTTGTGCGCATGTCGCTGGGCGGGGTGCGGGACGAGGCCGAGATTCGCGGCCATCGCCGCACTTATATTGGCGCGCTTCCCGGCCAGGTGATCCAGATGATGAAGAAGGCCGGCACCCGCAATCCCGTCTTCATGCTGGACGAAGTGGAAAAAATGTCCATGGACTTCCGCGGCGACCCCTCCGCCGCCCTGCTCGAAGTGCTGGATCCCGAGCAGAATTTTATGTTTGTTGACCACTACCTCGATGTGGAGTATGATCTGAGTCAGGTCTTCTTCATCGCGACGGCCAACGTTCTGCATACGATTCCGCCCGCCTTGCAGGACCGGATGGAGGTCATCCGGCTTTCCGGCTACACCGAATATGAGAAGCTGGAGATCGCCAAGCGTTTCCTGGTCCGCAAACAGATGGAGCAGACTGGATTGTCGGGCGACGACATCGAGTTTTCAGACGAGGGGTTGCAGGGGCTGATTCAATATTATTCGCGCGAGGCCGGCGTCCGGAACCTGGAGCGGGAAATCGGCAACGTTTGCCGGAAGATGGCGCGCAAAGTGGTGAACGCGCAAAGCGCCAAAGATAAGAAGCGCGCCGACAAGATCGTGATTAGCGGCGAGAACCTGCCGGATCTGCTGGGTCCGCACCGCTTCCGCGATCTGGTGGCGGAAAAGAAGAACGAAATCGGCGCGGCCGTCGGTTTGGCGTGGACCGAAGTAGGCGGCCAGATCCTGACCACCGAAGCCACGCTGATGGAAGGGAAAGGGAAACTGACGATTACCGGCAAGCTGGGCGAGGTGATGCAGGAGTCCGCGCAGGCGGCTATGAGTTACATCCGGTCCAGGGCGCACCAGTTCGGGCTTCCTCGGGATTTCTACCGGAACCTGGATGTGCACGTGCACATCCCCGAAGGCGCCATTCCCAAGGATGGACCGTCGGCTGGGATCACCATGGCCACTACCATCTGCAGCGCGCTGACCCGGATTCCGGTGCGCGGCGATGTGGCCATGACGGGTGAGATCACGTTGCGGGGCAAAGTTCTGGGCATCGGAGGGTTGAAGGAGAAGTTGCTGGCGGCCCACCGCCATGGGATCAACGAGGCCATCGTACCGCGGGATAATGAGAAGGACCTGCCGGAAATCCCGGAAAATATTCGCAACGAAATGAAGATCCATTTCGTCGAGTCGATGGACGAGGTTCTTAAGATCGCTCTGGAGCGGGCAATTGTGGCGTTGCCCATGCCGCCGGGTGTGGATGTCGCCGCCCAGCCGGAAGAAGTTGTCGCGCACTAGTGGGGCAGGCTCGTAGCCTGCGGCGGCCTCGTAGGCCGCCTTTGACCAATTTTGGTAATCGACAGCACTTTTGTAACATCCTCGGCGAAGCCGGAACAGTTCCCCTCTGACGGCTTGCCCGAGATCGCTTTCTTAGGGAGAAGTAACGTAGGGAAGTCCAGCCTGATTAACGCCCTGCTTGGGTACAAAGGTGGGCGCAAAGGGCTGGCTTTCACCAGTAGCACTCCGGGTCGCACGCAAACGCTCAACTTTTACCGAATCAAAGGATCGATGTATTTCGTCGATCTGCCCGGGTACGGTTACACCCGGGTGCCCAAAGATTTGGCCGGGCAATGGCAGGAGCTGATCGAAGGCTATTTGTTAACCAGACGGACTTTGGATCTTTCCTTTCTGGTCCTGGACGCTCGCAGGGGCTGGATGGACCGGGATTTGCAACTCAAGCAATGGCTCGAGCTTCACAACCGGCGGTACCAGGTGATCGCCACAAAGACAGATAAGTTGAATCAATCGGAACAATGGCAGGGTCTGGCGTCCATCCGCAAGGAGCACGTCGAACCGCTGCCGTTCTCGGCCTCCACCGGCCGGGGAGTGAGGGAAATTTGGCAAGCGATAACGAAAACACTCCAGACGCGGTAAATACCACCACACCGCAAGAAGAACAGGACAAGCCGTCCGAGCGCCCGCACGAACGGCCTGCCCGCGACCAGAATAATGCCGCGCCCAATCCGGCAGCAGATGGCGCTCCGTCATCGGAAGCGCGGCCCCAGCCAACCGCCGGCCAGCCGGACCAAGGTCAGGGCGGCGGCGGTCACCACGGCGGCCACCGTCGCAACAAACCGCCCGCCCAAGCGAAAAACGGCTCTCCCACTTTGGACCTCGTGGAATTGAAAGACATGAGCATCCAAAGGCTCAACCAGGTGGCCAAGGATATGAACGTGGCCGGCGCCGCCGGGCTGCGCAAGCAGGAATTGATCTTCAAGATCCTGCAAACCCAGGCGGAAAAGAGCGGCCTGATCTTCTCCGAAGGCGTGCTCGAATGCCTGCCCGACGGCTTCGGCTTCCTGCGCGCGCCGGAATATAACTATCTGCCCGGTCCCGACGATGTCTATGTATCGCCCTCGCAGATTCGCCGCTTCGATCTGCGCACCGGCGACACGATCTCCGGCCAGATCCGGCCGCCCAAGGAAGGCGAGCGGTACTTCGCGCTCATCAAAGTCGACGCCATCAACTTCGAGCCGCCCGAGGAAGCCCGCAACAAGATCTTCTTCGACAACTTGACGCCGCTCTATCCCAACGAGCGCATCAAGCTCGAAACCGTGCGCGACAATTTCTCCGGCCGCGTGATGGATTTGCTCACCCCCATCGGCAAGGGACAGCGCGGGCTGATCGTATCGCCGCCGCGCACCGGCAAGACCATGCTGCTGCAATCGATCGCCAACTCCGTGACCACAAACCATCCCGAGGTCACCCTCATCGTGCTGCTCATCGACGAGCGGCCCGAGGAAGTCACCGACATGCAGCGTTCGGTGCGCGGCGAAGTGATCAGCTCCACGTTCGACGAGCCGGCCACGCGCCACGTGCAGGTGGCCGAGATGGTGATCGAAAAAGCCAAGCGGTTGGTGGAGCACAAGAAGGATGTCGTCATCCTGCTCGATTCCATCACGCGCCTGGCGCGCGCCTATAACACCATCGTGCCGCCCTCGGGCAAGGTGCTCTCCGGCGGCGTGGATTCCAATGCCCTGCAGCGCCCCAAGCGCTTCTTCGGCGCCGCCCGCAACATCGAGGAAGGCGGGTCGTTGACGATTATTGCTACGTCGCTCATCGATACCGGCAGCCGGATGGACGACGTGATCTTCGAAGAGTTCAAGGGCACCGGCAACCTGGAAATCCACCTGGAGCGCAAGTTGGTGGATAAGCGCGTGTTCCCCGCCATCGATATCAACAAGAGCGGTACGCGCAAGGAAGAGCTGCTGCTTCCCAAGGAAGAGCTGAACCGCGTGTGGATTCTGCGCAAGGTGCTGAATCCGCTTTCGCCGGTGGAGACCATGGAACTGCTGCTGGATAAGCTGGGCAAAACGCGCAGCAACGCCGAGTTCCTGAATTCCATGAGCGGGTAGACTCGTGGCGCAGGCACCCTGCCTGCCGCGCTGCCACTCTTGGCAGCGCGGCGAGCGAAGCTCGCCTACAGTCGGGACTCTTCATCTAAACCGGGGCGCTGGTTGCCGCTCGCCTGCGGACGCAGCCCACATGTCCCGGCGAATTTTGCAACGATGGCTTTCACGAATACGCCCTCGTAGGCACACTTACGAGGCGGGACGACCAAGTTCTGATTTCGATGCTGGCGCAGGCGCAGCCTAACTAAAAGCGCCTTTCCCGAGAGTTACGAATTGCGGCTAACCGATGCGCTCTTAAACTGTGCGCCAATGGCGTCGAATTGGCGTTGAGCGTCCGCTAGGAACTGCGCTGTAGCTGCGTGAGGACGCATATCTGCAAGAAGTTTAAAAAATGTCATGTAAGCTTTCATCTGGCCGGGAATCATGACATCCACACGGAGCTTCTCGTAGCCGCCAATCATCTGGTTAGCGTTCTCCATTTGTCTCGTTGCATTTGCGTCGAACGGTTTACCCAGTTGCGCACTCAAGGCCATGAAGGCTCGCAGCTCGTCCAGATCGAATTTCCCGCAGGTGCAAAGAAATTTAAGAAGCTCAAGGTTGTCATGGATTTCTTTTTGGATTTTCATGGCAGCGGCATCCGGGGCGGATGCTGTTACGGCTTGAGCCGAGGGACTCTTTTGCTCAATTGGGGCGGACGTTGTTGAGGATCGCGCTGGCTTCGGCTGTTTTCCAAGTATGCGGTCAAGGAAACTCATGGGCGGCGAACCTCCAATCCGACACATCCAGCTTAGCTCAACGGATTGCGGAGATGAAAGCGTACAGGCGCAGTCAGTAGGGTCGGAGATTAACTCCTTTTCTTTGGTTTGCCGTGGCAGGGGAGGGCTCGGCAATCGGCACGGCGTCAACCGGCGTGGCCGTTTTTTTCGCCGCTTCCTCCGCCTGTTTCAGGAACGCCTTGAGCCGGTCGGCGAGAGATGAATTTTTCTCGACATGCTGCGCGTAGTAAACAAGCGACTGTGCCGCCGTACGCCTTCAACGGGTCCCAAAGCCCTACGATGCGTAACAGGCCGTTACGGTCGAGCGGCTTCAATCCAAGGGCCTCGATCTCCTCCCGCACGCCTTCATCGAAGGCAAGGGCAATCACTCTGCCGAGAGCGCCGCGCTTGCCGGTTTCATTGCCGAAGGCTTCAAGGTCCGGCACGGCGTCTTTTTAATGTAGCTGGATCGAAGGAGGCCGGCACAATCGTGAGGTTGCTGATCCACGCCGGCGGAACTCACGAGGTCGCTCCGGCGAGCGAGGCGCGGATACGGGCGCTATCGGTGGTGCGTTGCGTGGGCTTCTCGGAAATCTCCGATATGTAACGGGCTGTTGAGGAGGAATGCGTGTGGATTCAATAAGCGCGTAGCGCCTGCGTTATACTCCAGTCATGGGAACGTCGCTTCTCGTATCCGAGCGGGAATATCTGACCACCGGCTACGAACCGGACTGCGAGTTCGATGAAGGAACCCTGCTCCAGCGCAACACGGGCGAGTTGCCGCACAGCCTCGTGATAACCGAGGTCGCCGCCTTTCTGTACGCGCGCCGGAAGCAGTATCGGATACAGGTTTTGACTATCCTACGGATCCGGATCGGCCCCGGTCAATACCGCGTTCCGGATGTTTGCGTCTATACGCAACCCGCCCCGCGCGATCCCATACCGAGTTCGCCGCCATTCATCGCGATCGAAATCGTCTCCCCCGACGACCGCATGATCCAAATGCGCAAGAAGATCGATGAGTTCCTGGCCTTCGGCGTCCCGTATGTTTGGCTGATCGATCCCGAGAGGCGCCGGGCCGACGTCTACAACGCATCGGGGTTTCACGAAGCTCACGACGGAGTGTTGCGCACCGAAGATCCCGCCATCGCGGTACCGCTGGCTGAACTATTCCAGGCGCTCGATGATTAGCCCCGGCGACGCCATCCTGCTGCTTTCCTTCGGCGGTCCCGACCGGACGGACGAAGTGATGCCATTCCTCGAAAACGTTCTGCGCGGGCGCAACATCCCGCGCGAACGCATGCTGGAAGTGGCCGAACACTATTATCGCTTCGGCGGCCGCAGCCCCATCAACGATCGGAACCGCGCGCTGATCGCAGCCTTGCGTGCGGTGCTCGCGGCGGAGGGTCCGGATTTGCCGGTCTACTGGGGCAATCGCAACTGGCATCCGCTGCTGGCCGACACGCTGCGCCAAATGACGGCCGATGGCGTGCGCCGCGCTTTCGCTTTCGTCACCTCGGCCTACAGCTCCTATTCCGGCTGCCGGCAATATCTGGAAGATCTGGCCCGCGCGCGCGAGGCCGTCGGTCCCGGCGCGCCGGAGGTATTCAAGCTGCGGGTATTCTACAACCATCCCGGATTCATCGAGCCGATGGCGGAACGTGTGCGCGCGGCGTTTGAGCGGATCCCCGCGGAGCGCCGCGCCGAAGCGGCGCTAGCCTTCACCGCGCACAGTGTGCCAGTCGCCATGGCGGAGTCCAGCCGATATGTGCAGCAAGTGGAGGAAGCCTGCCGGCTGGTGGCCGAATGCGTGGGCCGGCCGGCGTACCGGCTGGTCTATCAGAGCCGCAGCGGAGCGCCGGGCCAGCCCTGGCTGGGTCCCGACGTTCTGGAATATCTGCGCGAACTGGCCGCGGCCGGCGCGCCGCGCGACGTCCTCCTGGCGCCCATCGGATTCGTTTCCGACCATATGGAAGTGGTGTACGATCTGGATACCGAAGCGCGCCAGTTGTGCGGCGAGCTCGGCTTGCACATGGTCCGCGCGGAAACCGTGGGCGCCGACCCGCGCTTCGCCGCCATGATCCGCGAACTGGTCCTGGAACGTAGCGGCGATGCCCCGCCCCGCGCCCTGGGCCAGTGCGGTCCTAGCCACGATGTCTGTGCGCCAGATTGCTGCCCCGCCCCGCGCATGTCTCCCCACCTATAATTGGAGGGCGGCCAATCCTGGCCGCAGCCGCCTTTTCAGGCGGCTCACTCAAGTTTCTTACATTTGCAGTGGGGGGCGGGCTTGAGCCCGCGCGGGGCTTTAGCCCCGCTATGGCGAGCTTCGCTCGCCCACACAGGCTGGAGACTGGCCATTTCAGTTGGCCGCCCTCGTGGCGCACGCCCCCGGCGTGCCGTGTCGGCACTCTCCAGAAACCTTCCCCTGTAGGTTTACGCCGTTTGCTGGATAACTAATTGAAACCCAAGCTTTTTCGCTTTTTTGGTGAGGACCCG
>JBEKMJ010000240.1:0-3575 GCA_050008575.1 Bryobacteraceae bacterium
CGATTCCCGTGGGCGTCTTTCAGGACCGGCGCGGCAAGAAGTTCGTGCTGATGTTGGGACTGTTGGTGGCCTTGGTCGGGCTGCTGAATGCCGCCTTCGGGCTCACTACCTTCGCGCGCTTTTTGCTGACGGTGATGCTGGTGGGAGCGGGCGCGGCGATTCTGCGGGTCTCCGGCAATCCCATTATGCGGGACGTATCGGGTGCGGCGAGTTACGGCTGCGCCAAACGCAACGAACGGACGTTGTTTTAGCCTATCGCGCCCGACGCAGCTCACGTAGCGGCATAAGGACGCCTCCCCGGGAGGAATACTCCGTTGCAAACGGGCGAGAGAGAAAGCTAAAATCCAACCATGGCGATCCGAGCAGAATACGTGCGGCAGTCAGAGGACGACTGTCCGGCCGATGGGCCAACACTCACCCTCATCGACGTGTTCGCTGGCGCAGGCGGAATCTCTGAGGGTTTCCGCCAGGCGGGCTTTCGAGTGCTCGGAGGCGTCGACCACGACCCCGACGCCGCTGCAACCTACCACCTAAACTTCCCGGAGGCCCGGACCGTCGTGGGCGACATCCGGCGATCCGAGGTTTATGAATTAGTGCTCGATCTTGGCCGCGCGGCAGACGTGGTGGTTGGAGGCCCGCCGTGCCAGGCGTTTTCCCAGGTCCGTAATCATAGCCGAGTTATCGACGACCCACGTAACTCCCTCTACACGGAATTCGTGAGCATCCTCCGCGCAATTCGCCCGAAGGCATTCCTCATGGAGAATGTCACGGGCATGGACCAGATGGGCGTCAGGGCGCAGATAACTGAAGATCTCGCACTTGGCGGCGAGTACTTGGTGCGGCCGCAAGTCTTGGACGCCGCCGATTTTGGCGTGCCGCAAACCCGGAAGCGTTTGTTTTTTCTGGGGCTGCACGCCTCGCTCGGCATGCCACCAGCCCCAGAGGGGACCGGCGCAACGGAGTCGATCACGCTGGTGCGCTTCCCCGGATCGCGAAACCGCCGCTACGAGTTGGTGGCACGGCGCGACCTTTTCACAACCGGGCTCGCCGACGCCCTGCGGGATCCAGCCGACACCAGCGTTGTATCTGCCTCCGACGCGATCTCGGATCTGGAATCGTTACCGACAGGGCGCCGGAATGATGAGATCCGCTATGTCGAGCTTCCTGCGCCAAACAGTGGGTATCAGCGTCTCATGCGGCGAGGCGCCGGTCCCATGCTCTCGAATGTCCAGGTGCCCCGAATGAATGCGGATACCGCGATGCGGCTGCGGGGCATTCCACAGGGTGGGAACTACCGGGATCTGCCGGAAGCGCTCCTTCATCGGTACCTGACGGATCAGCACTGGGGGCAGGACAATGGGACAGGCCAATTGTCGCGCCGTCACTTCTACGCATATCGGCGGCTCCACCCAGGGATCTGGGCCTGGACTCTCAGCACGAAGGCGGATGCAGTGTATCACTACGCTGCTCCGCGTTCCCTTTCGGTGCGGGAATTCGCGCGATTGCAGAGTTTTCCAGACCGGTTTGTCTTCACGACGGACCCCCGTAAGGGGGCGATTCCGGGTAGAATCGAGGGTGGTCCCGGCCATTCTCGTTACAGGCAGGCCGGCAATGCCGTGCCCGTACTCCTCGCGCGTGCGATAGGCGAGGCGATACGCGACGTCGTCGCCGCTGCCGCGATGCAGAAACGGCGAACAGCATAGGGGGCAAAGTCCTGGCAGAGAACGATACACCCCCCGCCCCGCCTGAACTCTCGGCGGCTATTATCGACAATGCGTTCGGCGCAGAAAATCGTTCGCGCATTATCGATGCTCACTTTGCCGGCCACGGAGTCCCAACCGCGGCGGATGCGTGGCAAAGTGTATACAGGCTCCTGCTCTGGATCGATGCGACGACGGGCTTGGCCCATTGCTACGAAAGCGACAAAAGCCAGCCGGGCAGGAACTGGTATGCGCGCTCATTGGCGTTTCACGACTGGATCTCATCCGCGCTGGGCGTGACACCTTTAAAGCTCGGCGACGAGATAGATTATCTATTCCGGCGGGCGACGGAGGACTTGGCGACGGTAGCGCTCCGCCGCCGGGACGCTATCGTCCGCATTGCCGAACGTCAACGGGAACCATACGCTGATCGGCAGTTCCCCGAACCCGGCGAGGATCGCGAACTGCTCTTATTGTTGTCGGAGGCGCTTCGGCCGTACCTTGCCCGGCGGCCGCCCCCCGACGTGTGGAGGGCGCTTATCCAACGGCTGCGCCAGCACATGACCCACGAGAACAAGCGCAAGAATCTCGTCGGCGAAGGATTCGAAGACGTTCTGGCGTCCGTAATTGCACGGGTCTCGCAGAAGGAGGAAGCGACCGTACACGTGCGGCGCTGGCTCGATGAAGTGCCAGGTTTTCATCCCATGCCGCGAGGAGGCAAGCGGAAGAAGGTGGATTTGGCTGTCGTGCATCAGGACCGGGGCCGCACACTCATCACGGCGAAGTGGAGCATCCGGGCCGACCGCGAGGAGCAACTCAAGACAGACTACGACGACTACATACGGGCCGAGGCGTTCAACCGTCAATTCGATTATGTGCTTGTCACAAACGAATTCGATCCAGCTCGACTGAAGAGGGCCTGCGAACGCCTGGAGCGGAACGCGCCGATGTTCACGCATGTCGTGCACATAACGACCGACGGATTGCAGGCTGCCTATGGCGCCGCACCGGAGCGCTCGGCAGCCAGCGTCGTCGATCACATTCATCGCGGGCATTTGATCAGCCTCTCGCAATGGTTGGCCCTGCTCGATTGAGAACGCCTCGTCTTTGGCTTTTTGGTAGGCTGTAATCGCAGGCTCGAAGCTGGGCGATTACGGACAAAATCTCACCAGAGCGGCGAAGTGAAAACATGCGGCGCATACGGAGCAAGGATACGTTGCCGGAACTCCTTGTGCGTCGCTTGGTTCATCGGATGGGCTACCGCTATCGGCTGCACGTCCCCACTCTGCCCGGCCGCCCGGACATGGTGTTCCCGCGCCTTCGGAAGATCGTTCAGATCTACGGCTGTTATTGGCACCCACACGGATCTTGCCGGTTCTCTCACCTACCGCAGTCCAGGCTCGACTACTGGGGCCCAAAACTCGAAGGCAACCGCCAGCGCGACACGGGGAATCTCCGGCGGTTGCGCCGCACGGGTTGGGACGTCCTTGTCATTAGGCAGTGCCAAATCGATGATTTGGATCGTTTGGTGGAGACGTTGAAAGGCTTCCTGCACTGCGAACGGCCGTGAAGAGATGGACCGCGGCAGTGCCCCGCCGGGCGATATACTCCTTATTCCCGGAGAATCCAATCCGTTATGCGACTACGCACGCTTCCGGTCTTTCTGGCTTTCCTGGCGATGGGCTTCGCCGACGCGGTGGGGCCATTCGTGAGCCTGGCCAAGAACGAGTTCCACCTCAGCAACGCAATCGCATCGCTCATCCCTTTCGTGGGATTCGTGATGTTCGGGTTGCTCTCGATTCCCGTGGGCGTCTTTCAGGACCGGCGCGGCAAGAAGTTCGTGCTGATGTTGGGACTGTTGGTGGCCTTGGTCGG
>JBEKMJ010000241.1:0-3566 GCA_050008575.1 Bryobacteraceae bacterium
TGGGAGAAGGCTTTCCTTGACACTCCCGAGGCGTCGCAGATCGAACTTCTGAGGTCCTTGAACGAGCATGCCGAAGCTCAAAATGCCGGTACCCGGCTCTTCGTTTTGTTGAAGAGCCAGGTCGCCAACGGCTTCTATCCGTCGCAGCGCGGCTTGAAAGAACTCGATTACAAGGGAAATGCGTTTTACGCCGAGTGCCCCGGCTGCAACCACTTGAGCCACTAGCCCCTGATTTCTGCCACTAGGCTAGATTGGAGCCAGGGCACTCGCCGGGCATCGCGCCGTTGCCGGCTTCGGTTTCGGGGCCGTTAGGATTCAGGTGAAGACGCGCCGCTTTCGGTGTCGCAATCGACAGTGTCGACGCCAGATCTTGGGGGGAACTTGATTTGGTCGTATGCAAGGTGGTGCTTGCGCCACAGCCTGGTGGTTTCCCGGACGACATTGCCCATCCCTTCGGCAAATTGCACGTTCGCTCTTTTACCGCGCACTTTGGGCCGTTTGGGGCCGCTGCGCTCCCGCATGAAGCCTCCTCTGACCGAGAAAACTTGCGCAGTAACGGCATTCTGCGCAGTTCGGATTCTATCCCGAGAACGCCGCGCTTCCAATCTTATCCAGCACACGTCGAAACACGGGGTCTGGCTAGCAATGGAACAAAAACGTACGCTAAGCAATAACCCCTTCATATTCAGCGGCATCCTCGAGGCTTCGGAGCGGACGGAGCTTACCTTTTAGAATTTCGTCGGTCACGTGAAAATCGTACCGTCCGAGTACATTGAAGTGGTCGCTCCCAAGCGGTGATAAGCGAGCCTCGTCCTCGGGTTTTATCTCCCGGCCGCCGGCGCGCAGATGAGAAAGAGCGGCGTCCATGTAGCGCGTATTCCACATGATCAAAGCATTCAACACGAGCCCGAGGGCACCGAGTTGATCTTCCTGGCCCTCGCGATACCGCTGGCGCAATTCCCCGCGCTGCCCGTGAAAGATAATCCGCGCCAGGCTGTGCCGCCCTTCGTGGCGGTTCAATTGGGTCAGCGTGCCACGCCGGTACAGCTCGTCGTCCACATAAGTCAGCAAGTGCAGAGTCTTCGGAATGCGTCCCAACTCTCCCAGCGCGTGCCCCAGCAATGACTGTTTGCCGCTCCGTTGCAAGCTGCGAATGAACTCCGATGCCCTTACCGTTCCCATCTTTAAGGAACCCGCCACGCGCAGAAAATCATCCCCGTTGCGGCTGATGAGGGCAGGCTTCACTCGATTCCGCGCCAGACCGT
The DNA here is from genome assembly GCA_050008575.1 of Bryobacteraceae bacterium. GTDB lineage: Bacteria > Acidobacteriota > Terriglobia > Bryobacterales > Bryobacteraceae > Bog-159. The sequence continues at coordinate 1,266 of JBEKMJ010000241.1, forward strand.
TCAGTGGGCCATAATTGGCCGCCGGGTCCAGACGCCAGAATCTCGTCTCGCCCAGATCGGCCAAGCGCGGGCTGAACTGATAGCCCAGCAGCCAGAACAACCCAAAGATAATATCGGAATAACCCGCGGTATCCGTCATGAGTTGAACCGGCCGCAGGCTAGTCTGCTGTGCCAGCTACCCGTCCAGAACGTACGGCGAGTCGCGCACGGCACCAGGCACCAGGATACCGTGAAAGCCGGAGAACTGATTACTCGAGAAGTTGTAATAGGTGAGCCCGCGCTGGCCGGGGTAGTATTCGCTGCTGGGACCAGCGTTTAACGTTCGCACCGGAACGACGAAGCGCAACCCATCAGCGGAAGCGACCTCGCCGCCACCAAAGGCCTGCGCCAGCGGAATCCGGGACTGCGCGTCTACCAGGCAAGCATTGGCGCGAATCAGGGTCTCCGGGCGGATGTAGTTTTGTTGCACCCAGAGCAGGCGCCGGTAACTCAGTGCCGGCACGTCGGAACGTACGAACGGTTCGAGGCCGGTGTTGCAGGCTTCGGCGGCAAGCACCGCGCAGACACTAATATCGAGATCGTGCACGCGGGCGTTGCTCTCGCTGATGTGCGTGAACTCATGCGCAAAGCCGGTGCAACCGTGGATTTCCAGAATCGCGTCGGTGATATCCACCCGAGGCAGCAGCGCGTCGACCGCACTCCGCAATCGGATCAGGCTCTGGGGCTCATCCAGTTTGTCCAAAGGGGTCAGGACCGGCCGGTCTTTCCCCTTCACGCGCTCAATGCGGAAGGCCGGGTTGTGGGGAAGGTTGGCCGCTACCCGGCGATAAGCTTCGTCGAGTTGCTTGCCCAATTTGGCCAATTCGGGCTCGGCCTGCGGAGCGAGATCCAGCATCCGGCAAACGTCTGGCCGAGCCGCTTCCCAAGCCTGACCGCGGAGAAGTTTGGCACGCGGGTCCCCCCAGCGCTCGCTCGGCGTCACGTAGACATCACGGCGGCTTAGAGCGTCTTGCAGCCGCTCCAGCACGCAGAAGGTGTAAAATCGGCGGTCGATTCTCCGATCTGGCTGAACCACAACTTTCCTCCATGCCGCATTCAAAATCTCCCTGGGCGCTTTGTCCATGTCGGGCTTCGGCTTGCCTTCGATCTTCTTTAGGAATTCAAGGGCGGTGAGCACAGGCTGTCCCGCGGCGCCCGCTTCGAAATGAATGCTCCGCAGCAGGGCCGGCAAGAAGCGGCGCACCGTGCTGTATTTCCCGAGCAAGCGATCGTAATATTTGCGGTCCTGCTCCGCTCGGCTCAACTCACCCACGGTGTCCACATCCGCTTCCAGCTGACTGCGGGAAATTAGATCAAAAATCCAGGCGCGCACTTTCGGGTCCGGGCACTTCGGATCCAAAACCACCTTACAAACCTCTCGCATTCGGAGAGCAGCAGCATCGAGCTCCGGCAAAGTATGAAGGCGATCCTTCTGGCCTTGCTTCTCCGCACGCGTCAGACACTCCATTATCAACTGGTCGAGCAAATCGAGCGAGTCGTCCTGGGCGACGGCCTCGAAGACGTAGGCGAAGGCCACCAACGTGGCAATCCGACGTTCCTCTGACATGCGCGCGATGGTGTACGCCCAAGCAGCGGCCGCATACCGTGCCAGAGCAGTCAGGCGCCCCTGCGGTATCGGAGTAAGGTTCAGTTGACTCACTTCCAAGATCCGGATTTCGTCGAGGCGCTCCAAGGCTCCCACCATGGCGGGCGAGCTGATCCGCGTCGGCGCTCGGCGCAGCCGATCGAGCGTGGAGAGACGCTCCCCGGCGGGCGCCGTCAAGAGGCCCTCCAAGCGCTTTCGCTGTTTCGGCGAGGGCAGACGTGCTAAGGAGCGCCACAGCCGCGCCGCCGCACGGTCCCGCAGGCTGGCGATCAAGCGCGTCAAAACCATCACGCCGGGCAGGAGGATTTTCCGCTCGGCCAGCCGTGCCGTCGTGAGATCGAAAAGCACGATCGGTCGTTCGGCGCTGAGCCAGGCCCGAGTATACAGCCAGCGAACCAGACGGAAATGTTCAGGTTGATCGGTGAAGTCGCGGTAGCCAAGCCGGCGCTGAATTTCGCTTGCGTGCTCGCGCTGCGTCGTGGCCCTCTCCCGATAACGTGACAGGCATGTGAGATCGTGGATGCCAAGCTGAGCGGCCAGATGCTTGACGACTCCGGTGGGCACGTCCGTGAGGTCGCTCAGGAAAGTTCCCAGAAACCGGACGGTGCAGAGTTGGAGGGCAAAGCCCAGGCGATTATGATCGCCGCGGCGGATGG
>JBEKMJ010000242.1:0-4158 GCA_050008575.1 Bryobacteraceae bacterium
CGGCGGAGTAACCGCGCTCGCGTTTTTCGACTTTGAACGCAGGCGAATGCGCCGACTGCTGGCCGATCCGAGGATCGCCGCGGAAAGGGCGCGGCGCGTCAGACGGGTCGGAACCGCGGCGCCCGCGTTATGGTTCTGGGTGGTGGGACTCGGCGTGCTGCTTCCGATCTTGCTGGGGTGAGGCGTGTGGCGGCCCGGCCACCTCCCAGGTGAGCTGGGAGCCAGCGATGGTGGACTGACCCTGGTACCGGCCCGACGGGTAGGTCGTGCGCAGTCACGGGTTCACTGTCGGCACCGGCACTCCGGGCGCGTGAGCCGCGTTCGCTAGCCACGGAAGCAAAAACCGCAACGACAGGCGCGGAAAAAGGCGCCCGCGCGATTGCCCGTTCTGACGAGCGGTGCCCTCATGGGGCCATTGCCGGTCACTGGGGTCCATACCTGCAGCTTGATTACTCGTGGTATGGGCTGTTCTCGCCTAGGAATCGGCCCCCCGCCACGAACCGTTAACACCTGCCGTTGAGATCTTGCCAGGCTAGTTGGCCGACTGGGCGGCCTGTGTTCTCACAGATGAACCCTCACTTTTCACTACGCTAGAAGAGCCGGCCAACGCGAAGGCTGAGGCCGGTTTGCCTCCAAGAGTGTCCGCGTCGCTGGCCTCCATGGCATAAGCCACGCCCACTAGCAAGATGCGGGGCAGTTCACTCACCGTTGGCAGTTCCGGTCGGACCCCCAGCCACCGTGCCTTGCCAGTCGTGAACAGATCGAGCGGCAGTCCGGTTGGCTGTGTCGCCCCAAGCAGCACCGTGTAGCGTCCTTGCTCGTCCAGTTGGACGTTCTGGATCTCCGACCATAAGGGATTTCCGCCGACTTGCTCCTCGAACAGTGCGAAGGTTATTCCGACAAGACCTGTTTGTGGCTTTCCAGCAGAGTCCTTTACCGTGCCGCTGAAGTTGGTCAGCCTCGGAACTGTCGCCGCCCGACTTAACGGACCGTTCGTTTGGCTTTGCTCTCCCGAGGCACTCCCCGAATCCGATTGTTGTGCCCGCAAGCCCAGCGCGAGCAGTAGACTGCTGACGCTTACACAGATGCGAAAGCGATTCCTCATACAACGCGCTCTGCCGGGATGATCCAGAGTCTTGACCAACAAAACGTGCCCGCTGCTCGACTGAAGGCCGGCAGCGGGCACAAGGGAAGTTAATCGAGCCGTATGACGATCGGACAATTAATAGAGAAACCGCTAGTTGTGAACGGCGCTCCACCGGGCGCCGTAAGCAGGCCGTCCTGGACGAAAGTTAGAATCTGGAACTCTTCACGCAACTGGCCGCGGTATCCACTGGCAATTGCAGCTGGGGTCCACTGATAAATCTGAGCATCCCAGGTAGGAGAATAATCCAAGGCAATGGTCGGTATTCCGCCCAGCACGTTGTTGGGCCGATGGCCGTCCGCCAAGTCGGCCGACAACCCCTGTCGAAGAGGGTTTGCGCATCCACCCTCTTCCGGACCGTTCGCGGCGAGGAAGATCCGCTCAATCGGGCTGGAGAAGCTGTCATCCCTCCCGAGCGGAAGATTCGCCATCAAGGGAGCAAACGTATTGTGCTCGATCGCGGCTGCCAGCGGTATGCTCGCGTCCATAGAGATATACCACACCGGTCTTCCAAAACTGAACCCAGTGATCAGATTCAATGTCACCGTCATATTAACAGGATCGATCGCAAGCACCTGATCATGAACCTTCGTGTAGTCCACGTTGCCGCTAGGGAAATTGATCTGGTCGGGTGTGGCGTTAAACGCGACGATAGGGGCATTGTAAATCACGCCTGCGGCATTCAACACCTGAACTAGCGGGCTGTAGTTGATGTCACCCACCGCTCCCGGCTGGTAGGCTGTGGGAGGAAATTCATTACCAGCGGGACCAGGACTAACGGTCCGGACGGGCGAAAAATCAACGGTTCCTGCATCGAACACGAGGTCGTTGTTTAGATCGAAGTTTGCCGTCCGCGCTGCATTCGCCGCGAACGTCAGCTTCGCCGAAAAGTTCAGCCCCAGTTCGGCAGCCACATCAGAGTCGTCGACATCCGTGAGGATATACCATACATTCTTTCCATCCTTCATATGTCCCAAATAAAGAGGAATGGTGATCGTGCCCGCGACCGAATCGATTGGGCCAGTGTTTAGCAGTTGGACCGGGCCCACCAAGCTGCGATCGACCGTCGACGGGGATGGCCCGAAGTATGAAAGATCTACGGTCGCGCCAACGGAGGGCGGGGCTGGGAATACGTCACATCCGGGGCCCGCGCCTCTCGGTCCTGGTCCCGGGCCTTGCGCGGTGTTGGGATCCGTTGCCGAGGCTTGGGCGATGTTATTGTGGCTGATGTCGATTTTCCCTTCGACGGCCCTGCGTGGTGTGCGAAGCCGGGGTGAATCTTGCGCAAAGGCTGTCATGCCCAGCGTGATGGTAATTGCCGAAGCCATAACGAGCCGCGAGACTCCGCGACTGTTAGAAGCGTTGCAAATCATTTTGACACTCTCCTTAATTCAAGTAGTTGGGCTCGCATCCGCCGATACAACTTGCGTGAGGTTCCGCCCACTGCTTCATAGTTCGCGTAACCTGCAAGAAGGTTACGCGGTCCAAGAAGCGTTTTCGATATGTTTTGATCTGTTTCGGCAAAGACACCGGAATGTGCCGTGCATACGGGTTGGGCCAGCCGGTGCGCAGACGAGCCACCGACGCATCCTTCATTAGGACGAGTGGTCGCTACTCGGTCGAATTTGACCGACTGCCGGTCGCTATTGGGCGGACGCTCGATGCGCTCTACACCGCCGCCGGCGCGGGTGACCCCATAATTGACAGCCGTCCCATTGAGGTTGCCCCAACTGCCATTCGCATCCAACGCCACATTCTGATCTTCGCTCCACAGCGGCGTACCGCCATCCTGTGCGCCGAATAGTGCACGCCAATGGAAGGTCGATTCTCTATGGCGATATCGTGTCGCACGGGAAGCTGCAGCGGGCCTACACGTCCGAACAATTGCGCAACATACCGATTAAGGCGCCCGGCGAGCGCCGCCTGATCGGGCGCGATACGATGGCGCTCGACGTACCGTCCAAGACCAACGGTGCAGGCCGCTATGGCATCGACGCCGTCGTCGAAGGCATGATCTATGCGCTCCCCAAGATTCCTCCGACGCACTACGACTCCAAGGTTGTCTCCATCGACGATTCGGCGGCGAGACATTTGCCCGGCTATATTCAGAGCCTCGCCCTCGATGACCCTTCGGACATTGCGCCAGGTTGGGTGATGGTCTGCGCGGAGAGCTTCGCGGTGGCCAACCATGCGGCCGATCTCGTCAAGGTGACATGGAGGTCGGGCGACGCAGCTCACGTATCCGAACGCGACCTCCAGAACCGCGCGGCCGAGCTGATCGAAGACGTGCACGTAGCAACCTGGGGAGCTCGGGTTTCTACTTTGTATTCGCACACATGGGCATTGGTCTTCTATCTGCACTGCATTACAGATATTCTGGTTGGCGTAGATAGGCCGCGCCAGTCTCGTCTGACATGCTTTGGATTTAACTCAAATGATACATCGCATTATGGTTCTCATATCCGTGCTCTCGGCGGCCGCTTCGGCAGGCCACGCCGAGATCGCGCTGGAAAACGGCTACAGCCAAATGTATAACCTCCAGTTCGAGGAGGCCCACGGCACATTTCAGGCGTGGGAACGGCTGCACGCCGGCGATCCCATGGGCCCGGTCTCCGATGCCGCAGCTTTTCTGTTGAACATCGTGGCGTTGACGGCGATTCCGAGCGCCAGCGTAATCACGGCCACCGAGGTGAACCCCGGTGATCTGGCCAATTGCCGAGCAGCGAACCGTACGTCTGCCAGCATGCTCTCCAGCGTTAGCCACTGCCAGGCTTCCCGGCTCCGTTCTTCAATCAGGCTGACATTGCCGAACTCACGCCGTGCGGTCTGCTCAGCCTCCGCTCTCGGCACGCCCTCGGCCATCAGCTCGCCGGCGCGCTCGGCAAGATGCTCGCGAATCGAAACCGAAAGATCGTCGTAGCGCCTGCGGCGCGAGAGAAGCCTTTCGAACAGGGACATTCTCGCCCTCCTGGAGACTGGCAACCGCGAGCACCCGCATGATGCCGGCAGACATC
>JBEKMJ010000243.1:0-3258 GCA_050008575.1 Bryobacteraceae bacterium
TGTAAGGACCCTCGTGTGGCCCTCCTGGCGAGGCTGCGCCTGGCCTCTGGCCGCAAGCGCGAGCGGTATCAGCATCAGCGTGCCGATGATTCGGCAAGCGTGTGCGCTTACCATGGTAAGCGTCTTCTTTGCAGAAGCTACCCCGCCTCGGGATTGTGCGTCAGTACGTTTTCTGGCACCCCTCCAGCGGCTAAGCGCACAAGAAATAGCACTGCCAGCACCCCCGAACTGGCATCGCTGAGTGGAATGCTCCATCCTTGTATAGTATAGATTTCACGGGCAAACAGATGAGAAAATCCTGTTTTCATAACTAAAGAGAGCGCCGAGAGGTCGTCCGGGAGATGGCGTTTGTGGAAGGCATGTTCCGTCCGCCGATGCCCGGCATTCCGGAGACCGTAACGCCAGGGACCCACATGGTGTTGCCGTCCAGAATAATGTACGCCACGGTTCCCAGGATGGCGGTGCGCACTTGCATGCCGTTGTGGCAGGCCACCGGGGTGCTGTAGAGTTGCGTGACACTGCTGTTGACCGCTTGAAAAGCGGCCAGGGTCGCCGTGTATGCGCCGGTTGTGCCGTTGAAGGTAGGATTCTGCGGTTCCACGGAGAAGTAGCTGCCAGTCCCGGTCAGCGAGTTGGACGTAGCCCGTAGGTACTCGGCATAGTCGCCATCGCTGGCGTTCAGGGCCACGGTAATGTTGACCTCGTAGTTGGCGCTCAGCGGCCCCTGGACGGCGACCTTCGAGATCAGGCTGCCGCCCGATGTGGTGGCGCTCAGGCCCCGGCCGGGCAACACCGCCAGCGATCCGTTCTGCGTCCAGTTTGTCGTGTTGATGGTTTGCAGCGTGTCGGTGAAGTAATACTGGTAGCCGGGGGAGTCTGCCGGCTTTGCGGTCAGGAACCAGCGCTGCTCGTTTGAATTGTCGGGAGCAGAGAATCGTACGCCTTGATGATGGCTTGATAGCAGGCGCAGGAGGTTGACTCCAGGCCCGCGCGGTCGACGACCGTGATTTTTCCCCGCAGGTATCGAATAAACCCCGCCTTTTTCAGCATGCCCGTCGCCAGATTTACCGTCGCCCTCCGCACGCCCAACATATGCGCGAGAAAATCCTGCGTTAGCGGAAATGTATCCTGGCCGGCACGATCATGCGTCATCAATAACCAGCGGGCGCAACGTTCTTCCATACTGTGGATCCGGTTGCAGGCTGCTCCATAAAGGACCTGCCGCATCAGGGCGTAGAAATGTTGATGGATCAGTTTCTGCACTGGCGGCCGGCTATCCATCAGTTTCCGGAAGGTGCCGGCCTCGACCGGCACGGCCGCGCCGGGTAACTGAACGAGATTCAGTCCCATCGCTCCTTGTGCCTGAATCAGCCCCGAGGCCCCCACAACCCCTCTTTTCCAATAGTGGCCATTTCCACTTGCGGCCTGCCATCGGTAGTGACCAGCAGCGACACCATTCAGGTTAAGGGGAAATAGACAGCATCGACATCGCCGTCTTGCCGAACGAGCCGCGCACGGAATCTCAGCGAAACCACGTTGGCGTCCCGCATCAAAGCATCGTAGTCTCCCTGGTCCAGCATGGCCAGGAGACGGTTCGTCGTAGGCCGACATTTTCCGGTTTCTGCTTGGGCATATTTGTTCCTCACCGAGCTTCCGTCACCGAAGGCCGCTGTCGCAACAATTGGCGGACCGGTCGACGGCTCCGATCCCCATTGTTAGTACTACGGACAGCTTCGTGCATCGTGTCGGTGTCGCGGTCCGCCCATTTTCCACGCCGGCCCAGTTGAACGGCCGCAAAGACACTACGCTAACCTTCACCCGTATCGTGAGGGAGCCATGATCAAGCGTGGGCCGCTAAAGCACGATGCTCTCATCAGCAACGCTTTCCCAGTCGGCTCCCGAATCCAATCCCTCCAGCCGAACGCTCCGATCATCGACACTGCAATGGAGGGTCCAGAGTTTGGCTCCCTGTCGGAGGGAGTATCTGTGCACTTCTTCGTGCCCGCTCATACCGGCCCGAATAGCCACGGAATGAATAGGCACCTGGTTCTGGGTGAGAAGCTGCACGGCGCTCTTCGCATCGCTGGCCAGGAGCACTCGATGTCCCTTGCTAGCAAGGACCGCTTGCGCCAGGCCAAGGATGCGCAAGTCGTTAGCCACCACGAGAACGGTGTGCTCCACGCCATTGTGGCACTCAGCCTGCACTTGCCAATCACCTCTTTTCAAACGCCGCAGGCGGGCTGCGCACCTACGGCTTCAATTTGGCCTAATCAGACAATTAGCAGATTCCAATCGCGTCGTCTGGTCAAAATTGCTCACATTTATGGAATAATCCGGACCAGTCCCGCCACGAGGTAGTAGCCGTCCGCACACCCGATTCCGAGTACTCCGTGCCGACGGCCAATAGCGAGCCCTCGGGGATCACGGCGGGGCCGGACGGTGCGGTGTGGTTTACCGAATTCAACGGCAACAATATTGCGCGGCTGCGGTTTGGACCTTGGAGGGTCTTCGTGCTCCTGCTTCACCGTTGGAGAACGTGAAAGCGGGGCTGGCGGGGTGTCTGACGCCATAGGCGTTCACCGAGATCCTTTCCGTGTCCATCCTAACCAGGCCATTGCTCCGGGCGCAAGGACCATATTCGAACGTCGTGGAGAGCGAGATGGGCGGCACGAGTTCCGTTTCCGTGATGGGACGGACAAAAATGCCAAAATCTGTCGACCTTCCATTTTGACCGGATTCTCACTGGAGAACAAGACAGCCAGTGGGGCCATCTCTGGACTGGGGCTCTACCGGTGACTTGGACAACACCGCCACTGCCCCCGGTTCCCCCGTCGCCTGGCGTGTGACCGATAAGGGGCCAGGCGGGAATTTCGCCCACCGCGGCGCGGCATACTCCCGAAACGCGGGAAGCACGTCGTTGCCGTCCGGATGAATCCAATCGGCGGCCAGTCGCCGCTCGACACGCGCCACGGTTGGCGGTTGCCAGCTATGAATCGGGAATGAGTATTCTCCTCGGAAATGGCGACGGTACTGCGGCGTCGCCGCGGCAAGAATGCTCTCCAGGAATTGAGGGCGGGTGCCAAAGCCTCACGTGGACTATCCGGTTGTCTACCAGACGCCAGGAATGAGACGCTTCGTCCGTGCCGAGTACGCCGCGTATTCGTCGCCAAACTCCTCAACCATCATCCTCTCCTCCGCGCGGACGCGAAGCGCGCAGAGGATCGCGAACGCGATCAAGTTCGACGGACCTGCCACCCA
>JBEKMJ010000244.1:0-3935 GCA_050008575.1 Bryobacteraceae bacterium
ACCGGCCCTATCGCCGCTATTTTGTTGGACAACCTAACTGCCAGCGTATTGCAGAACATCGCGCCATTGGAACTCCCGGTCGCAAATATTCTTTTGGGATCGATGTTGAATTTGCGTTCAAGCACATCGATGAGCGCAGCGATAAACCCAACGTCATCCGATTTTCTGGATGCTTCCGATGTGGGTGCCGTCCGTCCTCCGTTCCAGGCCTTGTCTATCCCATTGGGGTAGACCGCCAGAAACATCTTCTCCCTCTGAAGCTCGGTGAACCCGAGGGTCTGTTCAAGAAGGGCCCCGTCGTTTCCCGCTCCGTGGAAGATCAGGACGAGTGAGATCGCGCTTTTTCCGTCGTACCGAGGTGGGACAACATAGATATAATTTCGTTCAACACCCCCGAAGATCAAGGTTCCGGAAGTGGGCGCGGCCATAGCCAAACACCCTAGCTTCACCACGAGTAGAAACAGTATGGAGACAGCCCGCATGGAGCCTAATGATATTGCTCGCTGCAACTAGGCCGACAACAACCATTCGTCCGCCTGTGCCTTCCAGTCATTCGCGAGGCGATTGATTAATGGAAATCATAGTCAGGCGAGTTCTCCCGGCGTCGGAGCGACGCAAGTGCCCAAGAATGGGCCCTTTTTTGGACACTCGGCCCGCCAATCCCAAGACAGTTCGTCCTGTACTTGAAAAATCAAAAGTGGATATTCGACGGTGTCCCAAATGAGCCTGCTTGCGCTTGCATTGGTTCTTGTAGCAGCGCTCCTGCACGCCACGTGGAATATCTTCGCCAAGCGATCAAGCGGAGGCCTCCCGTTTGTCTACCTAGCTCCCGTTTGTCTACCTAGCACTACTTAACGGAGTAGTGCTAGTGGCTGTTCTGAATCGCATTCCTTCCCTGAACTCAGGCGGCCGATCTTTAACGCATTGCGGCGTTACTCGCTGCGCAGAGCGACGATCGGATCGACCTTGGTAGCGCGGCGCGCTGGCAGCCAGCAGGCGGCTAACGCCGCAGCCGCGAGGACTAGCACGGCCGACAGGAATGTCGGTACGTCCACCGGGCTGATCTCGTAGAGCTGCCCCTCGATCAAACGCGCCGCACCCAGTGCGGCTGTAACCCCGACCGCGACGCCGGCCAGCGCCAGCAGCATCCCTTGTCCAATCACGAGACAAAGGATGTTACGGAGCTGCGCACCGAGTGCGATGCGGATGCCAATCTCGCGGGTTCGCTGTCCGACCAGAAACGACATCAATCCGTAGAGCCCGAAGGCGGCCAAAATCGCAGCCATTGCCGCGAACATGCCGTTTAGTGCCGCCGAGAACCGATTACGCGCCGTCGATTGCGATAACCGGTCGGTCATCGTGGCGACACCCCAGAGCGTGGCGTCCTTCTCGAATCCACGAATCGATGCCCGTGCCGAGGGGAATAGCGCCGATGGGTCGCCATTCGTGCGCAGAACCAATTGTCGCGCGGTTCCCTCGTCGCCGATCTGTCCAGACGCAAGGTAAAAGGCCGGACGAACATCCGCCGCGAGTCCGAAATCGCGCACGTCTCCAGCCACGCCGACGATTTCCAACCGAATTCCGCTGTCCCCCCACGGCAGCATGAGAATCCGGCCAACGGGATTCTCCGCCGGGAAGAGACGTTGCGCCAGCGCCTGACTGATAATCGTCACGGGCGGACCACCGGGCACGTCCGCAGCGGTGAAATCGCGGCCCGTCACGATCGGTATGTGCAGCGTCGGAAAGAAGCCGGGCGTAACCATTCGCCGTGTGGCGGGGATGAGATCGGAGGGTGATTGCGAAGGACGATCGGCTCGATACACGCCATTCCACGGCCCGCCCGATGGCGGCAATTGATCCGAACTAGCGACATTCACGACTCCTGGGAGCGCGCGCAGGCGTTCCATAATCCCCTGGAAACGGAGGAGAGTCGCCGGTGCCGCGCCGCTGGATGCGGGCAGTTGCACCGACATCGTCAGCAGACCAGCGGGCTCGAAGCCTGGCGACACCCGCTGCAATCGCATCGCACTTTGCAACAAGAGCCCTGTAATGACCAGCAGGACTAGAGACAGCGCCATTTGCGCGGCAACGAGCACTCGACGCCCGCCGAGGCCACCGCCTCCAGAAACGCTGCGACTAGCTCTGTGAAGCGAGTTCATCAAATCCCAGCGGGACGCTCGCCAAGCGGGAAACACGCTCGAAGCTCCAGCGGCGACCGCCGCGGCCAAAACCGTGCCTAGCAGCACGCTGCCATCGATATGCACTGCTTCCAGACGCGGAATATCGCTAGGCCCGATGGCCTTGATCAACTTTAGACCGAGATACGCGAACGATATTCCTGCCGCCGCGCCGATACCGATGACGATGGAACTCTCGGTCGACAACTGCTGCGCGACGGCTGCCGGAGAGGCGCCCAACGAGAGCCGCACCGCCATCTCGCCTCGGCGCGCAAGTGTTCGCGCCAGGAACAGGGATGAGAGATTCGCGCAGGCGATAAGCAGCAGCACCACCGTTGCGCCCATCAACAGAAGCATCGTCGGGCGCATGCCTCCGAAGAGCTTCTCGTGCAGGGGCGTCAGTGCGACGGACCAACCGCCCTTATCCTTCGGATTGTCCGTCGCGATATGCGCGGCAACCACCGCAATCTGGCTTTGAGCGCGTCGGAGATCGACGCCGTCCGCCAGCCGGCCGATGACGACAAAGTTGTTGTTGCCGCGCCCGCTTTCTTCGCCACCGCCCCGTTGCATGGGAAACCACATCTCGACACCAGACGGAAAATCGAAGTCCGCCGGCGTAACACCGACGATTTCATAATCGGCGCCATCGATTTCCAGTGTCTGGCCCACAACGTCGGGGGCTCCTCCAAGCTTCGCCTGCCAGAAACGATGACTTACGACGACAACATTACGGCTCCCCGCGATTTCTTCCTCAGCGATGAACGAACGGCCAACGGCCATCCGTACGCCCAAGGTGTGGAAATAATTCCCCGAGACTTTACCAGACGTGACGCGCTCTGGTTCTCCACGGCCAAGGACGATTCGTCCCGGCTGCCAGATGCTGCGCGCGGCAAGCGACTCGAATGCGTCGCACTTGTCGCGGTAGTCGAAGTAGTCCAACGCCGACAACGAGTTGGCGGAGCCGGTGTCCGTGATTGCGTCGACCCATACAAGCTTCCCGGGATCACGAAATGGCAACGGTTGCAAAACGACGCCCCGCAGCACGCTGAACATCGTGGTCACGGCTCCGATGCCAACCGCCGCGATCAGGATGACCGCCACTGCGAAGCCGGGGGCTTTTAGAAGCGTGCGGACGGAAAAACGGAGATCGGAAAACATTGCGAGGAGATGTGCTGGGAGCGCTCAAGTGAATCGCATGTGGCGTGCCATCGGAAAGGGTAAGCCCTAACTTCTTTATTAACACCATCTAATGGGTTTCCCGATCCTATTTCTGTCGAGTTTTTGCCCGTTTGTGGAACGGATGGTTCCCAATTCCGGGAAACCACCCAGAACAGTGATCATGAAGCGGTTTCGGTACGGTGTTGCAGTGGAAAGGCTGACCGCGAAACTGCGTATTCAGGTGTGGTGACGGGGCACAGCAGTAGCCGAGGCCCACTGGCTACGGATCAGAACGTCCCCGCGGCGATTCGTCGCCGTCGTTGTGTTATGGCAATACGACCAAGATTAAGCAGACGTTTCCCCATTATCCCAAAACCGACCCTTAATCGAACAGGCGCGAATCCCGGAGGCCGGAATTGTCGGACGATCAATTCCGAGTTCTTTCGCGACACTTCGCCTTGCGCTGCAATATTCGCGCCGGTCAACCTCGCATTGAGAAGTTAGACACCTCGGGCGGCCGTGCGAGGAAGGCCGCGTCCGCGGTCCGGCGCAGAGGCTTCGCGTTCGAGATCCGCTCAATCCGCGGGCCGAAGGCTCTCC
>JBEKMJ010000245.1:0-2850 GCA_050008575.1 Bryobacteraceae bacterium
AATTGAACTCTCTTTGGACTATATTATCGCGGCTGCGAGTCACCCCGCACCGCCTGGGTAGCGGGTCAGTTTGAACCAACCGTCCCTCAGGGGCTAAAGCCCTTGTTCATTTGCCGGCGTTTACGGCACGACTAAAGTCGTGCCCTTTCAAGGGTACAGACCGGGCAGATGGGTAACAGATTAGACCGGGGAGAGAGGTAACACTTCGCTTGGGGCTAGCGGGGGCATGTAGAAGGAAGTCATGCCTTGGATAGTGAGCGGAGTGATGGAAGAGCGTGCTCGGTTTGTGATCGAGTATGAGAGCGGAGAGTGGACGATGGCGGAACTGTGCCGTCAACACGGGATCTCGCGCAAGACGGGATACAAGACGTTGGCGCGCTGGGAGCAGGGCGGGGCCGAAGGTCTTAAGGACTTGAGCCACGCGCCGCGGCGGCATCCCAACCAGACGGCAGCGGAGCTGGAAGAGGCGGTGCTGCGGCTGCGGCGGGCGCACATGCGCTGGGGTCCGCGCAAGCTGCGCGGCTGGCTTGAGGCGCATAGCCTGCGCCAGGTGTGGCCGGCGGCAAGCACCATCGGCGAGTTGCTGAAGCGGGCGGGGCTGGCGCACGCGCGGCGCCAGCGGCCGCGGACGCCGCCCTACACGCAGCCGTTCGCGGCGGCCGATCAGGCCAACGCGGTGTGGTGCGCCGATTTCAAGGGCTGGTTCCGCACCCAGGACGGGGAGCGCATCGATCCGTTGACCATGAGCGACGCGTACAGCCGTTACCTGCTGCGCTGCCAGGCCGTAGACAAGGCCGATACCGCGGCGGTGCGCGGCATCGCGGAAGCGGCGTTTCGCGAGTATGGCATGCCCTGGGCCATACGCACCGACAACGGGCCCCCGTTCGCCTCGCGCGCCATCGCCGGGCTGTCGCGGTTGAGCGTGTACTGGATGAAGCTGGGCATCGTGCCGGAGCGCATCCAGCCCGGCCATCCGGAGCAGAACGGGCGCCATGAGCGCATGCACCGTACGCTCGCGGCGGAGACCGCCGATCCACCGCAGGCCAACCGGCGCCGGCAGCAAGCGGCGTTCGACGGTTTCCGCCGGGAATTTAACCAGGAGCGCCCGCACGAAGCGTTGGGCATGCGAACTCCGGCCAGTGTCTACACCGCCTCCCCGCGCCCCTATCCGGAGCGCATCGCGGAGCCGGAGTACGACAGCGGCTTCACGGTGCGGCGGGTCTATCCTCACGGACAGTTCTTCTGGAAGCATCATGACGTGTTCCTCAGCAAGGCGCTGGCCGGCGAGCGCATCGGCCTGGAGCCGATCGACGAACGCTACTGGTGCGTGTGTTTCGGCGACTTCCCCGTGGCTTGGTTCGACAGCGTGGAGCTGGTCACGGGAAACCTGCCGACAGGCGGCATCCCTGTCGGTGGAAATCAGGAAATCGCAAAAAGCCGCGATTCCCTGATTCCCACCGACACGACTACGACGGCGGGCCTATGAATCAGCAACCAAAAACGATCATCACCCGAGCGAAAAGTGTTACCCATCTGCCCGGTCTAAACTGTTACCTATCTCCCGGAACGTACAAAGGCGCCATTTATGCAACCAGTTCCAGCCGCCTTGCACGGCCTGCGATCAGTGGCTCGCGATCGAGATCGCGTAACCCGAGATGGCATGGCCCTGGTCAATCGATTCACATTCTGGTTGTCGTCGATCGCTTCCTTTATTATCGCCGGATGCTCTTATCTTTGCCCGTATGGAGCATGGCGGGAGCGCGAAATGCAGTGACCTTTCGCCCGTGCTATCGGTCGGTTTTAAATTATCGTACTTGGAACTATCGGCTTCCGTTTCTCTTCAGTGCCAAGCGCTACCGGCTTTGCTGACGACGGTGGAAACGCGTCTGCGAGCTCCATTGGCAGCCCTTTCCCAGGCAGGAGGCTGGCATTGAATTCCTGCAGCTTGTAAAGCAGCGATCTGTAACTAATCTTGAGCCATTTTGCTGTCTTGCAGCGATTCCAGCCATTGGCCTGCAGAACGCGCAGAATGATTTCGCGCTCCAGATCCTGCGTGGCCGCGCGGGTGATTTCTTTCAGCGAGATGGGGTTGGCCAGGTCGATTTCAGTGGTCAGGCGGGCCTGTGCAGCCGGAACCATCTCCGACATCAACGCATCTTCGCTGCCGATGAGCACATAGTTACGGACCATGTTCTCCAACTGCCGGATGTTTCCCGGCCAGTGGTAGCGCTCCATCATGTGCATCATTTCCCGGGAGAGCGGCTTGGGATTTTGCCGCAGCGCTTTGGAATGAATCTCGAAGAAGTATGCGATTAGCATCGGCAGGTCGACGATCCGCTGGCGCAATGGCGGCAATTCGATGGTTACGGCGTTGATGCGGAAGAAGAAGTCGAGCCTGAAGCTGCCATCGTCAATCTGCTGGCGGAGGTTGCCGCGGGCAGCCGTCACCAGCCGCGTATCCACCTGCCTCGATTCCTGCGCCCCGACGCGCGCGAATTTCCCGTCCTGGAGAAGCTGAAGCAACTTGGCCTGCACCGTTATGTCCAGGCTGCCCACCTCGTCCAGGAAGAGAGTGCCCTCGTGGGCCAGCTCAACCCGGCCGCGCTTGGTGGCGTGAGCCCCGGTAAACGCCCCCTTTTCGTAGCCAAAGAGTTCCGACTCGATGAGCGGCAGCGGTATGGCCGGGCACGTCACCTTGATCCAGGGGAAACTGGCGCGCCGGGAATAAACATGCAGCAACTTGGCCAGAATCTCCTTGCCGGTGCCGCTTTCTCCCTGAATCAGTACGGGAACGTCGGTGCCGGCAACCCGCTGCAGCTTCTCCTGGGCCGCGGTCATCTTGGCCGACCG
>JBEKMJ010000246.1:0-3179 GCA_050008575.1 Bryobacteraceae bacterium
GCCCGGCGCCCGCATCGTAGCTGACGGCGGGCTGGAAGGTGCCATCGCCATTGCCCAGGAGCACGCTCACGGTCGATGCATAGCCATTGCCGTTGTCGGCAACTGCCAGGTCCAGTTTGCCGTCGCCGTTGAAGTCCGCGGCGACGGCCCATTCGGGGTCGGATCCCGCCGCGTAGTCCACATGGGGCTTGAAAGCGCCGTTGCCTTTGCCGAGCAAAATGGAAACGTTGTCGGAGCTGTCGTCGAGATTGGACGTGACCAGGTCCGGAATGCCATCCCCGTTAAAATCGCCCACGGCAATACCGATGTCGTAGTTAGCCGTGGGAAATCCCTGTTGAGCTTGGAAGGTACCGTCCCCGTTGCCCAGTAACAGTGAAACGGCGTTTGATCCCGCGGCCGCCACCGCCAAATCCGGCCGTCCGTCCTCGTTGAAGTCGGCGATCGCCACTGCCGTAGGCATATACCCGGTGGGATAGTCGACATGCGTAGCGAACTTTCCGCCTCCTTCGTTCAGGAGAATCGAAACCACATCGCTACCGGCGCTGGCCACTGCCAAATCCGGCTTCCCGTCGCCATTGAGATCCGCGATGGCCAGATCGTACGGGTATTGACCGGTAGCGCTGTCGGCGTGGGTCTGAAATGTGCCATTGCCCTCGCCGATCAGGACCGTTACCGTATTTGCGCCGTTATTGGCGATGGCCAGGTCAATCTTGCCGTCCCCGTTCAGATCCCCGGCGGTCAGCGAGTAAGGCGAAAAGCCGGTCCCGTAGATCACCTGCTTCTGAAATGTGCCGTTGCCCTTGCCGAGCAGCACCGAGACAGTGTTGTCGTCAGCGTTCGCTGCAGCTAAATCCAGCTTGCCATCGCCGTTGAAGTCGGCGGAAAACAGCCCGTCCGGAAAAGCGCCTGCCGCATAGTCCACATGTGTAAGGAAAGTGCCATCCCCATTCCCGATCAGGACCGAAACTGTGTTGGCGAAGGCGTTGGCGGTGGCCAGATCCAGTTTCTTGTCGCCATTGAAGTCGCCCACCACAACGGCCTCAGGCCCTAATCCTGTGGGGTACTCGACCTGGGGCTTAAAAGTACCGTCGCCATTCCCAAGTAAAATGGAAACGGTCCCGCTTAATTGGTTGCCGGTAGCCACGTCGGGAATGCCGTCGCCGTTGAAATCGCCGATAGCCAGCGATTCGGGGTCGTTGCCGGTGGCATAAGTCACTTGCGATTTGAAGGTGCCATCGCCGTTGCCCAAAGGATTCCTCGCCCACAGAGTAACTCACCGGGAGTTGGAAGGTGCCATCGCCGTTCCCCAGAAGGATGGATACCGTATCGCTGTCAAAGCTGACCACGGCGAGGTCCAAGTTATGATCGCCGTTGAAGTCCGCGGTCACGATAGCCGAGGGCCCGCCTGGTCCGGTGGCGTAATTCACGGCGGGTTGAAACGTGCCGTCGGGGTTGCCGAGCAGAACGGAAACCGTGTTCGACCCATAGTTCGCAACGGCCAGACTCAGCGGGCCGCCGGTCTGGAATGCCCCGGTCGCTACAGCATCCGGCCCGCTGTCCGCGGCCAAATCGGCTCTGCCGAACACATATCTCCCGGCTGCGGCGGAGGCCAAGGGGCCGGCGGCGCGCGGCCCGACTGCCCTCGCATTGCGGCTTGCCAGGCGGGCAATTCGCGTGGGAAGCGTTTGGGCCTGGCTGAGGCCAGCCCCGTAGATTGCCAGGAACAACATGGCGGCAATTGGCCCGGTTAATTTCAAACTCATTCCGTAAGCTTTCATAAAACCCTCCAATCACACCGAGCGGTCCGCTGCAACGACGTCTATGTTCTTCATTTCCGGGGCTACGCTTCCGCACGTGCCGGACCTGAGCCCCTCATCTATACGGACTATAATGGCGCAAAGCTGCGCTGACAAGCCGCATATACTTGCAGGTGTGCGCCGGGCGGCGCGGCGCCGCCCCAGACGCCGGCAATGCCTCGCGCCGCTGCAAGCCATGGCTGACGATGAGCGCCTATCCGATTGAATCGACGCGCCTCCTCCCGTTAGAGGAATAGCCGCTGGCTGCCCGGCACGGGAGTCCGGGAGTCGATTCTTGCGCAAGATCTTGCCATCCTGGTGGCAGGGAACCTACATAAACATGCAGGGCGGCCTTTGAGCATTCACGGATCGGAGCAGCGCCGCCCGTCATTTTCTGCTGATGCAATCTGCCGCATCGCGCGCTGTGTTTAATACGCGGCAGCGTGATCGTAGAGGGCCGAGACTCCAGTGGCTGACTGATGCACATCGAGGATCGTGGGGCCAGACACAGCCACGGATGGGACGAGACCAGTGTCATACGGGAAGGCGCCGCTGGAGGAAAATGTTACGATGCCGTCGCCCTGAATTCCGCCGGTATGGTAATAGAGGGAACCAACGCCGGTGACGGCTTGATGCACCTCGACGACTGTGGGGCCAGACACTGCTATCGAAGGAGCAATGCCGGTGTCATACGAGAAGGAGCTGCCGGCCCACACTACGGTGCTATTGGCCTGGATTTCGCCCGCGTGGTAATAGAGGGTCCCCACCACGCCTGAGCTCGCCTGATGTACCTCCAGGATCGTCGATCCGCCTATAGCAACCCTCGGTTGAGCGCCAGTGTCGTACCTGAACGCGCCGGCAGAGTCCCATGTGACGCTGCCATTAAGCTGAATTTCGCCCGTGCGGTACCACAGTGGACCCACGCCCGTTCTGCCCTGGTGCACCTCGACGATGGTCGAGCCGGCCACTGCCACGGACGGCGCCACGCCGTTGTCATACGTGAACGAGCTGCCAGCCCATGTGATGGTGCCATTGGACTGGATTTTACCCGTGTGATAATACAGCGGTCCAACCGTGGAAGCGTCGGATTGATGAACCTCAATGACTGAAGTGCCGCTCACCGCCACCGACGGCGCCGCGCCACTGTCGTACATAAACGAGCTGGCGGCCCATTGTACGGTACCGTTGGCCAGGATTTGGCCGGTGTGGTAAAACAGGGGACCCACAACGCCCGACACGGACTGATGTACCTCGACTATGGTGGTCCCTTGCACTGCCACGGACGGGAGGGCTCCAGTGTCGTACTGGAAGGAGCCGCCAGGATTCCAAACAAATGGGGGTATCCCTTGCGCCAGGGACTGCACGGGCGCGGCGGCCATCCCC
>JBEKMJ010000025.1:0-93977 GCA_050008575.1 Bryobacteraceae bacterium
CATCCGCTCGTGGGCAAAATGTTGAACGCGGATGCGTCACAACGCGCCCCCGTCGGGGCGTGCAGAGCAGAGGGGCACATGGAGAACACATCGAACATCCTGACCATCAAAGAGGTCGCCGAGATCCTGCGCTGTTCAAAAGGCCACGTGCAAAACGTTCTTGTGGGGAGGGTCCGCGGAGTTCCGAAACTGGCCCACCTCCGTATGGGCCGCCGCAAGGTAGTACGCAAGGATTGGCTCGACCAGTGGATGGAGGCGCACAAAACGAGTTAGTATTGCATCATGTCAGAATGCAACGTTTTGGGCGCAAGAAAGAGAGCTTTTCATGCGTCGAAACCGATTTCAAAAAGGAAGCGTCCGTCCTCGCAAACACGGCTGCCACAAGGTTTGGGTGGCCCAATGGTGGGAAGGCGGGCAAAAAAAGTCGAAGGTGCTTGGGCGGTGCGCCGACATGCCGAAGGGCGAAGCCGAGGCGCTGATGGCGGTGATTCTCAAGCCGATGAACGACAAGGCAGGTCACAGCCAAAAACCGGTCTACACCTTTGGAGTGTACTTAACCGAGGTGTTCCTTCCACTGTGCCGGCGGAAGTGGAAAGAGTCAACTCGAATGACTACTGAACCCAGGATGGTCTATCATTTGACGCCACCGTTTGGGGCGGAGTTGCTTCACCGCATCACGCGGGACCAAATGCAACTCTTTCTGGACGGCAAAGCACAGTGCCTATCACACAGCATTGTGGACCACCTCCGCTGGGACTTGAACGCAATTTTCAAGACTGCTCTGAGCGACGGGCTGGTCGAAACAAACCCGGCGGCAGCACTGTTCACGCCGCCATGCAAGCCTGATGCGGATAGAAGGGTGTTGACCCCGGAACAGATCCGCCAGGCTTTGAGAGTGCTTGACGCCCGCGAACGCCTGATCTTCAGGATGGCCGTCTTCGACGGAATGCGGCCAGGCGAGATTCTCGCGATCCGACTCGGCAATATCTCGAAGGATTCGATTCTCGTCGATCAACGCGTCTACAAGGGGAACATCGATACGCCCAAAGGGCGAAGGGGCAAGCGCACATCGCGTGTCGTGGGTCTATCGCCGGGGACGTTGATCGAACTCGGGCTGTGGCGGGCAACTCTAACCGATGCGGACCCGCAGGCGCTCTTGTTTCCGACTGAGCGGGGCACACCATTGCGCCGGGACAATGTCTGGAACAGGGGGATGCTGCCCAAGTTGAAGACCGTTGGCCTGGAATGGGCAACGTTCCAGGTGCTGCGGCGGAGCAACGCCAGCCTGTCGCGGAAGGCGTCGATCGATGATAAGGTCGCGGCCGACCAGAGAGGACACGGCCTGGGTGTGAGCCTTGAAGTCTATTCAGTGAGCGATCTTCAACAGAAGATCGAAGCGGTGAAGCGCCTCGAATCCGAGGTGATTCAATAATGAAACCCGCGATTCAGGGGAGGGGTGAGCGGCCGGGAACGCAGTCGTCTAGTCGGTCGCCGGAGAGAAAACGGAGTAAACGGAGTAACGCGTGAATTTCGGAAGTTTCCAAGTTATTGAAAAGATGGAGCGGGAGACGGGACTCGAACCCGCGACGTCCAGCTTGGGAAGCTGGCATTCTACCACTGAATTACTCCCGCACCCGCACGCGGGGGTCAGCATCACTATAGCACAGCGCGCCTGCCCTGCAAATCACGGAACTGCGCGTACGGTTCTCTCGTATCCATGCTGAGGCCATCTATGTTCAAGACTATCTTCTGGGCGTCTGCCCTCTACGCCGCGGCGGTGTTTCCGGCGCTGGCGGATCAGTGGAGCAAGAGCTTTAGCGTAGGCGCGGCGCCGGAACTGCGCATCGAGACCAGCGACGCCAACGTCACGCTCCGGGCCGCCAACGTGAAGACCATCGAGGCGCACGTCTACACTTCCGGCTGGCGGATCGGCCCGGGCGACGTGCACGTGATGGATCACCAGACCGGCGACCGGGTGGAAATCGAGGTGAAGGTTCCCACCGTGCATTTCAATCTCGGAAACCGGTGGGTAAAGATCGAAGTGCTAGTCCCCAGCGCGACTAAGACCGACGTGCACACCGGCGACGGCAACGTCCGCGCCGACGGCCTGCACGGGCCCGCCAAGCTGGTCACGCATGACGGCAATATCGACGGCGAGGGGTTCGAGGGCGCCCTTGAAGCCAGCAGCGGCGACGGGAACATCCGGGTGCGAGGCAAATTCAGCGAGCTAAGCCTGCGCAGCGGAGACGGCAACATCGACGCCGAGGTGGCTCCCGGATCGCACATGGCGGCCGGTTGGACGGTGCATACCGGCGATGGCGGAGTGACGCTGCGGCTACCGGACGGTTTCGCCGCGAACCTGGACGCCCACACCGGAGATGGGCACATCACCGTGGATCTGCCGCTCACGGCGGAGGGCGGCATCCACGAGGACTCCATCGTCGGGAAACTCAACGGCGGAGGGCCGGTGCTTACAGTTCGCACCGGGGATGGCTCGGTCCACTTGGCCCGGCTGTAGGCAGCCCTTAGGCGGCGCGGCGGCAACGGCGAACCTAACGGAAGGATCCCTCACTCTCCTGCGTGACGACGGTGTAATCGGCGGGCGGCTGGAACAAGCTCGGGTCCGGTTCGCCCCGGTTAATGTTGATCAATTTCCGTGTGGAGTCGCCGCCGATCGGGTCATTGTCCTTCGACAATACCACCACCCGCAATTCCGGCGACCTCCAGGTTTCGCTCACCGCGGTGATCGCCCTGTCGTTGCCCCTAGACCCCACCGGCCACGTCGTGGTGCGACGTGTACCTTCCAGCGGCACTCCTTCAATGTCCTGGCGTCCGAGCTTTTCGATCGTGGATTTTGGACCCGCGACATCGTTGGGCTCGTGGGACGGGCGCAGCGGCGGGCCCTCGCGGCCGACGACGGCGGAGCCGAACGGGGCGCTGGCCCGGGCGGCTGGCCGGCTTTCCGGAGCCTGCATGCCGCGCTTGTGCGCCACTTTATCGGCCGCACTCAATGTGTACATGACGTGCGCCACGGGGTCGGTGATCATAACAAAGACCGCCGCTTCCGTGCGGCCCCCCTGTCCCTGTCCCTGCGCCGGCGTTCCGGGCGTCGGACGCTCGGTGCGCGTGCGTCCTTCCGAATCGCGATAGATCTTCACCGTTACGGACGGCTGGGTGATGTGCGTCCCGTCTGCCAGGGTCTGTACCCGTTCAGTAACTTCTTCCGCGGAATAAGGGGCTCCAGTTACCGCCGTAGCGGCCATCGCCTCACCGCCAACGCTCACCGACCAGCCAATGCCGCCTCCGCTCACGGCGCCGGTTGGCCGCGAATCTTGCCCGAATGCAGCTATCGCGAGGAGCGCCCATAGCGCCAAAAGCCGAACACAAACGTTCATTTCCGCCTCCTCGTACGAGTCTAGCGGTACTGCAGGCGAGCGGCAAGCAGAGACAGGTAGTATAGTGGGCATTCGTACTCCGCATGCCCACCGCACAGATTCAAATACACCGGCCCCACCGCATACTCCGTTATATCAACATCGCCATCGGCATCTTGCTGCTGTGCGCGGCCGGCGCCGTGTACTGGTTCGCCTACCGCGTGCTGCCGCAGACCACTGGCACCGTGGCAGCGCCGGTCTCGCAGCGCGTCACGATTGCTCGCGACGCGCTGGGCGTACCGCACATTTCGGCGGCCAACGACGATGATGTCTTCTTCGCGCAGGGCTACGCGACGGCGCAGGACCGCCTCTTCCAGATGGATGGGCTGCGGCGCCTGGCGGGCGGGAACCTGGCGGAGATTGTGGGTCCGGCGGCCTTGGACCTGGACCGCGATGCGCGCGGGCTGCGCATGCGGCGCATCGCGGAAATGGCCTACGTCTCGCTGCCGCCCGAAGACCGCGCGCCCCTGGCGGCCTACGCGCGCGGCGTGAACTTCTTCATCCAAACCCATCTGCACGCCTTGCCCGTGGAATTCACGCTGCTGGGGTACGACCCGCGGCCGTGGAGCGTGGTGGATACCATCCTGATCGGGCTGCACATGTACCGCGACCTGACCACCACGTGGAAAGACGAACTCCTGAAGCGGGACATGCGGGCGGCGGGCGATCGCGCCAAGGTGGATTTCCTGTTTCCTCCGCGCAGCGGCGGCGAGTTGCAGCCCGGCTCGAATGCCTGGGCCGTAAGCGGCGCGCACACCGCCTCAGGGAAGCCGCTGCTATGCGACGACATGCATCTGGAGTATTCCATCCCAGGCATCTGGTATATGGTCCACCTGCGCGCGCCCGGCCTGGATGTGTCGGGAGTGTCGCTGCCAGGCACGCCATCGGTGATCGTGGGACATAACCGGCGCATCGCCTGGGGCGTGACGAATCTGCACTTCGATGTGCAGGATCTGTACATCGAGAACCTCGACCCCGGCACCGGCCGCTACCTCTATCGCGGCCAATGGGAGCAGGCGCGCGAAGAACGCGAAATCATACCGGTGAAGGGCGCGCCGGCGGTGGAGATGCCGCTGTGGGTGACGCGCCATGGACCCCTGTATATCAACGACGCCCAGCAGCACCTGGCCCTGCGCTGGGCAGCCGCGGAACCGGGCACGTTCCAGTTTCCATTTCCGGAACTGAACAGGGCGGGGAATTGGCAGGAGTTCACGCGGGCGCTGGCGCGTTTTCCCGGCCCCGCGCAAAACTTCGTCTACGCGGATGTGGATGGCAACATCGGCTATCACGCCACCGGGCGCTTGCCGATCCGCCAGGGCTATATCGGAGATGTCCCGGTGGATGGATCGTCCGGCGAGAACGAGTGGCAGGGGTTCATTCCGTTCGATCGGCTGCCATCATTCTATAATCCGCCGGCGGGCGTGATCGTGACGGCCAATCAAAATCCGTTCCCGCCCGACTACGCGTACGCGGTGAATGGGAACTTCGCTTCGCACTACCGGTCGCGGCAAATCCGGAATCTGCTGATGTCGCGGAACGGCTGGCGGGCGGAAGATATGCTGACGGTGCAGAAGGACGTGTACTCGAGCTTCTTTCACTATCTGGCGCGGGCTATTGTGCAGGCCACGAATGGCCGTCACAAAGCGCAGCCCGGCGAGTTTGCCCAAGCCGCCGACGCCCTTCAATTGCTGCGCGGCTGGAATGGCCAGATGGACAAGGACGCGGCCGCCCCGCTGATCGTGACGCTGGCATACGAGCGCCTGAAGGCGCTGATTGCGCAACGCGCGTCGCCCACCGTGGGGGCCAGATACAAGTATCAGATGGCGCCCGCGGTAGTCGAGACGCTCTTGCGCACGCGGCCGGCGGAGTGGTTCAACGATTGGGACGAAACCCTTCTGCTCGCCGTCGCGCAAGGGTTGGACGACGGACGGCGCCTGCAAGGCCGCGATCCCGGCCACTGGGTCTACGGCAAATATGAACCGCTGTTGCTTGCCAATCCTGTAGGAAGGCATCTGCCCCTGGTGGCGGGGCTGTTCGACATCGGTCCGGTGGCCATGAGCGGATCTCCTACCACCGTGAAGCAGTATAACGGGGAGCTGGGGCCTTCCATGCGCCTCGATGCCGATCTTGCGGACTGGGACCGTTCCCTATTGGAGGGGACGACCGGCCAGTCCGGGCAGGTTCTGTCGCGGCATTATAAGGACCAGTGGGAACGCTACTATAACGCCGCCAGCTTCCCAATGCAATTTCAGCAAGTGCAAGCTAAGGATGTGTTGGCGCTGACGCCGTAGGTAGCACGGGCCGCAGCCTGTGTTTACTCGCCGCCGCCAGTCTGGACGCCGATGTCGAAAGTCAGCTTGGTGGTGGTGCCGCCCAATTCGATTTCCTGGATGGTGAATTTGCCCTTGTTCTCGTTATAAAGGACCCGGGTGCGGCTGTACTTCTGGTTGGTGTTCTCGATCTTGGCGGGGACTTCCACCTGTTGCTTGTTGTTTTTCACGATGACTACCGAGTTGTCCTTCACGTTCAACTGGTAATCGCCCGCTTTCAGCTCCTTGCCCTTCACCATGGAAGGCTCGACGAACGATACCTTGAAAGTCGCAGCGCTCGCGACGGAGAGAGCGACGAAGGCGAATGATATGAGAATCTGTTTGATCATGACCACATTATAGCACCACTACTTCCTGGTGTTAAGTCATGAATACCTTAATATCTGAATATTTGCCCCTTACGGCCGTTTGTGGGGCAGGCTCGCAGCCCCGCCGTCTTGCCCGGTTATTCCTTAACAGCCCGTTACGGCATGGCCAGTAGCGCGCCCCAATGCAGCCCGGCGCCGAATGCCGCGAAGACCAAAGGACCAGCCGGCGGCGCCGGGTGGCGCTCGCGCCATTCCGCCGCGGCGATCAGCAGCGAGGCGGAAGAAGTATTGCCGTAACGCTGGATGTTGCGAAAGAAACGATCCTCCGGAACGGCCAGAGCTTGCGCCACGCGCGTAATCAGGTTGAGATTCGCCTGATGTACCAAGTAAGCTTCCACCGCCGCGGGCGGGACGTGGTTTCGTTCCAACAGTTCCACGATCGCGCGCGGGATTTTGCGGGCAGCCTGCAGGATGATGGTTCGGCCATCCATATACAATGGTGCGTCCAGGTCCAACCGCAGAGCCGCGGCGAAGTCTCCGTCGCTTGCCAGCAGCGCATCGCGGATTTCGGCAAAACCGGTTTCGGAACTGACCAGGCAGGCGCCCGCGCCATCGCCGAACAGAATGGCCGTGTCCCGATGCGCCGGATGCCGCGCCACCACCCGCGACATGACTTCCGAACCCACCACCAGCACATTGCCATACACCGGCCCGAGCTGCGCCGCGAGGGCCATGCCGAAAAGCGATCCGGCGCTGGCCATGGGCAAATCGATGGCCGGCACGCCGTTGATCCCCAGTCCGGCGCCGATGGCGGAGGCGGGTCCGGGAAAGCGGTGCTCGGCGGAACCGCTGGCGCACAGCAGCAGGCCCACGTCGCGCGCCACCAGGCCGGCGTTTTCGAGACAGTCTTTCGCGGCCAGGATGCCCAGCGACGCCACCGATTCCTCCGGCGCCGCGAAGCGGCGCTCGACGATGCCCGAGGCGCGCAGGATGTAATCCGGATCCGAGCCGGTGGCGGCGGCCATTTCGCGGTTATCCACCACGCGAGAGGGTAAGTAAGCGCCAAATGCACGGAGGTAGGCCATGGGGTTCAGCTCTTACCGCTCGCCGAACACAGGCTGAAGCCTCTGCCACCTAGTGGCTCTGGGAAGATGTGCAAGTCCATATTGGCTAAGAGCGGCTTTCGATGTAGGCTTCGATGCGCGCGATGGAATCGAACTTGCGCGGCGTGAGATCGGAGTCCGGGATGCGTATGGAGAATTCCCGCTCCAGCACGCCCACCATATCGGTCAGCGCGAAGGAATCCAATACTCCCGATTCAAACAGCGATTCGTCCGGGCCGATGGAGAGCGGCTTGCCGGACAGTTTCTCGACAATCTCAGTGATCTTGGCTTGTTTGGTCATCTGTAGCTTGGGAGGCTAGATCCGGACGGACCTTCAGATAGCTCTCGTATTGCCGCATTATATCTTGAAACAGCACGTTGGCCAATCGCTGATAACCCAAGGAAGTAAAATGCGCGTAATCGCCTTGCGCCAGGCCTGCCATGACCCAATTCACCATGGAGCCTTCGGCGCCCATGCGCGCACGCGTGTTCCAATAAGCGCAGCGATTCTGGCGGCAAGCTTCCTGTTGCGCCGCCACGATGCGGTCCACGCCTTCGAAGGGGCGCCAACGGCCCTTCACGCGCGTGAACCGGTCGGGAGGCCCCAACACCAGAATGGAGGCCGCCGGCACCGCGCGCCGCAACCGCTGCAAAATCTCGGAGAATGACTCCAGATAGCCGGCCTCGGTCCACTTGGAGTCGCCGGCCTCGTTGGTTCCGTATGCCAGCACGATCAGCGCGGGGTCGCGGCGTTTCAAGTAGGCGGCGTGCATGGGCTCATCCCAGCGCTGGATCAGTCCGGCTTCCGCGCCGTTGATTCCCATGGATTCGTAAGTGATGCCTTTCGGGTTCTCGGTGACCCATCCGAACAGCCGTACGGGCGCCGGTTCCAGCGTGCGCACTTCGAAGCGATGGTGGCCGGGTGCGGTAGCGTACTCCAGGAAGCCGGGCGCGAAGGGACCTTCGGTGGAGGTTTCGATCACCGTCTGGCCGTTATCGGAAAGAGCCACGCGCCCGCCGCCGGGCTGCTGCAGGTAGTCGAGCTCGACCGAGGCGCAGTCGGCATCCAGGTAAATGCTTTGGGCGGCGCGCTCGGTGGCAATACTCACGCCGCCCAACCCGAACAGACCATCGCCTTCGCCGGTGCGCAACCCTTCCGAATCCCAGAATCTGCTGGCGCCGCCGCGCACGTCGAAGCGGCGATAGCCCTTGAACGGTATTCCGGCCATCGAGAAGCCCGCGCCGCCGTTGCCAAAGCGCGTCTGGAAGAGATCGCGCAGCACGCCGGTCCAATCGTCCGACGCTGTGTGGGAATCGCCGAAATGCAGGATGTGGACCGTGGGGCTGTCGCCGCTCGAAAGACGATAAAGCCGCTCGAAGAAGGGTACCAGCGTGCCCGGCCGGTCGATCACCGGGTCTGGACGCTCATCCAATTGCAGCGCCACTCTTTGCAACGACGCGGCGCGCACTTTCACGCTCACGCGGGGCGGGGCATAGTGGCGGACCCGCGGCGCGCGCGCTTTCTTTTTGGACTTTTTGACCGGCTTCTTCTTGGCGCTTGCTTTCGTGGTTGCGCTGGTCTGCCCGGCGCTTTGAGCAAAACCCGGCAGCGCGGTGCAACAGCAAAGCAGAGCGATGGCGGCGCGGCGCGGCATCCGGTCAGCGCGCCTCGGCCACGGAATTGCCCGCCGGCACCTGGCGCAATTTGCAGCGGTTCAATCCGGAGGTCAAATCCCGCACGAACGCGGTGGCCACGATGCGCGCGCCGGCCGGCGTGGGATGAATGAAGTCCGCCGAAACCAGTTGGGGATGGCTCGCGTACCAGCGCGCCATGGTGCCCGCGTTGAAAAATCCGCAATGCAGCTCCAAGGCCACGCGGCGCTGAATGTCGACGATGCGAGGTATGGTGGGCAGCGTTTCAATCTCGCCGCCATTCTGCTGGCCGCGGTCCATGGGACTCATCACCAGTATAGAAGCATTGGGCAGCGCGGCGTGGTGCTTCGGCCGCGACTGGAGCCGTTCACAAGTGCCCGCGCCTGGCGAACAAATCCTGGCTCCCGCGAAAACTCGTCTGGGCGAGGCGTGCCAGCGCCCCTCAACTGCAACGACGCCGGGGCGGGCGGCCTCAACCAAAACGCCTAGAGCGCCCGTCGCCGTGAACCCTTGCTCGCGAGCGGCCCGGACACCGGCTCGCTCGCCGATGAGCGTTGATTAGGGTGTTAGGTGGAAGACCGTACAGGCGCCGGACAGCATCTTCCGTAGGCAGCGGCAGCGTTAGTGGCTCTATTAACATGAGGGAAACTTTCTGTGCGCCCAGTTCCTGCAATCTCTTGCCGAGCCGTTTGTATCCTGCCCCCAATCAAGGTTCGAGTCTACTAGAGGACACGGGGCGGTTCCCGGCCGGCCAACTCGTTAAAGCATGAAAAGGGGAGCCTTTCGGCTCCCCTGGTGGTCGTCGGTGGATTTTGAGTTCGACTAGAAGGTGACCTTTCCGGTGACCTGGACGAGGCGGGGCGCGGAATCGAAGCCAAGGAAGTTACCATAGGGACTGGTCGGGGTCCCGGCCATTTGCAGGATCTTTCCAAATGTGGGATCGCCGAAGCCGCTGTCAGGCACGGCATAGTTCGGGTGATTGAGGACATTGAAGGCCTGGGCGCCCAAGCCGAAGGTGACGCGCTCGGCGATCTTAAACGTCTTATAGACCTGCATATCGACGTCGAAGTAGCCAGGGCCGCGGAACTGATTGCGGCTTTGGGGCGAAATCCCCGGGTAATTCGTGAACGCGCCTGAGGCGCTTTGAATAAAGCTATTGGCGTTCAAGCAAGGTGTGTTGACCGCGGACGCCCCGCAGCTATTCGTGTAAGAACCGGTTGGGTAAGCCAGAATTGGCGCATCTGTATTGGTGATGGCTCCGCTCCAATTATTATCGGTGACGGTGAACGGCAAACCCGAGCGCAGGAAAGTCTTGCCCGACAATTGCCAGCCCCCAAACACGGAATTCACGAGGTGGTTGCCGAAACGATACGCGGGCGAATATACCCAATCCCCAGTCAAGCTGTGCCGGATGTCGTAATCGGAGTTGCCGTAATTTCCCTGCCGCAGCCCGTACGGACTGATCTGCGTCCCGATGGCGGTATTGGTATTGATGGCGAAGACGCCACCGTTGGAAACGTCGTCGAGGCCGTGGGACCAGGTGTAATTCAGGTCGAAAGCCAGGCCGCGTGAGAGGCGTTTTCGGACCGTAACGGTTGCGCCGTTGTAATTGGAAACGCCTCCGCTCTGGACCTCGGTGACCGTGCCATAGCTGGGATTGGGCGGCGCACCCTGCGCGATCGCGCCGACGGTCGGGTAAAGCGCACCAGGGAGCCCGAAGGCTTCGGGGTCATACGCGTTGCCCCAGGTATTTCCATACGGGATTTTAATCCCGTGGTTACCGTTATAAGCCAGAATCAGAGCGTAGGATCTACCCAAATCGCGCTGAATCTGCAAATTCCATTCCTGATAAACGGGCGAGTGAATGGTCCCATTGAAGTAGTTGAACGAAGGCGCCTCAAAGATCGATCCGAGGCCCTGCAAAGTTGAGGAGATCTGATTGAAGCTCTGATTGATGTTGAACGACTTTGCAGATGCCGCGTACGTTGCAGCCCCGCCCGCGGGATCGAACGGCAATACCCCGCCGGCAGGCCGGACACGGATCGCAACCGTAGAGGGCGGATCCGAATTCAAGTTGTCTACCAGCCCGGCGGGTGCATTATCGTAGAACATGCCGGCGCCGCCGCTGATGATGGTCTTGCCCGATGTACCTGGGGAATAGGAGAAACCCAGGCGGGGTGACCAGTCGACGCTGTCGACGCCAGGGTACGCGTAATGCAGGCCGGTGGCAATGTCGGCGCTATAAGGGACACTGCCGTTGCCGGCAACCGTCGAAGCGAGGCTCGAGAACGGAGCTTTAAACGCTGAGAAGCAATCCGTCTGACAAACCGGATTGGAGTTGTGCTCGCCGCGGAGGGCGATGGTCAACTTAAAGTTGGGGCGAACTCTCCACTCGTCTTGCGCGTACACACCTAATCCCCACAGGGCGATCGGTACGTCGGTGGATAGATTGTCGGATTGCCGGTATTGGAACGCCAGCCCATCGGCATACTGCTGCAGACCATTTTCCGTGTAGCCGAAGTAGACGGCCGGCTCGTTGAATGCGAAGTTATGGTCGCTGACATCGTAACGCCGGAAGTTTTCGCCGAATTTCAGATTATGGTTCCCGAAGGTATAACTGAAATCGTCGATGAATTGGTATTGGGTGATGTTGCGGCCTTGGGGGAATTCGTAAATCCCATTGAAGCCGGTAAACGGCACCGTACCGGAAGTGATGATGCCGTACGGAAAGATGCTCAAATCCTGAGCGGTATCCTGCGTGAACTGAGCCCGATAGTAGCTCAGCGTTGCCATGAAGGAGTTCGTCGCACGCGGACTAAAGACGTGCGTCTCGTCTAACTGGGTATCCCACGAAGGCTGCTTCGAGATGGCGTCGAACTTCGGATCGACCGGGTCAGTCGCGCTCGGCTGCGTGCCGCGATCCATTTTGTACCGGAAATAAG
The DNA here is from genome assembly GCA_050008575.1 of Bryobacteraceae bacterium. Lineage (GTDB taxonomy): Bacteria > Acidobacteriota > Terriglobia > Bryobacterales > Bryobacteraceae > Bog-159. The sequence goes on from JBEKMJ010000025.1 coordinate 11,771, forward strand.
CCTGATCTTTGTCGCTGAGCCGATGATCCACGCGACCGGACAGAATCCATTCGGAAGCCAAAACTGTCGGACTCGAGCGGAACTGCAGGGCGCAGGGCTGCGAAGCCGGATCGAAGCCGGCCAGCGTCAGACTGCTGCATGCCGTGGTATTCGGGAGGGCGCTCGCGCCGCTATATCCCGGCACGCCTTGGTATAGGTTGAACATCTTCTGGTAAGTGGCGGCCTCTTTGGGCTGCATGGCCGTGACGTTAGCCAGCACCGCGCTCGCAAATTGCGGACTCGGAACGGTGAGTATATTCGTGACCGGGAGCACGAACTTGAGTCCTTCGTTGTCGAGGAAGAAAAACGTCCTGTTCTTGATGATGGGGCCGCCGATGGAGTCCGCCCACTGATTCGCGTTGGAAAAGGGAGTTGGCGCCCCCTGCGCATTGTTGAACGTATCGTTCGCGTTCAGGAACCGTCCGTTCCAGTAATAATTGGCGTTGCCGTGGATCTGGTTGGTGCCCGATTTGGTGACATATGAAACCTGAGCTCCGGATAGCTGGCCGTACTGACCGCTGTAGGGGTTCGTGGTGATGGTCACTTCCTGGACTTCATTCGAACCGAGGGTGAGGTTAGAGGCGCCCGAATTGTTGATATTGAAATACGGATCCATGTTGTTCTCGCCGTTGGTTGTGAACAGGTTCGAGGTGCCGGGTAGCCCGTTTACGGTGAAGTTGCCGAAACCACTCATTCCGGGCGGCGCGACGTTGAGGAGAGCACCGGGCGCGGTGTAGGCGATAGTGGTTAAATCGCCGCCGCCGCTGGGTAACAGTTCCATTTGTTGCTGGGTAAAGGTTGTGATTTGGGCCGGGTCGTCGTTGACCAGAGGCATAGCATCCGAAACCTCAACGCTGGTGACGGCTTGCCCCACCTGAAGAATCAGACTCGCCGTGACTACGTTTCCGACAGAAACCTCCACGGAACGTTCGACCTTTTCAAAGCCGGCGACAGTCGTCGATAGCTTGTAGCGGCCCGGTTTGAGAAGCGAAAACCGGAATTCTCCCGAGCCGTTGGATGACGCGGTTTGAACGGATCCGTTATCGAGATCGGTCAGGGTGACAGTTGCGTTAGGGATCGCGGCGGCGGTGGCATCCGTGATGTTGCCGGATACACCGCCGGTCGTCAGAGATTGTGCGAGGCTGGAGACCGTACCTATAGACAGCAGGATTCCAAATGTGCTGAAGAGCAAGGCCCCTAGCCGGATTTTGGCGTTTTTTGAAGCAGTCATGGTAAGAGAGTAGCGTTCACTGGCTTCAGTTGGTTCGGCTGATCCTCAGGCCGATTGAACGATGCGATGGGTTGCCGGTTTTAGCCGCTGAGCCGTTCTTGTCAACGCTGCTCCCATAGTTACTACTTGACCGGCGATTTCGCCGGCTACACCTGGCACGAAATAGAGAAGAGGCCATCTCCGTGGGCGAAGATGTGCTCGGCGCGGCGATTGCTACCACCAGTATTGCCGGAGAAGCGAAGCAGATGTGACGCCAAGCGCCGGAGTGGACGAACCGAGGTGTGACAAGCGTCCGCCACTTGGGCCGGCGATGGCGTGAGGATTTCATTCGACCCCGGCCAGTAGACCGGGGAGGCGACCTACAAGACCCGAGTTTTGACAGGTGGCTGATCTCGCTATTAGTGAAGTGCCATGTGCGGCGCAGGGCTGCCATCTGACCAATTGGCGACCGGAACCATAAAAATTGTTTCGGGCTCCGGCATGTCACGAAAGTCGTCACTAAACAAGACTGGAGAGCCGGCAACGTTCGCGCCCCAACTGGCCTCGCCTGTCGTGGGAACATGGAACATCAAGTGAGGACACCAATGCCCGGCCGAGTCGCCGAGATATCCCATCTTCGAAAGCATGTAAGACATCGCGCCGGCCTCCGGTGCCGGCAGCTCTTTCTTGGCAGCGCTGGCCGCTATGATTCCGTGCACCTGTGCCTTGGATAGCCCAGCCAGGATCAGTTTCGTCCTGTTCAAGGTATAAGGAAGGACCGTTCTCACCGCCGCCGGGTTGTAGCATACCGGCCCTCGAATCTTAGGATTCCAGAACTCCGGACTGTCGAATGAAGACATCCAGGACCGTTCGACGAGGCACGTGAAGCCGTTCTTGCCGTTGACTGCGGTTCTATAGCCATTTGTGACGAGGATAAGAACTGCCGCATCTCGTGCGATTGCTTCCGGAGCTGCGCTGCGGGCCATTGCGATTTCAGCGCCGGAATCCGCCATCAGGTATTGCTCCACAGCAGCTATCCGGGGGTACTGTTCCGAAATAGCGATTCCCTGGCAGCCGGCGACCAAGATCTGTGCCACCAGAGCGGATTGTAGCGAGATTCTACGTGGACGTGCATTTCTCATCGAGAGGGTTCCCATGTTCCAGTCTCTTTTTTGCGGCAGCTTTTCCGCGCTGGCGCTGCATTCATTGGTATTCGGAAAACAGCTATCCGTTCAGAAGTAGAGTAGCACGTGCCGGACTAGCTGGGCGGGCTGATCCTCAGGGCGATTGACCGCTGCGGCGAGTTGCCGGTTTTGATCGGTAGATCGGGTTCCGCGACGCGGCAACTGCGCTAGAATCATGTTGGTGCTTCATAAACGCTTGCGGCTCACTTCATTTTGGCAGTTACAAACCGTGGGGTGGGTCTGTTTCTACGCTTGGACTCTGTTGGGATCGCTTCCCGACATTATGCGACGCTCGGCAGCGCTTCGCGAAAACACGCTGGTGGTGGGTTTGCTGTTCCTCGGTAGTTGTATATTGCACCCTGTTTGCCGGTGGCTGCTGCGCCGTTACCCCTCCTGGATCGCGTTTGAATTGCGGGCTTTTGGCGTGTCGGTCACAATCGGAGCGGCGACCGCGTTCGTGTATGAACTGACGGTGAGGGGCATTCACCACATGAACGCTGTGGACCTGGCCGTAAATTCGGCCGATTTCCCTTTCTTGCTTTTCTGTTGGTCCAGTCTGTACTTCAGCATCAAGCAATGGCATACATCGTCGCAGGAGAGGGAACGTCTGTTGCGTGCCGAAGCGGAGGCTCGGGAAGCCCGGCTACAAGCGTTGCGCTATCAATTGAATCCGCACTTTTTGTTCAACTCCCTGAACGCCGTTTCCACGCTGGTCCTGGATGGCGAAGCCTCCGCGGCTACGAAGATGTTGGCGCAAATCGGGGATTTCCTGCGCACCAGCCTGAACGACCAGGCCGCCCTGGAGGCGCCTCTTTCAGAGGAGATGGCATTTACGGAACAGTACATCGCAATCGAGAAAACCCGGCTGGGGGACCGGTTGCAAGTGGAGTTAACCATATCTCCGGAGACGCTGGATGCCATGGTGCCGGGCATGTTACTTCAGCCGCTGGTGGAGAATGCGGTGCGGCATGGCGTGGCGAGCATTGCAGAGGGTGGGAAGATCGCCATAGAGAGCGGGCTGCACGAAGGGCGATTACGAATTATCGTCAGAAATTCGGGACGCCAAGGCTCTCGCAAACAGGGGGAAGGCGAGAATGGAATCGGCAAGCGCAACATTTCAGAACGGTTGCAGACACTGTACGGTAACGATCATCAATTTTGGCTGGAGTGGCCGGAATCCGGCGGCTGTGTCGTCATTGTGGAACTGCCCATCCGGAGGCTCGGACCGCAAGAGGTATCGCCGTGTTAGCGCTTATCGTGGACGATGAGCCATTGGCTCGCCGTGGGGTCGTTCTAAGGCTCCGGAAGTTCAAGGATATCGAGATCGTCGGGCAATGCGGGGATGGCGTGTCCGCGGTCGAGAAAATACTCGACCTTTCGCCCGACTTGGTCTTCCTGGATGTGCAGATGCCGGGAATGGATGGCTTCGAGGTTTTACGCGCCGTGCCTAAAGAGAAGCTGCCGAACGTAATCTTCTTGACCGCGTATGAACAGCACGCACTGCGCGCATTCGAGGTTCACGCGTTGGACTACCTTCTGAAGCCGGTGGACGACGAGCGCTTCGCGGCCGCTATCGGCCGGGCTCGAAAGCTCGTCGATTCATCGTTGAAGACGAGGATGGCTGAACGCGTTTTGCAGATGCTCGATCAGACGCAGGAGAAATTTGTCTCGCGTTTCACGGTGCAAACCGGGCCTCGCATACAAATTGTTCAGGCGGACGATGTGGACTGGATTGGAGCTGCCGGGGATTATGCGGAACTGCACGCGCACGGCCGCGCTTACCTGCTGCGCGAAACGATGGCCTCGCTGGAGCAGAGGCTCAATCCGGCGAATTTTCTTCGCATCCATCGTTCCCGAATCGTGCGGGTGGAAAACATCGTGGAGCTGCGCTCCATCGAGAATCGGGAATTCATTGTCCGGCTTTCCGATGGCTCCGAACACCGCTCCAGCCGCACACACGCGAACCGTCTGGAACGCTGGTTGTCATCCGGAGGGCAATGACGTCCCCCGGAAGCGGAAACCGCCCGCTTGCCAAGGCTGGCAAGCTCGCGGAGACTGTCGAACAAGGTGCACAAGTGTTGCCGGAGATCGCCTGGCCGATCCACAGCTTGCGGAAATCGGGATCGAGCCTAAATCCGTTCCCCACTCTTTCTCCAGTGTCACACAAGTATATTGACCATTTGTGTCTGCACACCTAGGCATTACAGGGCGTCGCGGAACATTTTCGGCGGTTTCCGCGATTTGCTCCTTGACCCCACCTATAAATTGGTCCATACTCTAGGAGAGATTTTTAGTTTGACGGCGATAAGTGGCTGGCGTCAGTCTTCGGGCTTCCCATCGTGGCAAACGGCAGCGTGTATGTCCCCACGTACGACAACGGCGTCGTGGTGTACCACCCGTAGCGGTAACGGCCCCAGGAGCCATCCATGCAATTACTAAGGTATGGGCACGCGTCTGCGATCCTTCTGCTTCTCATCGGCAGCAGCGTCGGCGAAGCGTGGGGGCAGTCCGGTCCCTCGACACCGGCGGCTAACAAAGGCACCATCACGCTGCTCACCGGGTTCGGCGCGCAGGGATATGACGAGCCGGGGCTGCTCGTCGAGGTTTCGCCCGGCAAGTTCGTGGGCATAGCCGTTGGCGACAACGCCATCGCATTTACGCTGACCAGCCAGGGCGCCGTCTCCACGTTGTATACGTTTCCGACTAATGCAGGGCCGGCCCAACAATTGGTGCAGGCAATAAACGGGAGGATCTACGGCACTCAGACCCTCCCGTTAGCAAATTTCAGCCTGGGCCCCGGCGGGGGCGCGAAGACATATCAACCGACAACGGCCTTCCCCCCGATCTTCTCGACCCAGTTGCCGGACGGCAGCCTGTACGGGACGGAGTGGGCGGGCAACGGGCACAACGCGCTCGTGCAGATGACGATAGATGGCACGGAAACTGTTCTACACAACTTCTCCGCCACGGAGGGTACGCCGTACGGCCTGCCCATACGCGCATCCGACGGCAATTTCTATGGCATTTCCGCGGTCGGCATCGGCCCCGGCCGGTACTCGACTTCGGCGATGGTCTATCGCGTAACTCCCCAAGGCGACCTCACGATCACGGCGACCTATCCGGACGGCCATCCCGGTTACGCTGTCGGAACCTTCAGCGAGTACCTGGTGCAGGCCGGCAATGGCATGCTATACGGCACGGCCGCGATGGGCGGCAAGAACCGCGGCGGAGCTATCTTCCAGCTTTCGCTCGACGGCAGCTACAAGCTGCTATACGAATTCGCCGGCTCCGTTTCGGGACTTCCTACGTTCCTTACTGTGGCGAGCGACGGAAACATATACGGCGTGGCGCAGGGCCAGTATCAATTCGGCGGCCCCAGCTCTCTGTTCCGAGTTACTCCGGCCGGCCAGTTCGAGACACTTCAGTATCTCAGCGGGCTACAGATCGGCACCTGTCCCTGCTGGTTGACGGAGGGCAGCGACGGCTTGTTCTATGGCACCACCATGTCCGGCGGGGAAGGCATCGGCACGGCGTGGACGTGGAACCTGGGCTTGCCCAAACCGCTGCCCAGCCTTAGCGGGTTGCTGCCCGCAAGCGGCAACGCGGGAACCAGCGTGATTGTCTGGGGCGAAAACCTGCTGGGGGCGACGGGCCTCAGCTTCAATGGAACGCCCGCCGTCACGTTCAGCAACATCACTAAGGAGTATGTTTCGGTGACCGTGCCGTCCGGCGCCGCCACCGGCCCGGTTACCGTCACTACTCCAAACGGAACCGCCACTTCACCGATCCTATTTACTGTCGAGTAGCGCGGTATCGATCACAATATGCTCGCGATTCCACGGATTGTAATCCCGAGAGACTACGTCTTGCCAAGTGAGGGACCGCGATCCGGCAATGTCGGATATTGTCTCCCGTTTCACGGTGCAAACCGGGCCTCGCATACAAATTGTTCAGGCGGACGATGTGGACTGGATTGGAGCTGCCGGGGATTATGCGGAACTGCACGCGCACGGCCGCGCTTACCTGTTGCGCGAAACGATGGCCTCGCTGGAGTAGAGGCTCAATCCGGCGAATTTTCTTCGCATCCATCGTTCCCGAATCGTGCGGGTGGAAAACATCGTGGAGCTGCGCTCCATCGAGAATCGGGAATTCACTGTGCGGCTTTCCGATGGCTCCGAACACCGCTCCAGCCGCACACACGCGAACCGTCTGGAACGCTGGTTGTCATCCGGAGGGCAATGACGGCAGACCGGCCGTAAGATCACCGATGCGGCGATGAACTATCGCTGGCCGGGAAATATCCGAGAATTGCAGAACTTCATCGAGCGCGCAATATACACGGGCAGGATATGCCGGGCTCCGATGTTTACACTCCCCGCCATTGCTGGAATCAGGACCCCAAGAAAGAGGGCCGGCGGAAGACCGCACCAGGTAGCAGAGAGCTTTCTGCAGCCCACGTACAGCCCGGCGGCGCTCAAAATGAGAAACGCAAGTCGCGTTTTCACCCCAAGTGCGACCGGAAAGTAGGACCACCAGCCTTGAGGCTAAAACGGCCAAAAAGATAACTAGGGTGGCCCTGCCGGTTGTGGGACTGCGCAGCTAGAATGCCGGCAAAGAACTCCGGAGCTCCGGAGCGGGCAGTTTGATGTTCCAGGCCGGAACGGTTCCAAACGAGAACCAATATCCTGCCCATATAACCACAGCGCCTACCAGCACTGCAAAGGCGAACGTACGAACGGCAAAACCCCAAGTCGCATAAGGGACAGTGTGCGAGCCGGGTCGGGTGACCGCGGAATAACGTCCCTACCCTCCAAATTGTAATTCGGTTCGCCGAGCGGCCTGACTCCGGCAAGGTATGGCGGGAGCGCCACCGCCGCGCGCGCGGGCGGCGGCTGCTCGGTTAGGTGTAGATACACGCCCTTGCTTATGTATTGCAGCCTGCACGCAAAGTGGCCGGGCCCGTCTATCGTGAAAGTAAAACGGTATAAGTGGCGCAAATGCGAATCGTGGCGATACCGATCAGGCAAAGTGCCAGGAGCACGGAGTGCCTTCCTAAGAACCGGTCGATGATGCGCGTCACGACAAACGTACTCCAATCATGTTAGTGCGATGGATCCATGTCCATCAATGCGCGGCTCTCGCACTCTCACCACTAAATATGCCGCAACGGGGGCAGCCAACGCGTAACGGCTCGATCGCGAACGGCCGGTCTTCGTAGTGGTTTGAGCAAAAGCCGGCAGCGCGGTGCAAAAGCAAAGCAGAGCGATGGCGGCGCGGCTCGGCATCCGGTCAGCGCGCCTCGGCCACGGAATTGCCCGCCAGCACCTGGCGCAATTTGTAGCGGTTCAATCCGGAGGTCAAATCCCGCACGAACGCGGTGGCCACGATACGCGCGCCGGCCGGTGTGGGATGAATGAAGTCCGCCGAAACCAGTTGAGGATGGTTCTCGTACCAGCGCGCCATGGTGCCCGCGCCCCCCATGGCTTCGAACGTGTTGAAAAATCCGCAATGCAGCTCCAAGGCCACGCGGCGCTGAATGTCGACGATGCGAGGTATGGTGGGCAGCGTTTCAATCTCGCCGCCATTCTTCTGGCCGCGGTCCATGGGACTCATCACCAGTATGGAAGCATTGGGCAGCGCGGCGCGCACACGGCGGATGGCTTCGCGCAGCTCCTTCTCGTATTCGCGGGTGAGGAAGGCGGCGAATCCGCTTTCGTTGGTGCCGTAATTGAGCACCACCAGGTCGGGATTGCGGTGGCGCAATTCCTCGGCCCAGTGGCTCTCGTTGAAGATCAGGGCCGGCACGGTGACGGACGCGCCGTTCAGGCCGATGCTATCGTAGACCACGCCGGTCTTATGCTTCTCCAGGGTGATGCCGAACAGGCGGACCAGACCTTCGGTGGTGAATTCGAGCGTACCGGTTCCCGGTTTCAGCTCGAAGCGGGCGAACCCGGCGGAGCGGGACGGCGCACTGGTGGCGATGTCGCCGATGGACTGGCCGCCGGAGGAAATCGCGATGCTACCGCCATTCGGCTGACGCAGGAACCAGACTTCCAGCCGGGTCTGCGTCGGGTCGTGCAGCATCACCCGGCTGTAAGCTCCGGTACCGCCCGAGAAGACCACGCCCCCGAGCCCGAACAGGCCATTGCGCAGATCCCAACGCGTGCCCGGGTCCATCTGCCAGCCATGACTGGATAGATCCACGCCGCGATGTCCGTACCAGGCCCAAGGCTTGCCGATCAGGGTGAAGCCGTGGCCGGCATCGCCGAAGCGCTTTTGCAGGAGCTGGCGGGTATCGCCGGTGATGAGGTCGGCCGTGGTGGGCGAATCGCCGTAATGCAGAATGCGGGTGATGGCCATGGGCGTGCCACGCTCGGTGCGCCACAATGCAGAGTAGAACTGGTCGAGGGCGCCGTTGCGATCGTCCAGTGTGGGACGGCCCGCGAGCAGCTTGGGCGGTAAGACAATGGCCTCGGGCGGGGTATGCGGTTGCCACGGAAGCAGCGGCGTAAGTTCGGGCGTAAACGCGACAATGGCGTCCGCCGACTGCAAGGTGGGCAACTCCACTCCGTGGACCACGCGCGATAGCCCGGCCAGAATGAGCGAGAAAGTCAAGATAGTGAGGGCGACGTGGCGCACGCACTCGTGCGTCCCGCGCCCCCACTCCTGGGGACGCCTGCGTGCGTTCTCCTTGGGGAAGGCGCGCATGTCAGAACCGCGTATACACGAACGGTGCCGCGCCCCGTCCCGCCAGCAGTTGAATGGCTACCACTGCAAGCGCCATGGCGGCCGCCTGTACATAAAAAGGCGTTCGGCCAAATAAATCGACGGCGCGTTCGTACCAGTTTTTCGGGACAGCCTGGCCGCCGGCGGCCAACAGCGATACCAAAATCACGCCGGTGGAGACATTCTGCAGTGAGAAGGTAAGCGATCCGATGCGCTTCAGGATGTCGATGGCCACGCCCGTTGTGGGGCTGCGGAAGAATATCCAAGTGAGACAGACAAACTGGTAAGTGCAAAAGATGCGGATGGCGCGCGACGCCAGGCCAGGTTCCGGACGCCGCCCGCGCCAAGCCTGCCAGCGGCGGGTTACCGCCAGGGCCGCGCCGTGCAGCAGACCCCAGATAGCGAATGGCCAGGTGGCGCCATGCCACAATCCGCCCAGAACCATGGTGATGACCAGATTGAGGTAGGGCCAGACGCGTGTACGCTTGCCGGGAAGCGAGAAGTAAAGATAGTCGCGCAGCCAGTTGGAGAACGTGATATGCCAGCGGCGCCAGAAATCCGCCATATTCACGGATGTGTAGGGACGGTCGAAATTGATGGGCAGCCGCACGCCCAACAGCAAGCCGCAGCCGCGCGCGATATCGGTGTAGCCCGAGAAATCGTAGTAAAGCGCCAGTGAGTATACATAGACGGCGGCCAGATTCTCCATGCCGCTGTATAAGTTGGGCGTGTCGAAAACCCGGTTCACCAAATTGCCCGCCAGATAGTCGGCGATGAGCAGCTTTTTCAGGAGCCCGAACACGATCAGAAACAAGGCGCGCGATCCATCGGCTGGGACTAAGTCGAATTTCCGGGTGAGCTGTTTGAGTATCTCGGCGGGACGGGTAATCGGCCCGGCCTGTATTGTGGGGAAGAAGGAAGCCGCCGCCATATAGCCCAGGTAAGTGGAGGCTGCCGGAGTGTCTTTGCGGTAGATGTCGATCGTGTAGGTGAGAGACTGAAACGCATAGAACGAGAGGCTCAGCGGGAAGACCCAATCCCAAACGGACGGCTGCAGAAACAAGGTCATGTGGCGGGAAAAGATCAACAGGCCCAGGTTGGCGGCCAGACTTAGCCCGAGAAACAGCCGCCGAACCAATGAGCTTTCGGACGCCTGCATCCCCATGCCGGCGAGATAGTCAAGGGTCGAACAGCACGGAATAAGTGCGAGATAGAATAGTCCATATCTTGCACAGAAAAAATAGTTGGCCGCCAGGAGCACGGTCAAGCGGGCAAGCCGCCAGCCCGACGCCAGCCAATATGCAAGTAAGACGATGATTATGAAGAGGAAATACGCGGCACTGGTGGAGTGCACAGGGGCATTATCTCATACTCGCGGCGGCGCCGCTTAAAGGACCCGCCACACGCCATACGCCGCAAACGCGGTCACGCCGCCCTTCCACAGCCATGCGCGCATTCCGCCATTCCAAAACAGCGCGAACAACATCGCAAACGCCAGCGGGCTGAGCGCGTTGAAGTGTACCGCTTCCGCCCAATGCCCTTTCGCCAGCGCGAACAACGCGCGGGTGAGGCCGCACAGCGGGCAGGGCCGTCCGGTGAGCCTGTGGAATCCGCAGAGGCGCACGGCCGGGTAGGCTGGCACGGTGAAGTACCACAGCGCGCCGAACAAGGCCATCGCCGCCGCCGCGCGGCGCACCGCCGAAGCCGTCACAACGCGTCTACCGTGCGCGGGTCGAATCCCACGATTTCCTTGTACGCCACCGTGATGGCGGCGAACGTCACCGGTATGGCCACGAAGACGCCCACGATGCAGCACAGCACGCCGAGCAGATCCACCAGCACCATCAGCACCAGAAATAGTGTGAAGCCCACATAATCGCGTTTCACTACCGCGTGGCTGGCTTGCATGGCCGGCCAGAAATCCATGCGCTTGTCCACTATAAACAGATACGTGAATTTGTACATGGCAGCCACCACCAGGCCGGGGATGATGCACAATACCGTCCCGCAGGCCACGAAGAGCGCGATCACAATCGACGCCACCAGCGTGGGCACGAAGTAGTTGAAGCCCAGGAAAAGATCGGCGAATTCCGCGCGCCGCCCCATCAGCTTTTTCATGGTGAAGATGTGCAATCCGGCGATCATGGGCCCCTGCAGAATTACCGGCACCGCCGAGCTCAGAATCGTGAATACCAGGGCCAAGAGCACATAGTTGCCCAGATCCGCGTTCACCAACGCCCAGCCTTCGCTGATCCAGCGCCCCGCGTGGACCGCCACCGTCGCCGGCGGCGTCCACGGAGCCGCTGGCGTGCCGCCCAGACTGGGCGCGCCGGGCGCGAGCGACGTCCCGCACGTAGGACAGAACTGAACATCCGGACTGACTTGGGTACCGCACTTGTGGCAGAACATTTGACGGATGATAACACGCGGACAACGTCACGGGCGGATGTTTTCTAGCGTATGAGTGCTTAACGGTTGTGGGGATTTCTCGCTGAAAGAAACCGCTCCCTGACGGTCGCGGCTCAGTTAAGCCGTGCGAAATTAGCGCGAACGGTACCGAGCCGCGACCGTCAGGGAGCCGTTTCCCCAAAACGGTTGAGCACCCCGAGCGTATTCCGCACCAGGCCGGCGACGTGTTCGACCGTGATCGCGTCCAACGCAGGCGCGGCGGCTAAGGCCACGTGCGGTCCGCGCGGCGCCCACACGGCGGGATCCGACGGCCCGAACAGCGCCACCACCGGCGTGCCCACGGCCGCCGCCAGGTGTGTTGGGCCGGAATCGTTGCCGATGTAAATGCGCGCGGTGGCCAGCCAACAGCCCAATTCGTACAGATCTTCGAAACGCCGCGCGCCGGGCAGGTCGTCCTCCGGGCCGGCGCACCACTCCACCTGCATACTGCAGGCCAGCCGCCGCGCCAATTCCTGGAAGCGTTCCATCGGCCAGCGCTTCCTGGGGCTGCCGGCAAATGGGTGGATCGCCGCAAATCCACCCCGGATGGCACTGCAAGCGAGGCGCGGAATGGCGTCGCTGGCGCAGGGCGCGATGCCGGCGATGGAGCGCGCCTGTTCCAAATAGAAGTCCGCCGCGTGCGCGACGCGCGAACAGCACGTGGCCGGCGGCAGCGCCGCCAAAAAATGGAACGGCAGACCCAGCGCGGCGACAGCTTCGCGAAATTCGGGCCGCCCCGCGCCATACCAGGAAACGATCGAATCGAATCCGCGTAACGTTTCGAGCAGGCGCGCGTCCGGCCCCGTCAACTCCAGCAGGTCTAGTCCGGTCGCTGCGATCGACCGGGCCCGGTCCGCGATGCGCGCCGCCAGCGGCACATTCCGCGGCGCAGCCCATACTTCCAGATATCCGTCCCGCAGGCCGCCGGAGCGCAGGCACTCAATGGCCGGAATCGAGACGATGAAATCGCCCATGGCGCCAGGGCGGATGATGAGCCGCTTCAAGAACTCAGCATAGCTTCGATCGTCAGGCCCTGCGCGGAGTACGCCCCGCCCACGTTTTCCTCCAGCGTGACGGTGTGCTCCACCCAGTTCGAAAGCGGAAGATTGCGGAACAGGATTCGCTCCCGAACGATCAGCGTCTGCTTGCTCATGAAAAACAGTCTGCTTTTCCGCACATACTGGCGCTGTTCCACGCGGAAATCGTTCAGGAATTCGTCGAATGCCGCCCGTTTTGCCTCGGCTTTGGCGTCGCTGATGGCGCTTTCCAGCGTTTGCCTTTGCACGATCAGCGCGCTCTGCAGCTCCGCCAGCGCACCCCTTTCACGCGCGATGGCTTCATCCATGCGGCAGCGCATCATGAAGCAGATCAGCAGCGCCGCACCGGCCGCCGTGAATCCCGGCACGAAAATCCAGAGTAGAATGGCCATGCAATCCCGGCTTTACCTGGATTGATTTTAGTTGCCTTTTGGCGGACAAGCAACGCTCTCCATCGTACCTTAACCTGGAGTGAACTACATGGTTAATGCGCTATACTGCGAGCCTATGCGCTCGCGCCTTTTGGTGTGCGTTTCGGTCGCGGCCAGCGCCGCATACTTGCTGACGGCGCGATGGCAGCCGTTCCCCGCGAGCGCCCTGGTGAAAGGATGCGCGGTGGGCGCACTGGCGGTGCTGGCGTTCCGCTCGCGCGGCGCACGGCGCGGCGCCGGATTGCTGGCCCTGGCTCTGGCATTCTCCACCGCGGGCGATATCCTGCTGGATCTCGATCCGCGGTTGTTCGCCTTCGGCCTGGGCGCATTCCTGCTGGCGCATCTGACATATGTCTCGCTATTCGCGCGAAATCGCACCGCCGGCATCCGCCAGGACCCGGCGCACCTGGCAGCCGTGCTGCTCGTTCTGGTCTACAGCGCCACGCTATCGGTGTGGATCGTGCCTTCCGTCGGCGAATTGGCGGTGCCCGTGGTCCTCTATATCTGCGCTCTCACGGCCATGGTCTGCACGGCGATTCTGGCGCGCTTCCGGCAACGCTGGGTAGCGGTGGGCGCCATCTTATTTCTGATCTCCGATTCGCTGCTCGCCATCCACAAATTCAAGCAGCCTGTGCCCCTGCGCGACTATCTGGTGTGGACCACATATTATCTCGGCCAATGTGGAATCGCGCTGGGCTACTTGGGCAGCGCATAGCCGATCCGGACCCGCCGATGGTTGAAAGCTGAAAGCCGAGAGCTGAAAGCTAATGACTGAAAGCTGAGCGCTGAAAGCTGACCGCTCCATTGCGATAGTCGATAGTCATCTTCATCTGCCGCAACACGGGCATCCCCAGGATACCGGCAACGCCCGCGCCCAACTGGTCTCCGAGACTTTCCAAACTCAGGGCCAGCACGTCCGAGCTATCCTGGCGAAAGCCGGCGAATACCAGCGATACTTTGTTGGCTCGCGAAACCTGGTCCACACCTCCCTGCACGCCTCCTAACCTCGAACGGTAATCGCGGCGGACCATGGTGGACTCCTGCGCAATCCCGGTATCGATCAAATTTCCCCACGCCCCCGAATCGATCACAAACGGTTGCTGCGGACCTTGGTTGATCGAGGTCGGAACGGCGAGGGTATTGCAGAATCGAAACACGCGCCAGTAGCCCGCGGGCAGCGTGTCGGAGGCGTCCGCGGCTCCATCGGCGGGCGGCTGCCCATCGCGCCACGGAGTCAGTTCCAAGCGCATTTTCTGAAAGTCGATACCGACCTGAAATGGGTCGAAGACATCCGCGCCGATCAGACCATCGTACTCGTCGCTCTTCGCCGCCTTAAAAGCCTCGACGGGGAAATCGGCCAGCCGCAGATCGCCTATGCACACGGCAGCGGCCAGATACGCGAAGGACTCCTGCGGCTTCCTGTCGCCGATCCCGTGGACTTCGGTGCTTTCGTCGCTGAGCGACTCCAGGCCGCTCTTTGCGGCGGCTTTGGCTGAAATCGAAATACCGGAAGCGCCTGTATCCAGAATCAGCCGTACCGTGAGCGTATCGTTGAGCCGCACGCGCAAGCCCACTCCGCGTGGCCGGCGCAGGTCCACGCCGATCGGCACTAACTCGATGCTATAGCTTTGATAAGGACTGACAAGCCGCCGCCGCTTGCGGTCACCCGCGGCTTTGTCGACCGCAATGTGCACGCGCAGCCGCCGTGCCTCGCGGCTGGCCGGATCGTAAATCGCCAGCGCACGTTCCAGCGCGGCGATATGTTCGGCGCCATGCAACGAATCCGCCCACTCCGCGATGATCTGCGGATCGGCCGGCGAAGCGTGGTATGCCTGCGCCATGAGATCCTGGCAGGTCTTGAATTTCGAAACGGCGCATGCGACGGATGCTAGGCCGCTCAAGGCATACGCGTAACCCCGATCGGTCCGCAGCGCCTTCCGGAAATACTCCTCGGCCTTTGGCAAATCGCCGCGGCGATAAGCCGACAGGCCAGCCGCGGCTTGGGCTTCGGCGGACGCCGGCGCATTGCGGATGCCTTCGGCGGCGGCGGCGTAAGCTTCGTGCGCGCGGTAAGCGCCGATCAGCGCGCGCACCACCCCGTAATAACCGGGCGCCCAAGCCGGATCGTCGCGTAGCAATTTCGCGTAGAGATCGGCGGCTCGATCGTATCGCGCCGCAAATAACTCCCTTTCGGCCTCCTGCGCGGCGGCGGGCCCAAGCGGGTCGGATGGCGCTCCCGCCACCGGATGAGTTAGCGCCGCGAGTAATAGAAGGACGAGGGAACCCGTCTTCATGCGTTAAAACAAAGTATCTCGCCCTTACCGCGCTCAGTCAATCGCCGCTGGCACGGTTACTCCGCGGTCCACCGTCGCTCCACCCACCCCAGCGCTCCATCCGCCGCCAGTGCGATGCACGCCGCCGGCACCGCGCCCGCCAGGATCTGCGTGCTATCCACCGAACCGATGCCGCGGAAGATGAAGACGCCCAAGCCTCCGCCGCCGATGGCCGCCGCAATCGTCGCCGTGCCGATGGTGGTCACCGTGGCCACGCGGATGCCGGCCAGAATGGTGCGCGCCGCCAGTGGCATCTCCACGCGCCACAAGATCTGGCGTACCGTCATCCCCATGGCCACCGCGGACTCGCGCACGGCGGCGTCCACGCCCAGAATGCCCACCATCGTATTCCGCAATATCGGCAGCAGCGCATAAAGCACCAGCGCGACGATGGCGGTGCGCTTGCCAATCCCGCCGATCAGCGGCACTGGAATCAGAAATCCGAACAGCGCCAGGCTGGGGATGGTCTGCATCACGCTGGCGAATCCCAGCACCCATCGACGCCACGCGGCGCGCCGCGTAATCAGAATGCCGGCGGGCACGGCTACGGCAATCGCGATCGCCATCGACACCAGCACCAGGGTCAGATGCTCCAGCGTGAGTTGTGCAATCTCGGCGGTCATTCCTCGATTCATGGCGCGTCCACTTTCCAATCCAGACACGCCAGGAAAGCCCGCGCCTCATCCCCCAGGGCGTCCAGGAACTGCCGCGGCGGCGCCAACAATTCAAGGGCGCCATCGCGCAACAGGGCGATGCGGGTGGCCAGCATCAGCGCCTCCCGTACATCGTGCGTCACGAAGATGGCAGTCTTGCCCAACTCTCGCCGCAGGGCCAGGAATTGCTTCTGCAATTCGAGGCGCGTCACCGGATCCACCGCGCCGAACGGCTCGTCGAACAACAGCACGGACGGATCGGCCGCCAGCGCCCGCGCTACGCCTACGCGCTGCCGCTGGCCTCCGGAAAGTTGTGCCGGATAGCGCGCCGCGAACTGCTCGGGGTCGAGACCCACCTGCCGGAGCAGCGCATCCACGCGGGCGGCGATGCGCGGTTCGTCCCACTTTTCCAGCCGCGGCACCAGGCCGACGTTTTCGGCGACCGTATAATGCGGAAACAACCCGATTTCTTGAATCACGTAGCCCATGCGGCGCTTCAGCCGCACGGGCTCCCATGCGGTGGTTGGAGTGCCATCCACCAGCACTTCGCCGGCGCTGGGAAACAGCAGGCCGTTTACCATTTTCAGCGCGGTGGTTTTGCCGGAGCCGCTGCGGCCGAGCAGCACCAGCGACTCGCCCGCTTCCACCGCCAGGCTCAAACCCCGCAAGATCTCGCGCGCGCCGATGCGGTAGGAAGCCTCGCGAAATTCGACGACGGCGCTCACACGGTCAACAGGGTCTCGGCGAACGGCCAGGTGTCGTCGAGCCATTGCGCCTGACACTCGAAGCCCGCCGCCGCGCCCATCTCGCGGATTTCGCCGGCATGGAATTTATGGCAGGACTCCGTCCAAATGGTTTCGTCCTTGCGCAGCTCGTACTCGAAACCGGCGCCGCGGATAGAAACCCTTTGCGCCTTGAGCGACCGCAGGTGCATCTCGATGCGCTGGTAGCGCGTATCCCAGCGCGCCTCATGCGCGAAACTGCGGAGCGCGAAGTCCGCGTTCAATTCGCGGTTGATGCGCGCCAGCAGGTTCCGGTTGAATGCGGCGGTGACGCCGGCGGGATCGTCATAGGCCAGCAGCATGCGCGCCACCGGCTTCACCAGGTCCGCGCCCAGCAGCAAAGCGTCGCCCGGCATCAGGCAGGCGCGCACTTCCCGCAGGAATTCCGCCGCGGCGGCGCGCTCGAAATTCCCGATCGTGCTGCCCAGAAACAGCACCAGCAGCGGCTGACCGGTGGCTCTCGCGCAAACCGCCTGGCGCAGGCCATTCAAATAAGATTCCGCGATGGGGTGGACCTCGGCAAACGCGGCCATCTCCCGCGCGCAGCGCGCCAGCGCGGAGGCCGAGAGATCGATAGGATAGTAGGTCACCGCCCCGCCATGCGCCAGCGATTTCAGAATGCGCCGCGTCTTCGCGCCGCTGCCGCTGCCCAGTTCCGCGACGGCCACCGGCGCGTGAAAGCAGCCGGGCAAGGCCGGGGCCAACCGCTCGATCAGCCGCGCATCGGCGCGCGTCAGGCCGTACTCCGGCAGCGCCGTGATGGCTTCAAACAGGGCCGTGCCCGCATCGTCGTAGAAATACGCGCAGGGCAGTTGTTTCTGCCCCGCCTGGCTCAAGCCTTCACGCACTTCGTTCGCAAACATGCTCAATTTTCAACCAATCTGAAAGTCGCGTAGATGTAGGGATAGCCCGGACGGAACCAGTTGCGGAAGCTCGGCCGCAGCAGGCATCGCGCGGTGCGCGGTGAGCCGCCTTTCAACACATAGTGCTGGCCGTCGAAGAAATTGGCCGAGTAACCGGGATAAAAGGAGAAGGGCGCGAAGCCGGGAAACGGCTCAAAGGTCGTGGCAGTCCATTCCCAACCGTTACCGACCAGTTGCGACACGCCCAAACGATTCGGCGGCGAAGCCGTGACTGGCTCCGGATCCCAGCCCCGAAAATCCACGTTCTCGCTATCCAAGCCGGAGATGTCGTGAGGGCCGCCAGCGTAAGCCGCGCGATGGAATTGCGCTTCGGTAAGCAAGGCTTGCCCCTTCCATCGGGCATACGCCTGCGCCTGATCGTAGGAGACGTAGACGGGCCAATCGAGCGGCAGCGGAATATCCTCGAACATGCCGCGGTAGCGCCATTCACCCTCCCTGCAGATCCAGAAATGCGGCGCGGCGGCGCCGGCCTTGACGAACCGCAGATAATCGCCGTTGGTGACTTTGTGCTGCGCCAGAGCGAACCCCGGCACTTCCACCTGGTGCCGCTCGAACTCGTTATCCCATCCGAAACCGTCGCCGTGTGCGCGGCCGAGCGTGGCAGGGCCGGCGGCGATTTCCACCATGCGGGTTTCCGGCACGGGACCGGACGGGGCCATGGAAAACGCGGGCGGTATTTTCCGATCGAACGGCAGATGGTGCAGCATGTAGGCGAAGGTTTCGGCGTGCATCAGGCGATGTTCGATGGCCACGTGCAGCAATTCCTCCGGGACATCGCCGGAAGCCCGAGCCAGGCCCGCATCCAGATCGCGGCGCACACGCGCATTGTAACCCCGCACCTCTTCGGCGGCCGGCCAATCCGCGGGCTGGTCCGTGGGCAGATCGGTCGAATCCGGATCGATGCCAAACGAAAACAACCGGTCGAACCCGGCATGAAATGCAGGCATATCCAGCGCGCGCCCCAGCAGGTTCCAATCGAACGCCTCCAGATGGCCGAGGTAGAATACGATGCGATGCCGTTCCGGAATGGGGCGCTCGTACAGCGCCGCCGGATCGACCAGATCGAAGAGGCTGTCGGTTTGCGCACGTGCCCGGTAGAGAGCTTGGCGCAGTTCCGCGTGCGGTGTCATCTTCGGTGTCATCAAGGCCATTAGTTTAGCAAGAAAGCGGGAATCGGCGGGGTGTTCGTCTGTGATGCTTTTCGCGATTAGCCACTCGATCCTGTCTCGCAGTCCCGCGCTGTGGGCGGGCTCGCGGCCTGCGGCGGCCTCGCATGCCGCCGACGCGCGCCAGCGCGTTTTTTCGTACCGCGTTTTGAAAACGGGTCGCGGGCGTTTTTTTGTCTTTTCGCAATTCCCGAGTCGCCGGCATTGCGGCCGGCATCCCGCCTTGACGGAGATCGCGTCATGACCGGGTTATCGGGTGCAGTGGCTATGGCGCCGCCTCATCGGGCGGGATTGCCGCGTAGTGGAGCGGAGGAGCCCCAAGCGGCCCACATGGCTGGAAATTGCCGCATGGCTCGCCACCGTGCTCGCTTGGTCGATCGCGCGCACCGGCATCCCAGGCACCCAGGCCGAGCACGCGGTCGTTTTGTTCTTGAGCGTCGGTACGGTGTTCTACTAGCGGCGGGCATCAAGGCGCCGCATTGCGCTTTTCTGCCGATCGGATGCGCCGCTGGCGGGCTCGGCATGGTGTGGGGGCTGGTCGGACTGGCCGGGCCAAAGCTCCGCGCGGGCTCAAGCCGGTCCTCCACTTTCCATCCGCAGCAACTTGCGCTTGCGCTCCGCGCCCCAGCGATACCCGCCGGTCTCGCCATCGCCGCGCACCACGCGATGACATGGAATCACCACGGCCACCGGGTTCGACGCACACGCGCGCGCCACCGCCCGCGCGGCCCGCGGTTGCCGGATAGCCTTGGCGATCTCGCCATACGACTGCGTGCGGCCGTAAGGGATCGTTTGCAGATACTCCCAGACGCGCCGCTGAAACGCGGTCGCTTGTATATCGAGCGGCACGTCCAGCTTGTGCAACCGCCCGCCGAGGTGCGCGCGCAACTGGCCGGCCCACGGACTGAGAAACGCCGCATCGCGGTGCAAATCGGCGGCGGGGAATTCCGCGCGCACGGATTCCTCCAGCTTCTTCGCCGATTCACCGAACTGGATGGCGCATACGCCCTTGCCGGTCGCGCCCACCAGCAGCATCCCGGCCGGCGTATCCAGGGTGTCGTAACGAATGTCCAGGCCCGCGCCGCCGCGCTGGTATACGCCAGGAGTCATGCCGAGTTGCGAGGCCGCGCGTTCGTAAAGCCGGCTGCTGGACCCGTAACCGGCGTCGTAGAGAGCCGTGGTTACCGAGCGGCCCTCGCGCAATCCGCCTTTGAAGGATTCCAGGCGGCAAAAATCGGCGTAAGCGCGCGGCGTGATGCCTGCGGCCGCTTTGAACGTTCGCTGCAGATGGAACGGACTCAGATTTAACTGGCGGCTGAGTTCATTGAGAGTGACCGCTTCGTCCAAATGCCGCTCGAGGTAGCGGCAAATCTTTTCGACTAACTCCGCGTGGGCGTCGCGCGTGCGCTCGCGATTGGGCTTGCACCGCAAGCAGGCGCGGAAACCGGCGCGCTCGGCGGCATCCCGCCGTTGGAAGAAGATCACGTTCTCGCGCCGCGGCCGCCGCGACGGGCACGACGGGCGGCAATAAACGCCCGTGGTGATCACGGCGTACAAGAAAACGCCGTCCATATGCGTGTCGCGGTTTTCCAGCGCCTCCCAGAAATTCGCTTCCCAGTAGGATTGTTCGTCTTTGGGGGCCATCGCCAAGCTGCTATTCATTATGGTAGCCATAGTTCGAGACTACGCGCTGTGGGGCGGGGAAGCTATCCGTTCCTTGCGGGCAAAGTAAAGATTCCGTGGGGCAGGCTCGCAGCCTGGGGCGGCCTCGCAGGCCGCCCCGCGCGCAGCGCACCTTGGCTTGCCCACGGGCTAAACCGGCCGGCACTCGATCACCGAAGACGCCTCCGTCGGGACGATGCGCGTAATCGCGAAACCGCCAGCTTCGAGGACCGCACGGAATTCCGCCTCACTCCGGTCGCGTCCCCCGATCACCAGCATCAGCAAATCGCCAAGGCCGGCCGGGCGCGTGCCGGAGTCGATCGTATCGACGACCAGGAGGGTGCCGTCCGCAGGCATCGCCCGCCGCACGCTGCGCAGGATTCTAACGGCATCCTCGTCCGCCCAATCGTGAATGACGCCCTTCAGCAGGTAGGCGTCGGCGCCCGCGGGCACGGAATCGAAGAAATCGCCGCCCACAATTTGACAGCGCGCCGCGATCTCGCCCGTCAAAATCTCCGCGGCGCCGGCCACCACGGCGGGCAGATCGAAAAGCACGCCGCGCAGATCCGGCGTGACTGCCAGGATGTCGCGCAGCAGAGCGCCCTGGCCGCCTCCCACATCCATCAGCCGCTCGAAGCGCGAAAAGTCGTAAGCTGCCAGCAGGGCGGGTGTGGTCCAGGCGATGCCCTGGGTCATGGCGGCGTTGAAGACCGCGGCATCGTCTGGATGGCCGGCGAGGTATTCAAAAAAGTGCTGACCGAAGACTCGCGGGAAGGCGGGTTCGCCGCTGCGCACGGCTTCGTAGAGCTCCCCGATCGGGCGCCAAAGAAATGGAGCGGGCAGAAACATGGCGCCCTCGCGCTGCGACTGGGGATGATCGCCGCGCAGCATCTCCGTGAGCGGCGTGTTGCGGAAACGGCCGTCGCGTGTGGGCGCGAACATGTCGAGTGTGGCCAGCGCCCGCAAAAGGCGATCGAGCGCCGGTGCATGTGCCCCGCAATCCGCGGCGAGCTCCGCGCTCGTCTTCGGGCCGGAAGCCAGCAGGTCGGGTATGCGCAGCTTGGCCGCCGCGTAGATCGCCTGGGCGGCAATCGCGCCCGGGAAAATGTATTGCATGGGGTTTGCCGCCATGATGACGATGCGCTTTACCGCATTCTAGCGCGCGTCGTGGTAAATGATGCCCAGCGTGTAGCGTGTGCCCGAGAGCAGTGGGCTCACTCCATGCTTGATATTGGCGCGATAGAAGCCGCGCGCGCCTTTCACCGGCCGGTAGCGCGTAGTAAACACCACCGCCTCGCCGCGCCGCGCGCGAATGGCGCGGCCGATCGATTGCGCGCGCGGGCGTTGCTCCACCAGCAGGAAATCGCCGCCGGTGTAATCGGCGTCAGGCTCGCTCAGGAAGCAGACTAGCTGTAGAGGGAACGCCAGATCGCCGTACAGATCTTGATGCAGGCAGTTGTATCCGGCCGCCTCATAATGCAGCAGCAGCGGCGTGGCTTTATGCTGCCCGGCGGCCTGGCACCGCGCGGTGAAGTCGGGCAGCGTGGCCGGGAATCGGGTGGCGTCGCCTAACGCCTCCATCCAGCGATTGGCAATGCCGGCCAGCGGCGCATACGTCCGCTCACGCAACTCCCTCACGATCTCCGGCAAAGGGTAATCGAAGTATTGATAATCGCCCACGCCGAAGCGGTAGCGCGCCATCTCGATGCGGCTGCGAAACAATTCGCGCCGCGGATAGAGCGTGACCAGTGCCGCGCATTCCGCCGCCGTCAGCAGGGGCGGCAGCTTGGCATACCCTTGCCGCCACAACGATTCTTCGATTTCGTCCACCCCGCAAGCATAGCGCGGGCCACACTATCCTTCCATCCGGATCTTGCTACGGAATTGGAGGGCGGGCTTAAGCCGGCGCGGGACTTCAGTCCGGCTCTTGCTAAAATGATCTCCTGCCGCGCAATCAAACCAAAATCCTGATCCGCGCCACCAACTGGGTGGGCGACGCCGTGATGTCGCTGCCCGCCATTCATGCGGTGCGCCAGACCTTTCCAGGTGCGCATCTAACTGTGTTGGCGCGCGCCGCGGTGGCCGATCTATACTTGCGCGAACGGGCAATCGACGCCGTAATGTTGTGTCCCCACGGCCGCCGCCGCGCCGCCACCGAGCTGCGCCGCGAGAATTTCGATTGCGCGATCCTGCTGCCCAATTCCTTCGACGCCGCGCTGGTGGCCTGGATGGCCCGCATCCCGCGCCGCATCGGTTACCGGCGCGACGCCCGCGGCGGGCTGCTCACGCAAGCGATTCCGCCGCCCGAGCCGGGCGAGATCCCGCGCCACCAGCGCTTCTACTATCTGGAACTGTTGCGCCGCGCCGGGGTTATCCACGAATACCCGCCCTGCGCGGAAATAAGCCTGTTTGGTTGCGAGGCGGCGCGCGCGGCCGGTCTGGAGGCTTTGCGCGAAGCGGGTGTGACGCCGCCGGTGGTAGGAGTCAGCCCCGGCGCGGCCTATGGCGATGCTAAGCGCTGGCTGCCGGAGCGCTTCGCGGAAACGGCGGTGCGCGTGGCGCGGGCGCAGGCTGCTTCGGTGGCGCTGTTCGGCGCGCCGGCGGAGCACCCACTATGCGAGTCGCTGGCCGGGGCCATCCGCGTCGCTGGCATCCCGGTGCGCAATTTTGCCGGCGAGACCACGCTGCGGCACTTCATCGACTTGGCCGCCGCCTGCCGCTTGTTTCTGACCAACGACTCCGGGGCCATGCACATCGCCTCCGCGCTGGGTGTGCCCACGGTGACCGTCTTCGGCGCCACCGACGATACCACCACGGGTCCCACGGGCGCCTGGGCGCGCGTGATACGCGAACAGGTGGAGTGCAGCCCATGCCTGCTGCGCACTTGCCCCATCGATCACCGGTGCATGATGCGCGTGACCGCCGAGCGCGTGGCCGAGGCGGCGCTCGACCTGGTAGCACGGGCTTCAGCCTGTGATTAGCTTGTGCGTGTTGCTAGACTACGTTTTGACTTGGAAAGAACCGTGCATCTAGGCCGAATATTGGTGGTGCGGCTGGGCGCCATGGGCGACATCGTCCACGCGTTGCCGGCCGCGGCTTCGCTCAAGCACAGCTTCCCCGGATGGCGGGTGACGTGGGCGGTGGAATCGCGCTGGGCGCCGCTGCTCGAAGCGAATCCGTTCGTGGATCGCTTGGTGCTTGTGGATCGCCGCACGCGCGCGGGTCTGGCGCGTGCCTGGCGCGAGTTGCGCGAAGAGCGTTTTGACTTCGTGGTCGATTTTCAGGGCCTGATCAAGTCCGCGCTGCTGGCCTGCGCGGCGCGCACCCGGCGGATTTACGGCTTCGATCGATCGCTGGCGCGGGAACCCCTGGCGGCTCTGTTCTATTCCGATCGCGTACTGGCGCGCGCGGTCCACCGGGTGGATCGGAATCTGGAACTGGCAGGGGCGGCGGGCGCGTCGACGGCCCTGCATTCGTTCCCCTTGCCGCCGGGCCGTGCGGAAGGGGAATTGCCGGGCGCGTTCGTCCTGGCCAGTCCGCTGAGTGGCTGGCGTGCCAAACAGTGGCCGCTCGAATACTTTGCCCGGTTGGCGGAGCGCCTGCGCCGCGAGGCGGGCGTCCCGCTGGTCCTGAACGGTCCCCCGGGCGAGCGGGAAGCATTGGCAGGTGTGACCGGCGCCGTGCTGCATTTGTCGTCAATCGAGGGCTTGATCGATGCCACCCGCCGCGCCGCCGCCGTGGTCGGCGTGGATAGCGGACCTCTGCACGTGGCCGCCGCGCTCGGCAAGCCCGGAGTGGCGATCTTTGGCCCCACTGATCCGGCGCAGACCGGCCCCTACGGCGGCAGCTTTACCGTGCTGCGCAGCCCCCATGCCGTTACCTCGTACAAGCGGCGGAACGAAATCGATCCGAGCATGCGCGCGGTCACTCCCGAAGCGGTATTCGACGCGCTTCAGCCGCGGCTCGCGCGGCCAGCGCAGCCGGCGGATTGTCTGGCTTGAGACTCCTTTTTCCCAAGCCCTACGCGGATTTCGTCGCCCGCCTGCGTGTTCCGTCCGGCTTCCTGCTGGTGGCCGCGTTTGCCTGGTTTTCGCATCCGGATGGGCGGTCGCTGGCCTACGGATTGGCGGTTTCCCTCAGCGGGCTGGCGCTGCGCGCGTGGGCCGCCGGCCATCTGGCCAAGAACCGGACGCTAGCCTCCAGCGGACCCTACGCGTATACGCGCAATCCGCTCTATCTGGGAACCCTGCTGGTGGCGGCGGGCCTGGCGATCGCCTCGCGCAGCGCGGGCCTGGGCGCGCTGTTCGCGCTGGTGTTTCTATGCATCTACTTGCCCGTGATTCAGCTTGAGCAGCAGCACTTGCGCGGCCTCTTTCCGGAATACGCCGCTTATGCCGCGCGCGTGCCCGCACTGCTCCCTCGCATGACGCCGGTTTCAGGCGGCGAGCCGCGCACGTTCCGGCGGGCGCTCTATCTGAAGAACCGCGAATATCAGGCGGCTGCCGGTTTCGCCGCGGGCGCGCTATTTCTGCTGTGGAAAGCGTTCCGGTGACGATGGACGGCGGGCTAGTTTGACACGCCCACCCCAGATGTGTTAACCGTAGTTAAGTTAGAATCTGACACCGTGATTACCGCCGCCAACCCGGCCCGCTCCCTCGCCGACGTGCATTCCACCGTCGACACCGCCGGCATGCCCGTATGGCGGCGCATGTTCGCCTTCGCGGGCCCGGCTTACCTGGTCAGCGTGGGCTACATGGACCCCGGCAACTGGGCTACCGACCTGGAAGGCGGCGCGCGTTTCGGCTACGCGCTCATCTGGGTGCTGGTGATGTCCAACTTCATGGCCATCTTGCTGCAAACCCTTAGCGCGCGGCTCGGCATCGTCTCCGGCCGCGATCTTGCGCAGGCCTGCCGCGAGACCTACCCGCGCCCCGTCACAGTATCCCTCTGGGTGCTGTGCGAAATCGCCATCGCCGCCTGCGATCTGGCGGAGGTGCTGGGCGCGGCCATCGCATTGAACCTGCTGTTCCACATTCCGCTGCTGATCGGCGTCCTGCTCACGGCCGCGGATACGCTCCTGCTGCTGTGGTTCCAGGGACTGGGCATCCGTTATATCGAAGCGTTTATTCTGGCGCTCATCGCGGTGATGGCGGCCTGCTTTTGCATCGAGATCGTGCTGGCCAAGCCGATCGCGTCGCAAGTGCTGCTGGGCGCGATTCCGCGCATCAACGGCAAGACGCTGTACATCGCCATCGGCATGCTGGGCGCCACGGTGATGCCGCACAATCTCTATCTGCATTCGGCGCTGGTGCAGACCCGCCAAATCGGCCACACCGAGGCCGGCAAGCGGCGCGCCTGCCGCTACAATCTGGTGGATTCGGTGGTGGCGCTAAATGCCGCCCTGCTGGTGAATCTGGCCATCCTGATCCTTTCCGCGGCGGTCTTCTTCCGGCACGGCATTGTGGTCACCGAAATTCAGCAGGCGCATCTGCTGCTGGTCCCGCTACTGGGCACGGCGTTCGCGGGAATCCTGTTCGCGGTGGCGCTGCTGTGTTCCGGGCAATCCTCCACGCTGACCGGCACGCTTGCCGGCCAGATCGTGATGGAAGGCTTCCTGAACATCCGCATGCGCCCGTGGCTGCGCCGGCTCATTACGCGCACCATCGCCATCATCCCCGCAGCCATCGTGATCTATGTCTCGGGCGACAAGGGCACCTATCAACTGCTGATTCTCAGCCAGGTGATTCTGAGTATGCAGTTGCCCTTCGCGGTCATCCCTCTGATTCATTTCACCAGCGACCGGCGGCGCATGGGCGCATTCGCCAACAAACTTTGGGTGCAGTTGCTCTCGTGGGCCTGCGCGGTGCTGATTCTGGCCCTCAACATCTGGCTGCTGGTGGACGGCTTGGGCCAGTTGCTGGGCTCGGCTGCCAGCCGCCCCATCGTGTGGTTCCCACTGGCCGTGGTTGGAACCGGGATTGCCTGTCTGCTGGTTTGGATCTCGTTCGAACCGCTCATCGCGCATTGGGTGCGGCATGGATTCGGGCGCGCGCCGCTGAGCATTCCCGAACCCGGCGCGGCGCCGCCTGCCGCCCTCGAGTACCACAGGATTCTGGTCCCCCTGGACCATACCGAGCTTGACCAAAAGGCCCTCAGCCACGCCGCCGCGATGGCCAAAATGCACGGCGCCAAACTCTACCTGCTGCACGTGGAAGAGGGCGTTACCAGCCGGGTCTATGGACCGTTGTCGTCCACCGCCGAAGTCGAGGCCGGCGAGCAATACCTGGAGCGTATCGCCGAATCTCTGCGCGCCGATGGCATCGATGTTGAAACCGCCATTGTGCATGCGCCGCGGCCCGGCAGCCAGATCGTGCATTATGCCTTGGAAATCCAGCCCGACCTCATTATTATGGGCGCGCATGGCCATCGGCGCTTGAAAGATCTGATTTTCGGCAATACAATTAATCCAGTGCGCCACGAACTGCGGATACCGTTGCTGATCGTCAGAAAATCGTAGCGGCACTGAGACACAGCGCCACCACGGCGTGTCCAAGCAACACAGGCGGCCTGCGTAGTGGAATATTAAGTAATTTATTATCAATGCCTTGAGTTGGGTATGGGAATTGCTCTCAGGTATGCCGTGCTGAAACCCGTGCGCATTGCGCTGTGCTTGGCAGTCTGGCTTGCGCCCGGCTGGGGAGCCACCTTGGAGTTGCTCAGCCTCAACGACCTGATCTCCAAATCCACCACCATTGTGCAGGCGCAGGTGACTGGATCTTCCGCCTCCTACAGCGGGACCGCCATCTATACGCACTATAAAGTCACGGTGCTGGCGCAATGGAAAGGCGCCCCCCAGGGCACTATCGACGTGATGGTCCCGGGCGGCACGGCCAACGGCGTGCGGCAAACGTTCGCCGGCGTGCCGCAGTTGATGGCGGGCCAGCAGTACGTCCTGTTCCTGTGGGCCGCGCGTCAGGGCGCGACCTACACCTTGGGCCTTACGCAAGGCGTATTCAACTTGCTGGGTGCGCCGGGCGATCTCACAGCCGTGCAAATGCCCACCACCGAAACCGTACTGGCGCCTGGTACCGGGAAGGTAGTCAACAGCCAGCCGATCTCCATGCCGCTGCCGCAACTGATTTCGTCGATAAAGGCCGGAGGGAACTGATCATGACGCGGCTGAAGACGCTTCCGCTGCTGGCCGGCATCTTGGCCGCCGCCGTCACTCCGTCGGCGGCTTACTACCACTATGTCCACTACCTGAATTCGTCTTCGCCCTATTCTTTCATCTTTGAAAAGTTCGACGTTACCGCGCTGCCCGACAATACCGTCACGTTTTTCGTCTCTACGGCCGCACCGACCAGCTATACGCCGAACGACAGTTTTCCTTCCGTCGTGGAGCAGATCCGCAATGCCACCCAGGCCTGGAACGCGGTGGCCAGTTCGAGTCTGCGGGTAGCCTTTGGCGGCCTGCAAGTCGCGAACACAAACCAAAGCACACCGGCCGGCGAGATCGCTTTCGTCGATAACCTGCCGCCGGGCGTGCTGGCCCTTACCAGTCACACGGTTCCCATGAACGTGCCGGCCGGAGCCACGTTCGTGCCCATCCAGGTATCGAACATTTACCTGAACGGCAACCTGACGCAGCCGGCTGGCGCGGCCAGCGCGGACGGCTATACGGGGCCTAGTTATTCGGAGCTCTTTTTCACTGTGCTGGTGCATGAGATCGGGCATGCGCTGGGGCTGCAGCATACCTTCACTTCGGCGACCATGTCCACCGCGGTATCGCGCGCCACCAACCGCGCGTGGCCGCTCTTTGCGGACGATATCGCCGGCATCTCGCTGCTGTATCCCGCGGGCGGGTTTCCGGCCGGATACGGCTCCATCAGCGGCCAGGTGACCTCGAATGGACAGGGCGTACATCTGGCTTCGGTAGTGGCCATTCTGCCCAACGGCGCGGCGGTCAGCAACCTGACGAATCCGGATGGCACATACGAAATTGACGGTCTGCCGCCGGGAAACTACTTTCTGTATGTGCATCCACTGCCGCCGACGGCTAATATTACGCTGCCGCTGGCGCCGGACGGCATCACTCAAGTCGCGGCCAGCGGACCGTTTGTCAGCACTTTCTACAATGGCGGCAGTGGCACTTGGGACCCGAGCCAGTTCGTACCTATCCCGATTGCGCCGGGCGCCAGCGCCGTAAATAAAAACTTTTCCGTGCAGCCGCGATCGGCAGTTGAAGTCTACGATGTGACTTCCTATTGGTACCCCGCTTATGACTACCCCGGAGCCCAGGCGGGCTATCTGCAGCCGGCCTACTTGAATGCGAATAATCCGAATCCCACGGCTCCGAACGGGAATGCCGCTCCGCAGCTTGTGGCGCAGGGCACTGGCATCGCCTCCGGGACCAGTTCCACAAACGTGCAAAGCGTGGTGGCGCTGGGCGGACCGGCGGGGCCTGTACCGGACTATCTTGTGGAGGCCTACCAGGACGCCAGCGCTACGGTGGATGTGACTCTGTTGGCCATGTTCTTCAGCTATCCGTCCGAACCCGCCCTGGGCCCCGAGCATTTATTATTCACGCTGCCGGACGACATCTTCGTCCTGCCGCAGGCCATCCAGGTAGTGGAGAATGCGCCGCCCACGCTAACCGCCGTAACGGCGAATGCGGATGGCTCGGTCACCGTCAGTGGAACCGGCTTGAGTGCCAGCAGCCAGGTCTTCTTCGACAGCTTGCCTGGTCAGGCCCCGGTGACTTACGCAGTCGATCCGTCCGATGCTACCGGCCAGTCCGGCACTGTTTCGGTTACGCCGCCGCCGGGGGCCAGTGGCCAGACCGCAACAATAACGGTATATAACCCCGACGGCCAGAACTCCACGTTCCTGCAGTCGCAAACGCCGGCGGTCTTCACTTACTCTTACGCGCAGAGCGATCCGCCGGCCGCCAGCGTCTCGATGAATCAACTGCCGCAGGGAGTATCGGCCAGGGTGGAGATCGACACCTCCAGCATGCAATTCGTGCCGGGGCTAACCACCGTCGGCTTCGGTTCGGGCGATGTCGCGGTACGGCGCCTGTGGGTGATCGGCGCGAACCAGGCCATCGCGAACGTGACGGTGTCTCCATCCGCGCTGCAGCAAGAAACGGTGGAGAGTGTCATCTCCGGATTCCAGGTCTACCAGCCGCCGCAGGGATTCCAGGTGACGGCGGCCAATCCGAACCTTCCCGTGATCGCTCTGCCGATTCTCAACCAATCTCCGGTGCAGAACAGCCTGTACCCCGGCACCATCGCCTCCATGTACGGGCAGAATCTGCAAGCCGCGACGGGCACGCCAACCGTGTACCTGGCGGGTGCGGCCGTCCCGATCCTGTACGCTGGGCCGGCGCAGATCGACTTTGTGATCCCGGGGTCGATGTCCCCCGGCCTGATGAAGTTGGATTTCAACAATGGCGAAACACAAGCCTACGCCATAGAGCTGCAGATCGATCCGCCGCCGCCGAATATTGCGAGCGTGGTGTCGGCCGCGGGAGTTGCATTGGATAGCGCGGCGCCTGGCGAAACCGTGACGATGATTGTGACTGGCTTGCCCAACGCGGTGGTTACGGCGGTGCTCGCGGCCCCCAGCCGCATGGGAGTCGCCGAAGGCGGCGTGAGCATCCCGGGATTCACCATGCAACAGGCGCAGGACGGCTCGAACAACCTGGCGATCGAGTTCGTGCTGACTGCGTCGGTCACAGGCCAAGACGTGCCTCTGACGGTCTCGCTCGATGGCGATCTGAGCATGCCCTATTTCATCACGATCGAAGCGAACTGAGTTTACTCATAGCGCAAAGCCACCATCGGGTCCACGCGCGCCGCGCTGCGCGCAGGAACCCAGCAAGCCAGCATGGCCGTGGCGACCAGCGCGCCGGCCGCTGCCGCGAAGGTCGGCGGATCTCCGGCTTTGACCTCGTAAAGCAGGCTGGCTATGAGGTGTGTGAGACCCCATGCGCCAGCCAGCCCGGCGGCCAAGCCGGCCAAGGCCATCGCCATGCCTTCCCGGACCACCATCCGCACCACTGCGCGACGCTGCGCGCCCAGCGCCATGCGTACGCCGATCTCGCGCGTTCGCGCGGCCACCGAATACGCGATCACACCATAAATGCCTACCAGCGCGAGCAGCAGCGCCACAGCCGCGAAAGTCCCCAGCAGAAAGAGGTTGAAGCGCCGTGGCGCGATCGCGTCGGAGAGCGCCTGGGCCAGGGTCTTCACGTTGTAGACCGGCTGGGTGGGATCGATGCCCGAGATCAACTTACGCATGGCAGGCCCCATGGCCGCCGCATCGCCGGACGTCCGGACGGCCACGCTGGCGCCGCCGAAAAACGGAGCCTGCTGGTAGGGCAAGTAGATCTCCGCTGGCGGATCGGCATCGAGGTGCGAGTATTTCAAGTCGGCGACGATCCCTACCACGGTGGCCGGCGCGGGGGTGGAAATCCGGCGGCCGAGCGGGTCCACCGCGCCGAATGCCTGCCGCGCCATGCTCCGGTTCAGGAGCACGGCCCCGGACTCCGCATCGCCGAGCCAGCGCCCTCGCAACAAACGTATGCCGAGCGCCTGCAAGTAGCCGGTCGACGCGGCGTTCAGGCGAATCACGTGCGACTGGTTGGGCGAGGTATCGCTGGGGAACGGCACGCCATCCCACAAGAACCAATTCGACACTCCCGCGGCGTCGACTCCGGGAGCCGATGCGACGCGCCGCAGCAACTCGCGCACGTATGCCTCCTGTGCGGGTTTCTCGCTGTACCGATCTCCCGTCAACCGGATCTTCATCGTCAGGATATTCTCCGGCGCAAACCCGGGCGGGTGTGCGTACATGCGCCAAAAGCTTTTCAACATCAGGCCTGCGCCGATGAGCAGCACGGTCGCCAAAGCCAGCTCTCCGGACACCAGTAATCCGCGCAGGCGCAGTCCGGCCGCGCCCGGCGAGGTGCGTGCACCGTCCTTCAGGGCGCCGGACAGACTGGTGCGCCACAACGCCAGCGCGGGAACGAACCCGAACAGCATGCCGGCGCCGATCGAAACGGCCAGCGTGAACGCGAGCACCGAGCCATTTATGCCGGTTTCCCACAGCCGTGGAACCGCGTTCGGCGAAAGGTGTATCAGCATGGCCAGGGCCCCGCGCGCCAGCGCCAGGCCGGCGGCGCCGCCAATAACAGCCAGCACTATGCTTTCCATCAGCAATTGCCGGACGACGCGCGCGCGTCCCGCGCCCACCGCCGCACGGATGGCGATCTCCCGCTGCCGGACCGTCGCGCGCGCCAGCAGAACGCTCGCGATGTTCAGCACGGCGATGAGCAGGACGAAAGCGCCGGCCGCCAGCAATACGAACAAGGCCGGACGTGCGGCGCCAGTCAAATAGTCCGGCAGCGGCTGGATGCGCGGCCCGGTGGCCGGCCCGCGATAATGCGGGCTGGCCTCTTGCGCGCGTTTTTCCAACACATCGAGCTCGGCGGTGGCGCGCGCGGCCAGGATGCCTGGCTTGAGCGACGCCACCACGTTGACGGTGCGGCCCATGGCGATGTCTTTGGCGGGCAGTGGAAGGTAGGCATCCACGGGCCGGGGTTCCAGAGACTGCCACCACATCGGAAATTGGAAGCGGAAATCCTTCGGCAGCACGCCCGCGATGGTGACCGAACGGCCGTCCACGGTTACGGATCTTCCGACGACCAGCGGGTCGGCTGCGAACCCCTGCTCGAACAGGTCCCAGGCGAGCACCACGGCGTCCCGCTCTTGCGGGCCGAACAGCCGGCCGAGGGCCGGCCGTGCGCCCGTCAGCGCCCAGAAATCGCCGGCAATGGCCACTCCGCTCACCTGCCGCGCATCCTTCGGGGTGACCATCGCGGCTTGCTGCGGACCGTAGGCGGCCATGCCCGTGTAGGACTGCGCATGTTCGCGCCAGTAGCAAAAGTCCGGCCCGTCCACCGCGGAGGTCTTGATATTCGGATCGTAGTCGCCGATCCAGACCAGGCGCTCCGGATGCGGACACGCCAAAGGACGCAGCAGCACCGCGTGCACCACGCTGAAGACGGCGGTATTCATGCCGATGCCGAATGCCAACGTCAGGATCGCCACCGCCGCGAACCCCGGATTGCGGAACAGTATGCGGAGCCCGTAGCGCATATCCTGCAGCAGTTGTGCGAGCCAGACCCGGCTCCAGACCTCCCGCGTGTCTTCCATCGCGCGGGTGACGTTGCCAAATTTGCGGAGCGCCGCGTGGCGCGCCTCGCCGGGCGGCATACCGCGTGCGATGTTGTCGCGCGTCTCGCGCTCGAGATGGTCGCGAATGTCGTCCTCCAGACTGTCCAACATGCGACCGATCTTGCGTGATAGTCTCATGGCTGGGCCTCCTCGCCTCCCGGTCTCAAGATGCGCCCGATGGCGCGCGCCAGCTTCTCCCATTTGGCGGTTTCCACGTGGAGCTGCCGGCGGCCCCGCGCGGTAAGCCGGTAATACTTGGCCCGGCGGTTGTTCTCCGAATTCCCTTCCTCCGCGGAAATCCACCCTCTCTTGATCAGGCGGTGCAAAGCCGGATAGAGGGAACCTTGCTCGACCTGCAGCACTTCTTCTGAATTGCGCTCGATGGCCTTGACGATGGCGTGGCCATGGGCCGGCCCAAGGAGCAGAGTGCGCAGGATCAGCACGTCGAGCGTGCCTTGCAGCAGTTCGACGCGGCTTTCCGGGTTTCGAGTAGACATTCTAGGGGAATCATAGGGCGGTTCGGGTAGAATGTCAAGGGGTAGAGCTTGTTGCGGGGCTCAAGCCCCGCGCGGGATAAATCCCGCCCCCCACAAGGGGCTAGAGCAGGGCGGGGTCCAGGCCGTTGGCAGCTTGCGCGGTTGGCTGGCCGCGCGATTCGCTTTGCAGGAACTGCTGCAACTGGTGCTCGGAGCTCTCGAAATACGAATCCAGAAACTCCTGCAAGGCCAGGCGCCGCATGGCGTCGCGCGAAACGGCCGGAGCGTAGACAAACGCACGGCCGGTCTTGCGGCGGGTGACGATCCCGCGGCGCGCCAGCCGGTCGAGCACCGTCATCACGGTGGTATAGGCGAGCGGACGGCTGTGCGTCACCAACTCGCGCACTTCTTTCACGCTGCCTTGTCCGAGGGACCAGAGCGCGTTCAGGCACAGCAACTCCAGCGGCGGCGGGATGGCGCGGGTGGCGGCTTTGCGCATCAGCCCTCCCGCTTTGCGGGTTGCAACGCCTGCAGCAGCTTATCGCCGAATGGAGAACTGTTCTTGGGCGGCGGCGCGGGGGCGGGCGCCGGAGCGGCAATGGGCGGCGCTGGCGCCGGCGCCGGCGCCGGCCCCGCCAGATACCGGTCCTTCTTCAATAGCACCCGCTCGAGCGTCGGGCTGTAGCTGGTGAAGTTGCCCGCCATCTGGCGGTCCGTCTCGATCAGGTGGCGCATGCATTCCATCTTGGAATCCAGGTCGTCCAGATAGTGCAGCAGCATGGCTTCCGGGAACACCGGCGTCTTGGGCGATCCGAATTCCAGTTGTCCGTGGTGGCTGACGATCATGTGTTCGACGAGGGATCGCAGCCGCGGCGGAAAATCGGGGATGTCGCGCAGCTTGTCGCCGATCATGCGGATGGCGATCAGCATATGTCCGAGCAACTGCCCCTCGTCGCTGTAGCTGAAGCCCCGTTCGTAGCTTAATTCGTATATTTTTCCGATGTCGTGTACGATGGCGCCGGAAACCAGGAGGTCGCCGTCGATGGTGGGGTAGTGACTCGCGGTGAGGCGCGCCAGGTGGCACAGCGACAGCACGTGCTCGATCAGCCCGCCCAGATAGGCGTGATGGATCTGCTTGGCGGCGGGCGCGTCGCGATAACGCCGCGCGACATCGGGGTCGTCCAGCAGGGCTGCCAGTAACCGATGCAGGTGAGGATTTCCGATCGCCGCGGCGAACCCGCGCAACTCCCGCCACATCTCATCGCGATCGCGCGCCGAAGCCGGAAAGTAATCGGCGAAATCCACCTCGCGGTCGCCGATCCGCTGTATGGTGTGCAAGGTCAACTGCGGCCGGTTATGAAAGATCTGGATCAGGCCCTTGACCTTGACGAAGTCGTCGCGCTCGAACGTGTCCATGAAGTCGGCGGCGTTGTCCCACATCTTGGCATCCAACTCGCCGGTGCGGTCGCCGAGTTGCAGGGATAGGTAAGGATCGCCCTTCTTCTTCTGCCGGATCTCTTTGGAGCAAACCAGGAAGCTGCCGGTGACGATCTGGTCCGGCTTGAGTTCGTTCACATAAGGCGATTTCATGGCAGCCGCGCTTACGGCTTAGGAGGCGCCGCGAGCGGCGGAAGGGTGGCGCCGGCCGTGGCCGATGCGGGCTGCGTGGGCGTGGTGGCCGGCGCAGGCTTCACCACCGGACTCTTGCTGCCTGTGCCGGGGACCGGAATCGCGAACAGCAGCCGCTTGTTACGCTTGCGGGCCGCCACTTCTTCCTTGGTGATCGTCTGCGGCCGCAACTGCGCCACATCCTTCCAGGAGGTGTCTTTGCCGGGCGCCGCGCCGCTATCCACGTAGCCGGGCTTGATCTGGAGAAACGCTTCCGTGCGCAGCTTGGTCAGATAGGCGCGCACCTTGGTGTTCATCTGGGGCATGACCATGCGCTCGTTGATCTCGTTTTCTACCTCTTCGTAAGTGGCCAGCCCTTTTTCGTAGCGGTCCATGATGCGGAAGATCACGAAACCGTCCGTTATGCGGATGGGATCGGTGACGAAGCCTTTTTTCTCTTTAAAGAGGATGTCGTCGATTTGCTTCAAGAACTGGCCGCGCTTGAAACCCGGCATTTCGCCGTAGTTGCGGGCGGTTTCCAGGTCGTCGGAATTGGTGGCCGCCAGATCCCCGAACTTCTCGCCCTTACGCGCGCGCGCCACCAGGTCTTTGGCCTTCCGTTCGGCCGCGGCCACCTGATCGGGTGTCTTCCCTTCGGTCGAGATGAAGATCTTTTGGGTGAAGACCTGCTCGTCGCGCATGAAGTCGTTCTTGTGGGCTTCGTAGTATTTCCGCTTCTCCGGCTCCGGTATGTTGATCCGGGAGCCGATCTCCTCGCTGATGACGCGCTGCGTCAGAAGCTGATTCTTGGCCTGCGACTTGAAATCCTCGAAGGGCATGCCCATCTGCTCGCGGATGAAGTCTTTGAATTTGTCCGGATCGGCGATTTTGCTTTGCACCTGCATGGCGGCCAGGCGTTTGGAGATTTCGGAATCCACGTTGATGTTGAGGTCCTTGGCTTTTTGCACCAGCAGGAGTTGGTCGATCTCTTCGCGCAAGACGTCGGCGGTTTTGTCCTGGACGGCTTGCTGCAACTTGGTGCCGGTGGCCCCCTGCTGGCGAAGCTCGGCTTCGATGTCCAGGCGGGCACGCGCCAGTTCGCCGCGGGTGATCACGTCGTTGTTCACTTTGGCGACGATCTCTTCGACGATGTGGACGTCGGCCGCCGCGGCCCCGGAGATAGACGCCGCGAGAAAGAGGATAAGCCTGCGATGCATATATGGGACATTTTAGCATTGTGGGTTGTAGGGCGGCCAATCTTGGCCGGTAGCCTTCGTGGCGCACGCTCTCAGCGTGCCGTGTCGGCACTCCTGCCGACACAGGCGAGCTAAGGCTCGCCTACCGGCGGGCAGCGCATGGCGCTGCCCTTCGATGTGCTGCGATCTCCTACATCGGCGTCGATAAATCCAACAGCGGCCAAGCGCGTTGCATAGTAAAGGAGTTAGCGGCGCTGCCTGAAAAGCCGTGTTGAAAAACGCGACACCGCAGTCCCTGCTGCATTTCTCCACGCCCACAACTGTATGCAAATACAGCAGATAAAAAGCTAAAAAACTCCACAGTTTGGCTGCCTGCATGCCCTACATGACATTGGAAAAAGGAGACGCATCATGACAGTCATTCTGGTTCTGGTAACATTTTCGATCTTCATCGCGCTGGATTGGGTAATCAACCGGCGGAAAGCGCCACAGGTGGCTGTGGCCCAGGCACATGCCACTTTACGGACGCTCGATCAATCCTATGTCGAAGGATTCCGGGTCCCCGAGCAGTTATCGTATCACCCCGGTCACAGTTGGGCGATGCAGGAACGCCGCAATCTGGTGCGGATCGGGATAGACGACTTTGCCGCCGCCCTGGCAGGGCACGTCGAGCGCATCGAATTGCCGAAGCCCGGCCAATGGATCCGGCAGGGCCAGAAGGCCTGGTCGCTCTACCGGGATGGCGAAAAGACCGAGATGGTGTCGCCGACCGAAGGCGAGGTTATCGAGATCAATCCGGACGTGTTGGCCCATCCGGAGTTGTTGCGGAAAGACCCCTACGGCAAGGGCTGGCTGGCGATGATTCACGTTCCCGACGAAGAGAGCACTACGCGCAACCTGGTGCCGAAGGGGCTGGTGCGGAGCTGGATGCGGGAAGCCGTCGGGCGGCTGTATGCGCGGCAACCGCAGCTTGCGGGCGCGGTGGCGGCCGATGGCGGTCTGCCCACCGAAGACCCGCTGGCGAGCCTGCCGGACGTTAACTGGCGGGAGGTAACCGGCGAATTCTTTCTGACTGCATAAGTTTCCCACACTTTCGCGCGGGAACTGCGATATAAAAGAGTTAGGAATCTGAATATGCCTAAGGCGATCCTTTACGACAGCACCATGTGCATCGGCTGCAAGGCGTGCGAAGCCGCCTGCGCCGAGCGGTGGCGCCTGCCGTACAACGACAAGGTGGCAGGCGAGCCCCGGCTCTCGGCTCACAAATTAACGGCCATTCAGACTTTCGGCGAGCACTTCAGCCGGCGGCTGTGCATGCATTGCGCCCAGCCCACCTGCGCCTCCGTCTGCCCGGTGGGCGCACTGCACAAGACCAGTCTCGGGCCGGTGGTTTACGATGCCGAAAAGTGCATGGGATGCCGGTATTGCATGACGGCTTGTCCGTTTCAGGTGCCGGCCTACGAATGGAATAGCCGGCTGCCCAAGGTGCGCAAGTGCGACATGTGCTACGAGCGGCAGCGCGCGGGTAAGCCGACAGCCTGTGCGGAGGCGTGTCCGACGGGCGCCACGACGTGCGGGGATCGCGAGGCGCTGGTGGCGGAGGCGCGCCGCCGCCTGGCCGCCAAACCGGGCGATTACTATCAGCGCATCTACGGTTTGCAGGAAGTTGGCGGCACCTCGGTGCTATATCTATCGGCGGTGCCTTTCGAGCGGATCGGACTGCGCACCGACTTGCCGCAGCAGCCTTTGCCGCAACTGACCTGGCGGGTGCTGGAAGCGGTGCCGGATGTAGTTTCCGTCGGCTCGGTGCTGTTGGGCGGAATCTGGTGGATCACCAATCGGCGCGACGAAGTGGCGCGGGCCGAAGGAGGGAAGAGGCGATGAACGGGCGCAAGCTGCCACGCTTCACCGTCTGGCGCGCCGTGTTTGCGGTACTGATGGCGGCCGGCGCATACGCCACCTATTTGCGCGTGCGGTACGGGCTGGGCGGCGTTACCAACTTGAGCGACCAATTTCCGTGGGGAATCTGGATCGGCTTCGACATCCTGTGCGGAGTCGGCTTGGCGGCCGGCGGATTCACGCTGGTGGCGGTGGTTCACATCTTCAATATCGAGCGCTACAAACCCATCCTGCGCCCGGCCATCCTGACCGCGTTCCTGGGATACGTGCTGGTGGTGCTGGCGTTGCTGTTCGACCTTGGCCGTCCCGACCGCGTATGGCATCCGCTGGTGATGTGGAATCCGCATTCGGTGATGTTCGAAGTGGCTTGGTGCGTGACGCTTTACACCACGGTGCTGGCGCTGGAATTCGCGCCCGCGGTTTTCGAGAAGTTGGGATGGCATAAGCCGCTCGACTGGCTCAAATTCGTCTCCGTGCCGCTGATGATCGTGGGAGTGATTCTGTCCACTCTGCATCAGTCTTCTCTGGGCAGTCTCTACCTGATCGTGCCGCATAAACTGTACGCGCTCTGGTACACGCCCTTCCTGCCGGTTTTCTTTTATTTGTCGGCCATCTGCGCGGGCCTGGCTATGACCATCTTCGAATCCTGGCACAGCAGCCGGGCGTTCGGACGGGATCTGGAACTGCCGCTGGCCGCGGGGCTGGCGCGCGTGCTGGCGGTGCTGTTGATGACTCTCCTTTTTGTGCGTTTCCTGGATCTGCAACAGCGCGGCGTGCTGGGGCTGCTGCTGCGGAACCGCACGGAAACGTGGCTGTTCGGGCTCGAAATCGCGCTGCTGGCCGTGCCCATGGCCCTGTTATTCCGGCGCCGGGTACGTTGGAACCCGGCGAAGCTGTACGGCTGCGCGGTGATGGTCATTTTCGGTTTCATTGCCAATCGTCTGAATGTAAGCGTGACTGGAATGGAGGCCGGCTCCGGCACGCACTATGTTCCGCGCTGGACGGAGGTTGCGGTAACTCTGGCGATCATC
This sequence comes from Bryobacteraceae bacterium, assembly GCA_050008575.1. GTDB lineage: Bacteria > Acidobacteriota > Terriglobia > Bryobacterales > Bryobacteraceae > Bog-159. The sequence continues at coordinate 50,814 of JBEKMJ010000025.1, forward strand.
GCTTTGGGTTTTGCCGTTTTTCGCGCGATCGCTCAGTATTTTCCGGTTTTTGAGGAACATCACGCAAGCGGAGCGGGAAGCAGCCGCGGGCCGACCCGCGAAGCAGTCGATGAAGGCGTGCCCGCGGGAGTTGGCTAAGGACTACTGAGTGTGGGGCGCGCCGGCCAGAGCGGGTTCCGGAGAAGCCGCGCAGACCTGGAGGTCTGGCCACTTTTGGGAGGTTAATGCATCTGCCGAATAGACTCCGCGTGGGGCTGGCCGCCAAGCTCGCCGTGTCTCTCATAGCGAGTACGGCGGCCTTGTTCGCTCTGTTCGGTTACTTTAACCTGCGCGAGCAGCGCGGTCACTCCGAGGAGATGGTGATGCAATCGGCAGAGCGCATTACCGATGTGATCCAGCGCAGCACGCGTTATGAGATGCTGCGCAACGACCGCCAAGCGCTCTACAACGTCATCCAAGAGTTGGGCAGCGAGCCGGGTATCCGGCGCATCCGCATCTTCAATAAGGAAGGCCGCATCACCTTTTCCACCGACGCCGCGGAGGTCAACCGAGTGGTGGATAAGAGGGCGGAAGCGTGTTACGGATGCCACGCCCAAAGCGCGCCGTTGGTGAAGCTGAACCGTCCGGACCGCGCGCGCATATTCCCGGGGCAAGGAGAGCGCCTGCTGGGTGTGATCCGGCCCATCGAAAACGCGGCGGCCTGCGTGGGCTGCCATCCCGCTGGGCAGCGCGTGTTGGGAGTGATCGACGCGAACCTCTCGCTGGCCGCGGTGGACGCGCAAATCGCGCAGCACCGGGCGCACCTGATCCTGTTCATGGCCATCACGGTAGCCATGATCTGGGTGGTTAGCATGATCTTCGTGTGGGGCGTCGTTTACCGGCCGGTCAAGGAACTGACCGCGGGCACCCACCGGGTAGCGGATGGCGATTTGGACTACCGCCTGCCGGTGCGTTCTAACGACGAGCTCAGCGACCTGGCGGCATCCTTCAACAAGATGACGGCCGAGGTGGCCGGCGTGCATGCCGAGATCGAAGAGCGCGTCCAGCGCAAGACCGCCGAACTGGACCAGGCGCATCGCTCGCTGCTTTCCAGCGAGAAAATGGCCTCCATCGGCAAGCTGGCGGCCACGGTGGCGCACGAAGTGAACAACCCCCTGTTCGGAATTCTGACCTATGCCCGGCTGACGGTGAAGGAAGTAGAGAAGGGGCCCGCCGGATCGCAGCTGGAAATGGCGGAATACCTGCACATCATCGAGCGGGAAAGTAAGCGTTGCGGCGATATCATGCGCAATCTGCTGACGTTCGCGCGGCAGGCGCCCAGCCACCGCGAGCCCAACGATTTGAATACCCTGATTGGCCGCGCGCTGGTGCTGGTGCGGCACCAGGCGGAGCTGCTGGGAATCGACTTGCGCAGCCACTTGGGGGCGGATCTGCCTCCGGTGTCGTGCGATGCGGGGCAGATCCAGCAGGCGGTGCTGGTGCTGCTGGTGAACGCCACCGAAGCCATGCCGCACGGCGGCGTACTGGAAGTGGCCACGGAGTTGGATGGTGGCGCAGGCTTCAGCCTGTGTGGTGGAGTGCGCATCCGCGTACGCGACACGGGTCAGGGCATCCCGCCCGAGGTATTGTCGCAAATTTTCGATCCATTTTTCACGACGAAGGAGGACCAACAGCGCACCGGCCTGGGATTGGCCGTGGCGCGGAGCATCGTTGAACAGCATGGCGGCGAGATCGCCGTGAAGTCTACGCCTGGCAAAGGCACCGAGTTTATGGTAGCCCTGCCGGCGGTCAGGCCGGACGCGATGGAAGCAGTCCTCGCGGACGTCAGCTTCACCGGATCCCGCGCGCCCCGATAAGCTTTGCCGCTCTGACACGGAGGAAATATGGTGACGGCAGTGGAAGAACCGGTAGAAACGAAAACCAAGGGCAAGATCCTGATCGTGGACGACGAGACGGTCGTGCGCGACTCGCTCGGGAAGTGGTTTTCCAGCGAAGGATATCAAGCCCGGCCCGTGGCCAGCGCGCGCGAGGCGCTGGAATCCATAACGAATACGGAATACGACGTCGCACTACTCGATATCAAAATGCCGGGCATGGACGGCATGGAGCTGCAAGCCCGGCTGAAAGAAGCCGACCCGGAGCTGACGGTCATTGTCATGACTGGTTATGCGTCGGTGGAAACGGCGGTGCAGGCGCTGAAACAAGGCGCCTATGACTATATCACCAAGCCTATCGATCCCGATGAGCTGTCACACCTGGTGGCGAACGCCCTGGAGCACCGTCGGGCGCGGCGCGAAGTGGTGCGCCTGCGCGAGAACCTGCAGGAGGTGTCGCCGTCGACGGAGCTGATCGGCAAGGCGCCTTCGATGAAGAAAGTGTGCGAACTCATCGAAATGGTGGCGCCCACGGATGCCACCGTGCTGATCACCGGGGAAAGCGGGACGGGCAAGGAAGTGGTGGCGCGCGCCATCCACGCGGCCGGTCCGCGCCGCTATATGCCCATGGTGACCATTCACTGCGGTGCGCTCACCGAGACGCTGCTTGAAAGCGAATTGTTCGGGCACGAAAAAGGCGCGTTTACCGGCGCGCAATACCGCAAGAAGGGCAAGTTCGAAGTGGCCGACGGCGGCACTGTCTTTCTGGACGAGATCGGCGATATCAGCCTGAAGACCCAAACCGATCTGCTGCGCGTGCTGCAGGAAAAGGAGATCGTGCGGGTGGGCGGCAACCAGCCCATCAAGGTGGATTTCCGTTGCGTGGCCGCCACCAACAAGAACCTGGAAGATCTGGTGAAGGCGGGCACGTTCCGTCCCGACCTGTACTACCGGCTGCACATCTTCCGCATCGAACTGCCGCCCTTGCGCGACCGCCGCGAAGATATTCCGTTGCTGGTGGGGCACTTCCTGAACAAATTCTGCATGATGACCAGCCGGCCCGTGCCGCAGATCTCCGCGGAAGCGCTGCAGGTGCTGATGAATCACGAGTGGCCGGGGAATGTGCGCGAGCTGGAGAACGCCGTGGAGCGCGCCCTGGTGGTTTGCCGCGGCACGGAGATCAAGCCCGCGGATTTTTCGTTCCAGTTCCAAGGCGGCGCTCCCACCGGCCGCACGCTGGACGACGTGGAACGCGTGCATATCGAGCGCGTGCTGCGCGAGACGGATCATAACCTTTCCCGCGCGGCGCGCATTCTGGATATCGATCGCACCACGCTGTACAACAAACTGAAGCGCTACGGCTTGAAGTAACGTGATCCACTTGCTGGGCATCGAGGTCGCGGCGGACCTGCTGGCCGATCTGGCCGCGCAGTTGGCGCCTGTCTTCCGGATGGCATGCCACGTGCGGCCGGAGCGCCTGGATGTGGCTTTCGCGCGCGACGGCATGCGCAATCAGCATTACTCGACCGCCATTCTGCAAGCCATGCAGCCCATCGCCGAGCCGGGCGCGCGGCTGCTGGCGGTGACCTCGGTGGACCTGTATGTTCCGGTGCTGACGTTCGTGTTCGGCGAGGCGCAATTGAGCGGCAGTTGCGCGGTGGTGTCGCTGCACCGCTTGCGCGAGGAGTTTTACGGCCTGCCCGCGCGCGAAGAACTGATGCGGGAACGGCTGGTGAAGGAAGCCGTCCACGAGCTAGGCCACACGTTTGGACTGCGGCATTGCGACGACTGGCGCTGCGTGATGACGTCCAGCCACGGCGTGGAGCGGCTGGACGTGAAGGGCGCGGCATTTTGCTTCTTGTGCGGGCGGGTGGTGGCGGGGGGCCCGCACGCCGGCGTTGGTGTAGGCGGAACGACGAAACCGGAACCACGGATGGACACAGATAAACACGGATCATAACGCCTCTTCATTCTTTGCTCGACCCGTTTCTTAACGGTACGAACAAAATACACGACGCCCTAAGGCCTCATGAACTCCCATGCTGGTAGTGGCCTCAATCTGGGTCCGCATTGCCATCAATCTGTTCTCGCCCAAGAGGTAACTGAAGTGGGGCCGGGCGGATCGATGTAAGTGTCGGCCATCCATATCTTTCTTGTAGTACCATCCGTTTCCCAGTTCTTTGGAATGGGGCCATGGCTAGTGGCTCGGCGGTGGGATCCTGCTTAACACTCAACGTTTCCGATTGCGGGCCTGCTTCGCTTGGCGCGGGCAGCGCTGCGGCCCTAACACCTTCGCCTGCCTGAAGTTCATACAATTGAATGCGCTTCTCGGCGATCTCAATATCCAGCCGGTCACCGTCTCGGACCGGCCGGGCTCGTGTTAGTTAGCGCAGACCGGCCAACCCATCCCGCGGAACCGGCCCCGATTTTTCGTTCGACGCACAGTAGGCGATCTCGCATGGCTTCAGCGTAGAAACACTCGGCACGCTTCGTAATCGTCCATAATGAAAACAGTGCCCTTGCTCTGCTATCTGGACGCATTCTCCGGGATCAGCGGCGACATGCTGGTAGGCGCGCTGGCGGATGCCGGCGCGGCCCCGGCCGCCATCGTCGAGGCCCTCGCCTCGCTCGAAACCGGCGCGGTGCTCTCGTTCGAGCGCGTGCAGCGTTGTGGGATCGCGGCCACGAAGTTTCATGTGGCGATTCAAGAGACGCACGCGCATCGGCACTTGGCGCACATTTTGAAAATGATCGAGAAGGCCTCCCTGCCGGAGCGCGCCAAACAGAACGCCTCGGCCGTGTTTCAGCGGCTCGGCGAAGCGGAAGCGGCTGTCCACCAGGTGCCCGTCGAACACGTGCATTTCCACGAGGTGGGAGCGGCCGATTCCATCGCGGACATCGTGGGTGCTTGCGTGGCGTTCGAACTATTGGGCGTGACATCGATCGTGTCCGCGCCGCTCAATGTGGGCAGCGGTACCGTATCGACTGCGCATGGATTGCTGCCCGTGCCCGCTCCCGCGACGGCGGCGTTGCTGCGCGGCAAGCCGGTCTATTCCGACGGGCCCGCGATGGAACTAACCACACCCACGGGCGCCGCGCTGGCGGTCACGCTGGCGCGCGGGTTCGGTGGGTTGCCGCCCTTGAGGATAGCGGCTACCGGCTACGGCGCAGGCGGCTACGATTTCCCCGACCGCGCGAATGTGCTGCGCGTGATTCTCGGCGAAGAGACCGGCGCGGCCGAGGCCACCACCATTTCCGTGCTGGAGACCAACATCGACGATCTCAGCCCGCAGATTCTGGCCTATGCCATGGATCGTCTGTTGGAGAAGGGCGCGCTGGATGTGACGCTGCAACCCATCCAAATGAAGAAGGGCCGTCCGGGCACGCTGCTGCGCGTGCTGGCGCGTCCGGAAGATCGCGAAACGCTGGTCGAAACGATCTTCGCCGAAACGTCCACGCTGGGCCTACGCACCTATACCGCCGAGCGCCGCGTGCAGGCGCGCCACTGGGTGGATGTGGAGACGCCCCACGGCAAAGTGCGCATAAAGGTTTCGGTCGAGGGCGCCTATGCGCCGGAATATGAAGACTGCCGCCGCGTCGCACAGGAATCCGGCGTGCCCCTGAAGGATGTGATCGCGGAAGCCAACTTCGCTTACTTGAAGAATTCGAGATGAACAAATACTACCTGACCACTCCGATTTACTACGTGAATGCCGCGCCGCATATCGGCCACGCGTATACGACTATCGTGGCCGATCTGATCAAACGGTTGAAGCGCATGCAAGGCTACGAGGCGGTTCTCACTACCGGCAGCGACGAGCACGGCGTCAACGTGGAGCGCGCCGCCCAACGCCAGGGCAAGACACCCAAGGAATTCTGCGACGTGATTTCGGCAGAGTTCCGGCGGCAATGGCAGATGCTGGGTTTGGAGATCGACCATTTCCAGCGCACCACCGACCCGAAACACGCTGTGGTAGTGAACGACCTGTTTAACCGCTGTCGCCAAAACGGCTACATCTACAAGGGTTCGTACACGGGCCAGTATTGTATCTTCGACAATCTGTACGTCAACGAAGCCAAGCCGGGCGACCCCTGTCCGGATTGCGGCCGGCCTACGGAGACGGTTACGGAAGAGAACTTCTTCTTTAAGCTTTCCGAGTTTACTGAAAGATTGCTCGCGCTTTACGAATCGCAACCCGACTTCATTCAGCCCGAAACGCGGCGCAATGAAGTCCTGGCATTCGTGCGGCAAGGCCTTACCGATCTGTCGATTACCCGCTCAAACCTCAAGTGGGGCATTCCGGTGGATGGCGAAGCGCCGCACGTCTTCTATGTGTGGTTCGAAGCGCTGATTGCCTATAAGACGGCGGTCGAAGGCGAGGGCCGCTGGCCTGCCGACCTGCACCTGATCGGCAAGGAGATTCTGCGCTTTCACGCGGTGTTCTGGCCGGCGTTCCTGATGGCGGCGGGCTTCGCGTTGCCCAAGAAGATCTTTGCGCACGGCTGGCTGCTTTTCGAAGAAAGCAAAATGAGCAAGTCGCGCGGGAACATCGTGCGGTCGGAACCCATACAGAAGGTGATGGGGGCGGATGCGCTGCGCTATTTCCTGCTGCGCGAGGTGGTGTTCGGGCAGGACGGCAGCTTCAGCTACGATGCGTTGATTGGGCGGTACAACTCGGACTTGGCTAACGGCTTGGGCAATCTGGTCAGCCGCACACTGACAATGATAAAGCAATATCGGCAGGGCGTGATCCCGGAGGGCCTCGAACCCGCAATAGCGCCTTTGGCCAAGAACGCGATTGACAGTTTCCGCGAATGCTTCGAACGCTTCGAGTTTTCCAAGGGCCTCACATCCGCGTGGGGACTGGTGAGCTTTGTCGACAGGTACATAGTTGATCAGCAGCCGTGGCAGCTTGCACGGCAAACCGACGGCGAGTCGCGGGAGAAGCTCGATTACGTGCTCCACACCGCCGCTGAAGTGTTGCGTATTCTAGCCGTCCTCGTGGCGCCGGTTTTGCCCGAGTCAGCGGCGAAGATCTGGGCGCAACTCGGCATGGCCGAGCCGCTGGAATCCGTGCGGATCGACGCGCTCGCATGGGGACAGTTGCCGGCCGGACAGCAGATCGGCGAGGTCTCGGGCGTGTTTCCGCGCATCGAGGCCAAGGAAGCTATCGCCAAGATGCAGGAACTGGAAGTGGCCGTGACGGCTGAGCAGAATGCGATGCTGGGCAAGACGGCCAAGCCCGAGATGGCGGCCGGCGTTGCGCCGATCGCGGATCGCATCGCAATCGACGACTTCGCCAAGGTCGACATGCGGGTCGGTCAAGTACTTTCCGCCGAGCCGGTCAAGGGGGCGGATAAGCTGTTGCACTTGAAGATCGATATTGGTGAAGGGCAGCCGCGCACGATCGTGGCGGGCATCGCGGAAGCTTATACGGCGCAGGAGTTGATCGGCCGCAAGGTCGTGATTGTCGCGAATCTGCAACCTCGCAAGTTGCGGGGTATCGAGTCGAATGGGATGATCGTGGCTGGATCCATCGAGGGCGGCAAGCCGGTGCTGGCGGGATTTCTGGAGGAGGTTCCGGTGGGGGCCCGGTTAAAGTAGGTGGCGGCCTATGAGGCCGCCGCAGGCTACGAGCCTGCCCCACGGTTCTATGCTCGTTGACTCGCATTGCCATCTGGACGACAAGCAGTTCGACTCCGACCGCGATCAGGTCATCGCGCGCGCCCTCGAAGCCGGCGTCGAGCGCATGATGGCTATCGGCACGGGCGAAGGTCCGCCGGACCTGGAGGCTGCGTTGCGGCTGGCCCGCCGGTACGATTTTATTTACGCAACCGTGGGCGTGCATCCTCACGATGCCTCGAAAGCTACGCCGGAGACTTTCGCCGCCATGGAAATGCTGGCGGCGGCAACCAAGGTGCTCGCCATCGGCGAAATCGGTCTCGACTATCATTACGACTTCTCGCCGCGCGATGTGCAACGCGACGTCTTCATCGCGCAGTTGAAGCTTGCGGCCGGGGCAGGGAAGCCCATCGTGATTCACACCCGCGAGGCGTGGGACGATACTATGTTCGTGTTGCGCGAGCACTGGTCCGGCGGCGGCATCATACACTGCTTTAGCGGCGGTTCGGCGGAAGCCCGTCAGGCGCTGGATCTCGGCTTCCACTTGAGCTTTGGCGGCGTCATCACGTTTCCGAAGGCGGAAGCGTTGCGCGACGCGGCGCGCATGACGCCGGAAGATCGCATGCTCATCGAGACCGACGCGCCCTATCTTGCGCCGGTCCCCAAGCGCGGCAAGCGCAACGAGCCGGCCTTCGTGGTGGAGTCCGCGCGCCGGCTGGCCGAAGTCCGCGGCGTGGCGCCGGAGCGGATCGCGGAGGCGACCACTGCGAACTTCGAACGGCTGCTGCTAAACTGTAACTTCCAATGAATCTGGGCAAGCTTGGGCAAGCCATCACCGGCAAGGAGATCTTCGACCTGATCCACGACGATCTGCAGCGCGTGGAAAAAGAGATCAGCTTGGAAACCGTCGCGTCGGTGGAAGTGGTCACCCAGATCGGGCAATATCTGCAGGAGAGCGGCGGCAAGCGGCTGCGGCCGACGCTGCTGCTGCTGGCTTCCAAACTGATCGGCGACGGCGGCGAGAGCGCCATCCATCTGGGCGCCGTAGTCGAGATTATCCATGCCGCCACGTTGGTGCATGACGATGTGATCGACGATGCCCGCACGCGCCGCGGCCGGCCATCGGCGAACGCGCAGTGGGGCAACCACACTTCGGTGCTGGCGGGCGACTGGCTTTACATGGAAGCGTTCCAAGTGGCGCTGCGCGAGCGCAACTTCCACGTGCTGGACCTGCTGATCGGGCTGACCCAGATGATGGTGGAGGGCGAGCTGTTGCAGCTCGAGCGCATCGGCCGCATCGAAGTTACCGAAGCCGATTGCATGGAACTGGTGGACCGCAAAACCGCCTGCCTGTTTTCGGTGTGCGCCAAGCTGGGCGCCATCGTTTCCGGTGCGGATTCGCAGACCGAGGAGCGCCTGGGCGATTACGCGTGGAACCTGGGCATGGCGTTCCAGCTTGTGGACGATCTGCTGGATTTCACGTCGCGCGAAAAGGTGCTGGGCAAGCCGGTGGGCAACGATCTGCGCGAAGGCAAAGTGACGCTGCCGCTGGTGTATGCGCTGGAGCAGGCGTCGGGCGAAGAGCGCCGCCGCGTGGAAACCATCCTGCACGAGCGGAACTACGAGCGCGTGCCGTTCCCCCAGATTCTGGAGATGGTGGAGCGGTATGGCGGCATCGCGCGCGTGAAGGAGCGGGCGCAGGCGTTCACCGAGAAGGCGCGCGCGCTCATTAGCGAATTTCCGGACTCGCCCTATCAGCGGGCGCTGTACAGTGTGACGGAGTTGATCACCGAGCGGGACCACTGAAGCGGGGCCCACACGGGCGGCTACAGGCACGAGGCATGGAAGCCGACGCGCTTGCGCAAGAAATGAGTCCGCTCCTCGGGCGGTTTCTCCAGCAACTTGCGAATCCGATCCCGCAAAACCCGGTCGCTTTCGCGCCGTAGCGCCTCATGCTTCGTCATTCTCTCTTTTCTTCTTCTCATCCGGCGCTTTCTCCAGAATCTCCAGCACCGCCCGATCGCGCGGACGTCCCGCGGCCCTCTAACTCTTGATGATATCCGCCAGGTCGGCGACCAACAACACGTGACCTCCAAAGTCCAGCCGGGAGGCGCGGCTGCGTAAAGCCGCCAACGACCGCACGCCATCGATCCGGCTCATGAAATCGACCTGCAGCGAATCGTCGTCGCGCTCCATACGAAACAAGCCGGAGACCGGCTTGACCACCTACTCCACCGCAATGGTGACACCCGCGGGGCTCTGATACGGCCCTATCGACAGCACGACCGGTAAGTCGCCCGTAGGAACGAAGCCGGCGGGAACCTGCGCATTGATCTGCATCAGGCCCACAAAGCCCGGCGCCTCACCGGCGAACAGAATGTCGGCGGGAATATTAGCCATGGTCAGCGATACCGGCAACACGGGCACCGGGTATGGTGCTGCCGCGCCTTGTCCGGTGACGCCGGCGGGGTTCGTTTGGCCATCGCCGGTGGCATATAACACGACGATCGATCCGCGCGGCGCGGGATTTTGATCGGAATTGATCGAGCCATCCTGGTTCACCACCACGGCGTTGCCCGTGCCGTTGCTCAACGTGAACAGCGCGGGACTGGCGTCCGCCAGCGGGACCTGCATATTCGCCACCAGAGCGCCCTGATACATAATTTGCAATTGCGCGGCAGCAATGCCCGCCATCTCGTATGGCACCTGCGCGTTGATCTGGTTCGCCTGCACATAATAGAGCGGCGCGGGCGTGCTATTGAATAACACCTGTACATTGCCCAGCGTAGTGGACAAGATCCCGGATGCATCGAACATACCCGAAACGGCGGTAGCCGGTCCTATGCTCTGGCTCACGGGGGCAAAGATGGAAAAGATCTCGCCGGGCGACAACGGGCCGGGCAGCAGGCTGGCCGAATTAGCAAGCGTCACATCGATCAGCGGCGGCGGCGTTACCACCGTCTGGCTCGCCGCCAGCAGGCGCACGCGATTGTTGCCGGTGTCCGCGACCCACACGTTGCCCAGGTTATCCACCGCCAGGCCGCCCGGATTGAAGAGCGCCATGGCCAGCGCCGGACCACTGTCGCCGTTGTACGCCGCATCGCCGCTGCCCGCAATCGTAGCGATGTTGCCATCGGGCGTGATCACGCGCACGCGATTGTTGCCGGTGTCGGCGATGAAGATGTTCTCGTTCGCGTCCACCGCCACGGCCGAGGGATTGCTCAGCGCCGCGGCCGCCGCCGGTCCGCCATCGCCGCTGAACCCGCTGATTCCGGTGCCGGCGATGGTCGAGATGACGCCGCCCGGCGTGAGCATCACGATGCGTTGGTTCTGGGTGTCGGCGATGAACAGATTGCCGGCCGCATCCACCGCCAATCCACTGGGGTCGTACAATTCGCCGAGTGAAGTCCCCCCGCCGCTGGCGTTGCCGGGTGTGCCATTGCCGGCCACGGTGTGCATGTTGCCCGCGGGGTCCACCTGGATCACCCGGCTGTGGCCCGTATCGGAAACGTAAACGTTGCCTGCCAAATCGGCAGCCACGGCTTGCGGCGAATTCAGGGGGATGAGCGTGGCCGGATCGCCTTCGCCGCCGAATCCGGAGCTGGTGCCGTTGCCCGCGAAGGTCGAGATCGTGCCGGAAGGGTTCACCAGGCGCACGCGGCTGTTCTGGCTGTCGGCGATGTAGAGGTTGCCGGTCGAATCGAACGCGAGGCCGACGGGGCCAGACAAGCTCGCGCTAACGGCCGGCAGTCCATCGCCCGCATACGTTGGCGTGCCATTGCCGGCCACGGTGTTTATCGTCCCGCTGGCCGCTACCGCGCGCACGCGCTGGTTATTGGTGTCGCCTATATAGAGCGATCCGTTGTTGAATGCCAGGCCAGTAGGCGCATTCAGGACGGCTAACAACGCGCTGCCGCCGTCGCCGCCGTAGCCGAACGTGCCGTTGCCGGCGGCCGCGGTGACGATAGTCGTCACCGCCGTGACGCACACCACTTGCCGCGCCTCGGAGATATACAGATCGCCCACTGGGTCGAGCGCCACCTCCACGGGAGTGTTCAGCGCGGTTTGCAGCGCGGGTTGTCCGTAGCCGGTGTAAGCGCCGCTGCCTGGAGCACCCGCCACGCTGGTGAGCGCGCCGGCGGCAGTTAACTCCCATACGAACGAGTTGCCGCTCTCGGGGATATAGAGATCGCCTGCCGGATCGGCGGCCAGCCCGGAGAGATGAATATTGGGCATGCCGAAACTTTGTTGCGTCAAAAGCGTGTTGATGGTGCCCGCCCCGGCCAGCACCTTGCGAATGCGTGTGTTGCCGCTGTCCACGATGTAGAGGTTGCCCGCGGCGTCGAGAGCCAGGCCGGCCGGGAACGCCAGTTGCGCGGCGGTAGCCGGTCCGCCGTCTCCGCCGAAGCCCGCGATTCCGGTTCCGGCTATTGTGCCAATGGTCCCGCCCGGCGCCACTTGGCGCACGCGATGGCCATCGAACTCGGAGATGTACAGGTTGCCGGCCGCGTCGGTCGCCACGTTGCGCGGGCCCAGCAATAGGGCGCCAGTCGCCGGACCGCCGTCCGCACTGCTGCCGCTCGCCCCATTGCCTGCCACCGTAGTGATATTCCCGTCCGTGCCGACGGCCCGCACGCGTTGGTTCCCATAGTCGGCGATGTACAGGTTGCCCGCCGCATCCAACGCCACGTCGTAAGGCTGATTCAATTGCGCGGCCGATGCCGGGCCGTTGTCGCCGCTGAAGCCGGGATGTCCGTTGCCGGCCACCGTGCTGATCGTGCCGGCCGGAGTCACCTTGCGCACGCGGTGGTTGGCTGCGTCGGCGATATAGAGGTCGCCCGCCGGGTCCAGTGCCATCCCTTCGGGTTGCGCCAATTGGGCCGCCACCGCGAGTCCGCCATCGCCCACCAGATCGCTGCCGGCCACGGTGGTCAGTTGATAGACCGGCGGCGATGCCGGCAGGGCGGGGAAGCAGGCTGGGCCGAACAGGGCCAGCGCCAGGGGTATGCCCGCATACCGAAATTGCATATTCCCCTAATGGGTGCGCAAGCGCTCAGGTTTTTCTCAAAAGTTCGTGGGGTTAGCTGCCCTTTGGCTTCCTGAAGACCGCGCCCAGCGTCAGGGTAAGCAGTCCGGCGATCTCTCCGATTGTCGCTCCGCCCAGCCACTTCAATAGGGTTGCATCCAGATTGAAGCCCCAAGCCTTGAAACCCTGGAAATAGAAGATTGCCATGGTGGCCAACAGCAGTCCGCCATAAGCCACCAGGAGGAAATTGATGATCTTTCCCTGTTGGGTGATGTGGTGGGTGGTGGTGATCTCTTCGACCCAGATTTTGACGTCGGCTACGGTGCGGCGTCGGGGCTGATCGCCAGCGCCGCCTGGCAAAAGGGCCATAAACGAGTGCTCGGCAGACCGCTTACGACCTCGCCGCGTGAGCTAGCGCGGTTTCGGGCCGATGTTTCTTTGCGACCCTTTCGAGCAGTGGGGTAACAAACACCCGGTAGACGTTGTCCCCATTAACGGCGGCGATTTCGTTGCCGTGTTTGACCTCTTTGATGGCCCATTCCAGCATGGTCAGAGCATTGTTGAACAACTCTTTCATGCTGTCGGACCCCGTTTCGGCCTGAAGCGCTTTTAGCTCGTTGACACGCTCTTCCGGCAGTTCAAAATTCATTCGCATCGGTGCCCTCCTCCTCGTGGAAACTGCCTCCATCCAGAGCATACATCCAATTGATGAGTATTGTCAATACCATTGTTGAGCATAATGTACTCATCGCCTGTTTTCATGCGTTTACATAGCAACAATGGGGCCGGCCCCCTGAAAGCGAGCACAGCCCCGGCCCGCCAACCTTCCACGAATTACTCCACAACGCCCAAAATCTCGTCCTCTTTCAGGATCAGATACTCTTCCCCGTCGAGCTTCACTTCAGCCCCGGAATACTTCCCGAAGAGGATGCGGTCGCCCGCTTTCACCTCCGGCGCCATGCGCTCGCCCGTCTCCAGCAGCTTGCCGTTGCCTACGGCGATCACCGAACCCTGCTGCGGCTTCTCTTTGGCGGTATCCGGAATGATGATGCCTCCGCGCCTGGTTTCGCCCTCATCCAGACGCTTGATGACGATGCGGTCGTGCAAAGGACGTAGTTCCATGTTGTTCTCCTATCGCTGCGATTATAACCGTTTGCGGTGCGGTGGCGCGCAGCCCACCGCTCTTGCTATACTTTGAGATTCAGGTTCGCAACGATTCCAGGAACATCTATGCCCAAGCTGAAGACTCACAAAGGTGCGTCCAAGCGGTTCAAGAAGACCGGGACCGGCAAGGTGGTACGCCACCATGCCTTCGCCCGGCACATTCTGACCTCGAAGTCGCGCAAGCGGAAAAGAAAGCTGCATCAAGGGGTGGTGGCGGATGCCGCCGACCAAAAGGTGCTGAAGCGCATGATCCCTTATTAGGGAACCAACCGCGTGTGGACGGAGCGCGTGGCACGTGCCCGATCCACCGCAAGCTATAACCATCGACATAACCAGCAAAAGGAGAAAACGTGCCCAGAGTTAAACGTGGAACCAACCGCCGGGATTCGCGCCGCAAGACGCTAGACCGCGCCAAAGGATTTTTCCTTACTAAGAGCAAGCTGAACCGCGCGGCGCAGGAAGCTGTCGAGAAAGCCCTCAGATACGCCTACGTCGGGCGCAAGAACAAGAAGCGCGAATTCCGTGCATTGTGGATCGTGCGCATCAACGCGGGCTGCCGGCAAGCCGGTATTTCCTACAGCAAATTCATGCACGGACTGAAAGCCGCGGGTGTGGATCTGGACCGCAAAGTTCTGGCCGAAGTGGCGGCCGGCGACCCGGCCAGCTTCAGCTTGCTGGTGGAGAAGGCCAAAGCGGCCCTGGAGCCGGCGGCGTAATGAGTCCCGTGGAACAGGAAACCGACTCGCTTCAAGCGCTCGAGCAGCGCATCCAACAGGCTGTGCAGTTGGTAGTTCGTCTGCGGCAGGAGAAAGACGCGGCCGTGCAGGAAGCCGCCGATGCGCGCGCGGAAGCCTCGCGGCTCGCCGATGAACTGAAGACCCTGCATGCCGAACGCAAGCAGGTGCGCAGCCGCATCGAGAAACTGTTGGGCCAGATCGACCAACTCAGCGCCGGCTAAAGCGGTGTCCGCCAACACGCCCGAAAAACGTCCGGTCCGCGTCACCATCCTGAGCCAGTCTTATACGCTGCTCACCGCCGGAGATCCGCGCGAGGTTGAGGAGTTGGCACACACTCTGGATGAGTTGATGCTGTCCATCGCCGCTAAGTCTCCGAATGCCGATTCGACGCGCATCGCGGTCCTGGCGTGCATGCACCTGGCGGATCGGCTGCGCAACCTGGAGCAGGATCTCAATCAACTGAAGCAGCGCGTGGACCGCAAGAGCGAGGAGTTTGCAGGGCTGCTCGCGCAGGCGCTCGAAGGGGGAGGGTGACATGCGAACGCTAGCGGCCGGAGCCGCGCTTCTGGTTGTGTGCGGTATTTTGTGGCCGGCTTCCGATGCCTACCTTGCGCAGATCGAAGAATGGCGGCGGCATCGCGAGGCGGCGCTGAAGGCGGATGGCGGCTGGCTCACCGTCACGGGACTCTTTTGGCTGCACGACGGGACGAACAGTTTCAGCTCCACATCGCCCTCCGCTTCGATCTTGCTGCCCGCGGGACCGGGCGTGAGGGACGGCGAGTTCGATCTCCACAACGGCAGAGTCCTGTTGCGCCTGGATGGCCAGAACCGCGTCTTACGGCCGGATACCGCGGGACAACCCGACGGGGTCACCATGGGCAGCCTTTCAATGTTCGTAATCGTGCGCGGCGACCGGTATGGCATCCGCCTGAAAGACACCAATAGTAGCCTGCGCAAGCAGTTCACGGGCCTGCATTACTTCCCCGTGAGTGAAGACTACCGCGTGACGACGCGGTTGGTGCCCGATGCCAAGAAGATTCCGATCCTGAATGTCCTGGGACAGGTGGAACCAACACCCAGCCCCGGATACGTGGAGTTCGAAATACATGGGCAGAAGCTGCGGCTGACACCGGTCGAGGAATCGCCAAACGAACTCTCCTTCATCTTCCGCGATCTGACCGCCGGCAAGGAAACCTACGGCAGCGGACGGTTCCTGGACGCGGAACTGGGCAAAGACGGTGAAGTCGTGCTGGACTTCAACAAGGCTTACAATCCGCCGTGCGCTTTCACGCCCTACGCGACCTGCCCGTTACCGCCCAAGGAGAACCGGCTCGCCGCGCGGATAGAGGCCGGCGAGTTGAAGTACGGATCGCACTAAGTGTACCCTTTGGGCCTGGTTGCAACGTTGGCGTTCTTGTTCGCATCATAGTTAGTAGAGGCGATCTCATCACACCCTCACCGGAACATCCGAATCCGAAGCTTTGGCCCTCCCGGGGTTTGTACGCGGCATGGCTGGGCCACACCACCGTGCTGCTGAAACTGGATGGCGTGACCATTTTGACCGACCCGGTGTTGGGTAATCGCGTGGGCCTGAGCTTCGGCCCGATGACAGTGGGGCTAAAGCGGCTGGTAGCGCCTGCGCTGCGCGTGCATCAACTGCCGAAAATCGATCTGGTGCTGCTCTCGCACGCGCACATGGATCACTTCGATCTGGCCACGCTGCGCGCGCTCGAAAGCCGCTCAACCACCGTTGTCACGGCCGCCAAGACCAGCGATCTGCTGCGCACCCGCCGTTACGCGGGCGTCCAGGAACTGGCGTGGGGCGAGCGCACGCGCGTGGGAGACATCCGGCTGCGGGCGTTCGAGGTGAATCATTGGGGCGCGCGCATGCACGGCGATATGTATCGCGGATACAACGGCTACCTGATCGAAGTAGGCCGCTACCGAGTGCTATTCGGCGGCGACACGGCGGCCACCACGGCATTTCGGGCGCTGCGTAGTTCCCGCCGCATCGATCTGGCGATCATGCCGGTAGGCGCGTACAATCCGTGGATTCGCTACCATTGCACGCCGGAACAAGCTTGGCAGATGGGCAACGATGCCGGCGCGGAGATGTTCCTTCCCGTGCATCACCAGACCTTCCAGCTCAGCCGCGAGCCGCGCCACGAGCCGATCGAACGCCTTTACGGCGCGGCCGGAAAAGAGCCGGAGCGCATCGGCATCCAGCGTATTGGGCAAGAGATGAAGCTGTAGTTGCCTTGCGACGCGCGACCGGTGGACCTCTCTGCGCAATCCATCGGCGCGTCTACCTTGCCGCACGGTAGACTCTTGGTAGAGAGGCACACGTGGAAAAAACAACTTCGGACCGCGAGCAGGCTGGCAGAAGAGCTTTCCTGAAACTGGGCGGCGCCGCGGCTGCGGGACTGATGGGCCATGCCGCTTCGGGCCAAACCGCAGGCGCGTCCCCCGCGCCGCAGCACTCGGCTGCCGCCGAGGCTATGCCGCTGCGCAACCTGGGGCGCACCGGGTACAAGGCCGGCATCTTCAGCCTCGGCGGGCAAGCGGCGCTGGAACGCGCGCACAATGAAGCCATCGCCGTGCCAATTGTCGAGCGGGCGCTCGATCTGGGCGTGAATTACATCGACACATCGTCGATCTATGGCGGCCCGGAACGCTGGAGCGAGCGCTACATCGGTACGGTGATGAAGCGGCGCCGCGCGCAGACATTCCTGGCCAGCAAAACTAAGGAGCGCACGCGCGACGGCTCCCTGCGCATGCTCGACGAGTCCTTGAAGCTGTTGCAGACGGATCACTTGGATCTCTGGCAGTTGCACGACATCGGCCTGCCGGAAGACGTGGACGCGGCGTTCGCCAAGGGCGGCGCCATGGAAGCGCTGCGGCAGGCCCAGGAACAGAAGATAGTGCGCTATCTGGGCGTCACCGGCCACTTCCGTCCCGAGCCCTTGATCGAGGCCATCCGCCGCTATCCGTTCGACACCATTTTGATGGCCCTGAACGCAGCCGACCGGCACCACTACAGTTTCCTGGAGGAACTTCTGCCGCTGGCGGTGGAAAAACAGATGGGCATCGTCGGCATGAAAGTGCCGGGGCGCAGCCGGCTGCTGGCCAGTTGGACTCCGCCGCCGCTCGATCAGCAGCGGCACTCGTGGGAGGGCGCGGTGATCGCCACCACGCCGGGGCCGCTCACCATGCGCGAGGCGTTATACTACTCGCTCTCGCATCCCGTCAGCACCGTGATCATCGGCTGCGATTCGATCGCGCAACTGGAAGAAAACGTACAACTGGCGCGCGAGTTCACGCCCCTCAGCGAGCACCAGATGGCGTCGCTTGCCGCGCGGTCGGAGCCGGTTTCGAAACAGGCGCTGTTCTTCCGGTTTGTCAGCCGCGCATAGTATATAGTGGGGCGGACCTCCAGGTCTGCGCGGGTCCTCCAGGACACGCTTTTGCCCGCTCAGTGCCGTGTATACTTATCGAACGTCGTTATGACCGGCAGAGCGTTGCCGTTTTCGTCGAAGAATCCTCTGGAACCAAGCCCCCCGGGCACCGCCGGCTCCCACCAAAACACGCCTTTTCCGAGACCGTTCGGAGTCTCTTGCACCACACGATTTACTTCTTCGAGAAACTGTTTCTGTCCGTCCGCCGTTTCCGGAAACGGTCCAGGGCGCTTGGTATACTCCGCCGGCTTCCAGTTGTAGGCGGCTTCCACCACGATGATGTCCTTCTTATACTCCAGCGCCATGAAAGCCATGTTTTCACGTAGGTCGTTGAGGCTGCCTTGCCACCAGGGATAGTAAGACTGGCCGATAACGTCGTAACTAACCTGATAAGAATTGAGTTTGTCGAAGAAATACTTCGTGCGTGCCTTGTCGCCGCCGCGATCGATGTGCATCATGATGCGCGGGTGCGGCGCATCTCCGGCTCCCGCGTAGACGCCTGCAACGCCCGCTTTCACCAGGTCCGCGAAGTTGTCCCAATTTTCGGGGATGCGGCCATCTGGCCAGAGCATGCCATTGATCGCTTCATTGCCGATTTGCACCATGTCCGGAAGCGCGCCCGCTTCGTGGAACGCGGCTATCGTTCGGTTGGTGTATTCGAAAACCGCCTTCACCAGTTGGGCATGCGACATGCCTTGCCAGGCTTTGGGAAGGAATTGCTTGCCCGGATCGGCCCACGTGTCGGAATAGTGGTAGTCGAGCAAAAAACGATAACCCAGCTTCTTAGCATCTTTGGCCAGCGCGATGGTGTACGCGAGATCGTTGGGCAGGTCGGTGGGTGTATGAAAGAGCCGCAGGCGAATCCAGTTGTAGCCATGATCCTTGAATATTTCCAAGCCCGGCTTTGCCACGCCCATGTCCTTGAAGGCCTTGCCATGGTCTTCCGCGGACTTTAGAAAGGAGAGATCCGCGCCCACCGCATAGTCGGCCGCGCGCAGGGGCGTTACCAGCGCCGCCTGCAGCAACGCTAAGACAACGACTGCTTGAACTTTTCTCATGGCTTTTTCACTACCTCTCTGTGATGTAGGGCAGCCCTCGTGGCGCACGCCTCCGGCGTGCTGTGCCGGCACTTCTGCCGATAGGCGAGCTTCGCTCGCCTTAGCCGGCTGAAAGCCGGCTGCGGGCAGAATTGCCCGCCCCACATACCCTAATGGACCGGAACGATTTGCCATTGCTGCGTCGCGCTGTTGTTGTTCTGCGGTTCCTGGACGGCGAACCCGGTTTGCGCGCCAGCTCCACCGTTCATGTCCAACACCAGGCCGCTTGCCCGGTTGACAAAACAAAAGTAGCCGTTGCCGGCCGAAACGACGTCCCATTCCAGTTCCTCCCCGCTGCCGGATGGAGATTGCACGATACCGTTTCCACTCAAGGTCGATCCTCCGGAATCGTCCAACACATTCGTGGTGTTGACCGCCCCCGGGTTCAGGCTGGCGATCTGGAAGTACCCATCACTGTTGCTCGAAATGCGCCACTGCTGGCTCAAGGCCGGACTTCCGTCATCCGTCTCGATGTCCAGCAAGGCGCCCGCGGCAGTGGACGCTTGAAATACCGATAGAATCTTCCCGCTGCCCGCGTTCACGAACTTGTAGGCTAATGTCGGATCTAGCTTGCCGCCCAGCGCATCAGTGCCAGGCAGCAGCATTGAGTAGTTCGCGGCATCGACGTCAGTGGATCCGGAAGCGTCCGCATTGTCAAACAGTGTCAGCCCATTCCAGACGTAGATCGCGTCCGGCAGATTGTCGCCATTGATAAATCCGCCGCTCGCATTGGGTATGTTTACGCCGGCGGCGTCCCAATACTCCAATCCCA
This sequence comes from Bryobacteraceae bacterium, assembly GCA_050008575.1. Taxonomy (GTDB): domain Bacteria; phylum Acidobacteriota; class Terriglobia; order Bryobacterales; family Bryobacteraceae; genus Bog-159. The sequence continues at coordinate 70,562 of JBEKMJ010000025.1, forward strand.
TGCCCAGATTGTTCGGCAAACCCTTTTGTACACTCTGCAGATCCAGCAGGAATTGACGCTGCAGAGCCGGGGTTGGCGGCGCGTACCACGGATCGTTTGCGTCAAAACCGTTTTCGTAATGTTCCCCGGTTTCGATTATAAAGATAGGCTTGCCTATGTTATTAGCGGCGCTAACGAGTACATCCTGCTCCACCGGCTTGCCGTTGGGATTGGACGCGGCAGCCTGTGCCCCAGTCAATGGACCATGATACAAAGGGTAGTAGCTTTGGCAGATAACGTCATAGCGAATATTGTTTTCACTAACGAGCGTGAAGAATTGCGTGAGATCCCAGGCCGGCGTGATGTGAATGCAGGTCAGCGGGGCCGGAATCGCGGGGCCGGGCGAAGTGTCTGCCGCCGCATCCTCGACCGCCTGGATGGCGGTGCTCTGCAACACGGCAAAACCGGCAAAGTCCGCTCCGGTGGGACTGCCAAGCGAGCCAAGAAAGCCGGTATCGACTTCATTGCCGATGGCCACCAGGTCCGGCATTGTGCCTGCCTGCCGATACGATAGGATTTCGGCTTTGACGTAGCTGTACAGGTCAGCCTGCAAGTCGGTAAGTTCGGTGTCGTTGGACCACGCCGGCGGAACGCTGGAAGAGCTACCGCCATCGAACAACAACGTCAGTTCGACGCTCATGCCGAGATTCTTGGCGCGCTTCGCAAGATCCAAATCCTGCGCCTCGGTTTCCCCATAACAGGCATTGCCGCTGCACTCGGCTTGCGATACATTCGCATAGGGTGGCGCTGAACTGGGCCGCAAGCGCACCATATTGACGCCATGGTTCTTGAAAATGTCGAGCACGTCCTGTGGCTGGCCGGCATCCTGCCACCAGGACAGACTCGTGGCGGCGCGGGCGGCCTCCTGCTTCTCCAGCAATGCATTGTCCACCCCGCGGAAGAAGGCTGGACGCAGCAGCCACTGCTGGCTCTGAGTGGCAGCGCCCGATAGCTCGGTTTGATCCAGCGGCGTTCCCGCCTGAGCGGAACCTTGAAACAAATCAATCGAGAGACCCGTGCTTCCATTCGAGATCGTGTAGTAGCCATTGCTTGTCGCGGTAAGCGTCCACTGCTGCGTCGCGACCGCCGCGCAAGGGTTCTCGACCACATAGCAGGCTTCGGGATAATGCCGTTGGCTTTCGTCCCCTTCGCTGCCACGGTTCGATGCCTGCCTGCAAACGCCGGATCGCCCTTCCGCGGCGCGCACAGCAGCCTGGGCGGCCGCACCGGCGGCACTATCGAAACAAAGTCCATTGCCAATACTGCTAATCCGCCACACCCCGCCCGGAAGCTTCGTAAAAGCCCATCTCTGGCTGAGATTGGTGAAACTCGGCGGTTGCTGCACGATGTGGCCACCAGCGGCGGTGGAACCGTTGTCGAGATCGGCTTGCAGGCCGCTGAGCTGATTCAGAACATAGTAAACCTCGCCGTCGAGTGGAGTGACATCGACAGGCTCCGATGGCTGCCGGCTTTGCGGCGTCGCCGTGGCTGCGGCAACCGCCCAGAGGAGCACACCTGCCGCAATGGCCGTTGGGCTTTCATGGTTCCGCATCGGGCATTTGTTCCTCTTGGTCCGGGGACTTCTTGTGCATCTGCCTGTATAGCTCTTTCAGATCCGTCTTCGTTTGCTTAATTTCCTGAAACAGCCGAAATTCCTTCGTAGCTTCGTCCTTCAATTCAAGCTTCCTGCAAACCGACGCGAGCCGGTAGTGCGCTTCGCCGTTGAGCGGGTCCGATTGGACGGCCATGCGCAAATACTTCGCCGCCTCCTGGGGCTTGTCCATGGTTGTCAACAGCCGGGCCAAACCGATTTGGGCTTCGGTCTCCCCCGGATTCAGCGCAAAGGCGCGGCTGTAATGCTTGTATGCGCCATCCGGATCCGAGCGCCGAACGGCAATCCTGGCAAAGACGCATTCGGTCCGGGCACTGTCGCCATCCGACTTCACCGCAGATTCCAGTTCCCTCTCCGCCGCGGCCTGCGCTTGCGGGTCGTTGGGCGACAACTCCAGGATGGCCTCGGCCAGTTCATAGTGCACGCCGGGCAGGTGCGGGTCGATCTCCAGCGCCTTCCTGTAGTGCTCCGTAGCGCCCTGCAGGTCTCCTGCATTGATCAAGCGTTCCGCGATCACCTGCTGCATGCGGGCAGAACGGGGCGCGAGTATCGCCAGTTTGTTTAGCGTGTCGTCCGCCAAATCGGAATAGACGCGCTGCGCCATGAATAGGATCTCGACGTTGTCGGGGTCGAGATCGACAAGCGACCGCATCACCGAAGCGGTGCGGTCGAGGTTCCCCTGCTGGTCGTAGATACCGGCCAGTTCCATGCCCACCTGGATTTGCAGGCTCTTGTCTTTCAGTTCGGGGAACGATTTCTCCAGCAGCGCCTGTGCCCCAGGCTGTCCCAATCTTCTTTCGCAAATTCCTAGCAGGCCTTGCGTCTTCACTAGAGCTGAGTTGATCGCCAAAGCCTTGCCCAGATACTGTGAAGCGTTCTTATAGTCGTCCTTAAAGAACGCAATCACGCCTAAGTTCGCGTATGCCTCGGCGTTCTTGGGATCGAGCGCCAGGACCGCCTCGAACTCTCTCGCCGCGGAGCTCGGATCGTTCGCCTTGAGGTATTCAGCCGCCTTCCGCAAGTGGTCGCGAACCCCTGTAGCGCGGGACGGTCCGGTCTGTGCGGCCGCAAGGGCCAGCGCGCCGGCAAGCAGGATGAGAACTTTCATGGTTCTCCATCATCATGGCACACGCCCCGCCGCTGCCCGGTGGGGCGGGCGTCTACGCCTGCGGCGGGTCTCCAGACCCGCCCCTTCCGGCAGGGCGGCCTACGAGGCCGCCGCTACTAGGGCGGCCTACGAGGCCGCCGCAGGCAGGGTGCCCGCCCCACAAGAACTCAGAATGTAAAGTGAGCGCCCATTTGAATGATGCGTCTGTTCCCGTTATAGCCGGCGGGACCGGTGATCGTACCAGCGGTGGTATCCGCCAATGTGCCGTTGCTGAGGTAGCCGACGTTCGCATCCGGGTTGGCGAAGTTAATGTGATTGAACACATCGTACATGTCAGCCCTGATTTCAAGTTTCATACCCTCGCGGGGAAGACGAAAACTCTTCCCGGCGCTGAAGTCCGCGTTGAAGAAACTCGGCCCAATAAGGGCGTTGCGTCCGGAATTCCCAAAGGTCCCGGCTACCGGGTTGGCGTATGCCGCGAGGTTGAACCAGTGGGTGAGCGTGGGATTCGACACGACGGGGTTACCCACCACGTTGGGATACAGCGTGGAGCCGGCCGATAGCGACGGCGCCAGGCCGGGATCGACACCATCGGCGATGGATCCCTGGATCACCGGTGTGAATGGTACCCCGCTGTGCCATTGGAAAACGCTCGAGACGCGCCATCCGCCCACGATCTGGTCGAGCAATCCATGCGCTGCAAACTGGCGCCCGTTGCCGAACGGCAGTTCGTAGACGATCTGGCCGGCTATGGTGTTCGCCGCGTTGAAATCGGACAAACCGTAATTCGCGCCCGGATTGTACGCGTTCTGGTAGATATCGACACCCGACCCGTGACCGTTCCCGGTGCCGGTGTCGAGCGACTTCGACCAGGCATAATTAACCTGGAAGTTCACGCCGTGAGACATCCTTTTCTGCAGGCGCACTTGCAGTGCGTTGTAGTTCGACCATCCATCGTAGATCTGAGCCGCGATGGAGTTGAATACCGGGTTGGGGTTCCCGCAGTTATATCCGGTGCAACCTAATGCGCTTACAGGGGCCTGGTCGATATCGGTGGCAAAATTCAGATTCCTGCCGCGGGTGTTGACGTAGCTTGTGTCCACTAAGACGCCGCCCGCGAACTGATGCTGGACACTGAGTAGAAACTGCTGCACGTAGTCTGTAGGCATGTTTCGCGGGTAGTACTCCACGCCGCTATAGTTGTCGATAGTCGGCGACAGAGTCTGCAGCGTCGGATACACGACTGTGCCCGCGGGCGGCCCCACCGCCAGCTTCCAGGGATAGCTGCCGTTGACATATCCCCCATTCCCGTTGTTATGGGGATTGAAACCCAGGCCGAGAGCGCCATCGGTGTAATTCTCGGCATCGCGCGGCGCGTCGAAAATACCGTAACTCGCCCGGATCGACCAATTCTCGTGCGGCGACCACGCCACGCCCACGCGCGGTGCGAATTGCTTATAGTCGCCGTTTTGAATGGTCGCCATGTTGCTGATAGTCCCTCCGGAGCTTGTGTCGCTCTGCCCGCCAAAGAGGATGGCTCCTTTGTAGGCGCCGCCATCCGCGGGATTAGGCAGATTGGGGTCGTAGTTGCCGAACAGGTTGTGATTCACGCCCCAGCCGGACTGCATCTGCCAGCGCAGGCCCAGGTTGAGCGTCACGTGCGGTGTAAGCTTGATGTCGTCGCTGCCGAACAACGCCGAATTCCACATGTGCGCGCTGGTGGCGTCGGATTCGTAGACGTACCATCCGTAAACGTCGCCGGCCAGAAAGTCGGCGTACGGAATTCCCGTAACGCTCCCATTGAATTCGAAATTGCCGGAGGTGATGTCGCCCCAACTCGTATAGTTCTGGTAATCTTTGTCGTACTCGCCGCCCACCTTGATGGTGTGCCTGCCGCGAATGAGCGTAATCACATCGGAGACGTTGTACACGCCCTCGCCCAGCACGGCGTCGATGTTGCCGTTTTGGCCGTTTCCGGCGCCCAGCCCCATGCCTCCGACTCCCGCTCCGCTATCGATCGAAATTTTGGGAAACACGTTGGCCGGAGCGTTGGTGCCATAGGCCGGCTCCAGGCCCAGCGTCGTTGGATCGTCCTTATCCAGCGATGGCGGTTTGTACTTATCCAGCTCGCGGCTGCCGCCCAATCGAAACTCGTTCAGCACGGTTGGGCTAATCGTATAGACATACGTGACCTGGCTGGTCAGATCGTCGGTGTGGCCCTGGTCGAACGCCGTAGCATCGTTGGGATACAGAGGATCGGGGGGAACATAAGACGCCAAAGCGGGAAGATAATTAAAACTAAACGAGAGCTTCTGTGTGGAAGAGATATTGTAATCGGCCCTGCCGGTGTACCACGAGTTCAGGTTCGGACTGGTGCCGTTGAATACATAGTTATTAGTCGTCGGGCAGGTTTGCGGAGTGCCGGCCGAGACACTGACCGGGCCGGGGCATCCTGCGACCCATCCCTTGGCGCCCGCCGCGGGGAAGTACGTTTGCAGCTTCAACGCCACTGGATCGTAGGTTCCCACCAACATGCCGGTGGGGCTAAAAGCCTTCCCTGTGGCGCCCGAAATCCCATAGAAATCGCCCGCCTCCATGGCGGCGGTCGGGTAACTGTAGAGTCCGGAAGTCGGAGTAGACGATGGGTTGCGCTGATAGGCGAAAAAGAAAAACAGCTTATTCTTAATGACCGGCCCGCCGATGGTGCCGCCGTATTCGTTCCAGTGCTCCACGGACTTCGTCCCTGTCGTATTGTAAAAACCCCGGGCGTTTAAGTCGGTGTTCTGAATGTATTCGTACGCGCTGCCGTGGAATTGGTTCGTCCCGCTCTTGGTGATCAGGTTAATGGAGGTGAGGCCATTGCCATACTGCGCTGGTGCGTTGCCCGAATTGATGCTCACCTCGGCAATGGTGTCGATCGGCGGATAGTAGTTGCTGCTGTTGAAATCTCTTGGAGCGGTGGCCGCCGACCCGTCGGACAGGAAGTTGATATTGTATCCCTGCGTGCCGTTGATTCCGGCTGACTGGCCGCCGCCCGCCGTGCCGGTTCCGCCGCCGGTATTGGCGCCGGGAATAAGCTGCATCATCTCGCCGCGCCAGTCCGTGCCCACGATCGGCGCCATGTCGATCGACTGAGCGCTTAGGTCCACATGCTGCTCGCTGGTCTCCGTCTCCACCAGCGGTCCCCCGGCGTTCACCACGATTTCCTGTGCCGAGGCGCCGATTTGCAGCGTGCCGCCGATTTCCAGCGTTTCGATTTGCAGAACGATGCCTTCGCGCACCGAACTGCGAAAACCTTCCTTGGCAAACGTGATGGTGTAGCTGCCCGGCGACAGAAACGGAACATCGTACAGGCCGGACTGGTTGGTCGCCGTGGCCGTGACGACGCCGGTCTGCACGTTTCGAATCGAAACCGCCGCTGCCGGCACCACGGCTCCCGAAGGATCCATCACGGAGCCTTTGATCTCCCCTGTATTAGAATTTTGGGCTCTGGCAAGAGGCGCGATGAGGATCGCGCCAATAGCGAGGAACAACGCTGTTCGTTTCAACATGGTCCACCCTTTCATGGGCGGCGTTCGTGGCGGCCGGTGTGCCCGTCGGAACATAAAGCGCCTACAGGCAGATGGCCTCCTGCGTCGCCGTCTTTTAGCGAGAACGATTCAATGGTAGGTCCGGTGCGGCCGGAGTTGATCCAACGAAAGTTGGATTGGCGGATTAAAAAAGATTAATCTACCCAAAGCGGAGTCTCGCCACCGGAATCAGACTTTGGTCGGATACGCTGGCGTCCGGCTCGCGCTAAGTTCGTAAGCGATGAAAACAGGTTGCGGTCGAATCGCACTGGCCCTCGCGATCCCAACAATCGGGCTGGCCGGCTCAAAATCCACGGTGGCGGATGCGCCGGGCAAGATTGTGATCGACGCCAGAGAACCCGCCGAACCGGTGCACGAACTGTCGTTCGCCGCGGGCGGCCGCTCGCCGGCAGGTGTCGTGCTATCCGTCAACAACCGCTACCTTTTGCGGGATGGAGCACCGTGGCTGCCGGTTATGGGAGAGTTCCACTACGCCCGCTATCCGGACGCGGAATGGGAGCGTGAAATCCTGAAAATGAAAGCCGGCGGCGTCGAGATTGTGGCTACCTACGTCTTCTGGATTCATCACGAGGAAGTCGAAGGCCGGTTCGATTGGTCCGGACAGCGCAACCTGCGGCGCTTCATTGAATTGTGCGGACGGCACGGCATGTACGCATGGGTGCGCGTGGGGCCTTGGGCGCACGGCGAGTCGCGTAATGGCGGGCTGCCGGACTGGCTGTTGCGCAGCGGGCCGACGCGCGAGAACGACCCCGGCTACCTGGCGCACGTGGACCTGTACTTCCGGGAGATCTCCAAACAACTCACGGGTCTATTGTGGCGGGACGGCGGCCCCGTGATCGGCGTGCAGGTGGAAAACGAATACAGCGCGCGCGGGTTAGGGAAAGGGGAGGAACATATCCTGACGCTCCGGCGGATGGTGCGGGAAGCGGGTTTGGATACGCCGTTCTATTCCGTGACGGCTTGGGACAATGCCGCCGTGCCAGCGAGGGACGCTATCCCAGTGTTCGGCGGCTATGCGGATGGATTCTGGTGGCGCACGCCGGGTGAACTGCCTCCCAACGCCAACTATTTTTTCACGCCTATTCGCTGCGAGGAAAACGTGGGAGACGACCTGCGCTCCAAGCGTCCCGATCTGGACGCCCGCTACAAGGATTACCCGTTCATCACCGCCGAAATGGGTGGCGGGATGATTCAGTCCTATCATCGCAGGCCGGTGTTGAGCCCCGACGATACCGCCGCGATGGCGTTGACCAAACTGGGCGCGGGCGCCGTGGCGTACGGCTATTATATGTTCCACGGCGGGACGAATCCGGAAGGTAAGCTGACCACTCTCCAGGAATCGCAGGCAAGCGGCTCGCTCAACGATTTGCCGGTGAAGGGTTACGACTACCAGGCGCCGCTGGGCGAGTTCGGGCAGATGCACCCGATCTTTTCCGACCTGAAGATTCTGCATCTGTTCCTGCACGATTTCGGCGCCCGGCTGGCGCCCATGACCGTGCGGTTTCCAGTGCACATGCCCGAAGGAAAAACGGATACCGCCACGCCGCGAGTGACGGCGCGCGTGGAGGGCGAGCGCGGATTCGTGTTTATCAACAACTATCAGCGCAACCATCCGCTGCCGAACCGCAAGAATTTCCAGGTGGAATTGCAGTTGCCGTCCGGGCCGATGGACGTGCCCCGCCATCCGGCTGCGGTGCCCAGCGGCGCCTATACGGTCTGGCCCGTGAATCTGGACTTAGGCGGCGCCACGCTGCGTTACGCCACGGCGCAGTTGGTGGCCAAGCTCGACGATCCCGCGACGTTGGTTTTCTTTGCCTGGCCGGGGATCGCGGCGGAATTCGCTTTCGATGGAACCAACGCGGAGTCCGTAGAAGCGCCGCACGGGCATGTTTCGAGCGAAGCGGGCCGTGTCTTTGTGGATGGGCTCCGTACTGGCGCCGCAGTTGCGATAAAGGTTCGCATGCCACGCGGGAAAACGCTGTCGATCATCCTGCTTTCCCGCGAGCAGGCGCGCCAGGTATGGAAGGCAGACTTCGCCGGAAGAGCGCGGCTGCTATTATCGCCGGCCGAGTTGTGGTTCGAGACGGACCAAATCCACTTGCGCTCGCGGGATTCGAACGGCTTGCGCGTGGGTATCTTTCCGGCGCCGGACGGACCCGTGCAGGGATTCGCGGCCGACGGACAGGACGGAGTGTTCCGGCAATATTGCGTGCGGGTGCAACCCGTGGTTTTGGCCGCCGAGGTACATCAGGTACGGGAAGGAAAAGCCGACCCGGTAAAGATGGGGACGGAGACCGCGATCATGCCGGCCGACGCCGCCTTCGCGCACGCGGCGGCTTGGAAAATCCATGTGCCGCAAGTTGACGACACGCTGGTCAGCCTCGACTATGTGGGCGACATCGCACGCGTCTACGCGGGAGGCCGGCTCGTGACCGACGATTTCTATCACGGAGCGCCGTTGGAAATAGGACTGTGGCGGACCGGTCCGGATCTCGAGTTGCAGGTGCTGCCCCTGCGCGGAGACGCGCCCATCTACTTGCCTGCTGGATCCCGGATCGCCACCGATGCCCAGATGGCTGAATTAAAGAGCGTGAAGGTAATTCCGGAATATGAAGCCACGCTTCGCCTACGTTGAAGTGGGGCGGGCTCGCAGCCTGCGCGTGCCTCGTAGGCCCGCTCTTTGGCGAGCTGCGCTCCCTGAAGCCGGCTGACAGCCGGCTGCGGGCAGAATTGCCTGCCCTCCATGCTGCGTCCGCGTGCGCTCCTCCCCGCCTTTTGTTACGCTCTGGGTGGAATGACCGCCCGCCTCGCCTGCGCGCTTTTGCTGTGCTTTTCGCTCGCGCTGCCCGCAACCGTTCCTCAACGCGGTCTCGAAGGCTACTCCCGCCGCATCTGGCAGACCCAGGACGGACTGCCCGAGGAGCCCGTGCAAGCCCTCGCCCAGACCCCGGACGGCTACCTTTGGATCGGCACCAGCGGAGGCCTCGTGCGTTTCGACGGCGCCGAGATGGTCGTTTTTAATCGCGAAAACACCCCCGCCCTGCGCGAGAACAGCGTCTTCTGCATGCTGGTTTCAAATAGCGGCGATCTCTGGATAGGCACCGAAGGCGGCGGCGTGGTACGCTACCGCGGCGGGACGTTCCGCCGCTTTTCGAGCGAAGAGGGCCTGTCCAACGGCTTCGTGCGCAGCGTTTTGGAGGACCGCCGCGGGCAGTTCTGGGTGGGGACCGACGACGGCCTATTTCGTTTGCAGGGCGATCGCCTGCTGCGTGTGGATGGACGTGAGCCGGTACCGGCGGTGGCCGTCCATGACATCCGCGAGGATAGCCGCGGCAGGCTGTGGGTGGGCGGCTCATCGTTGCTGACGATGGACGGCGGCCGCACTGTAGATTACCGCTTGGAAGGTGGATCGAGCGCCCGCGTGAAATCCATTCTGCAAACCCGCGACGGCACACTGTGGGTGGGAACCGTTTCCGGACTGGAGCGGCTGAATCCCGACGGTACAGGCCGCTTCAACCGGGTGCCGGAAGTGTCGGGAACTGTGCGCGTGCTGCGCGAAGACCGCGATGGCGTGCTGTGGATCGGCACCATCGGCGAGGGTATCTTCCTGTACCGGGCGGGCCGCTTCACGCGGCTGCGGGCGCCCGATTATCTGCCCAGCGACACGGTGCTCTCGTTGCTCGAGGATCACGAAGGCAATCTTTGGGTGGGCACACAGACCGGGCTGATGCGGCTGAGCACCACGCCGGTGAGCACCTTCCCCCTGCCCGGCGCCGCCGGGTCGGACTTCAGCACCATCTACCAGGATGTCGACCATAGCCTGTGGATCGCCAGCACCCGCCTCTATCGCTATTCCGGACAAACCGCCACACCCTATCGATTCGCCGGACCGCTGGCCGAAATTCGCATCCGCAACCTCTTCCGCGACCGCTCCGGTGTCTTGTGGGTGGGTACCGACGGGCATGGTTTGTGGCGCATCGAGGGATCGCGCACCGTACAGTACACCAAGCGGGACGGCCTGATCAACGATTTCATCCGCGCCATCTGCCAGGGGCGCGACGGCAGCCTGTGGATCGGCACCGACGAAGGCGTGAGCCGCTGGCGGCAGGGCCGCTTCACCAACTACGGCGTGGCGCAGGGCCTGTGTTACTTCAGCATTCGCTCGCTGGCGGAAGACCGGTCGGGGGACCTGTGGATCGGCACCGATCATGGCGTGAGCCGCTTGCATGCCGACGCGTTCGCGCGCGATGCCGTGGTCGAACGGCTGCAACAGGAGCGGGTGTGGGCCATTCATGAGGACCCGTCCGGCGGGCTTTGGTTCGGGACCCTCGGCGCGGGCCTGTTCCGCTGGAAAGAAAATAAGCTCACCGCGTACACCAGCGCGCAAGGACTGGCCAACAACAGCATCTATCACATTCTCGAAGATCCCGCCGGCACGTTCTGGATGAGCGGGCCTAACGGTATATCCTCTGTAATGCGGCGCGATCTGGAGCGCGTGGCGGAGAGTCCGAGTGTCCGCCCGGCAGTCACGCTCTACGGCATCTCCGACGGGTTGGAAACTACCCAAATGCACGGCGGAACGCAGCCGGCCGGATGCCTGGCCGCCAACGGCGAGGTTTGGTTTCCCAGCAACAAAGGACCGGTGCGCATCACGCCCGGCTATGGGACGGCCGGCAACCCGCCCGCGGCCGTAATCGAAGCCATCGTGGCGGACGGCCGCACGCTGTCCACGAATGGGAAAGTGGAACTGCCGCCCGGCGACGGCAAGCTGGAGATCCAGTACAGCGCCATCCGGCTGCGGTCGCAAGAGCGCATGCGCTTCCGCTATAAGCTGGAGGGTTTCGACAGCGAATGGACAGAGGCGTTTGGCAGGCGTCTGGCGTTCTACACCAATTTGCCGCCCGGGCGCTACACGTTCCGCGTGGCGGCGTACGAGATGAACGCCCCGGCCAGCGTGTCGGAAGCGGCCGTGGAGATGTACTGGAAGCCGCATTTCTATGCCACAGCATGGTTCATCACCTTGTGCGTGGCCGCCGCGGCGGCGGCGGCGCTGGGCGTTTACCGGTTTCGCTTGCGCCAGATCCACGCCCGGTTCGAAGGCATTCTGGAAGAACGCAATCGTGTGGCGCGCGAGCTGCACGATACCATCATCCAGGGATGTGGAGGCGTGTCGGCGCTGCTGGAAGCGTCCGCCACAGTGGGGGATGCGGACCCGGCTATGAAACAGGGACTGCTGGAGGGCGCGCGCACGCAGATACGCAGCACTATCGACGAAGCCCGGCGCGTAGTATGGGATCTCCGCCAGTCGCCGGCCGCCGAGGGCGAACTGACCGCCACAGTCTCGAAACTGGCCGAGCAGCTCAGCCAAGAGTCGCACATCCCGATCCAATTCGGCGCCACGGGCAAGCAGCGCGCCGTGGAGCACGCCATCGAGCACGATCTGGTGATGGTGGCCCGCGAGGCCCTTTCGAACGCCGTCCGGCATGCCGCTCCTACCAGCGTCCAGTTGCGGTTGTCGTTTGGGGCGCGCGAATTGAAGATGCAAGTGGACGACGACGGCCGTGGTTTCGACCCCGCTACGCCGGCCAACGGGCACTACGGCATCATCGGCATGCGGGAGCGCATTGAACACTTGGGGGGAAAGTTCGTTCTGCGTAGTGGTCCTGGAGAGGGAACCCATCTGGAAGTGGACGTTCCGCTGACCAAGCGTTCATCCACCCCGGCGGCGAATGGAGGGAGCGCATGAGCGCGGAGCCAAAGATCAGAGTAATGGTCGTGGACGATCATCCCGTGACGCGTCTGGGCGTGACGGCGATGATCAACGCGCAGCAGGATATGTGGGTGGTGGCGCAGGCCGGCACCGGCCAGGAAGCCACGGAACTGTTCTGGCAGCATAAGCCGCACGTTACGCTGATGGATCTGCGGCTGCCGGGAATGGGCGGCGTGGAGGCAATTCGCACGATTCGCGCCCGGGATCCGCACGCGCGCTTCGTGGTCTTGACCACCTACGAAGGCGACGAAGACATTCACCAGGCGCTAGCCGCCGGCGCGCAGGGCTACCTGTTGAAAGGCATGTCGCACGGGGATCTGGTGGACGCCGTGCGCAAAGTACACGCCGGCATGCGGTTCCTGCCGCCCCCGGTGGCGCAAAGCCTCGCGGCGCGCACGCCGAATTCCGATCTGAGCGGCCGCGAGCGCGAGGTCCTGACGCTGCTGGTGCGCGGCCGGAGCAACAGAGAAATCGCCGGGCTCCTGGGGATCGCCGAGGCCACCGTGAAGTGCCACGTCAGCGTGATTCTGAGCCGTCTGGGCGTGGAAGATCGGACGCAGGCAGTGGTGACCGCGTTGCAGCGCGGCATCGTACACATGGATTGATAACGCCTGCGTCGATTAGTGGTGAGCGCGGTAGGAATCGAACCTACAACCTAGTGATTAAGAGTCGCTACGCGCCCGCTTGAAGTCTTCCTGGCACTTTGGCAGCACCCGCCCGCATCCCACCCGTGCGGCGTGCCAATTCAGGATTATACCATCCCGCGCCCCGTTCGCGGATTCGATCCGCGCGGAGATGCGGGATTCCGGGCATCTTCGGCACACGCTACACAGGCACTTCCACTTCCCTGAGGCTCCGTTCCCCGGCCAGTTCCTTCGCCACCTCGATGTAATCGTGGATGGCGTCCCGAATGTTCGCAAGCGCTTCCTCTTCGGTCACACCTTGCGACCAGTAGCCGGGAAGTCCCGGACAAGAGACGCTATACCCGTCTTCAGTTGGCGTCAGGGAAACCGGATACCTCATGCTTTCAATCTCGCACTTCCGCCAGCCTCGATCGATGCCGCCGCAATCTGTGCGATGTCCAACAGCTTCGGCGGCGTCTGGCCCGGCGTTTGGGTCATGGTCCCCAACGCATCCCGGAACATCGTCTGGCAGAACGGACAGGCCGTCCCCACCACCGCCGCTCCCGTAGCCGCCAACTCGGTGGCCCGCTCGATGTTCACGCGCTTGCCCTTCTCCTCGCCCAGGAACATCTGCCCGCCGCCCGCGCCGCAACAGAACGACCGCTCGCGCGCACGACCCGGATCCGCCACCTCGCCCCAGCGCGCAATCACCTCCCGCGGCTCTTCGTAAATGCCGCGGTAGCGCCCCAGGTAGCACGGATCGTGGAATACCACCTTCTCCCGGCCGTCCCCGCGCCGCGGCAGTTTCCCCTGCATCCGCGCCAGCAGCTCGCTGTGATGCTCGATCCGGAACTCCGCGCCGAATTCTTTCCAGTCTTCCCCGATGGTGCGCACGCAATGCGGGCAGATGGACAGCAGCTTAGTGACTTTAGCAGATGAATTGGCAGACTTCAGTTGCTCGATGTTCGCCTCGGCCATCTGCTGAAACAGCAGATCGTTGCCCAACCGCCGCACCGGGTCGCCCGTGCACTTCTCCTTGCGCAGCACGCCGAACGTCACGCCCAGGTGGCGCAGCACCTGCACCAGCGACAGCACGATCTCCCGGCCCTGCGGATCGTAAGACCCCATGCAGCCCAGCCACAGGCAATACTCCTGCGTCCCGTCGTAAATCGGGAGCTCGTTCTTCTCGATGAATTTCAGCCGCTCGCTGGAGGCGAATCCCAGCGAATTGCCGTTGCGCTCCATCGCCAGAAACATCTTGCCGCCGTAATCGTCTTCCCACTTGCCCGTATTCACCGCGCCGCGCCGCAGCCCGATAATCACCGGCAAATGCTGGATGCCTACGGGGCACTGGAACTCGCAAGCCCCGCAAGTGGTGCACTGGAACGCGGCCTCCATTGAAATGTGTTTGCCCAGCAGCGGCTCTTCGTTGCCCGGTCCCTCTTCGTTCAAATAATGCCGCAGCCCCAAGATGATCTCTTTCGGGTTGAGCGTCTTTCCGGTGTTGTAAGCCGGACAGTGCTCCGTGCAGCGTCCGCACTCTACGCACGAATAAGCCTGCAGCGCGTCGAGCTTGGTGATGTCTTTGCCGGTATCGAGCCCGAAATCCTCGTCGCCCACCAGCGGCGGGATCTTGCTGAATCCGTCGCGCCGCAGAAACACGGTCGCGGGGCTCAGCAGCAGGTGCAGGTGCTTGGTGTGCGGAATCAGCGGCAGGAAGGCGAGCAGCGTGAAGGTGTGCAGCCACCAGTTCCCGCGTGCCGCGGTGCTGCCTTCATCCATGGCCAGCCCGGCCAGATAGGTGACCATCAGGATGAAAATCAATAGCGCGATGCCGCCCGATTCCGGCGACACCTTGCCCAGCCACTTCGGTTGCGCTACGAAGCGGCGAATCGCCAGACCGGCGATCGAGACCGCCACCAGCACGGCCCACACGGCTACAAAAGCGAAGTAGGCTTTGCTGAATGCGCCTTCGCGGCTTAGGAACGGGAGGCCAAATCCGGCCGCAATATGGTTGAGTGTGATCAGCGCGAATGCGCAGAATCCCCAGAACACGAATGCGTGCGCCAAGCCCGGCAGCGGGCGCTCCCGGATCACCTTGCCTTGCAGCATCACTTCCCACACAAGTTGCCGGATGCGCGGCGCCAGCGGCCGCAGCTTGAAATCGGGATTGTCGCGCGAGCGGCGGATTGCATCCACCGGCTTGCGGAAGCGGCGCCAGAAAAGCGACCCCGAGATGCACAACAGTATCGCGAGGATCGCAATTTCCAGCCAGGATGGGTGGACCATGCGGTAACCTTTGAATGTAGCACAGCGGTCCGCAATGTCCGCTGCAAATTAATCCGACGGGGTAATTCGTTTGCGCATTTTGGTTACCGGAGCTGCCGGGTTCATCGGCTCGCACATGTGCGATCGGCTGTTAGTGGAGGGGCACGCGGTCGTCGCTGTTGACAATTTCCTCACCGGCGCCGAACGGAATGTGGCGCATCTCCACGGTCACGCGCAATTCCGGCTCATCCGTCACGACATTACGCAGCCGCTCGCGGTGGACGGCCCTTTGGACGCCGTGCTGAACATGGCGTCGCCCGCCAGCCCCAAGGATTATCTGCAGCACGCCATTGCCACGCTGGACGTGGGCAGCGCCGGCACGCGCCACATGCTGGAACTGGCGCGCGCCAAGTCCGCCCGTTTCCTGCTCACCTCCACTTCGGAATGCTACGGCGACCCGCTGGAGCACCCGCAGCGCGAAACCTATTGGGGCAATGTGAATCCGGTCGGCCCGCGCTCCTGCTACGACGAAAGCAAGCGCTTCGCCGAAGCGCTGACCATGGCTTACCATCGCACCTATGGCATGCCCACCAACATCGCGCGCATCTTCAATACCTACGGGCCGCGCATGAAACTGGATGACGGCCGCGTGGTGCCCGCGTTTATCGACCAGGCCCTGCGCGGCGATGCCCTCACGATTTTCGGCGACGGCTCGCAGACGCGCAGCTTCTGCTATGTGAGCGATCTGGTCGACGGACTCTACCGGCTCATGCAATCCGATGAGCGCTATCCCGTGAATCTCGGCAATCCCAATGAGATGACCATCCGCGAATTCGCCGAGCGGATCTTGCGCGCCACGGGCGGTTCGTCGCCCATCGTCAATCGCGCGCTGCCCGAAGACGATCCGCGCAAGCGCCAGCCGGAGATCTCCAAAGCCCGGCGCCTGCTCGGCTGGGAACCGCGTGTGCCGCTGGAGGAAGGACTGCGCCTTACGCTCGATTACTTTCGCCGACAGTGAGACTCATTACTCTACATTTCGTGGCGCAGGCACTCGTGCCTGCCGCGACCGCACTCTTGCGGTCGCCGGCGAGCTTCGCTCGCCTGTGTCGGCAGGAGTGCCGACACGGCACGCACGAGTGCGTGCGCCACGAGGGCTACCAACTGAAATGGCCAAGTCGCGGCAGTACCGTCGCGCTCGCCCTTTTGCCGGTCAAAACGTTATCATCTAAGCGATATGAGAAAAACCCTCCGCATAGCTTTCGTAACATTGGTAACTGCTTTGGCGGCTGGCGCGCAGACCTACTCAGTGTTTTCGCTGCAGGGATCGGCGCAGGGCCAGGCGCCAACCGACATTGTGATCCATGGCGGCGCGATTTATGGCGGCACGGAATTCGGCGGCGGCGCGGAGAGCGGCGGTGCGGTTTATGAGTTAGCGCCACCTGCGGGTGGCCTGGGTTGGCAAGATACGGTTCTGCTGGACATGAATCCCGCCATCGGACGAGAGGCCTATATTACGGTCGCGGCCCCCAATGGAGTGATCTACGGCGTGACCGCCACCGGCGGGACCGGTAACTGTACGTCGCCTGATACCGCCAACGGCTGCGGCACGGTTTTTCAGATGACGCCGCCGGGCGGGACGTCGAGTTCCTGGACCGTTAAAGTGTTATATCGCTTCCGGGGCGGAACTGACGGCGCGTATCCCACCAGCTTGATCATGTGGAGTGGACTTCTATCGGGCGCGACATCCGGCGGCGGAGGCTCCGCGGCTTGTCCAGCGGGATGCGGGACGATCTTCTATCTGTCGCCGCCCATATCCGGCGATGTCTGGAGCGAGACGGTGGTGTACGCTTTCCAGGGCGCAAACGACGGAGCATACCCGCGACTGTTCGCTCCCTCGGCGGGCGCCACCGTCGGGGCTCTCTATGGCACGTCCCAAAACGCAAACTCCACACCAGGCGGTACGGTGTTCGAAGTGTATGGTTTGCCGCAGCCCACGGGCTGGCAATGGGTCGAGCGGACGATATATGCCTTCACGGGCACCGGCGATGGAAGCTTTCCTGGCATCGGTGGCGGGCGGCCTGACCCAGATATACTACGCCACGGCGCTCTACGGCACGACCGATTCCGGAGGCACAGTCTCGCCTTCCTGCCCCTCCTCCGGTTGTGGCGTGGTGTACGAGTTGACGCCACCGCCGGCCTTTGGCGATCCCTGGAGTCAGACGGTGATCTATAGCTTTAAGGGCGGCGCGGATGGAGACCAGCCCAGCACGTTGCTGTTGGGCGACGGCGGTACGTTATACGGCGTAACCGCGGGCGGGCGGGTTTGTCCGAATTCCCTCGCCCAGGGCTGCGGTACATTATTCCAACTGACTCCACCCGCGACCCCCGGCAACCCCTGGACCAAGACCATCCTGCACGCCTTCAAGGGAGGCGGCGACGGTTGGACGCCTTATGGCCTGGCGCTCGACCAGAGCGGAGTTCTTTACGGCACCACCCTCAATGGCGGCGACTCGGGCTTCGGGACGGTGTACCAGTTGACGCGTGGGGCAGGCACTCTGCCTGCGGCGGCCTCGCAGGCCGCCCGCGCGCGCTGACACTTTAAACTACAATACACCCATGAAACGCATCGCCGGCTGGATTGGCATCGTCATCGTGGCGCTGTTGTTGGCGGTCGTCGCACTGCCTTTTCTCATCAACCCGAATCGGTTTCGCCCCAAGCTGGAGTCGGAACTCTCAAAAGCCCTGGCGCGCGAAGTGAAGGTCGGCGATCTGAAGCTGGCCATATTCTCGGGCGGCGTGACCGCGGGCGATCTCTCTGTCGCCGACGATCCAGCCTATAGCGGCACGCCTTTTCTGCATACGAGGTCGCTGACCCTCGGCGTGGACTTGTGGCCGCTGATCTTCTCGCGCCAACTCCACGTGACGGAGGTCGTATTGGATCAGCCGATCATCGACTTGGTGCAATCCGCCGGCGGCGCATGGAATTTCTCCAGCCTGGGCGGCAAGTCCAAACCGGCGCGTGAGCCCCGGCCGGCCGGGCCTCCCAGCGCGGGCCTCAATCTGTCCGTCAAGCTCGTCAAAATCACCGGCGGCCGCCTGACCTTCTCTCAACAGAACAGCCGCGCAAAGGCGCGCGTACTCGAAAACGTGAACGTGGAAGTGCACGACTTCTCCGCCAGCGCCGCGTTCCCGTTCGAACTTACCGCGAACCTGGGTGGCGGCGGCGATTTTCAGTTGAACGGCACGGCCGGCCCGATCGATTCGGCGGATGCCGCGCAAACACCGGCGAAAGTCAAAGTGAAGCTGTCCGGCTTCGATATGGCCGCGGCGTTTGAGGGCGCTTCCGCGGGACCTGCCGGGATGCTTTCAATCGATGGTGCGGCGGAGTCGAACGGCAAAACGTTGTTCCTCAACGGGCGGTTGAAAGCCGAACAGTTGAAGCTCGCGAAGAGCGGATCGCCCGCGCGCGAGCCCGTGGAGTTCGATTTCGCGCTGGAACATAACATGCGGAATAACTCGGGCGTGCTGCGCCGCGGCGCAATCCACATAGGCAGCGCGCCTGCGAGTCTTACCGGAACCTATGTTGCGCAAGGCGAATCCACCGCGGTGAATCTGATCCTCGCCGGACCCGAGATGCCGGTGCCGCAACTGGCGGCCATGCTGCCGGTATTCGGATTCGTGCTGCCCGCCGGAGCGTCTTTCCAGGGTGGGACCGCCAGCGCCAAACTGTCTTTCGCCGGTCCGGCCAATGCGCTGGTCATCGACGGCACGCTCGGTCTCAACAATACGCACCTCACCGGCTTCGACCTGGGATCCAAGATGTCGACCATCGAGAAGCTGGCCGGCATCAAGACCGGACCCGATACGGAAATCCAAACCCTTGCCGCCACGGTCCACATGGCTCCCGATGGGTCGAGCGTACAGGACATCAAGTTCGTAGCGCCGGCCCTGGTCGAGTTGAGCGGCGGCGGAACCGTGAGCCCCAGCCAGGCTCTGGATTTCAAGATGCGCGCTACGCTGCACACGGGCGGCGCCGCACTGGCGATGCTGGGTGCAAAAGGCGATTCCGGCGTGCCATTTCTCATCGCGGGGACGGCAGCCAATCCGGTTTTCCGTCCCGATATGAAAGCGCTCGTCGCGGGAAGGGTCCGGAGCCTGGAGAAGAACAATCTGGGCAAAACCGCCGGGGGCCTGTTAGGCGGCTTGTTGGGCAAGAAGAGGTAGTCGTCCGCCTACTTTCGCCGGCCGCGACTCATGCTCGACTCAAGGACCAATCTCTTCTCAGGTGGCCTCCTCTTGCGGCCATTAGGAGGCGCCGCGAGTTGTGCCATCCAGCGTGGTGAACCGTACCTCCCCCGTACTTGGGATGCGACAGTGAAGCCGGCGCCAGCGCGTGGAAAATGAACGGCCGATCCTGGCCCCAATATCTCGACCTCTTGCAGCGTGTCGGGGCGAGCGTCGGATAGTTCTTGAAAGTTGGCGCGAGGCGCGGCAACCATTCGGCCATTGTCGAGGCGTACGCATATCACGTCGTGATCACCGTCGTACCATGCTTCCAAAGCTCGAGGTTCGCTTGCCATAGCGGCAGCGCCCCGCTGGCGGGCCGTTAGCATCTCGTCTTCAGTCAAATCCTTCAACCTAGGCATGACACCTGTTCCACTCGTCCCGGCATTCCTGCACGTGGGCCGCCACTGAGGCGTCGAGCG
The DNA here is from genome assembly GCA_050008575.1 of Bryobacteraceae bacterium. Taxonomy (GTDB): domain Bacteria; phylum Acidobacteriota; class Terriglobia; order Bryobacterales; family Bryobacteraceae; genus Bog-159. The sequence continues at coordinate 90,278 of JBEKMJ010000025.1, forward strand.
GTTCGCAGCGCCTGGCCGGAGGCATCGCCGCGAATCTCCCGTATGGTCACCAGGTCGTCCAGCAGCAGAACAATTTCACATTGCCCCCGGCGAAAAACATGCACATGTGGCGGCCCATGATCCGCGGAATAGGCGGTGATCACAAAACCGCCTTGCCGCAAGATTTCGCCCACCCTTCATACCATACCCAACCGCTTGGGGTTATGCAAATGCGAACGGAGCCTAACCTAAATGACGATATCGCCAGTGTCACCGGCGGCCTTGTGGGGCAGGCTCGCAGCCTGCGGCGGGTCCCCAGATCCGCCCCTCCCCCAGCCGGGAGTTCCGCTTGCAAGGAACCAAAACAAGTGTAAAGTGGAGCCGCCGGGTACAAAGACAACCTGTACTTCAAGGTAACCAACCCCCAAAGTGGGCCCAGCGTCACGCAGCCTTTCCAGGCGGCGGTGTTCTCCAAGGAGACGCCGCTAAAATGACCGGCCGCGCAGCTTCGCTTACAGGCCGGCGCCGCGCGCTATGGCCGGCGGAGCCCCCCTCCCCATCTGGCTGGCTTAGCCCGCGATAACGGTTGTGGGGCGCGAGGGATGCGATGCCGCCGAACATCACCCCCGCCGGAACCACTTCACCCGCGCCAGCAATCCATAAAACACGAGGCACACCCAAAAGTCGATGGCCAGCCCCCAATCGATCCTATACGGCACATGCCGCCCGGCCGGCGGTAGATATTGGTCCAGACTGAAGTAAACCGCATTGCCCAGCACCACCGCCGCCAGGCTGTGCCAGAATTGCCGCATGGAAAAAATCTTGCCCTCAGCCATCCGTGCGCCTTCCGGTGAACAAGCCATTCCAGGGAGTGTCCAGAACCTGCCGGACCCTCTCCACGAGTTCCACCGATGTGAACGGCTTCGGCAGGAATGCCACCGAACCGCGGCCAAGGCGCTGCACCACAGGCTCGTCCGTATAACCGGACATCAGCAGGATGCGCAAGCCCGGACGTGCCAGGCGCAGCCGTTCGGCCAGCTCCGCGCCCCTCATGTGGGGCATCACCAAATCGGTCAGAACTAGCTGAATCGGCTCGGGATGCGCTTCGCAAACGCGCAAGGCATGTTGGCCGTCGCGCGCTTCCAGCACCTTGTATCCGTTCTGCACCAGCATCACACACACCAGGTTGCGAACGGCGTCTCCATCCTCCACCACCAGGATCGTTTCTTTCAACACGGGTCCCTATTGCACGTGCATGGCGTCCCCGAAATACGACAGAATCTGCTCCGAGCAGCGGCGGCAGCACTCGTCTTCATCCGGGTCGCGGGCCTCGCATCGAATCAGTTCGCGGTCTTCGAACGCCATGCTTCGTCCGCAAACCCAGTCTTCCCCGTCGCGGATGTGGATATGGTTGAACTCTGTCACGCGTCTATCCTTTGTGGCTACAGGCTGTTGAGAGTTGCGGCGCGGCTGCCGCTCCTGCTAAAATACTAGTTTCGCAGTTTCTAGGAGATTTTCGTAACATGGCACAAATTTGCGATGTGTGCGGGCGCGGTCCCCGGTTTGGCCACCGCGTCAGCCATGCTCATAACGTCACCAAGCGGCGCTGGAATTTGAATCTGCAGCCGGTCCGCGCAGTGATCAACGGCGCCACCAAGCGTCTGCGCGTTTGCACATCCTGCATCCGCTCGGGCAAAGTCCAGAAAGCCGCGTAGCGCAGGCCTGGGTCGCCTACTCTCTCAGATAAACATTTCTTCGTCCTGCGTGGCATGCTCCGGAGAATTCCGGTTGCCGCCCTGCGCATAGGTGCTCAAGGCGGCCTTCACGCCGGCGACGATCCCAGTGACTTCCTTCACAGGCTTGAGCACCGCGCTCTTCACCGCCTCGCTGGCGTGTTCCACTTGCTCCACTGTGTGATCCACCGTCTCGTCGATCTGTGCGATCCGGGCTTTGGCGCGCCCGCTGGCGTCGTCCATCAGCTCGCCGATGCGATCGACCTGCTGGCGAGTGGTCTTGGCAATGGCCAGAGTCTCCGTCGCGATGTCGGCAATGCGCGGACGGTTCTCCTCCAACAGCTTGCCGGATGTGGTCAGGAAACTGTTGAATGTCGTGAGAAAGGCCTCGAAATCGTCCACCAGCGGCGTCAGTTTCTTCTGCGCCTCCTTGCCGGCCTTCTGCGCTTCTTTTCCGGCCTTATAGACGGCGGATAAAATGAGCGCCTGCCACACTGAGGCTAGGCAGGCCAGAAGCACGCCCACCGCGATCACCCACCGGAAGACGTCTTCAGGCATCGAGAACCCTCCCTGGCATTGGAATTAGTGAGCCGTTCCTTCCGTTGAAGACGCGGTGGAAGACGCCGTGGGAGGCGCCGGCGGTTGGTTCACCGCGTCGCGATAGGCTTGCTTGCCGGCTTCCATAGCATCGGCAATCGTTTCCTTCTGACGGTTCAATGCCTCCTTGCTCTTGGCCAGCAAATCGCCGGCTGAGTCTTTAAGTTCGGTGCCACGCTGTTTGAGAAAATCCGTGCCCTCGCCGGTCTTATCCTTTATGAGCTGGCGCGTGTCCGCACCGGACTTTGGGGCGAACAGCATACCGATGCCGATGCCTACGCCAAGGCCCAGCAGGAAACTGGAGAATCCATTCTTGTCCATCAAATTCCTCCCTTTACAGCCTCTAGTATACCTTGCGTCACACGCCCATATGGTGCACTGCGATACGATTGGTAAAGCCCCGGTATGAGAGAGCGAAAACGCGCACTCGTGGACGCCGCCGCGTTGTGGGAGTACGCCCTCAGGGTGCTGGCCGGCCGGGCGTACTCGAGCGGCGAGTTGCGCGACAAGCTGCGCCGCAAGGCCGAGCGCGCGGGCGACGTGGACCCCACCATGGCGCGCCTGAAGGAATACGGCTACCTCAACGATCGGAGATTCGCCGAAAGCTTTGCCGCCGCGCGCCTGGAAAACGAGGGCCTGGGCAGAACGCGCGTGCTGGCGGATTTGTCGCGGCGGCGGGTGGCGCCCGCTGTGGCGCAACAGACCGTAGGCAAGGTCTACCAGGATGTCAACGAAGAGGCGCTGGCCGAAGCCTTTGTCCGTCGCAAGTTTCGCATGGCATCCAAGGACGATCTCTTCCAGGACGAGAAGAAAATGGCGTCGGCGTATCGCAGACTTGTGCGCGCAGGCTTTCGCTCTGCGACGGCCGTCGCGGTGCTAAAGAAGCTTGCGCGCGATCCGGACCTCTTGGACGGCTTCGAGCCGCCCGAAGAACCGCCGGAAGAATAGCAGTTACATTGTGGCGCAGGCCACCAGTCCTGTTCAGGGCGAGCTTTGTTCGCCGATGCGGGGCTAAAGCCCCGCGCTGTGCTGCGACAGGCAGCCGTGAGGCGACCAGCGCGTCGTTCAGGAAGGTTGAAGTCCCTCTGGCGCTCGGATGAGGAGCGTCATATCCGAACGCGGGGTAATGCCTCGCGGGCCGGCACGAAGGCGAAAGCCGGACACTGGTTAAGCACGGTCTCGTGCTACCGAGCCTGCAAGGGCGCCAAGGTAAACTCATTGGTTCGAATGCATGCTCGGGATCAGACAGGACTATGGGCTCAATTTTTCGGCTCGTCTGGGGAATCTGTGGGTAACTGGCTGGCTCAGCGCTGGGGTTGAGCGAGGAAACGGTAGAACTTCCGGCACGTGGAGTCGAAGGGGCGCTGCTCGTCTTCCCAGCCGTTATGGAT
>JBEKMJ010000026.1:0-99835 GCA_050008575.1 Bryobacteraceae bacterium
GCTGGCGAACATGGACGAGGTGGGGGTGGCGGGGGTGGTGGGCGGGATTTTGGGGTTGTATGGCGTGGGGAAATAGCACAGATTGAAGCCGCGCGCGGGCGAGCTACGCTCGCCGGCGACCGCAAGAGTGCGGTCGCGGCAGGCACGAGTGCCTGCGCCACGAAGCTGCTGGAACTTTATGGGGGGCGACGGTGTCTATAATGGTTCAAGGGAAGGCTTCCCGTGGCCACGTCAATTCTGGACCTGAACGCGAAGACGGCAGTGACGGATTCCGAAGATCTGGCGCTGGTGCGCGCCCTGCGGGAAGGTTCGGAGCGCGCATACGAGACGCTGCTGTTGCGATTCCAGCAGCCTGTCTACAATCTGGCCTTGCGGCTATTGAACGATCCATCGGACGCGTCGGACGTGGTGCAGGAAGTGTTCCTGAAGGTATTCCGGAACGTGGGCCATTTCCGCGGGCAGAGCAGCCTGAAGACCTGGATTTTCCGCATTGCGATCAACGAGGCGCACAATCAGCGGCGCTGGTTTTTCCGGCACCGGCACCGGGAGGTGGGCATCGAAGAGGAGCAGGACGATGCGAGGAGCCGGGCGGACACGCTGGCGGACGCCGGGCAATCGCCCTTCGATTACACGCTCGATCAGGAACGGCAAGCGTTGATCGAGGCGGCGCTGACGCGCATCAATCCGACGTTCCGGGCGGCGGTGGTTTTGCGGGATATCACGGATTTGAGCTACGAGGAGATTGCGGACGTATTGGAGGTTTCGCTGGGGACGGTGAAATCTCGAATACTGCGGGGCCGGGAGGCCTTGCGGCAAGAGCTGGAAAAGAAGTTGCGGACGCAAGCGGTGCTGAACTGGTTGCCGAAGACGGCCGAGTAGGTGTTATGAGTTGCGAAACGGTGCAAAATTCACTGTCGGAATTCCTGGACCACAGGGTGGCCGGGGAGGAGCGGACGCGCGTGGCCCTGCACCTGGCCGAGTGCCGGGAGTGCGCGGGGTATCTGCGCGAGCTTTCCGAGTTACGGAGCGGTCTGCGGAGCCTGCGGCAGGCGGCGGTTCCGGGGCGGTTGCGCACGCAATTGCAGGTGCTGGCCTCGCACGAGCGCGCGCGCTGGAACGCCACGAAGACGCTGCCGCTGGCGTTGGGCACGTGGGCGGCCGGCATCAAGCTGGCGGCCGATAATCTGATGCGCCCGCTGGCGGTGCCTTTGGCGGGCGGCCTGGCGTCGGCGCTGTTGCTTTTCGGCTTGCTGGTGCCCACGCTAGGTTTCCGGCCGAGCGTACTGAACGATGTCCCGACCAGTTTGTACACGGCCGCCACTCTGGTGGACGTAACTCCGCTGGGGATCAACAACGATGAAACCGTGGTGGAGTTATATGTAGACGCCAAGGGGCAAGCGACGGACTATTCCGTGCAGCGGGGCAATGTCGGCCCGCAAATGCAGGCGGATCTGACCAAGATGATGTTCTACACGCGGTTTACGCCGGCAACCTGGTTCGGCCAGCCCACCAATGGCAAGGTACTGGTTTCGTTCCGCCGGATCAACTACGTGGTGCGGGGCTAACGCCCCGCGCCGGCTAAAGCCCGCCCTCCAATGAGCCGCCAGAAACTCGGACAACATTTCCTGATGCGCGGCTCGGTTCTGGAACGTATCGCGCGCGCGGCTTGTCCCGAGCGGGAGCCCCTGGTTGTCGAGATCGGTCCGGGCAAGGGCGCCCTGACCACCTGTCTGCTGGCGCGCGCGGATCGCGTGATCGCCATCGAAATCGACGGTTATCTGGCGCAAAAACTCGGGCAGACGTATGCCGAAGAGGGGCGGCTGGAAGTGGTCGAAGCCAATGCGCTGGAGATCGATCTGGGCCAATGGGGACCGGCCACGATTACGGGCAACCTGCCTTACTATGCGGCCACCGCCATTATGGAGCGGGTAATGGCGCTCGGCCCGGTGGCGCGGCGCGGCGTGTTTTTGACGCAGAAGGAAGTGGCGGAGCGCATCGTGGCGTGCCCAGGCAGCCGCGACTACGGATACCTCAGCGTGTCGATGCAGTTGTCCGCCGATATCGAGTTGCTGTTTGAAGTGAAGCCGGCGGCGTTTCATCCGCCGCCCAAGGTGGATTCGGCGGTGCTGCGGTTTGAGCCGCACAACCGCGCGGCCGAGATGGGCATCGCCGACCGGCCGGATTTTCTGCGCTTCGTATCGCTCTGCTTCCGGCAGAAGCGCAAAACCTTGCGCAACAACCTGGCGGCGCCATACGGCGCGGCAGTGGACGGTTGGCCGGAGGTTAACCTGCGGGCCGAACAAATCAGCCTGGCAATGTTTGCCGCGATGTACCGCCGTCTTGTAACATAACCCCTGAGGTGATGCATGCAGTGGAACGTTTTCCCGGTGGGCGCGATGGGTTTGTGCCTGGGGCTGATGGGCTCACAGATGGGCGCGCAGATCCAGGAGGAAGGGTCCGCGCCGGCGCCCAAAGTGCTGATGGTGGTGCGGGAACAGATCAAGGAAGGCCGCGAGGCGGCGCATGCGAAGGCGGAAGAAGCCTGGCCGCGCATTTTTCAGAAGGGCAACGCGACGTCGCACTACATAGGGATGACGTCGGAATCGGGACCGCCGGAGGCATGGTTTCTGGAGCCATACGACTCGTTTGGCGGGATGGAGAAGACGCGCGCGGAGATCGTGCAATCGCCGATGGCGGAAGGTTTGGAAGCGGCGAATGTGGCGGATGGCGAACTGCGCACGGGCTCGCGAACGACGCTGTCGGTATTCCGGGGGGACTTGAGTTATCACGCGGCGGAAGCGGTATCGAATCTGGCGAAGTGCCGGCATATGGGGGTGACGGTGCTGCGGATCAAGTATGGGCACGAGGCGGACCTGGCGCAGATGGCCAAGCTGCTGATCGAGGGCGACGAGAAATCCGGCTCGGACCAGCCGGTGTTGGCTTACCAGGTGGTTTCGGGCGGGCCGTCGGGAACGTATCTGCTGTTTTCGCCGATGGACACGTTGGCGCGCATGGACACGGCGCCGGCGCGCATGGCGGCGGCACGCCAGGCGATGGGGGACCGCGGCCAGAAGCACTTCGATATGCTGGCGCCGGAGGTGGTGCAATCGACCGAGACGCTGCTGTTCGCGTTTAATCCACGGATGAGCTATGTGTCGAAGGAGTTCGCGGCGGCGGATCCGGAGTTTTGGAATCCGAAGCCGGCGGCGGCGAAGCGAAAGCCATAGGGGCGGGGCTACAGCCAGGCTAAAGCCCAGTGGCGGCGCATGGCGCCGCCCTACGGTTGCCGGACCCGACCGCGCTTGGTCATGTGACGTTTGGCGGTCACCGCGCACCAGGCGAGGGAATCGGCGTGGGTCCTAAGGAGTCATTAGTTTAACTGCGCGCAGGGCGTGTGGCCGCGGGAGTGCTTTGACAGTTGCGAGGTGAATTAATGCGCGGATTTAGATTTGTAATGTTAGCCGCTGTCGCCGGAGCCGGCTTCATGGCTACCACCACCAGAGCAAACGCCCAGGTCAGTGTCGAAGTAGCACCCGATTGTCCCTATGGTTACTATGACGCGGCTCCTTACGGCTGCGCTCCCGCCGGCTACTACGGTCCGGAGTGGTTTAACGGGGACGTTTTCATTGGCGTTGGCCCGTGGTTTCATGGCTCCAACGACTTCCAGGGCAACGTGAATAACCGTCTCCATCCGGAGCACGGCTATAACGGGCCCACGCCAAAACGTGGCGAAAAGGCCGAGCCGTCGAAGCGAGTCGATAGTGCGCACTTCCAAGGAAACGAAGCGCGCGATGGACGGGGCCACGTAGCCGAAGGCAAACACTAGCCGAGTGGATACGATGCGGGACTTCGGTCCCGCTTTCCGGGACTTCGGTCCCGCTTTCCGAACGGGGAGGCGGGTCTGGAGACCCGCCGCAGGCGTAGACGCCTGCCCCACGGAGGCAATTGTGGAATCGGAATCCGCGCGGCGGGATTTCTGCAAGAGCGCAGCCGCCGGCGTACTTCTGCTGAAACCCCAGACCGTCTTCGGAACCCAAGCCAACTCCGCCGTGGAAGTCGGCCTGATCGGCTGCGGCGGCCGGGGCAATTGGCTCGGCGCGTTCTTTCCCGAGTTCGCCGGCGCGCGCATCGTAGCCCTGGCCGACGTCATCCGCGAGCGCCTGGATGCCACCCAAGCCAGCTTCAAGGTGGACCCTGCGCGCACATATTACGGACCGGAAGCCTATCGCGAACTGGTGGAATCCAAACTGGACGCGGTACTCATCGAAACCCCGCCGTATTTCCATCCCGAGCAGGCCCGCGCGGCCGTCGACGCGGGTAAACACGTTTATCTGGCCAAACCGGTCGCGGTGGATGTGCCTGGGTGCTTCGGCATTCTCGAGAGCGCCAAACGCGCCCAAGGCAAGCGCAGCTTCCTGGTGGACTTCCAGACGCGCGCGCAACCCGTGTTCCAGGAGGCCGCCGCACGTATCGCCCGCGGGGACATCGGCAAGCCCGTGTTCGCCCAAGTCTTCTATTATGCCGGCCGGCCGTCGCCGGACAAGTCCATCCCCGGCATGGAGCCCGGCCACGCGCGCATGCTGAACTTCTACATGGATCGCGTGCTGGGCGGCGATATCATCGTGGAGCAGAACATCCACGTGATCGACCTGGCCAACTGGTTTCTGGCGGGGCATCCCATCGCCGCCCATGGCGCGGGCGGACGCACGGATTGGAGCGGCACGCGGTACAACACCGGAGACGCCTACGACCATTTCCTGGCGACCTTCCAGTACCCCAACGGGGTGCAGGCGGATTTCAGCTCGAATCAGTTGACCAAGAGCTTCAGCGATCTTTGCGTGCGGTGTTTTGGTATCGACGGAGCTGTCGATGCGCACTACGGCGGGTTGGTGCGCATTACGGGCAAGAACGCGTGGCTGGGCGCGGAGAAAGACGATACTTTCCGGCAGGGCGCCATCAACAACGTGAAGGCGTTCATCGACAGCATTCAAACCGGCATGCTGCTGAACAACGCGGAACTGGCGGTGGAAAGCAACCTGACCGCGATTTTGGGGCGCAACGCGGCCTACCAGAACCGCACCATTACCTGGGAAGAACTGCTGCGGTCCGAAGAGAAGTTCGAAGCGAACCTCAAACTGCGCTGGTGATGGTTTTCATCGCTATTGGCCAAACTCCGCAGCGGGCCTGCGAGGCCCGCGCAGGCTACGAGCCCGCCCCACCAAAAGGCCAAACTCCGCAGGCGGCGCATGGCGCCGCCCCACTAGGCGGGCGCGGTTTTGGGCGCAGGCGCGGTGCGTAGGGCGCGCCACCAGATGTACAGGCCCAAAAAGCCGGTAGTTACTTCGAGCAAGGTTCCGGTCATAAACAGGCTGCGGGAGAAGTGCCGCAACTGGTCTCCCATAACGGCTCCGGTTAGCTGGAGACCGAGTCCGCCACTGAGCAGCATGAGGCGGCGGTTGGGGGGCTTGGCGGTGAGCAGGAGCGACCACAGGATGAGGTCCAGAATGACGGCGCAGATATTCAAGTCGCGGCTGACCAGGGTCATCTGGCGATTCAGGTGAGGTCCGCGGTGGCTGGCGAAGGATACGGCGCAGATGAGGGCGGCGGCCAGGACGAGCCAATGGCGCTCGACGACCTTCTGCTTGGAATAGCGGGCAGCTTCGTCGATAAAGGCGATCACCAGGCAGAATACCAGGACATCCAGGATCACCTCGTCGGCCCAGTAGTAGTTATCCCAAAGCTGCTTAGGCACGGCTCGCAAGCCGATCTCGGCCACGGTGGATACGAGCAAAGCCAGTACATAAGCGAAGACAAACGGGTACTGCCGGTAGCTTCCGCGCAGGAGGGCGGAGATTACCAGTAGATTGAGCCACAAACCGATGGCGTAAGCGCTATACTGAAGGGCTTGCTGCATCCCCCTCCACGGCGAGGCCCTAGCTTTCGCCGGCGGTCACGCGGTGGCGCTGTTCAGACTCTGCCGCACCACGGATCGGGCGGGAAGCTCGGGCCATGCGCTACTTTACCATCCCACGGGTCCGGTGGGAAGCTGGGGCCATGGGCGACCAGACCGCACCACGGATCGGGCGGGAAGCTGGGGCCATGCGAAACCTGGGGCGCCGCGACGGCGGCGAATCCGGAAACCGCCATCCAAAGCATGACGGCGGTGCAAACTGCCAAGCGAACTGACCGGCTTTTCGAGAAAACGTTCATGAACAGCTCCTTTTGTTGAGAAATCCAGCACTGGAAGGCCCTCACCCGACATCATCCGGACGTCCAAAGTCAGTCTGATGTACTGGTAGTTGGAAAGTCTTGGGCTTTGTTTCAACCGAAGTGTATCTCAGTTTTTGCGGAGAGAGAAGATAATATCGGCCCGGACGGCGTTTTTGTGGACCAATGCTAACCAATTGGAGCGCAAACGAAAGTCCTTAGGGATTGGGCTCCGACCTAATCGCCGGGGGTGTACAGCCGTTGTTCCCGCATAGTGCGCTCGGCATAGGAGTTATCCGCACGGAAGGGCTTCTGGCCGGGTAATTGCAACCGCATATCGGCAGCCACCTCATCGATCATGGCGTTGGTGACGGTCTTGGTTTCCAAAGCGAAGGCGGTGAGCAGCAGATTATCGCACATCGCGTTAATCACACGGGGAATGCCTTGAGTGCGGAAGTGGATCTCGCGCAGGATGTCAGGTGGAAAGGCAGTCTGTTCTTTCAACCCGGCGCGGGTGAGGCGGGAGTGGATGTACTCCAAGGTTTCTTCCAATTGAAAGGGCTGGAGGACGCAGCGGAGAGCGACGCGCTGCTTCAACTGGCGGAAATCGGGGGCTTCGAGTTTGCGGTCGAGCTCGGGTTGGCCGGCCAGCAGGATCTGGAGCATTTTCCCGCGGCGGTTTTCCAGATTGCCGAGCAAGCGGATTTCTTCGAGCACGTCCCAATCGAGGTTATGGGCTTCATCGACGATGAGTACGGTGGTACGGCCCAGATTGGCGCGTTCTATGATCATTTCGTTCAAGGCGAACAGGACTTCGGTCTTCGAAGTGCGGGTGCAGCGCAGGCCGAAATCGTACGCGATCATTTCGAAGAACTGCTGGACGTTCAAGCGGGAATTGAAGAGTGAGGCATAAGCGATCTGCTGGGAGGTCAAGAAATCGCGCAAGCATTCCAGCATGGTGGTTTTGCCGGTTCCGACTTCGCCGGTGAGCACCACGAATCCCTTGCGGCTCTGCACGCCGTAGATGAGGTTAGCCAGGGCTTCCTCATGTTGGGCGCTGCGGAAGAGGAAGGACGGATCCGGGCTCATGTTGAAGGGATTCTCGGCGAAACCAAAGAAGGCTTTGTACATTTCTGGTGTGCTCGCGATCGCCGGAAGGGCTTCCGTTGTATTTTAGCATGGGGGAGCGATTTTAAGACCGCTGACGGCCGCGGCTCGGTAACACGCGCGTTGAATCGCCAAAACGGGTAAGCAGGTTAGGCGGCGCATGGCGCCGCCCTACGGCTTGGCCGATTTAGTGGGGCTGATCAGGATGTGCGCGTTGCGGCCTTCCATGCGGGGAATGCTTTCGGCGGTGCCATAAGCGGTGAGGTCGGCGGCGAAGCGGGAGAGCAGTTTGCGGCCCAAGTCGGCGTGCGCGATTTCGCGCCCGCGGAACTGCACCACGGCTTTGACACGATTGCCCTCCTGGAGGAAGCGGATGGCGTGATTCTTTTTGAAGTCGTAATCGTGGTCGTCGGTATTGGGGCGGAACTTGAGCTCTTTTACCTGCACGACATGCTGCTTTTTTTTGGCTTCGTGCTGCTTCTTTTTTTGCTCGTATTGATAGTGGCCGTAGTCGACCGCCTTGGCGACGGGCGGCACGGCGGTGGGCGAGACGATGACCAGATCGAGCCCCAGTTCCTGCGCTTTGCGCAGGGCGGCGGAGGTGGGCATGATCTCGGCGGTGCCGTCCGGGAAGACCGCGCGCACTTCACGCGCGCGAATCGACTCGTTCACGTTCTCTCTACGGGCTGGCCTGCGAGGAGGTAAATTTCTGCCTGGACCCATGTATGCTATTGATCGGCTACTTTAGGATTTTCCGTGCACTGGACGCGGGACATACAACGCCGTGGCGCGCCGGACGGCCGGATGAAGTCGTGGATGGAGGATAATACCAATCGAAATTCGCTGTCTTCAGATAGTGTACTGCGAAATCGGGGGATTGTCCAGCTTTTGTGGGGAGCGGCCTTCTGGGGGGGAACCGCTTGCCGACGCGCGCGGCTCAGCAGTGTCACAAATGAACCGAACCTTTCGCATTCCCGTATCATCCAATGAGGACTGTGCCGGCCTCCGCACGGGAACAATTCGACATCGTAGCGGCCAAGCCGTGTCCGGATGCTGTGCGCGCGCAGTTGGAGAAGATCGTCTCGAGCGGCGCGTTCGCGGGGGCGGAGCGGCCGGGCCGGTTCCTGCGCTTCGTCGTGGAGCAAGCGCTGGCGGGCAATCCGCTGAAAGAAACGCTGCTGGGGGTGGAGGTTTTCGGCCGGAGCCCGTCGTACGACCCGCGTTTAGATGGCGTGGTACGGGTGGAAGCCGTCAAGCTACGGGCGCGGCTGAAGGAATATTACGAGACGGAGGGCGGTGCCGACCCGGTGCGGATCGATCTGCCCAAGGGCGGGTATCTGCCTTGTTTCGAAGCGCTGCCGGGCCCGCCAGCCGGGCCGATCGAGCCGATTGAGAGAATGGCCGCGCCGTCCGGGCGGGCTTGGTGGACGGATTGGCGGGCGCTTCTTCCTCTGGCGCTGGCTTTACTGCTGGGAGGCTACCTGTTGGCGCGCAGAACGCATCCCCGGCCCGCAATTCCGGATTCGTCGTCGATCGCCGTGCTTCCCTTTGTAAACCTGAGCTCGAACAGGGAAAACGAGTATTTCAGCGACGGCTTGACCGACGACCTGATTGACGCGTTGACCAAAGTCCAGGGATTGCGTGTGGTGGCGCGCGGCTCGGCTTTCCAGTTCAAGGGGAAGAGCCCCGATATCCGGGCGGTGGGCAGGCAGCTCAACGTGGCCGCCGTGCTGGAAGGGAGCGTGCAACGATCCGGCGACCGTTTGCGGATCACGGCCCAACTGAGCAGCGTGGCGGACGGCTACCACGTCTGGTCTGAGACTTACGACCGGCGGTTGGCGGACGTTTTCGCGGTGCAGGACGAGATTTCGCGGGCGATCGTGGGGGCGCTGGAGGTGCGGGTGGCGGGCAATCCGGGCCGCCGGCTGGTGCAATCGCCGACCCAGGATCCGGAGGCCTATACCCTCTACTTGCAAGGGCGATTCCATCTGAACAAGTGGACGCCGGAAGGCGCGCGCAAGGGCATCGAGTATTTCGCGCAAGCCATCGCCAAGGATCCCGGCTACGCGCCGGCCTATACCGGCATGGCGGACTGTTACACCTGGCTGGGAGTATTCGGCTGGTCGGCGGCGCGGCAGGCCATGCCGCAAGCCCGCCAAGCCGCCAACCGCGCGTTGCAGCTTGATGAAACGCTGGCCGCCGCGCATGTTTCGCTAGGCTATGTGAAGGCTCTGTACGACTGGGATTGGCCGGGCGCCGAGCGGGAATTCCAGCGCGCCCTGGAACTCAGCCCCGGGGACGCGGATGTGCACTTCGCTTATAGCGTGACGTATCTCACGCCGCTGGGACGTCTGGACGAGGCACTGGCGGAAATTCAGCGCGCCCTGGCTGTAGATCCGCTATCGCCCTACAAGATTACCGCGGAGGGGATGATCTACAGCGACCGGCGGGAATACGACCGGGCCGTGGCGGAGTACCGGAAAGCGATCGAGCTAGAACCCGCTTTCTATCACGCGTACGATGAGATGCTGGCCGCGGAAATCGTGCGCGGCCGGCCGGCGGCGGTGGATGCGGTGATGCAGGCTATGCGGGCCGCCTTCCCGAATGTGGACGACACTTCGGTGCGGGCGCGGCGTGCCGCGCAACAAGGCAAGCAGGCGGAAGCGCGCGGGTTGGTGGAGGATTGGATTCAGAAGTGCGTGCGCACCCAGAGGCCCGGAAAATCTTGCTACGCGGCCCAGATTTACGCCGGCATCGGGGAAAAGGATCTGGCATTTCAATGGCTCGAAAAGGCGTACGAGGAGCGCAATCCGCTGCTGGTGTATGCCAAAGCGATGCCGTATTACGACAACCTGCGGGGGGAGCCGCGGTTCCAGGGGCTGTTGGAGAAGTTGGGGCTGAACTAGGCGTGTGGGGCGGGCAATCCTGCCCGCAGCCGGCTTTCAGAGGCGAGCGAAGCTCGCCTCCACAGGCTAAAGCCTATGCCACCAAGCCCTGCGAAAGCCAGCCAGAGCTTCGAGGCAGGCGGCCTACGAGGCCGCCGCAGGCTGCGAGCCTGCCCCACTACGCTCCCGCCAATCGCAACGCCTTTTTGGCTGTCGTGCTGAGCGGCAATGCGGGGAGCGTATCGATCGGAATCCATTGCAGGGGAGGCATGGTGCGGGTGGTGTGCGGCAGGCTGCCCACATGCACCGTAACTTCATAATGGCGATGCGTAATGGTGTGGCGGAACGTGCCGATGGGGGGCATGGGCGGCGACTCCGGCAACTGCTCGGGCGACGGCAACTCCCAGAAGCCGGCCAGGCGCCGCGCATCGGCGGGCCGCTGCCAGAGCAGCAGGCGTCCGCGTTTTCGGACAACGGCTACCGCCGTGGCGATCTTGACCGGGGGCGTCTTGCGCAGCTTGACCGGCAACTGCGACTGGCTGCCCGCGCGCCGGGCCTGGCACACGGCGGCCAGCGGGCAGATGGGGCAGCGCGGGGCGCGCGGCAGACACACGGTGGCGCCCAGTTCCATCATGGCCTGGTTGAAGGCGCCCGCCCGCCGGGGACGATCCAGGCCATCCAGATAATGCTGGGCGGTCTGGCGAAAGCGCGCGCGGGTGCGGGCGGCGCCGATATCGGCCGGATCGTCGGTCAGGCGCGCGATCACCCGCATGACGTTTCCATCGAGCGCGGCGTAGGGCAGACCGAAGGCGATGCTGGAGATGGCCGCGGCGGTGTAGTCGCCCACGCCCGGCAGATCGCGGATGGCCTGGTAGCCACGGGGGAAACCGTCCGCGACCAGACGCGCGGCGCGATGCAGGTTGCGCGCGCGGGCATAGTAGCCCAAGCCGCTCCAGCAGGCCAACACGTCTTGCTCGGCGGCGGCGGCCAGGGCGACCGCGGTGGGAAAGCGCTGCAGGAACCGCTCGTAATACGGGATCACGGCTTCGGCGCGGGTCTGCTGCAGCATGATCTCGGAAATCCAGATGCGGTAAGGGTCGCGGGTGCGCCGCCAGGGGAGGTCGCGATGGTGTGCGCCGTACCAGCGCAGCAGCGTGGCGGCGAAGGTCATTCCAGGGTTTGAATCCACTCGGCGATGACTTTGAGTTGGTCCGGCGAGAGGCGCAGGGCTTCGAACTCGGGGTTGAGGGGCTCGAGCACGATCATATCGTGCTCCCAGGAATCGCCGCCTTCGGGCGCCTTATGGCTGGTATACCTTTTGACGGTGTACCTCTCATGCACGCCGATGAGCTCCGCCAGCACGATCTTGCCCTGGCGCGACCCCACCACGGGGCCGCGGAAGATATTCAGGCTGCCGTCCGGGATGCGCGGTTCCATGGAGCGGCCTTCCACGTGCGCTACAAACATGCCGCCGTTGAGGCGCAGGCTTTCCGGCGTGCGCACCCAGTCCTCCGGCTCGTCTTCCACTTGTTCGTCGGCGCCGAATTTGCCCGCCGCCGCGCGCAAGGTGTAGAGGGGCAGGTGCGTGCGATACCGGGCGACGGGGATCTTATCCACGCGGCGCTCGAAGATGCGGTCCGCCACCCTTGAAAACGAATCCACCGCCACGGCTTCGCGCTGGGATACGCGCAACGCGTGCGAAAGGCAATCCTCCCAGGATTCCAGCAATCGGCGCGCGCCCATTTCCGCGATCTTGTCCTCAAAATCCCGCTGAAGGGCCGCCAGATAGGCGGTGTCTTCGGCGCCTGCCAGATCCTCCCAATGCGCGCGCAGCCGTAGGGCGTGCCGGGCGGAATCCGGTGCGGCGTCCAGCAGCAGCACTCCCACGTCGTGCACCGGCTCGCCGGGCAGCGCAAGCTGCAACAGGACGTACTCGCCCTGGCGGCGCGCGCTAATGGGGATGACGGGGGCCATAGGATACCTTATCGGCTAAAACTAGGCGCCGTCGCCGAAAAATGGAACCACGGATGGACACAGATAAACACGGATAAGAATAAAGACAACCGGCCGGGCGGCTTGGTTTGGTTTTATCTGTGCGCATCTGTGTCCATCCGTGGTTCCATTTCGGTGTCACGGCGCAAACGGATAATAGCCGGTGCGGAAGCGCACTTTGGCGGTGGGCAATTCCGGCACCGCGATCCTGATCTTGCGGAACTGCTTGGTATCCGCGGCTCCGGTATCCGGCACGTAGATCAGCACGTACTGCGTCGTCACTTCGCCGATGATGGCCGCGATGGAGCGGAAGATGCCGGCGGAAACCTGCGAAGCGTAGCCGCCCGAACCCACGGTGAGCGCGTAATTGCCATCGTCGGAAGGATGCGAAAGATAGCCATCCACGTCGGTATACGGATTGCTCAACGGGTATTCCACATAGCCGCCCGTCTCGCTGGTGAGACGCTGCAGATTCTCGTCGCCTTCGTTGGTGAATCCGAACGACACGGTGCTCATGCCGTAGATGGTCACCAGGCTGCGCTGAGCGATCTCGATGACTTCGTCGAGGCTCTTCTTGCTGGCATTATCGTGCCCGTCGCCGATCACGATCAGCACGCGCCGCGGATCGTAAGGCTCGCCCTCCACGACCTGGCGGTGCATGCAGGCCATGTAGATGGCGTCGTACAGGGAGGCGCCGCCGCCGGGCTTCATTTTGCGCAGCTTCTCGACCATGGGTTCCGCATCCGAAGTGGTGTTGACCTGCAGTTCCGGCTCGTTGGCGAATGAGATCAGAAAGCCGCTGAATTTCTTGTCTCCGGGAAGCACGTGCAGCACCAGGTCGATGGCGGCTTCCTGATAATTCTTCCAGTGCACGCGGCTATCGTTGCTGAGATCGATCAGGAAGCCGACCACCAGCGGCTGATTGCGGTCGTGACTGAAGTATTCGATGCGCTGCTCTTTTTCCTGATCGAAAATCTTGAAGTCCTTGGCCTCCAGATTCGAGACGAAGCGGCCCTTATAGTCGGTGACAGTGACCGGCACGATCACCTCGTTGACCTGGACCTTGATGGGCTTGGGCGGCTTATCGGATTGCGCCAAAGCCAGCGAGACCAGCGCTACAGCTAAAGGAATGCGTCGAACCATGAAGATTACCGTTGCTCTCCATTCTAGCAGGCAATGGAACCACGGATGGACACGGATGCACACGGATAAGACCGGTTTTCATCTGTGTGCATGTGTGTCCATCCGTGGTTCCATTCGTTAGCGCTGCACGCGCCCGGAACCGCCTCCGGTGAGCAACTGGCGCACCTCCGCCACGCTGAAGCGGTTGAAATCGCCGGGGATGGAGTGTTTCAGACAACTGGCGGCCACGGCGAATTCGAGCGCTTCCAGCGGGGTTTCGAGAGTCTGCAAGCCATAGATCAAGCCGCCGGCGAACGCGTCGCCGCCGCCGACGCGGTCCACGATGTGGGTGATCTCGTAATGCCGGCTCAGCAGGAAGGTCCGGCGGTCGTTGAGGCACGCGGACCAGCCGTTGTGGGAAGCGCTGCGGGACTCGCGCAGGGTTACGGCGACAGTCTTGAGATTGGGAAACTCCGCCAACACCTGAGCGGTGAGGGCGGCGTAGTGGGCGGGGTCCAGCGCGCCGGTGTGAACGTCTACCGGGGCGGCGATGCCGAGCGCCATCTGGCAATCTTCCTCGTTGGCGACGACCACGTCCACGAAGCGCACCAGTTCGCGCATCACCTCACTGGCGGGCTTGCCCCATTTCCAAAGGTTCTTGCGGTAATTGAGATCGCAGGAAACGGTGAGACCCTTCCCGCGGGCGGCGCGCACCGCTTCGAGGGCCAGGTCCGCGGCGGTGGCGGCGATGGCCGGCGTGATGCCCGTGATATGAAACCAGCCGGCATTTTCGAAGGCCGCGTCCCAATCGATATCGCCGGGCTTGGCCAGCGCCATGGAGCTGTAATCGCGGTCGTAGACCACTTTGGAAGGCCGCTGATTGGCGCCGGTCTCGACGTAGTAGACGGGCATGCGGCCGGGCGCGCGGGCGATGCGCGAGGTATCCACGCCGAACCGCCGCAGTTCTCCCACGACGGCGTCGGCGATGGGGTGGTTGGGCGGCAGGAGGGTGACATAGCGCGCGGGGAGTCCGAAGGTGGCCAGGGCCACGGCGACATTGGCTTCGCCGCCGCCGAAGGTGGCCACGAATTCGGGCGACTGCAGGAGGCGCTCGAATCCGGGCGGCGCCAGCCGCAGCATGATCTCACCGAAGGCGACGGTGGTCTTGAGTGCGTGCGCCAACTTATTCCTTTACAGCTACTACGTCCATGGCGAATCCCGCGTCCATCGAAGGCAAACCTTGAAACGGCAGCATGGTGCCGGCGGGAGGACGCGCGCCGTCGTAGAACTCACCGCGAATCTTGCGCACCTGCTCGGAGATGCGGGACGACAGCGGATACAAGCTGGCGAAGGCGACTTCCCGGAGCGAGGCGCCCTCCTGCGAAAGCGCCTTCTGCAGGCGTTCGAAGGCCAGGCGCGCGTCGGCGTCCTGGAATCCGAAAGCCTGCTGGCTGCCGGTGAGGATGAGTTTGGGCGCGCCGATGAGGGCGATCTGGGAGATCTGCGGCGATTGCGCCAATCCCTCCGGATTGAGCATGTGAATCGCGGAGCCCGTATTCCAGCGCAGGTGCGCCACCGCCTCGCACTCGGCCGCCGCGCGCGCCGGAGCGCGCTGCACCTGGACCAGGTTCAGGGCCGCGCCGGAGTACTGCGACTCCATGCGCCCGCGCACCTCCGCGAAGCGCGTGAGCGAGCTCAGGAAACAAGTGACGCGCGCCACATCGCCGGGCTCGGAACCCGCCGCTTGCACAGCGGTGGCCACCCGCGCCAGCGATTGCTCCGCCAGCGGCAGCACCGGATCGAGCGGGCCGCCCGCGGATACGCCCTGGCCGGAGATGTAGACCAAGCCATACTGGCTGACGTCCTTCCGGGCCACCGCCGCGGATTCCATCACCACTTGCGCGCCTTCGAGCGGCAGCGCGCCCACTTGTACCACGCTCAGCACCGGCAGGGGCAGACGGTGTTCGGTGAAAGTTTCGCTGACCAGATCGCGCACCCGCCGCAGATCGCCGCTGCCGGCCACGAAGGCGCGCAGTTTGACCACTACCGCGCCGTTGGTGGAGTGCAGCAGCCACTTGAGGGAATCGCGCGTTTGTTGGGAAAGGAGTCCTTTGGCGGAAAGCGGCGTGACATGAAATACCAGGCGGCGGGTTTCCACGGTAAGCGCGCTGGGAGGGTCTTTCGGAAGCTGCAGGACCTGTGTCTCTTCCTCTTTTTTCTTCTTCCCCCAAGACGAGAGCGTCACCGCCAGTGTGCCCGCGAGCGCCAGCAGCCAGATCCTTCGCATCGCACCGACGATTGTATCAAACGGAGGCGGGTAGAGGCTGGTCTTACGAGGTATGAAAAAGCGCGCTGGCGCGCGTGGGCGGCCTGCGAGGCCGCCGCAGGCTGCGAGCCTGCCCCACAAGTCCTGCTAGAATGTGACAAGCCGCTTATGGCCGTCGACTCCATCAAAGGTTCCTTGCGCGAAAAGGGTGTGCGCCTCACCCGCCAGCGGCAGATCCTGCTCGAGTTGATCGACCAGACCGGACAACATCTGGACGCCGAGCGTTTGTTCCAACTGGCAAAAGAGAAAGATCCCAAGCTCAACCGCGTGACGGTCTACCGCACGCTGAAGATGCTGAAGGCCGGCGGCATGGTGGATGAGCTGGACCTGATGCACCACGAAGGCGACCAGCACTACTACGAAACCCGCCTGAAGCAGGAGCACGCGCACGTCATCTGCCTGCGCTGCGGCAAGGTGGAGGAGTTTTTCGGCGAACCTCTGCAGCGGCTGCGCAAACAAATCGAAAGCCACTTCGGATTTCAAATCCTGCTGGCGCGCACCGAGGTGGGCGGATACTGCGCGCATTGCCAATCGCTGCGCGCGCTGGAGTTGGAGAGGGCACGGCAACACGGGCTTCCCGAGGCGCCGGTAGCGAGCGGGGCGCCCACTGCACCGGGCGCGCCGCATCGGACCCGCGCCAAGCGCACCGCCTGATGGATACGGCCACCGCGGACCTGTTACCTTCGGCCTCTGTAATCGTCATCGATCCCAGCGGCCACCGCTCGCGCGTGGAGCTGGCGCCGCTGCCTTTCAAAATCGGCCGGCAGGCGGACAATCATCTGATCCTGCGCGACAGCCGGGCTTCGCGCGAGCACGCCCGCATCGTACGGGAAGGCGCCGAATACAAGGTGGAGGACGCCGGCAGCCGGCATGGCGTGTATGTAAACGGCAAGCGCGTGGAAAGCCAGGTGCTGCGCAGTTCGGACCGCATCGAGTTTGGATTTGCCGATTCTTACCAGCTCATCTTCGCCATGGACGGCGCGGAGTTGAACCGGTTGATCGATCAATTCGGCGCGCACGAGAAATCCGGGCCCATCGGCGGCGTAACGGGCGCCGGCGCGAACCTGGCGAAGCTGCGCGCCATTCTGGATGTAGCGCGTACGCTGCAAACCGGCTTGTCGCTGCAGGACGTACTGAATTCCGTGGTGGACGCGGCGCTGGCCATCACCGGCGCGGAGCGCGGCTTCCTGCTGCTGCGCAGCGGCGGCGAACTGGAAACGCGGGTGGCCCGCAATCGCCAGGGCGCGACGCTGCCGGCCAGCGATCTGCGGGTTCCGCGCCGCGTCATCAAACGCGCCCTGGAGCAGCGCCGCGACCTGCTCTCCATGAACTTCGACCCGCAGGGCACCGGCGAGTTCCGGCCGGAGCGCAGCGTGGTGGATCTGGAGCTGCGCAGCGTCATCTCCGTGCCGCTGGTACGCATCGGCAAGGTGCGCGGGGATGTGACCAGTGTGCTCTCGACGGCCGAGGAGACGGCCGGCGTGCTCTACATGGATTCCCGGCTGACCACGGCCGATCTGGCGGGCGGCAATCGCGAATTGCTGCAAACCCTGGCGATTGAAGCCTCCACCATTCTGGAAAATGCCCGGCTGCTCGATGAAGAACGCCTGAAGCAAAAGATCGAGGAGGAGCTGGATGTGGCGCGCACCATCCAGCAGGGCCTGCTGCCGCGCAGCCTGCCGACGGAAGGCTGGTTTCGCGCCTGCGGCAGCAGCGTGGCCTCGCACCAGGTGGGCGGCGATTATTACGATGTGATTCCCGCCGGTCCGCACGCCTGGACGGCGGTGGTGGCGGATGTCTCCGGCAAGGGAGTGAGCTCCGCGCTGTTGGCTTCCTTGCTGCAAGGCGCGTTTCTGGCGGTGAGCCATGCCGACACGGCGCTGCACAAGCGCCTGGAGCGCATCAACGAGTTTTTGAACGAGCGCACGGCGGGGGAGAAATACGCCACGGTTTTCTATTGCCTGCTGGAGCGCTCCGGGCGATTGCATTATGTGAATGCCGGCCATTGTCCGCCGCTGATCGTGCGGCAGGCGGGCGGCATCGAGTCGCTGGCCGCCACGGGCCCGCCGGTCGGGCTGCTGGAATCCGCGGAGTTCGCGGTCAGCGAGATCATGCTGGCTTCCGGCGACAAGATCGTGATCTACAGCGACGGAGTCACGGAAGCGCAGAACCTGCAAGGCGAGTTTTTCGGGCGGCAGAGACTGCGCCAGGTGGTGGCGGAGCATCACGCGGACGCTTGTCCCGCGCTGCACGAGGCGGTGCAAAACGCGGTCGCGGCGTTTACCGAGAGCGCTCCGCAGGCCGACGATATCACGCTGGTGGCGATTGAGTATCGCGGGGAAGGGTGACCGGGATGGACTCACAGAAACGGTACAGTCGAAAATCACTGCGAGCCGCGGGGCTTTAGCTTTAGCCTCTCGAGGCGAGCTGCGCTCGCCTGTGTCGGCAAGAGCACTGGCGGTCCCTGACGGGAACCTCTCTGGCGCCAGAAACCATGGCCGGAGGTGGGCAAGGCTCCAAGGCAGGCGGCCTGCGAGGCCGCCGCAGGCTGCGCCTGCCAATAGCGCCGGCCCGAACGCCATCACCATGGCCGCCAGCTTGATCAGCTATCCCATTCCCACTCCGCATAGCGCTCCCCAGGGAATCGCGGCGGGACCGGAAGGCGCGCTCTGGTTTACCGACTCCTTAAGCCACACCATCGGCCGCATCGGCACCGGCGGAACCATCGCCAATTACCCGGCGCCTCCGATTAACTTCGAAAACACCGGAACCACCGGCATCGCCCTGGGGCCGGACAGCGCCCTGTGGTTTACGGAATTTGGCGCGGGCATGGCCGGGGAGGCGGTTTTTCTCAGCGCTAACCTGATCGCGGGCCGCACCGGCGGACACCTCGGCCCCGGCGCGGACGGCACCAGTCTCAGTTTCAGCGGCACCATGTTCGGGCCCGACGAGGACGTGAAAACCTACCAGAACGGCATCGGCTCAGCCGTGCCGACATTCGGCACGACCGATTTCACCGGGTCTTTTGGCTCTACGGTAACGATTGCGGAACTACCGCCGACGCCATTCGGATATCGCATATTTCCCGGTGCCGGCGCCACCAGCGGAAAGATCGGCGCCGCAAGTTTCTCGATCACCTCCGCATTGGATTCCAGCCCGGACTTCGGCCCGCCAGGCGCAACGTTCACCGTCTCCGGATATTGGGTACGCGGCCTTCGATACCGTGCAGATCTATTTTGGGAGTGCGCATATTTTCCTCGGCACCGTGGCTGCCGACGTAATGGGCAACTTCATCAGCCCCGCCTACACCGTCCCGGCAAACGCCACAGTCGGCGTAAACCGCGTTGACGGCAGCGGGACCATGGTTCCCGAGGCGAGCGATAAGGCGCCCTTCCGCGTGCAGTAGCCCATTTGACCACCCGCCTCCCCCTCCGCTATCCTTACCGTTTCCCCAATGGACGCGGTCCCCACCACCAGCGAAGCCAAACCGCAGCTCAAACGCGCCCTCGGCCCGTGGGACCTCACCTTCCTCTCCGTCGTCGCCATCGCCAACCTCAATCTCGTCCCGGTGATCGCCGCCAATGGACCCATCACCGTCTGGCTCTGGCTCGCCGCGCTCGTCTTCTTCCTCGTGCCGCAAGGCATCACGGTGATCGAACTGGCGCACCGCTACCCCGCCGAGGGCGGACTTTACGTCTGGACCAAAGAAGCCTTCGGCGATTTCCACGGCTTCATGTGCGGCTGGGCTTACTGGACCACCAACATGTTCTACCTGCCCACGCTGCTGTTCTACCTGGGCGGCATCCTGGCCTATGCCGGCCCGAAGAGCGTCGCCGGTCTGGCCGAGAATCGCGTTTTCTTCTTCCTGCTCACCGTGGGCCTGCTCTGGCTCACGGCGCTGCTCAACATTCGCGGCATCGGCGTCGGCAAATGGGTGAATAACTCCGGCGGCTTGGGCACGCTGGTGGGTGCGGTGGTGCTGGTAGGGCTGGCTGTCGCCGTGGTCTGGCGGCACGGCGTCGCGCTGCCCGCCTCCAGCTTCGCGATTCGCGGCCTCGACTGGAGCATCATGTCCTCGTTCGGCGTGATCTGCTTCGGACTCGTCGGACTGGAACTCGGCCCCGTGATGGGCGACGAGATTCGCGATCCGCAACGCAGCGTGCCGCAAGGCGTGCTGTGGGGCGGAATTCTGGCCGGCCTGGTTTACGTCACCGCCACACTGGCCTTGCTGTTGGCCGTGCCGCAGCAGGAAGTCAAGATCGTGCAGGGCGTGCTGCAGGCCGTGGACAAGATGACGGCCATGGGCGTCGGCGCACGCTGGATGCTGACCGCGCTGGCGGCCGTGCTGGCCGTCGCCATCGCCGGCTCCAGCTCCGCGTGGCTGGGCGGATCGGCGCGCATCCTTTTCGTTTCCGGCATTGACCGGTATATGCCCAGGGCGATGGGCAAGGTACATCCGAGATTTGCGACGCCACACATCGCCATACTCACCATGACGATCCTTTCCTCGCTGTTAGTAAGTATGAGCTTCATCGGCGCCACCGTGAAGGAAGCTTATGTGACGCTGCTGGATCTATCCGTCCTGCTGCAGATGATCTCGTATCTTTATCTGTATGCAACCCTGGCGAAGGTGGCTTTCTCGAAGACCGCCGGCGACGGATTCTACGGCAAGGCGCGCCTGCGATTCGCGGCTATCGGCGGGTTGGCGGCGACCATGGTGGGCGGAGCGGTGGCTTTCGTGCCTCCCCGCCAGGTGGATTCGGTGTGGCGTTTCGAGTTGAAGATGGTCGGGAATTGCACCGTGTTCCTGGGCCTCGCGGCCGTGCTGTTCTGGTATTACTCGCGGCGCCGCGCGGCGTAATCCCCCATAATCGATGTATGGCTATCGCTTCGATTAATCCAGCCACCGGCGAGACGCTGCAGGTCTTCGCGCCGCTCTCGGCCGAGTCCCTCGATCGAAAACTGGCACACGCATTCGCCGCGTTTCAGACCTACCGGCGGACTTCCTTCGCCGCGCGTGCCGAGTGGCTGTCGAACGCCGCCCGCATTCTCGAGGAGGGGAAGCGGGAATATGGCCGCATCATGACCGTTGAAATGGGCAAGACGCTCAAATCCGCTGTCGCCGAAGCCGAGAAGTGCGCATTGGCTTGCCGCTATTACGCGGAGAATGGCGAGCGCCATTTGGCCGACGAACCCATCGCCACCAACGCCTCGCGCAGCTTCGTGCGTTACCAGCCGATCGGCCCCGTGCTGGCCGTGATGCCCTGGAATTTCCCCTTTTGGCAGGTGTTCCGTTTCGCGGCGCCCGCGCTGATGGCGGGCAACGTCGGACTGTTGAAGCATTCTTCGAACGTGCCGCAATGCGCCTTGGCGATCGAAGATATTTTTCGCCGCGCGGGCTTTCCGGATGGAGCTTTTCAGACGCTGCTGATCGGCGCTGCCCAGACCGCGTCCGTGCTGGCCGACGATCGGGTGGCCGCCGCCACGCTCACCGGCAGCGAACCGGCTGGCCGCTCGGTGGCAGCGCAATGCGGCGATCGCATCAAGAAGACCGTGCTCGAACTGGGTGGCAGCGATCCCTTCATCGTGATGCCCAGCGCCGATTTGGACGAGGCCATTTCGACAGCGGTGAAGGCGCGCACCATCAACAACGGACAATCCTGCATCGCGGCCAAGCGCTTCATCGTCGCCGACGCCGTCTACGATGAGTTCGAGCGGCGCTTCGTCGAGACCATGCAGGCGTTGCAGGTTGGCGATCCCATGGCGCCCACGACGGATGTGGGACCGCTCGCGACCAGCGCCATTCGCGACGAATTGCACGCGCAGGTGGAGCGCGCCGTGGCTTCCGGGGCGCGCCTGCTGCTAGGCGGGAGGACGATCGATGGCTCCGGCTACTTCTATGCACCCACGGTGCTGGCCGGCGTCCCGCGCCCATCGGACGTCTTCCACGAAGAGTTGTTCGGGCCGGTGGCAATGTTGTTCCGCGTACACGACGCCGGCGAAGCCATCGAATGGGCGAACGATTCCCCGTTCGGCCTCGGCTCGAGCGTCTGGACACGCGTCGCCGCCGAGCAGGCGCGCTTCATCGACGAAATCCAAGCCGGCGCCGTTTTCGTGAACGGCATGGTGGCCTCCGATCCGCGCCTCCCGTTCGGTGGAGTGAAGCGCTCCGGCTACGGCCGCGAGTTGGGTGTCTTCGGCATTCGCGAATTCGTCAACGTCAAGACCGTCTGGTGCAAATGACTCTTGTGGGGCAGCCTCTTCTCCGGGACCCGCCGCGCCTTTTGCGGTAATGCGCGTTCCGATGGAGCGGCGCGGGCCGCGCCACCCGCGCCCCGCTGCCCTTCGTTACTCGTCAAGATGGGGGCGGCAGCACCATGCAACCCGATGCATTCAGCGTGGTACTCCAGCAGTGCCGGAACGGCGACAAACCGGCGCTGGAAGCCCTGACGTCTGCTGCATACGCCACGCGGAAGCCCGGCCAAACGCTGCCGCCCACCACTCCGGTTCATCTAGCGTATATGCGGCTGGCGCGGCGCAATCCGTCCGATTTCGCAAGCCTGCCGTTGTAACTGCGGGAGTGCGGGGTTGTCGCCGGAGCCACTCGATCTCTCCCACCGACTGTTGTGACGAAACCAGCAGGCTCAGTATCGCGCGGCGGTTCGGCTCCGCAATGATTTCAAACACGGATTCCACGCTCTTAGTATACTCATCAGAGCATATGCTTATAAAGGTATATAATAAAAAAACGGAGCCCAGGCGGCGGTTTCGGCCGGCGTGCGGGGATCGACCGTCGGATGCGTTTTTGGCGGGTGCGATTCAGAGGGTTGCACGCTCCGGCCGCTTCAGGCTAGCGGCATCCTTCCTCCGTTCAGCGCGGCAGCTTCATCAGCCATACGGACCAACTGGTCTCATAGCGCGAGAAAACCAATCCAGTACCGCGAACCGCCCTTCGTCCGGGCCGACAGCGGCGGCGTGCGCGCCGATCTTTTCCAAGAGGGAGAAATGCCCCAGCCCGCGGCCTTCCATATTCGCTCTATTGTAGTCTTCCAGCGGGTCTCGGGCGTTTGCGATGCGAATGTTACCGGATCACGCGCCACACGGACGTTGATCCAAGCGAGCGGCAGTTCGGGTGTGCGAAATCGAATTGTCTATTCGAAGCGGCCGGCGGCGGGTTCCACCCGAACGAACGGTGCCTTTCAGCTAGCGCTTATGGGCTGCCGGCCCGCCCGCGGCGGCCGATGGGCGCCATGCTGCCGCCGCGGCCCTGGGCACCCTGGGCAGTCGCCTTGGCGGGGCTCGGCGCCGTTCGACTAACCTGACACGCTTCGCCGCCTGCTGGCCTGGCGCTAGCAGTCCACCTGCGCCAGTATAAGCCCAACTTCCTGGTGTTGCACTACCGCCCGGGCGAAGAGTTGGGCGATCGAGCCGATACCGGCGGCTGCCAGCGCAGCGGCGACCCGCCGCGGATCCACGGCGAACGAGTGAATCCCGGAATGGCCTAGCGACGGCGGCCTTACCAGCGTGCCAACTGGGTGAGCTGAATGAGGTTGCCGCACGTGTCGTTCAGCTTTGCAATCGTCGAGCCGGTCACGTCGGTGGGCGGCATCGTGAACTCGGCGCCGTGGGCCTTGATCCGCTCGTAATCGCCCTTCACGTCGTCGGTGAAGAACATGATGGCGGGCTGGCCCTGTTGAAAGATCGCCTCCTGATACGCTTTGGCCGCGGGGTTGTCGTTCAGCGCCAGTTGCAGCTCTGTGCCGTCCGGCTCCTCGGCCGAGGCCACGGTCAGCCAGCGAAATGGGCCCTGACTGAAATCGACCTTCTTGGCAAGGCCAAGTACCTCCGTATAGAAGCGCAGGGCCTTGTCCTGGTCGTCCACGTATATGCCGGTCACTTTGATTTTCATTTCGTTTTCTCCTTTGTTACGTTCGCGGTTTGGGCCGCGTCGTCTTCTTCCTTGTCTTCCCTTTCGTTGGTGCGGATCGATCCATGCGGTCGAGGTGGCGTTCGAGAGCGTCTACATGAGCGGACCAGAACCGGCGAAACGGAGCCAGCCAGGCATCCACCTCCTGAAATGGTTCGGGTTTCAGCCGGTAGAGGCGGCGCTGTGCGTCCACCGTGGATTCCACGAAACCGGCCTCGCGCAGCACTCGCAGGTGCTTTGAAACGGACGGCTGCGGCATACGAAGTTGGCGCTCGATCTCTCCCACCGACTGTTGCGACGAGACCAGCAGGCTCAATATCGCGCGGCGGTTCGGCTCCGCAATGATTTCGAACACAGATTCCACTCCCTAAATATACTCTACAGAGCATATGCTTGTCAAGGTATGTTTTGGGTGGGCGTGCGGGGATCGACCGTCCGATGCGTTTTTGGTGGGTGCGATTCAGAGCGGTGCCGGTGGGGGGAAAGGGCGGGTCCGGACACTCGCCGCGGGCGTAGACGCGCAATGCCGCCAGGTTTTCAATGAGACTCGATTCTGCATAAATTGGAGGGCGGGCAATTATGCGCGCGGCTTCCAGCCGGCTCTAGCCGCCTCAAAAGGCGGCTGCGGCCAGGATTGGCCGCCCTCCAATCTAGGCGCCGCGCCTTAAGGTTTTGCTAGCTATTCGTGGGCCGCGGCCCATCCCGACGGCCGTGCCGCGCGCTAAGCGCTAAAACGCCCTATCGACGGGTCGCCTGCACGCATTCCGCGCGCAGGAGGAATGCGGCTGCCATTATACCTTGCCGGTATCCTTTAGCTTGTACTTCGTTCTAAGCCCCGCTAGCGCCGATCCAACCGCGTCCGCAGGTGGCTTGTACGCCTGTAGCAAAGCTTGGAGTTCCCCGATGCCGCCGGGGTAGGCGTCGCCCGCATAGGTTTTGCTGTGACGGAACTCCACGAATTCCGGCACGGACTTTTCCAACAAAGCACGCATGTCCTGAAGCAGCCTCTGGCGTGTGGCCAGTTGGGTGATCAACGTATCCCGGACACTCTGGGGGTACTCCTCTTTCAAGGAGAGGTCGTAGACGGCCTGGCGTACGCGGCCCAATTGCGCGCCGATCTCCACCGCCGATTTCGCAAGCTCCGTGGCCACCGTAGCGTTTTGATCTAATTGCGCGCCGCGGCCAGCTCCATTGGCCGCGATGTCTCCGCTCCAGGCGCGTGCGTTACTCACGAAATCTTTCTCAATGGAATTGGCAGTGGCAAAGTTGGCTAGGTTCTTTTCGAGGACTTGCGAGAGCTGAACCGATTCAATCCGCTCCTGCTTGCCGCATCCCGAAGCGAACGCCGCGGCCGCAAGGAACCACCAATATCGACCTTTCACGATAAACACCTCTTTTCGTCTCGGTCTCAGTATAGGCGGTTTCTCCGACGGTGTCCATCGGGACTCAGGCGAGCCTGGGCGCGGCACAAAGCGAGCGCGCGCCGCGGGAGTAACTCCCTAGTTGCCCCTCTCAGATCCCGCCTGATTCGATTGCAACTCCGCGAGTACCGCGGTAGGCTGCGACTCACGGTCCAGATGACTGGCGAAGTTGCGGCGCCGGTCGCAACAGGTCATGGCCACATAGGCGACGGCCATGCCGCCGGCGACCATCGGGTGCAACACGGCCACGGGTAACACGTACTTCTTCTTTAGAAACGCCTCGAACACGCCGCGGACTGCCGCGCTGCGGGGCAGCGTGCCCGGCACCTGGGCAATCACGAAGCACGAGAACTGGAGATCGGAGTGACGCTTGCTATAACTCACCAGCGACTTGGCGATCTGCTTCGGCGTGGTAATGCCCTGATCGGCAACCAGGCTGCGATGCGTGGCGTGCGGGTAGTAAGTATTAATCGCGCCCCGCGCGAAGTCCGCGCAGTTGTAAAGAAACAGATTGAAATGAGTCTTGTTTTTTCCCGAGTTCAGCTTTTCGATGAGGCGCCGGTCCTGCGCTTCAGTAGTCTCAATCTCGAAGCTGTAAATGGTCCGATCATAGGCGGCGCCCACCAGTTGGATCCAATCCCCGTCCGGTGTCTTACCCTGCGCGGCATCCGGCGCAACCTGCCCCAGATGGCTACGGCGATAGTTATCCCGCAGGCTGGCCACCATCTCCGCGTTGACATACAGCGGGACTTGGCCGGGCTGCTCCACGGCGTAGAGATACGGGATTAGCGGAATAGCAATCCAATCATAACCGCCCACGCGACGATACCGGCTGATCACTACCCCCGTTTCTCCGGGTTCGCAAGGCCGCAGGACGGTAGGAGACGCGGCGCAGACATGGGACAAGTACACGGCCGCGTGGCCGGTGGGAGTCACATGTCCAAACGCGCCGTACGGCTCCTCCAGGAAAAGGGCGGCGGCCGCGTGGGCGGGCGCGACGCTCGAGAGCAACAGTGCCAGCGCTAGGATTATCGTCGCGAGATTTGAGTTCCGGTGCGGCATCCGAAGTGGCGGCAAATGTCTCCCCTTTCCCTCCTGTTTGGGCGACGCATGCAGCGGAAGAATCGTTACAGCCAGATGCGCGAGCTGTGTGCATCCGCGTCCATCCGTGGTTCCATGCTGTCTTACGCCAGCGCCAGGTTGGCGCGCGCGGGCAGGCTGAAATCGTCGAATTCTCCGCGCGCGAGGCGGGGGAAGGCGGCGGCGGCGATCATGGCGGCGTTATCGGTGGAAAGCCCCGGTGACGGAAATAGGGCTGGATAAGGAAGGCGGGCTTCGCGGGCGGCCGCGCGCAAGCCCGAGTTGCAAGCTACCCCTCCGGAAACGATCAGGGTACGGGCGCCGATGCTTTCGGCGGAAGCGGAGGCGCGGCGCAGCAACTCCTCGATTACGGTGCGCTGGAAGGACGCCACCAAATCACGCGTGGTTTGCGGAGTGACTGCGAGCCACCGCTCGACCGATGGGTGGGGAGTTGCACGCAGCAGATCGCGGCGCGTTCCGATCTCCGCGGTGAGATCGTGGCTTTCCACCCAGCGCAATACCGCCGTCTTCAGGCCGCTGAAGCTGAAATCGAGCGCGTTGCCTTTCATACGAGCCAGCGTGAAACGTACCGCGCGCGGATTGCCGTAAGGCGCCAGCCGGTCGATCACGGGCCCGCCCGGGTAGCCGAAGCCGAGCAGCTTGGCGACCTTGTCGAAAGCTTCGCCGGCCGCATCGTCGCGCGTCTTTCCGAGCAGGCGGTAGTGGAATCCCGCGCGCACTTCGAACAGGTGGGTATGCCCGCCGCTCACCACCAGCGCCAGCGCCGGATACTCCACGGAGCGCCCGTCGCGCGCCGATTCCAGCACCACCGAATGAATATGTCCTTCGATGTGGTTGACGCCGATCAGCGGAATTCCGCGGGCGAACGATAGGGCTTTGGCGTAGGTGATGCCCACCAGCAGCGAGCCGACCAGTCCAGGCCCCGCGGTGACGGCGATGGCGGAAAGATCGGCGAGCGTGGTGTGGGCGCGACCGAGCGCTTCGCGCGTCACGGGCACGATGGCGCGCAGGTGCTCGCGCGAGGCCAGCTCGGGCACCACGCCGCCGTAGCGGCCGTGGGTATCCAACTGCGAGGCGACCACCGACGACAGAATCGCGGCGCCGTCCTCCACCACCGCGGCGGCGGTTTCATCACAGGAGCTTTCGATTCCCAGGATTCGCATGGCTGTTCTCAATTTAGCGCTTTGAGGAGCGGGGCTGAAGCCCCGCGCGGGATAAATCCCGCCTTCCAGGACTTTCGAGCTGCGCGCGCGCGCGCTGGGTCAACAGCAACAGGCAGCGGGTAGTTTCGGCGCAACGCATGGCAGCGTGCGTTACCTCGACGAGGCCGTCACAGGCCGGGTGCTCCGGGCCGAGCAGATCGAGCGAGGCTTCCGCGTAATTCAGGATGAATGTAAGTTCGTCGTTAAAGTCTTTGCCGGCAGCCATGGTCAGGCTGCTCAACCGGTCGAATTCGCCGGCGAACGACTGGAGGCGCCGGGCTGCGGAGGCAGTTTGTTCCTTCACATCTGAGCGTAGCCCGGCGGTGGACGGGAAACGCCGCACTTAGACGGCAGGAGGTTGATGGGTAACGGTATATATAATCGCTCGATGTGTCACTGGCCATGGCCCACGGCAATTGGCGGCCTGTGACACCCGCCGGTCGCGGTGCCACCCGGAAACCCCGCCCGGCACTCTCCTCCATGCGCTTCGGATCCCACCTCACGATGGTCACTCTGCCCTCCGGAAAACTGCGAAGACCGGCTCCAGGTCCGCCTAGGCTGTGTCCGGCTTTCGCCTTCGTGCCCGTTTTAGGCTTCTCCATACCTGATTCCTCTCTCCCGGCCCGCGAGGCATTACCCCCCCGCGTTCGGATATGACGCTCCTCATTCGAGCGTCAGAGGGACTTCAACCCTCCTGAGCAATACGCCGCTCAGCGTACACTATGCCGTTGTGCAGCTCCCCGCTGCCGTGCGTGTGGGCCTTATAGCTCATGGCCTTCTCCCGGCGATCCGCCGCCTTGCAGCCACGGATGGCAACCGGGTCTCTCGGTTCTGGTGTGCCCAGAGGGCCCCCAGTTTCCATGCATGCCTGGGGTCTACGACTCCGCAGGGCTTGCGACGCACAAGAGATGTAACGCACGCCACAATATTGCCTTCCGGTTAGCCTGACACCGTCGGCGCCTCTGATTTTGGCTATTTCGGAGCTCATAGACTTCAGGGATACCCAGCCTACATGCCCCTGTCCAACGATTCAATTCACGTGCGCCGTTACCGCCGCCCTCGCACGGAGGGTAGGGCCAGGATGGTTCGCTATTCCTTCTCCTGAATGACTCTTTCATTCACTACTTCACGGACGCCCGCTATCCAGAGAACCATCCCGCAAGTCACCGATCTAGCTGGGCGAGCTACGCTCGCCTGCGCTGACACGAGTGTCAGCGCGGCAGGCAATGAGTGCCTGCGCCACGTCCCGGCGTCAGTTCTCCGATCTTGGTAACGACCCGCAGGGTCGTTCGCTACTCATACCGCAGCGCGACCACCGGGTCCAAATTGGCCGCGCGGCCGGCCGGCCAGATGCCGAAAAACAGGCCCACGCCGACCGACACCATAATCCCCGCGATGGCCGCCCACAGCGGCACCGCCGTGGGCAGACTCTTGAAGATCAGACCGGTGAGCAGCGAGACGCACCAGCCCAGAAACAGGCCGATCACGCCGCCGATCCCGGTCAGCACTACCGCCTCCGTCAGGAACTGCACGATGATGTCCGCCTTGCGCGCGCCCACCGCCTTGCGAATCCCGATCTCGCGGGTGCGCTCGGTCACCGACACCAGCATGATATTCATCACTCCGATACCGCCCACCAGCAGCCCGATGGAACTGAGGATCACCATCACCAAAGCCACGGTGCCGGTGACGCGATGGAAGTCCTCGATCATCTGCTGCGCGGTGGAGAGCCAGAAGTTGTCCGGCTTGTCGTTGGGCACTTTGCGCTGGATGCGCAGGACGGCGCGCACCTCGTCCTCGGCCTTCGATAGCATGCCGGCGTAGGCGATCACGATGAGCATGTTCTCCTTGGCATTGGGATAGAGCTTGCGCATGGTGAAGTACGGAAACAGGATACGGTCGTCGTCCTGTCCGGGAAAAGATGCCGCGGGCCGCTCCATGACGCCGATCACTTCCACCGAGTGGCCATCCACCTCGATCCACTTACCCACCGCGTTCATGCCCTGAAACCACGACTTGCCGATATCTTCGCCGACCACGACTACGGGCATGTGGTGGCGGCTTTCCATATCGGTGAAGAAGCGGCCCTGCAGCATGACCGTGCCGCCGGCGGCGTAGCCTTCTTCGGTCCCGCCGATTTGGATCTTGTAATTATCGTTCCCCTTGTAGCGGGCTTTATGGATCTGGTCAAAATTGGGAAACAGGTAGGGGCTGACATGTTCCACCGAGGGGCAGCGCTCCTCGATTTCCACGGCATCCTCGCGCGTCAAGACCTTGCGCTTCATCTCCTCCAGATTGCGGGGGACAAAGCCGCTGCCCCGCGTGACCACTATGGTATTCGGTCCGAAGCTTTTCAGGATGTTGGTGATGGCGCCATCGAGCCCGGCGATGATGGATCCCACGCCGATCACCGCGCCGGTGCCGATGATGACGCCCAGCACGGTCAGGAACGAGCGCATCTTGTGCTCGCGCACGGTGGCCAGCGCCAGCCCGACTCCGGAAGCCAACGAACCGATCGTCATCGTTCCATCCTCAAAGCTTCGATGGGGTCCAAGCCGGCCGCGCGGCGGGCCGGGTAGATCCCGAAGAACAATCCCACGGCAGTGGAAAGCGTCACCCCCACCACTACCGCGCTAATGGGAATGTGCATAGGTACGGGCGTGACCGATTTTACGAGCAGGGAGACGATCCACGCAATCAGAATCCCAATCACTCCGCCGGAACCGGACAGCATCGCCGATTCGACGAGAAATTGGTTGAGTATGTCGCTACGCCGCGCGCCCACCGACTTGCGAATGCCGATTTCGCGGGTGCGCTCGGTGACCACCGCCAGCATGATATTCATGATGACCACGCCGCCCACTACCATGAACACGGAGACTACGCCGACCGCCGTGGCGGCAATCGCGCCGGTCAATTGATTCCAGACGTTCACCAGCGAATCCGAACTGACCATGCCGAAGTTGTCTTCGTCCTTCGGATGCAGGTGCCGGTAGGCCCGCACCAGCACGCGGACTTCATCTTGGGCCTGCTGCAGAACGTTCTGATCCGCCGCCATGAAATCGTACTCGATGCCGGTGCGCGAGCCATAAATCTTGAAATACGTTTCGACCGGGATCATCATGAAACTATCTTGCGAGTTCCCGAAGACGGTTCCTTTGGCTTTGGCCACGCCGATGACCTGGAACGGGCGTCCTTCCACCACGATGGACTTGCCGACGGGGTCGGCGCCGGCGAAGAATTGGTCTTTCAGGTCGTTGCCGATGAAGGCCACCATGGCGCGCCGCTGATCTTCCACATCGCTGATGAAGCGGCCCTCGACGGGCACGATGTTGGAGATCACGCCATGGTTGGAGGTGACGCCGGACAGTTGGACCGTGTCGCGGTGTTCCTTGCCGAAATGCACAGAGACGCTGCGGTCCACGGACATGCCGAATTCCCGCACCAGCGTGCTGTTTTTGCGCAAGAAGTCGAATTCATCCTTGGAAAGCTCGGGATCGCGCCGCAGCAGTTCCAGATACTTCTTGGGGTCCCACATGCCCATCAGGGGGATGCGTTGCACCTGGAAGCCGTCGGCGCCCATGTCCGACACATTCTGCGCGACGTACACGTTCATGCCATCGATGACGGACATAACCGTGATGAGGGTGGTGGTGGCCAGGATGATGCCCAACAGGGTGAGGAAGCTGCGCAGCTTGCTGCCGTGCAGGGACAGCGCCGCGCCGGCGACCGCCTCGCCAAAGGATGCGTTAGTTCTCATTCAATATCCGGACGAAACTTGGGGATGCTTTGTTCCGCGCTGCTTGGTTTCAGGAGCCCGTATCCATTCCATTATGGCGTGATCCAGCCACAGCCGGGGGCGCCCCTTGGCGAGGAAGCCCAGATGGCCGCCGTGTTCGGTCGCGTGCAATTGCAGGCAGGGATTCTGGCGGAAGGCCGGGTGATCGTAGATCCGGAATGGGATAAAGGTGTCGTCTTTCGCGGCGATGAACAAAGTGGGCACGCGGATGCGCTCCAGAAACTGGTTAGCCGACTGGGTCCGGTAGTAGTGTTGGGCGCCGGTGAATCCGTTCTGCGGCGCGGTGATGCGATCGTCCATTTCGACGACCGAGCGAATGCCGCGCAAATCGGCGGGCGTGGAGTGCCACACGGCGCGGGCGCGGGCGCGCATCAGCATCAGGAAGCGGAGTTCGTAGGGGCGGTTATCGGGCTGGCCGATGCGTAGGGCGCAGGCTTCCAGGTCGATGGCGGCCGAAGCGGCGACCACACCGGTC
Source organism: Bryobacteraceae bacterium (assembly GCA_050008575.1). Taxonomy (GTDB): domain Bacteria; phylum Acidobacteriota; class Terriglobia; order Bryobacterales; family Bryobacteraceae; genus Bog-159. Next base: position 31,565 of record JBEKMJ010000026.1, read on the forward strand.
AGCAGCGGCCTGGCGTCTTCGCCCAGTTCGCCCGCCAGCTTGGCCACCAGGTTGCCGCCGAGAGAAAAACCCACCAGCCACAGGGGCGCGCCTTCGCCGGCGAGTGCGCGCAGTACGGCGAGCAGATCGCCGGTGAGACCGCCGTGATAGACGGTCGTGGCCAGATGCTCGGTGCCGCCGCAGGTGCGCAGGTTCAGCCGGTGGACCGCGTACCCGGCGTCGACCGCGCAGGCCGCCATGCTGCGCATGTAGCCGGCGTGGGCCGACCCTTCCAGGCCGTGCACCAGCAGGAGGTGGCCGCGGGGCGCGCCGGCAGGCCTTTGCACCTCGACGAGCACCTGCACATCCGGCGCCGTGCGGTACAGCTTCTTTTCGACGGGGAACCGCCGCGTGCCGGAGGGCCGGGGCCAGAAGTGCCCGGCGACGGTCTCGACGTGCGGGTTCGCGAAGAGGGGTACGAAGGGCTGCAAGGGTAATTATAGCTTTCAGGTATCAGCTATCAGCTTTCAACTCAGGAGATTGGCACTTGTGTGGGGCAGGCTCGCAGCCTGCGCGGGCCTCGCAGGCCCGCTCTTCGGCGAGCAAAGCTCGCCTAACACAGGCTGAAGCCCGTGCTACCGGTTACCTGGAAATCACGCGCGTTTTATGGACCAGCTCGTCCGCGCTTCCAAAGTAGACCTGCCCGTCGAAATGGAAGGCCGCGAGTTTGGGATCCGTGCGCGGAAGACCCGGTTGCTCCGGTCCCAAATGGACCTCAGTCAAGCGTGCTCCCACCGGAATCTGCCGGGGATCGCCGGTCAGGTCCAGGGCCGGAAAGGACTCCGCGGTTTCCCGCACCTCTCCCGCCGGCGTGTTCCACTTTTCGTTGAAAAAAGTCCAGATGGCGTCGGCGCACCGGCTCGGGCATGCCGGCAGCGTCTCACGCGCGTTCACCGGGATCACGATGCCGCACGTCGTGCAGCGATACAGACCGGCTTGCGATACCTGCTCTTTTACCTTATACAAGGCTCCCCTGGCCCCCTCCCCAGTTGACGCAAAGGAAATCTTAGCCTACCAGAATAAATTCGCCGTGTCTCCGCCGGGGTCACATATTCTTGACATTATGTTTCGGCCTTCTCCGGCTGCTCCGGTTTCTCCGGCTTCTCCGGTTTCTCGGTGTCCTCTGTATTGGCGCCGGCCTTACGCACCGTGACGGTGCCCCGCTCGGTGACTACATGGATGGCGGCGCCTTGCCCCACGGCGCCCTTCAATGAAGAAGAGCGTCCATCGGTTTCCTTCTGAATCGGCGACCCGAACTCGTTAACGGCCTCGCCATGGTCCGTGGTGGCCACCAGTTGGAAGGCGGCTTTGTCCGGCAGCACCAGGTTGATCTGTCCGCTGCGCGAGCGCGCATCGATTTTGGCCAGCGGCATGCGCCGGGGCTGCAACTCGATATCGCCGCGCTCGGTCTCCAATTCAAGCGAGTTAGTAAAGTCTTCGATCTTCACGTCCTTGGACTTGGTCACCAGATGTACCGGCCCCACCAGATTGTTGCCGGTGAGTTCGCCCAAGTCCATGCTGATCTGGCCGGGCAGCGCCGCCACGCGCAGATCGGTGTTGGGCGTTTCGAAATGCAGCGGCTTGGCCAGGTTCTTGAATTCCAAGTTGCCCGAATAAGAGCCGTTGATGGTCACCTCTCCGGCGATATTCTCCAGCTCGATATCCGAGCCCTTGCCCTGCAAATCCAGTTTGCCCTTCAGATCCGCCGCGCGCACCAGGTCGCTGCGTTGCAGTTCGACGCGCGCGTTGCCGCCGATTTTGTTCAGACGCACGTCGGAGCGGTCGGCCTGCAGTTCCACGCTGCCGTTCACTTCGCTAATGTCGTAGTCGCCGGTGTTGCCGTGCACCTCGACGCTGACGCGGGTGGGAACGGTGATCTCCAGATCTTCCGAGATCTTGCCGCTGGTGGGGTTATGGTCCTGGTTGGTGCGTACGGTGATGGTGTCCCCTTGTGTCACGATCTCGAGCGGCGTGCCCTCGTTGCCGCGGTCGGCCTCGGTTTGATTGATGGCCTGGATGGTCTTCCGTCCGGTCACTTTGACATCGGGGGTGTCGGCGCCGATCACTTTCACATTGCCGCGGTTATTCTCGAACACCACTTTGGTCACGCCGCCGGCGGGCTTCTGGTCCGAGACGTTGTAATCGTAATGCTCGCCGAAGGCTTCCCATGCGGGGCGGAAATGCACGCCGTGGCTGTGCGCTTCAAAGGCGCCCCAACCGATGAAGCAGATGAAAACGATCAGCACCACTTCCCCGCCGCTGAACCCGGATGCGCTTGCCAGGCTGCCGCGGAAATAATCCACCATCACCTCCACCAGGCGCAGCGAGCCCCAGGCGATCAGCAGAAACGGCCAGTACTGCGACAACAGGTCGAAGAGCTGAATATCCGGCCGCAGATTGTAGATGAGGAACGCGGCGCCGATCAGAATCAGCAGGATCGGGCCGGTGACCGAGCGGCGTCTCATCGTGGGCCTCCCGCTCCAGGACTTGCTCCGGATGGGGGCACCCCCGGAGGCGCGGCCCGCGTGGTGCGTCCCAGCAGGCTCAAGAGTCCGAACACGATCAGCAGCACCGGCCAGGTCTGATGGAAGCCGTACTCGGTAAAGTTATTCATGGCGAACAGCGTGCCCAGCGTGATCAGGGTCACGGGCCAGCGAATGGCGCGGAGCAAATTGGCATCATTGGCGTTCATGGCGCACCTCTTGCACCGGGCCTTCCCCGGCGACGCGCACGTAAAGCATGTAAGCGCCCATCAGAATCAGCAGAACCGGCCAATATCGCAGCAGATACCGGAGCTGGATGACGTCCGTGGTATTGAGCAGCAGCAGCACGCCCAGCGCGATGAGGGTAATGGCGCCCACCGGAAAACCGCTGCGGCGGCCATGCACGTCCAGAATGCTGGAGAATTCGTCCACCGGTTCGCCGGCGCGGCGCTTGCGCGCGGTGTGATAAGCCTCCAGCGCCATGTACATGACCCACACGCCGATCAGGATGCCAAAGAGGGGCTCCAGGTCGCCGGCCGTGCCGGAGCCGGTGATGGACACCAGCAAACCGAAGACGATGGCGTGTACCAGCCCTTTGGCGTATTGGCCGTTATAAATGGCACCCACTCCGGGAATGAAGCCCAGCAGGCAGGCGAGGCCCGGCGAGACGTCGTTGGTCGCCACGGATCCCGCTGGAGACGGCGGGTTGATTGCGGCGGCGGTCTCCTGCGCGATGCGGTCGGTGACGGCCTGGCGAATGGCGCCTTCGATGGCCGCGGCCGGCGCATGCTCGTCGCAGAAGATAGTCCCCTGCGCGGTGCGCTTGCAGTCGTTGCAGAGCGCCTTGCCGCAGGCGCGGCAATACGCGACGGCGGGTGTTTCGGAATGGTTAAAACAGTTCATAATATTTCCCCTAGCATGTCCGCTCCCTCACGGTCGCGGCTCGGTAACTTACGGCTCGGTCCCTCACGGTCGCGGCTCGGTAACTCAGTGGTCGGTTCCTTTCACTGGCAGCCTGTGCGTATCCGCGCCGCGGGCGGATTTATCGGTGTCCACCGCCGGCTTGGGTTCTTCTTCCTGCTGCTGCTGCCACTCGTGCAGCTTGGATTGAATCTGGTAAACCACCTTCAAACTCTCATAAAACTTTACGGTGCGCTGCCAGCCGCGGTACACGCGGTCTTCCAGGCCGGCCCAAACCTGGGCGGGCGCCAGATCCGCCGGGCGCAACTGGCGCGCGGGCGCCACGAACCGCGCCAGCATGGCGAACGACAGAATGGTCATGGCCATTCCCATGGCGAAGCGCGGCTGCAAGACCGGGTGCAGCACCTTGCGAAACCAGTTCTTGACGCCCGTGGCGGCCGTCTTGGCATTCGCCCAGGGAGCCTGGAACAGCAGCCGGGTCATCAACTCCGGCGGCGGCTCCACGTCGGCCGCGCGCTCCATGAATCCCACGGCGGCGGCGGCATCGTGCGCCAGTTCGGCGCAATTCCGGCAGCCGGCCAGGTGATGTTCGACCGTAGTTCTGGCGTCCGGCCCCAACGTGCCGTCAACGTAGTCGCAGATAAGAACTTCCAGTTCCGCGCACGTCATACCAGTACCTTCTGCCTTCGCAAAACACGGGCCAGTTCGGCCCGGCCCCGGTTCAGCCGGGACTTCACGGTGCCCTCCGGGATGCGCAGAATATCCGCGATTTCCCGGTATTCCAAATCCTGCAAGTCGCGCAAGATCACCGCTTCGCGCAACTCCGGCGACAGCTTTTGCAAGCCCGCCTGCAATATCTCGCTGGCCTCCCGGCCCGCCACCATCGCATCTGTCCCGGCAGAGGGCCGGGACGGCGCCGAAACCGACTCTTCCACCCGCGGAAGTTGCTCTTCAATCGAATCCGTGAGCCGCTCCTGGCGCGTGCGCCGGTAATTGTCGATCAGCAAATTGCGCGTCAGCCGCGCCAGCCAGGTGGTAAAAGCGCCCTCGGTCGCGCGGAACGTTTTCAGCGTCCGGTAAACCCGCAAGAATACCTCCTGCGTCAGATCCTGCGCCTCGCCGTCCTTTCCGGTAAAACGATAGCAAAGGCCGTAAACCCTGCGCGTGTGGGTTCTGACCATTTCCTCCCAAGCGGCTTCATCGCCGCTCAGACACCGCTCCACCAGGCTGTGATCGAGGTCCAAACTCTGTTTTACCCAATATCGGCCGCCGCTGTCCGTTCTTTCTTGAAACGGAGCGCCCGAAACCATCGCTACGGCTGCGGCCGCCATAATTCCCTCGTATCCTCCTCAACAGCGCCACAAGCTGAGGCTTGTGCTACCAGCCGGCCTATCGTGTTCATCCGGCTTACATTTAAAGAAACGAGGCTTTATCATGATAGGTTCATTTTTTCCCGGACGCCAGGGGGAAAGCGGGGGCAGGCCCGGCAAAGCTCCGGCGACGGCGGCCTGCGAGGCCGCCGCAGGCTGCGAGCCTGCCCCACGAACGAATTTCGGCCACGCGGGCTGGACTTCAGTCGTGCGGCGCTATCGTGTTAGGCTCATTTTCTCCTGGAAATGAGGCGTTCCCATTAAACGCAACTGGAAGTGGCTGGTGCTGGGGGGGGTGGGCCTGGCGGCCGGCATCTGGCTGGTCGGCTTGTTCCTCAACAGCCGGGGGTTCGACTGGCGGGCCTTCCGCGCCACGTTATTGTCGTTGAAATGGTGGTGGCTGGCGGCGGCCAGCGGGTCGGTGATTGCCGGCTATTACGGCCGCGCGCTACGCTGGCGCGTGCTGATGCGGCCGGTTAAGGCGGAACCCAGCCTCTGGAACTTGTTTTCGGCCACGGTGATCGGCTTTAGCGCCATCACCGTTTTGGGGCGTCCGGGCGAATTCGTGCGTCCGTATCTGATTGCCGCCAAAGAGAAAGTTTCCACATCATCGCAGATGGCGGCATTGGTGCTGGAGCGCATATACGATGTACTGATCGTGCTGGCCATATTCGGTTTCGCGCTGGGCCGCGTGAGGCGTTCCGATGTGGCGCTGGGGCCGGCGCTTTCCTGGGTGTTCGCCACCGGCGGATGGTTCGTGGGAGGTTTGTCGATCGCCGTTTTGGGGCTGTTGGCGGTCTTCCGGCATTTTTCCGCGGCCGTGCGGACGCGCCTGCTAAACGCGCTGGCGGCGCACGGCACCCCGCCGCATCTTTTCAAGAAGGCCGATCGACTGATTACGGCGTTTGTACAGGGAGTGGAATCCACCAAGAGCCAAAAGGCGATGCTGTTGATGGTGTGGTACACCGTTCTGGAATGGGCCACCATCGCCGTGACGACGTTTTGTGTGATGCGGGCGTTCGGCGGCGCGCTGCGCTTCGGCTGGCTGGATGTGCTAATCTTCTTGGGCTTCCTGGCTTTTGGGGCAGTCGTGCAGATTCCGGGTGTGGGTGGGGGGATGCAGGTAGTTTCGGTGCTGGTGCTGACGGAACTTTTCCGCGTCCCACTAGAAATTTCTACAAGTGTAGCTCTAGTGCTTTGGTTTATTTCATTTGTAGTAATTGTGCCCTTCGGTGCGGCTCTGGCCCTGCACGAAGGCATCCGCTGGCGTACTCTGAAGCAGTTGGACCCAGAGGTTACCGTATGAAGTGTCCTTTCTGCAACCATATAGAAGACAAAGTGGTGGACTCGCGCGAGAGCCGGGAAGGCGACGCCATCCGGCGGCGCCGGCAGTGCTTGGGTTGTGATCGGCGCTTCACCACTTACGAGCGCATCGACGAAGTTCCTTACATGGTCATTAAGAAGGATGGCCGCCGGGAGAAGTTCGACCGTCAGAAGGTTTTGTCCGGGCTGCTGAAGGCGTGCGAGAAGCGGCCGGTGAGTATGGGACGGCTGGCGGAACTGGTCGATCAGGTAGAGGCGAAGGTCACGGATTCGGCTGACCGGGAGATATCTACTATTGAAATAGGAGAAATGCTCATGGATACGCTTCGGGATCTGGACAAGATCGCCTACGTAAGATTCGCGTCGGTTTACCGCGACTTTCAGGATGAGCAGGCGTTCTTTAATGAGTTAAAGAACTTGATGCGGCACAAAGTACCCTAGAGTCGTATTCTTGTAACCAAAGCGCTTCTGAAACATCTTTAAAGATAGGACTTAACTTTCCAGGTGATCGGTGTTATCATCAGTTGATGTGCCGATGGCGCTGCCAGCGCCTGGCAACGGCATGTCAACCAGCAAGTCCGAAGCTTTTCAGGAGCCCCAGAATCTAACCAAGCGCACAGGTAATTTCCCAAGGTTGTGGATTGGGGGAGGTGAGTCGAACGGTGGATCAATTCGAAGATCAGTTTCTAGCAGATAATCCCGAAGCCTTGGGTCTCAATTTTGAGGAAGATGCCAAGTTTTTCGATCCCGAGGCAGGCCACGAGGCCGATTTCCTGCATCCCACGCCGGTGGAAGAGTCCATCTACACGGACGATCCGGTACGCGTGTATCTACGTGAGATGGGGGCAGTTCCGCTGCTGACGCGAGAAGGCGAAGTAGATTTGGCCCGGCGCATGGAGCGCGGCAAGTTGCGCATGCAGAAGGCCATCAGCCGCTCGGCCCTGGTGCAGCGGGTGGTGGTGGAACTCGCCGAGCAGTTGAAAAAAGGTACCGACGAAATCGACAACGTAGTAGACGTAGGCGATGTCGAGGAAGGCACTCCGGCCGATCTCAAGAAGCGTGCAGATCTGCTGAAATTGTTCACCGATTTGATCCTGGTGTACCGCAAGCTGCAGCAGGTGACCGACAAGCTGGAAACCGTGCCGGTCAACATGAAGAAGCAGCGCAAGCGCTGGTGCAACCGCCTGAACCGGACCAAGGTCCAAGTATCTCAGGGAATTCGAGCTATCCCCTTTCGCGCCCTCAAATGGAAGGAATTTTCCAAGGAGATTGAGCGCGCGGTCGAGGAACTCGGCCAACTGGACCGCGAGGTCAAGAAAATCGAAGTGAAGGCGCCGGGTCAGCCGCAAATCCAGATGCGGCTCAAGGACTTGAAGAAGGAGATTCGCAAGCGGGAAATCGTGGCCGGCGCGGCACTGCCGGACTTGAAGCATACGCTGACCGTAATCCGTCACGGGGAAGCCGAAGCCGAACGCGCCAAGAAGGACTTGGTGGAAGCTAATCTCCGCCTGGTGGTTTCGGTGGCCAAGAAGTACGTGAACCGCGGACTTCATCTGCTGGACCTGATCCAGGAAGGCAATATCGGCCTGATGCGCGCGGCCGACAAGTTCGAATACCGGCGTGGCTACAAGTTTTCCACTTACGCCACTTGGTGGATTCGGCAGGCCATCACGCGCGCCATTGCCGACCAGTCCAGGACTATCCGCATTCCCGTTCACATGAACGAGAGCATGAATAAGTTCCTGCGCGCGTCGCGGGAGCTGGAGAAGGAACTGGGCCGTACTCCTACAAATGACGAAATTGGACGCCGCATGGACATCCCGGTGGAGAAGGTCCAGAAGCTGAAGACCATTTCGCGCGATCCGGTCTCGCTGGAGACGCCGGTCGGGCGGGATGGCGAATCGGCCCTGGGCGACCTGATCGAAGATCGCTGGGTGGGTTCACCGGTGGACGCCGTCATCGAAACCAATGTCCGGGATGAAACGGCCGGCATTCTGAAAACGCTTTCTCCGAAGGAGGAGAAGGTGATCCGGCTGCGGTTCGGGATCGGCTGCGAGCGGGAGCACACGCTGGAAGAAATCGGGCAGGAGTTCGACGTCACGCGTGAGCGCATCCGGCAGATCGAAGCTAAGGCGCTGCGGCAACTGCGCGCTCCAGAGCGAGCGCGGCGCCTGCGCGCCTTAATGGCCGCCCGGTAGATGGGGGGCGGGAGTTCGCCTGCCGCAGAGCGGGTTCTGGAGAACCCGCGCAGGCCTGGAGGCCTGCCCCACTGCTCGCCCTGTGCTACCAGCCCCGCTTTCCCCAACCAAGCAGTATCCACACCAGCGATCCAGTGATCGCCGCGCCACTTATCCACCGCGCCAGCCGCATCTCCGCGCCGCCATCGTAGCGCAACTCGATTACACAGTTGGCGGCGCATTCCGGAATCACCGCCATCAATCCCAGCTTGTCGGCAAACACGCGGCGAGGCAAGCCATTCACCGCCGCGTGCCAGCCGGCATTCCAGCTTTCCTGTACGCTTACGATCTGGCCCGTCCGCAGATTGCCTGTTATCGCGATGGTCTCGTTGTCGGGCCAGCGCACCTGCAAAGCCGGCGCGTCCGGCCGATCGATGGCCGCCACGTAAGGAATCAACGGATCGGTATCCACGCCGTGTACGGGCGTGCGCGCGACCACGTCGCCCGGTTCGATCGCGTGCGCGATGGAATAGTCCCGCCAAGGCACTTCATAGATTACATCGTCGCCATCGCGCCAAAGCACGGGCCATCGGCCCGCGAATTTTTGGGGATGGCGGAACGGCTTGTACACCTCCGTACTGCGCGGCCCTGAAACCGCCACCGCGCGCACTCCCAACGCCTTGAACCAAAGCAAACTGCTCTCGACGGCGCGATTCTCCGCCGTAAGATCCGTATCGATGCCATAAATCGCGATAGGAATCGTCTGGGCCGGCAAGCTCTGCAGGCAGCATCCTTCCAATTGCGGCGTATCGGTGAAGGCGTTCAGCCAGAAGGTGGTGGAACCGGGCACCATGACACGGCTGTCGGGCATGTGCCCGCCGAACCAGCGCGCCGTCTTATATTCGCTGGTTTGGGTGATATCGATGCCCCGTATCAGCCGGCGGGCGTAACTGCCGTATTGGACGAACTGAAAGGTGCACAGGATCGCAAACGCCACCGCGATGGGCCGTCGCAACCACTCCGCGAAGGTCGCGGCTCGGCACTGCAACAAATGGCGCACCGTGAAGACCAGGCTCAGTGTAAAGCCCATTTCCATCGCCAGGTGGAACCGCCACGGCTGTGCCAGCAAGGTGAGACCGAACCAGTAGTGGCCCAGCGTGACGGCAGCCATGCCAAAGAAGAATAGAAGAAAGAAGCGCAGGTATCCGGGCGCGCGCGCGGCCGAAAGGAGGCGCAGCAGGACCCAGGTGCACACCGCCAGAATCGCCAAATAAGCCAAGTGGTGTGGATTGAAGCGGTAGGCAGGATCGAAGCCCTGCACGGCGGATTGAGTGGTAATGATCGCCGATGGCGGCAACCACGGGATGACCATGGCATACGCGAGCGCGCCTACGCCGGCGGTGCGCGCCCATGTGCCCAGCCGGCCGGGGACCGCTCCCTTACGGTCGCGGCTCGGTACGGGGTCGCGGCTCGGTATCGGCATGCACAGCCCGTAAGCTCCGACGGCACACGCTAATACGATGGCGCCCGGCCAGTTCGTTAGCGGGACCGCCGCCAGGGCGAGCGCGGCGGCCACATAGTAGACCGGCCGTCTGCGTTCCAAAGCCACGTCCAACGCCAAGATCGCCAGCGGCACCAGCGCGAGCGATGCGACGTGCGGGTTATCCCCATAAACGGCCATAGTATGCAGCCGCCGGTCCCAGAATAGGCTGCCCAGATCGCGGCGTATTTCCGGCACCAGAAGGGCGGACGGCGAGACCAGCGAGCAGATCAGGCCCGCGCAAAAGCTCCAACCGGCGGAACGGGTCAGCCGATGCGTCATCCAAAAGAGCGTGACCGGACCCAGGCAGTACATGAAGGCCACGACGATGTGGAACGCCCGAGCCGCGCTGAGATGCCCGAAATACGAAAGGGCGGCCGCGGCCAGCGGCGCCGCAGGCACGTAAGCGTTTTGAAAGGGCACGCCGTCGAACCAAAACCGGCACCATCCCCAGTCCGGCCAGTGGTCCCGCGCGTATCGCGCATAGGAGACGATCAGGCCTTCGACGGTGCCGGTCTGCGCCAGGTACTCGACCCGGAAGAGGGGCCACGCGACGGCGGCGTTCACCATGAACAGGGCGGCGGAAAGCCAGGGCAGGGGGTGGTGCCGCCAGCGGAGGTGAACGCCGCGCATAGCCTCGATTCTGGCATATTGCAAATTGTGGGCGGGCCTACGAGGCCCGCGCAGGCTGCGAGCCGGCTGCGAGCCTGCCCCACGGTTCTCGTTGGTTAGCATATGGTTAACATGCTGGCGGGTTACTGCGGCGCGCCAGCCAGCCGGCATGGTATCAAGAGTCTATAGATGTCGCAATCCGCGCAACTCTGCGCTACGGCTGCGCCCGGCCGCGCGATCGCGGACAGCGGCTTCATCCCCCTACTGCTGTTTGGCGGCGGATTCATTTCCATCGCTTTGCAATCTTCCGGGGGCCGCTTGGGAAGCGGGTATGAGATCGTGGAGACCGCCCGCTGCCTGGCGTTGCACGGAACCTTCGCCAACCCTTTTTCCGTGTTGCCGACCGGGCCCTCGGCGCACTGCGCGCCGCTGTATCCGGCTTTTCTCGCTCTGCTGATCCGCATTTTCGGATATTCCACCGCTTACGCGCAGGTCGCGTTCCTGTGCTCCATGGCCATGCACGCCCTGCATGCGGCACTTCTGCCGTATGTCTCGGAGTTGTTTTTTCGCGATCGGCGGCCGGGAATCTGGGCCGGGGCGATCGGCATCGTGTTTCCGGTTTTCTACTTCTTTCCGCAGTTTGAGATCATGTATGCCGCGGTCGGATTGATGCTGTTCTGCCTGGCGGCCACGCGCCTCGCGCGCGGCGCCGGCGTATGGCGTGGCTTCGCCTGCGGACTGTTGGCCGGCTTGCTGGCGCTGTTGAGTCCCGCCACGGTCATGATCACAGGGCTATGGCTGGTCTTTCTGGTCTGGCGGCATTCCGTAACCCGGCCCTGGAAATTCTTGGCTTGGGCGGCGCTTGGCGGCGTATTGACGCTGTCCCCGTGGACGTTCCGGAATTACCAGGTGTTCCATATGCTGGTACCGGTGCGGGACGACATGGGTCTGGAACTGTACGTGTCCAATAACGATCTGGCGGAGCCCAGCTTCAGCCTCAACGGCGCCAGCCACGAGATGAAGCATCCCAACGGTTCGCTGCCGGAGGCCCGCGCCGTCCGCGCGATGGGCGAGGCCCAATATAGCCGCGCGCGGGGCGCCACGGCGCTGGCATGGATAAGCAGCCATCCGGCGAGGTTTCTGCGGCTGACCGCGACGAGGGTGCGCATGTTCTGGCTATCGGAGGCGCAGGATTATCCGTGGCACCACGCGTCGATTATCTGGACCACTTTGGCCTCGGCGCTCGGGCTTCTTTTGCTGGCGATACGGCGCGAACCGGCCGGGATCTTCATTGCCGCCGTATCGCTGATGTATCCGCTGCTGTACTACAGCGTGCAGTTCGATCCCCGTTACAGGGTTCCCATACTGTGGCTGACGTTGCTGGGAGCCGGCTATTTGCTGTCGAGCGTTTGGGATCTGGCCGCGGGCCCGAGGCCACAGGCCCGCACCGGCGCTACCCTAGATTGATGACGTAGCAGGAATCGCATGCATCTTCAAAGCAGGGCGGGGTGGGTGTGCCTGGGAGTGGGCTTGTTGGCTCTGGCGGTGCGGCTGGCGCTGCTGCCGGTGCGGCCGATCCCCCCGCCGACGGTGCATGACGAATTCTCCTATCTGCTGGGCGCGGAGACCTTCTGCCTGGGACGCGTGACGAACCCGCCGCACCCCATGTGGGTGCACTTCGAAACCTTCCACGAAAATTTCCAGCCCACCTATGCCAGCAAGTATCCCCCGGCGCAATCGCTGTTCCTGGCACTGGGCTGGAAGGTGTTCGGGCATCCCTGGTACGGCGTGTGGCTGAGCTGCGGGCTGATGTGCGCGGCGTTTTGCTGGATGCTGCAAGGATGGTTGCCGCCGCGCTATGCGCTGCTGGGCGGCTTGATGGCGGTGGCGCAATGGGGAATCGCGGGGTATTGGGTCAATTCCTATATGGGAGGCGCGGTGGCCGCGGCCGCTGGGGCGCTGGTGGTAGGCGCGCTGCCGCGGCTGGCGCGGCGTGCCACCGCGGGCGTGGCGGCGTTGGCGGCGTTGGGGCTGGTGGCGCTGGCCAACAGCCGGCCTTACGAAGGCGCGGTCACGGCGGCGGCCGCGGCGGGCGCGCTGTGGATCTGGCGGCGGCGTGGGCGGCGGCCATTCGGGGAATTGCTCGCTTGGCGAGTGGTGGCGCCGGCCGGCGGGATACTAGGCTGCGGACTGGCGGCCATGCTCTACTACAACTACCGCGTCACCGGCCACCCACTGCTGATGCCCTACGCCCTGCACCAGGCATATTATGGCGCGTCGCCGATCTTCTGGCTGATGCCGTTAGGGCCGCCGCCGATCTATCGCCACGAGGTGATCCGGCGGTTTTGGGAGGTATGGGACATCTCCTTCTATCATTTGGCGCGATCCTTCCCGCCGCGCGTGGCGCTCTCCTTTCTGGGCGCGCTGCGGTACTTCCTGACACCGGTCTCGGCGATGGCGTTGTTTACCGCCGTGTTTCTGCGATGCGGACGAAAGGTGCGCATCGCTCTCGCGATCGCGGGAGTGGCTACGGCCGGATTGTTGCTCGAGAGGTACTCCAATCCGCACTACTTTGCGCCGGCCGCCGGGCTGGTGCTGCTGCTGGTAATGCTCGGCGCGCAATACCTGCGCGTCAAGTTCGGCTGGCGGGCGCTGGCGGTGTTCGCCGTGCTGTTCTTTGGCCTGGCGGCGATCAAGGCATCTCGTCTGACCAACGACGAGTATCCGCATGCGCTGTTCAACGCGCACCGATCGAGTGTGATTCACCGGCTGGAGAGCGAGGGCGGGCGGCACCTGGCGATCGTACGGTATGCGCCCGATCACAGTCCCCTTGAAGAATGGGTCTACAATCACGCCGATATCGACGGCTCGGCGATTGTGTGGGCGCGCGACATGGGAGACGCGCGCAATCGCGAACTGCTGGAATACTACAGGGGCCGCAAGGTCTGGCTGGTGGAGGCGGACGCCCCGGATCCGGCGCCGGCGCCTTACGCGCCGCGATAGCGCAGGGAGGGCTTCACTCCGATGCGGACACGATCGCGAGATCCAGGCCGGCGGCCTCGGCGAACGCTCGGAAGTCCCGGTCTCGCGTGAGGAGGGGAATCCCGTGGTCGATACAGGTTTGGGCGATCAGGGCGTCGCCGAGACGCGCTTTTCGGCCCTTTGCCAACACCCGTGCGCGCAACTGGCCCGCCCGTTGCCAATAGCCCGGCCCGATTTCGAGGAGCGGCAGATCCGATAGAGTTTGCAAAACGTCGGCAGGCAGCTTCGGATCGCTCACGACCTCGGCAAGCACCACGGGCGCCATGAGCACCTGCCGGTCCTGTAGCGCCCGATCAAGCAGTTCCGTGTCCGCACCGGCATCTCCTTCGAGGAAGGCGATCCAGGAACTGGTGTCGACCGCGATCATCGGTCGGCCTTCAACTCGGCGGACGTGCGCGCGAACTGAACCTTGCCCCGGAGTTGGCGCAGCCGCGCGTAGGCCTGCGATGCCGCAACTAGTTGCAGGCCCGTGCGCACGGTTTGGGTGATGCCGCCGCCGCTGGCTCGTTGGGCCTTTTCGAGAAGCTCCGCCGGCACTTCGACGGTGATTTTGCGTACTGTCGGCATCACGTTCAACATACCATATCGGGCACCAGCATTGAATATGGGGTGCGCGAAAAGAAAGTGGCGGCGGCTCTTGTGGGGCAGGACTCCAGTCCTGCGGCCGGCATCCACGCCGGCCGGTGCGGGCACCTACGCGAAGAGCGGGTCCTGGAGGACCCGCGCAGGACTGGAGTCCTGCCCCATATAATCGCGCGCCCTTGCATATGGACTTAGCTCTCTCCGCAAGCCTAGAGACCGCGATAGCGCGCCACGGCCACGGTCTGCCATCCCCACGGGTGCGTCAGGTTCAGTCGGAACAGTGCGTCGAAGATCGCGCCGGCGAGGCGCATGGGGCGCGAGGGGGCGCGGGCGGCTGCGGCGATCATTTCGGGCCCGCGGAGCGTGACCAGCATGCGGTAGAGGTTGAAGAACGGAAATCCGGCGCCGGAGGCCAGTTGAACGGCGAAACCGGCGCTTTCGAGCAGTTCGGTGAGTTGCGCCGGAGTGTAGTGGCGGCGGTGGCCGATGTGGCGGTAGAAGGCACTATACCAGCCGCCCGGCACGGTCACCACCAGTCTGCATCCGGGCGCCATGTACGCGGCGGCATGGCGCAGCAGCAGACCGGGATCGTCGAGATGCTCCAGCACATCGGAGCAGAGTGCGTGGGTGGCGCCGAAATCGGGGCTGTCGCAGGCAACCAGGGGCGCCAGCAAATCGCGTTGCAGGAAGCGCGCGGCGGGGGCGCGGCGGGCGGCGATCTCGACACCGGTGCGGCTTAACTCCAGGCCGAGAAACCGCGCGCGCGGCGCACGCGCCAGGAATTCTTCGGCAAACTGGCCCGCGCCGCTGCCAATCTCCAGCATGCGTACAGAGGGGTCCGGCCAACGGATGCCCACAAGCCGGAAAGCCAGCCTGCGGCGATAGCGGGTGGCGGGCGACAACTCCGCCGTGGCGCTGAAATCCAGCCAGTGGCGGTCCCAGTCGTCTATGGTTTTATCGCCGTGGCGAACAGAATCATGCATAGGTTGCAGTACTGGAAGCGGATCAGGCTGGGCTTGAATCCGGCGCGGATCAGCAGCGGCCAGAGGTCCCGCTTCGAATAGTACATTCTGTGGTCGTCAATCTCACACGCCGGGCTGGTTCCGAGTTTGAACGCGGAGAATTCCAGGATGGGCTTGGCGTACCAGGTGGGGACATTCACCAGCAGCCGCCCGCCGGCTTTGAGCACCCTGTGGCAGTGGCTCAAGCATTCGGCCGGATTCCAGAGATGTTCGAGAACCGAGATGCACAGCACCGCGTGGAAAGCGTTTGAAGGCAGCCCGGGCAGGGCATCCTCTACGGACGAAGTAACGAAGCTCAAGCGCGGGTGGCGGCGGCTTTCCTCGCTGACATGGAAGTCAACACCCACGCCTTCCGATAACCTGTCGCCGATGGCTTTGAGATACGCCGCGTGGTACCCACAACCGAGGTCCAGCGCGCGCATCCCATCCGTTTTCGGCAGACGCTTGATTATTTCGCGCTGCACCAGGCGTGTCCGCAGCCGGTCGACGAAGGTGCTACCGTGCTGCAGGTACGACTCCTGGCGGCCTTCGCGGTCCTTATTAGCGGTAATAACGCTGCTCATGAGCTACCTCCCTGCCGGATGGCGCGCGCAGATATTCTTCGATGGCCCGCAGCCGCCCCGGTGTTCCAATGTCGTAGAAGCGCTGCGGCGTGGGCAGGGCCGCCAGTCGACGGCGGTCGATCAAGCGCGGGAAAACGCATTGCTCGAAGGACGCGGGACCCGCGCCGGGCAGCAGGTCGAGCACCTCGCGGCGGAAACAGGAGACGCCCGCTTCGACGTATTCCAGATCGGGGTCCGCGACCGCGGTTTTGTCATAGCGGGTGACCAGGCCGCCGCGGTCGAGGGCCACATTGGGGCACACGGCGGTTTCGCCGGACGGGTCGCGATAGACCACGATCAATCCGAGGGCGGCGGAGTCCTTCAACCGCCGGCCGGCGGCGGCATACTCGATGGGCAGCAGGGAATCGCCGTAGATCAGCAGGAAGCTTTCGGCCAAGTGGCGGTGGGCGTCGCGCAAAGCTCCACCGGTTCCCTGCGGTTGGGCCTCGCGGACATAGCGCAGGCGCAAGCCGAGGCGGCTTCCGTTGCCGAAGTAGCTCCGGATCTGTTCGCCCAGGTAGCCGGTGAGCAGCAGCACATCGCGAAAGGACTGGCGCGCCAGCAGACGCAGTTGATGCTCCAGATAGGGAACGCCGGCGACCGGGACCATGGGCTTCGGCATCTTGCGCGTGAGCGGGCCGAGGCGCGTGCCCAGTCCGCCCGCCAGGATTACAGCTTGCACGCGGCCTCGCGGGGCGAGCTGCGCTCGCCGTGGCTGGTGGCCGGTGGCTGGTGGCTGGCGACAGTGCCGGCGTTCAGGGACGCTGCGATGGCCAACGCCACGGCCTCTTCCGAGTTGTATCGCGCGCGCCAGCCCAGCCGGTTGATGGCGGAGACATCCAGGCGGAAGCGCGGCACATCGCCCGGCCAGCCGCCTTCGCCGCCGGTGTATTCGTACTCGACATCGGCCAGTCCCATGGCGCCGGCCACCATTTGGGCGATGCGCGTGACGCTGAGCGAATCGGCGCAACCCAGATTGAAGACGTGGAGGCCGCGGGGGGCGTGTGCCACCGCGAACAGCATGGCTTCCACGCACTCCTCGGCCAGCAGATAAGACTTCGCCTGGCGGCCGTTGCCCAGCACCTGCAAACGCGCAGGGTCGCGGCGCAGCTTGTCGATGAAGTCGCCGATGACGGTGCGTCCGCGCCGGCGGACCTTGGGTCCCACGACATTGGCGAAGCGGAAGATCCAGCAGTCCATGCCGAACAAGTGCTGGAAAGCGCCGATCATCGCTTCGCAGCTCAGCTTGGTGGCGCCGTAGAGCGAGATCGGACGGGGAGCCTGGTCTTCGGCGATGGGCTGGCGTTCGCAGATGCCGTAAACAGCCGAAGTGGAGGAGAAGGCCAGGCGGCCCACGCGGTGCCGGCGCATGCTTTCGAGGACGTGATACGTACAGAGCGTATTCTGCCGGAGGTCCTTATCGGTAGGCTCGCCCGGGACGAATTTGACGTCGGGATTCGCGGCCAGATGGTAGACCGTCTCGATGCCATCGCCGCCGGAGAATGCCGCATCGAGCGTAGCCGGGTCCAGCAGGTCGCCTTCGATGAAGTGGAAGCCGGGACGGCGCAACAGGTCCGCGATGTGCTCGCGCTTGCCGCTGCTCAGATTGTCGGCGACCGTGACCGGGTATCCGCGGTCGAGCAGGGCCGCGGCGAGATCCGAGCCGATGCAGCCCGCTCCGCCGGTGACTAATACACGGCCGCTCATAGTGCCTGGAACCTGGACCTGCGCACCCGCACGTTAGCGGCGTGCAACACCAGCGTGCAACTGAAAGTGTGGAAGGCGGCTACCAGAAAGAGCAGGCCCAACACCGCCAGATGCATCTGGGGGGTTGCGACCGGGGGCAGGCGCAGTCCTCCGGCCAGGTATTGACGGACGAGCGGAAGCCCCAACGCGCCGCCCGCCAGGCCGGCAAGGGCGCTCGACAGCATGGCCCGGTCGTAAGAGAACAGACGCAGCCAGCGTTCCGCGCGCGCCGCCGAATAGCGGTACGTCACCTGCACGATGCAGCCCAGGTAGAAGCACTGCAGGCCGACTACGGACAGCGTCAGGCCCAGCATCATCCAGTTCAGCGAGAGGGTGATGGGACCGAGCGGGAGCGGGCCCAGGCTGACCGGCACCGTCAGCAGCAGGCCAAGCGCCAACAGGGCCAAGCCGGGGCGCAGCAGGAAGAAATCGGCGCCGAACAGAAGCATGGCGCGCAAGTTGATCCAGCCGGCGCGCCAGGGCTCCAGCCATCCGTTCCGCTTCATGTGGCTGAGGCGGCCGGCGGGGTCCTTCAGGAAGTGCACGGGCACTTCGGCGGTCTTCAGTTTCAGGCAAACCGCCTTCAGCACCATTTCCGAGGCGTATTCCCAGGATTGCGATTCGAGCTCCAGGCGCAGCAGCGCGTCGCGCGTGATGCCGCGCATGCCGCAATGGATGTCGGAGAAGCTGGTGGAATAGAGGATGTTCAGAATGGCGGTAGTCACGGGCGTGCCGAAGTAACGATGCAGCGCGGGCATGGAATGCGGCTCGATGACGCCGCGGAAGCGCGAACCCATGATGAACTCATACCCGGCGCGGAACTGTTGCACGAATCCGGCTAACTCGCGGAAGTCGTAAGTACAATCGGCGTCTCCCATCAGGACGTACCTACCGCGGATATAGGGGATTGCATCGATATAGGCGCGGCCCAGACCGCGTTTCGGCGTGCGCAAGACCCGCGCGCCATGGGCCAGGGCGATCTCCGGTGTCTCATCGGTGGAGCTATCCACGATCAGGATTTCCCCGCGGATACCGGCGCTGGCCAAGCCTGCCTGGCACCATTGGACGAACTCGGCGATGGTGATGCGCTCGTTGAGCGCGGGTACTACGATGGAGAGCAACGGATCGGCGACGTCGTCCGCCGGGATCAGAAGCTCGATTTCGCTCTCGACCGGATGAAGAGACTCAGCCGGGTAAACCGCTGTGGCCGTCGCACGATAGCCGGACATGCTTCCTCAGTCCCTTATCGGCGGAATGGACACTATCTTTAGTAAACGATCGGCAACTCCTGCCTCTGAAACGGCGAGGCACCCGCCATAATGGAAGCGGAACGCCCTTAGGCCGCGACCCCATGCTGATTAATCTTCTGCACGAACTGGCGTCTTACCCCTGGGTTTACGATCAGATCCAAAAGCTGGCCGGGGCCCGCCAGGTCTACGCGCGCATGTCCCGCCAAATGTCCGCCGGCGGGGTCGGGAGCTATGTGCTGGACGTGGGCGGCGGCACGGGCACTATGCGCCAACTGTGGCCTGCCGATTGCCGCTATGTTTGCCTGGATATCGAGATGCCGAAACTGCAAGGCTTCCGGAGCAAAGTCGCGGACGGGCTGGCCTTGCAAACCGACGCCACGCGAATGCCGATTGCGAGCGGCTGCGCGGACTCGGTGGTGTGTACGGCGGTGGCGCACCATCTGACCGATACCATGCTTAGCGACGTGTTGCGCGAGACCGTGCGCGTCCTGAAGCCAGGCGGGCGAATGTTCTTCCTGGACCCGGTTTTTGCGCGGGACCGCATCGCGGGGCGCGTGATCTGGCGGCTGGATCGGGGATCGTATCCCCGCACCGCCGAAGTGTTGCGCGATATTTTCGGCCGGCACCTGGAGATCGCGCACTGGGAACGGTTTGCGATTCACCACGAGTATGTGTTCGGCGTGGGGATCAGGGTCTGAACGAATGATCAGCCGGAGCTCACGCTGACGTTGCGGCCGCCAAACTGTCGCCAGCCTCGCGGATAATGTCACACACCGACCATCTTGGCGAAAATCCGAGTTCCTGCGAAGACCGCTCCCAATCCATGCCAGTAACAAACGGTTCGAACGGTAGCGCCGCATGGGCCGCGGGCTCGAACCGTATCGGTACACGGTGGCCCACCACGTCCATTACAAGCTGCGCAAGCTCAAGCAAAGAGTAGGGGCGGTCACAAGACACCTGGTAGATGGCGAAGCTCGGACGCGAGCGCAGGGCCAACAGGTTTGCCGCGATAACGTCTTCCACATGGACAAAGCTGATCCGATGCAGCGGGTTTCCAATGATCCGGATCGGATCGCCCGCCAAGGCGGATTTCACCATGTAATAGACCACATCGCGCGACCGCGCACCGTGGACCCGTGAGTAACGGAAGATCTGCACGGATCGTTCCGCCTCCTCCGCGGCCCAGTGCCGCAACAGTTTCTCGGAAATCGACTTCGATGCACCGTAGAAATTCGGCGCCATGGGCTCGTCCTCCGCAACGAGGCGCTCCAAGTCGCCTGAAGTTCCCCACACCTGTTCCGTACTGTCGAAGAACACTGTCCTGCATCCCAAATCGCCACAGGCCGCCAACACCGACCTTACAAGGTCGACATTTCCGCTAATGTACTCCGCGGCCCTGTCGACCTGTGTGCTGGCTGCGCCGCCAAGCACTCCCGCGCGAATCCAAACCGAGTCCGCACCGGCTATGCAATCGCGTAGCTTCGCGGGATCGGTGGCGTCTCCAAGCTTTTGTGCGCCGCGCGGCGGCAGTGGAGTACTGGAGGATAGCGGAACTCGGTCAAAGCAGATCACCTCCCTATCGTCCAATGCCGCAATGAGTTCCCTTCCGAGAAACCCAGCGCCGCCAATTACGACGATTCGGCTCACGAGCGGCTCCCGGCTGGACTCGGGAGCATACTCCGAATTCCGTCTTTAAGCGAGACATTAGGCAGCAACCCTATTGTGCCGAGTCTGGTAGCGTACCAGTTCGAGATTCGGGAATCGTCGCCTTCACATTTCACTTTCACCCTCCGGCCCACCACATCCATTGCCGTATCCACGTATCTTTGAAGCGAGATAAACTCAGGTGAGACAACGTTGTAAATTCCCCGCCCCGAGTTCAAAAGGCCGATGCCGATGCGTGCGATGTCGGAAGTGTGGATCAAATGCAAGCCCGCCGAGTTCGGATTTCGGAGAGTCAGACTTTGTCCTTCTTCGACGCTGCGCAGGTTTGGCGACCGCTCGCGAGGGGTGGATTTCAGGGCCGTAAACGTAACCCAGCCGCATTATGGCCAATGGTATGTTCCGGGAACTGCAAAACGCGTGGACCAGTTGTTCCTGGGCGTACTTGGAGATGCCATAGAAGGTGTCGGGCCGAACCGGGTGACGCTCGTCTGTAGGGGTATATGCTTTTTGCAGACCCATAAGCCGCACAGGAGGAAACGAGGATCACGCGACGGATACGGCGCTCGGCCCATTGCAGCAGGTGTACCGTGCCAGCCACGTTCGCCGGAGCGCACTGCTCCCACGTGCTGGCCGGCTCATTTAGCGGCACGTAACTGGCGCAGTGGACCAGCACGTCGAACTGTCTATCAGGCAGACAGGACGGGCTTCCGGGATCGGAGAGGTCGGCTTTAATGTAATTCGGGATGTCTTTTCTGGAAATGCCCGTCACATCGTGGCCGCTTGCCGCCAATTGACGGAAGTACTCCCGTCCGGCGAAACTGGTGGCTCCGGTGAAGACAACTCTCATAGTAGTAGAGTATAGCGGTTCGCGAATAACCCGGTCCGAATGTTCACGAGGGCACAATCCTGAACCAAACGCCACTGGGCATGGTAAACCGTGCCCCCAACTTCGCATAGATGTTATGCACCGCGGTGTTCGCCACGCTGAAACTGGCGAACCCGATGCGGTGCCCCTTCGCGGCGTAAGCAGCCAGGCTCCTCTGGTAGAGCAGGAAACCGGAAATCCGCGCATCGCGGCGCGCCACGGCCAGCGTGAGATTCAAACCCGCGGCGGCGGGCTGCGATAGAAACCAGCCTTGCACTTCTCCGCCCGACAGGACCGCCAGACACGTGTCCGGATGCTCGCGAATCAACTGCCCGCCCCAATCGGCATACCGGGCATTGAGGCGTTCCGGCGTGTGACCCGGAAGGTGGGCGTAGCGTTCGTGCGCGAAGGGAGCGAGATCTTCCGCGTGATATGGAAAGCCCCGTTCGTGCGCGAAGGTCACGGTCAATTCCTCGCCACAGCCGCTGGCGGATTCTTTCAGCGCGATGCGGAACGCAAGCTGTACATCGACCAGAAAGAAACCGGCGCGCGCCATGGCGGAGAGCGGCGGCGCGACCGCCAGGCTCGACTTGAATTCGACCCACTGGTACGGCGCAAGCGCCTGCTCCCGCTGGTCGTCCGGCAGGGCGAAGAAGGCTGCATCGTCCACGATTCCGGCCGGCGCTCCCCACCAGCGCGTGTTCATCTCGTGCAGCCGGATCACAGTTGAACCTCGATTTCCTCGAAGCATTGGCGCCAGAATCGCTGGCCGTCCCAAAGCGGGCCGAAATGATGCATGCGGGCGATAGGCACCAGCCGCTTGATAGGAGTCGCGGCGGCCAGACGGAGCCAGCGCGGGTCGGCGGGGTCCAGGAAGGCATGGCCCAGGGTTTGAATATTATCAGGCAACTGGCGGGCGGCCTCTTCGGGAGTGGCCGGGCAGATGGGGAGAAACATGGGGGCGTCGATGGTTTCGAGGCTCAGATCGCCTACCGCGATCACCGCATGCCGATGGATGGCGGCCGCGGCATCCCAGCCCAGCGCGGCGGCCCATTGCAAGGCCATGGTATTGGCGGACGCGACGTGCACGGGCGGCTGGAAGCGCAGTACTTGCGGCCATAACTCCAGCATGCGCGACCGCAAGTCCTCCGCCTGTGGGCGTGTGCCGTTAAGCAGAACCACGCGGCGCGGCGAAGTGCAACCCGCCTGCCCATAGATGGCGAAGACGCGGATCAGGTGGCTTAGAACCTCGCCGGTATCGGCGCCGGCTTCGATCCAGGCTTGGGACTGCCGGTCGATAAACGAAAAACCGGTACCCCGCAGCGGCGCGGCCGCGCCATGCACAGCCGCGGCGGCCGAGCCCGATCCGAAGACGATGCGCACGTCCGCTTGCTCGATCATGCGCGCCTGCCGTTCGTCTCCGTGCGCGAAAACTTCCAGGTGGACGTATTGCTCCAGATGGCTGCGCAGCGGGCAGGCTGGCAAGTGCTCGCGAGCGAAAGCCAGGAACGCGCCAGTCAAATCATCGCTCCGCGATCCGGCTTTCAACAGGATGCGGTTACCCGTGAGGGTCAGGAGAATGAGCGTCAAGGGGCCCAGAAGGCTGACGTTGTTGGGCAGCCAGACGGCCACCACTCCGCGCGGGCGCACCAGCCGGGACGGCCGGCCACCCTCCACGGGCTGGCCGAAGGCTTCCACAAACGGGGCATGCAGATTCTCGGGGGCCAGGAAAGCCATCAGATACGCCCATTCGTCGCGGCTGAACCCGGTGGGAACGGTCCTGCGCATGGCGCCGCGAAGCGCGCCCCACTCAGCCACGATTTGCCGCTCCAAAAACGGCAGGGCGAGCGCGGTGCAGCCGGACGCGGATTCGAAGAAGCTCAGCGGCTCACACATTGGCGCAGCCTCGCAACGCGGCGTGCGGCATACGTCCGAGCAGCTCGAAACGTTTTCCGGAACGGCCGCACGCGCAGCCGCCGGGCACGATCCTTCCCATGTCTTCGGAAAGCACCGAATGGTAGGGAGCGCCGTGGGCCAGCACGTTCATCGATTGGATCTGCCCGGACTGGTCTTCGACGACGCGCAGGGTATAGGGATCGCGCACCAGCACGTCCGCCCAAACCGGGACGTGGCGCACGCCATGCTCGCATAGCGGATAGACGACGCCCACCTGTTCCACCAGCCCGTAGTAATCGACCACGCGGCTGGCGGGATGGAGATCCCGCGTGAGTGCGTCGTCGAACCGCGCGCGGTCGACGCGCAGCGCCTCCATCTTCTTCCAGCCGCCGCTGTGCACGAAATGAATGCGCTTGCCGCGCAGCTTGGCGCGCACGTCTTCCGGCGCGGCGGCGGCGCCCCATGCCAGCCATAGAATAGAGCTGAAGCCGTAGACCAGGAACTCTTCGCTGGAGGCCAAGACCTCGGCCAGCAGGTCCCATTTCAGGCTCGCGGGATCGTTGGCGTCGCGCAGCAGGAAATGGATGCCGGTCGCCAGCGGGCGCAAGCTCATGGCCGCCGCCGCGCGCGCGGAGACTACGCCCCGCTGGCGCAGCGAGAGGGCATCGTCCAGCACCAGCAGGGGGCGCTGGCGATCGCCGACCATGTCCGTGAGAATGGCCAGTGCGCTGCGGGCCTGCAGGCGCGAACTCAGGTTGTCGAGTACAATCTGGCTGGCCGCGGATCCGCTGGTCGAAGACGAGCGCAGAGTGCGCTCGTGAACCAGGCCGGCCGCGACGGTGCGAAACTCCAGACGTTTGAAAAGGTCCACGTGCAGGAACGGCAGTTCCTCGGCCGTGCCGGCGCATTTCCACTTTGGCCAGATGCGGGCGTACGCCGGGCAGCCCTCCAGATGATGCCGCGTGAGGCGCTGCATTTCGGCCAGGAAGGCGTTATCGTCGCGGGCGGAATAGGGAGGCCGGTCGAGCAGTTCGCTCATACGGCCGCCTGTTGTGCGATCTCCGACAGATGCCTTGGCCGGATGAGCGCGCCATTGGTGCGCGTGCAGGGGTCGCGCAGGATCTGCATCCAGTTTTCATGCAGGAAGGGGAGCGCAGCGGCCAGCCCCTCGGGTGCAAAGAGCTGGTGCAGAACGTGCCACACCGCAGCTTCATCAATCGCGTATTGGCGTGCTAAATCGGCCCACTTGGGGGAGGCGGCGCGGTTGAGGCGCATCACCGGAAGCAGGAAGATCGCGCACAACCGGGCGTGTCCCCAGTCTTCGCCGGGGTAGCGCGCGCGGAGCGGGTATTCCAACACGTGGGCTATGCCGTGCACCAGACCGACGGAGGCGCCAGCCTGCAATGCGGCGGCGCGGGCGCTAGCCTGGAACCAGCGCGGGTCGGCGGCGAGCGGCAACCGCAGCATCTCGCCGATGAGCGTGGCTAGTTGGCCGCGCAGGCTGTCGGAAGCCAGCGGTGAGAGGAAGGCTTCCAGCGTATGCGCCCAGGCGTCGCCGCACGCGTGCTTCGCTCTAGCCGGCGGGACGGTGGCCAGCAACTCCGGCCAATAGACCACGGTATCGGGCAGAAACTCGTCTCCGCTGGCGATGCGCTTGCCGCCCTCGCAATTAAGCACCGTGATGGGCGAAGTCTCCGCTCCGCTGCCCCAGATGCTGGGCACCAGGATCAGGTTCAGCATCGGGTTCAGCATCGGCCGCCGGCGTGCGCGGAAGTGCTTGGCTTCGTCCATCAGGCAGCCGCCCCCGGCTACGATCAGGGTGCTGGCGCCAGCGGCGATATCGCCGAACGAGGAGATCGACGGCAATCCCAGTTCCGCGCCGACGCGCGCCTGCACGCTGGCGCTCGCCCGCAACACCGCCGCCGATTTGGGAATAGTCTTCAGCCAGGCCAGATCCCGCGTCTTAGGGCTACGCATCGAACGAGATCCCTCTCGCCTCCAGAATCCCGATAATGTCACGGATGCCCGTAATGCCGACGGCCTCATCCTGCGTGAAATGGTGGCCGAAGGTTTCCTGCACGCCGACGGCGAGCGAAACCACGCCGAGCGAATCCCAGGTTTCGATCTCTTCGCGCTTCAAATCCAGGTGAAACTCCTTGGGGTCGAGCAGGAACACATCCACCACCAGGTCTTCGAGTTTCTTTCGATTCGTCATCAGACCCGCTGGCGCCAGAGCAGACATCTGTCCTCCATGTTTTGGACCGCGAGGCTGTCCACCTTTCCATTGGGGTGCAAAGGCAGGGCGGGAGCGGATTCAATGCGCAGGGGCCAATAGGTTCGAGGGTGGCTGGAGCGGAATACCTGCATCAGCCCGCGCATGGACTCGCGCGAAGGCTGGGGAGCCAGAACCAGCACATAACCGTCCTCGCCCGCGCTGTCTTTCTCGCGATAGTAACCCACTTGTCCGGCCCACTGCCGGTTGACCGATGAGAGCACCTGCGGCAATGCGATCTTCTCGCCGTAGCGTTTGAAGACTTCGCCGGCGCGGCCCAGCAGGCGCCAGTGTCCGTCGCCGCCATCGCGGACCAGGTCGCCGTTGGGCATCCACTCTTCGGCTCCGATGGGGTGGAAGCCGTGGCTATCGAACTGGGCGACGCAGCGGTATGGGCTGCGGAACAGCAGTTCACCGGCATCGCCGCACTTAAGCTGCACGCCGGGCAGAGGCGCGCCCACGTCGGATGCCGAATCGCCGTCTTCGGCGCGGCGCAGGGTCAGGCGGGGTAGTGCTTCGGCGCATCCATAGTTATTGAAGATGGCGGCATTTGGGAACATTTCGTGCAGCGCTGGAAGCTGTTCCTGGGGAAATCGTCCGCCGGCGAAGTGCAGGCGGATCACACCGGGAAAACGCTCGCCGCCGAACATGTTGCGAAGCATGGCGGCCTGCGGACCCACCAGGCAGAGCATCGCATCGCGGCCGCGGCGCAGGGCCTGGCGGAAAAGGTCGGGTTTGGCGAGACCGGGAGTTATTACCAGTTTGCGGCGCATGACCCGCGACCACAGCCACTGGTTGACGAAGGCATAGCAATAGGTAAGCGGCAGCGAGACGATGGCTTCGCGAACGGGCTCGCTCTGCTGCACGCAGTGCAGAACCCATGCGAGTTCCTCGGAGTCCTGTTTGCGCCCAATCACCAGCTTCGGGGCGCCCGTGCTGCCGGAGGTCAATAAGCAAAAATGATCTTCCCGGTATCGCGGCGGAAGCTGTTGCGGAACTGCGCTTAGCCAGGGGGCTGCCGCCGCGCCCTTTTCATGGACGTAGGCGAATGTTTGCGCCGCCGACCAATGATGTTCCAGGTCGGCCAGCCTTTGCTCTACCCCGCGCTCGATCAACAGAACGGCATGGCTCATGGCTCGAATTCCCGGATCGCGCGAATCACGCGGCCCTGTTCGATTTCAGTCAACCCGTTGTAGAACGGAAGCCGCAGCAAACGGTTGCTCACATCTTCCGTTACCGGGCAGGCGCAGTCCCGGCCGCCTAGCCGCAGCCCCATTTCCGATTGATGCAGCGGAAGGTAGTGAAATACGCTCAGTATGTTCCTGGCTTTCAAGTGCTGAATCAGGCACGCGCGGCTGCCTTCCGAGGGCAGCAGCATATAGAACATGTGAAAAGACTGCTGGCAATGCGGCGGCACTACCGGCAACCCTACGCCATAGCTGGCGGCCCAGTCTCTCAAGCGCATGTTATAGCGCTCCCAGATATGCCGGCGTTGGGCCTGGATCGTCTCGCGCGCCTCTAACTGGGCGTATAAGATGGCCGCCAGGATGTCCGATGGCAGGTAACTGGAACCAAGACCTACCCAAGTGTACTTATCGACTTGCCCGCGCACGAAACGGCTTCGGTTGGTGCCTTTGTCTCGAATGATTTCCGCCTTTTCGCAGTGGCGGATGTCGTTGATCACCAGGGCGCCGCCTTCGCCGCAGGTGAAGTTCTTGGTTTCGTGAAAGCTCTGCGTCGCCAGGCAGCCGAACGTGCCGAGGTTGCGTCCCTTATACTTGCCCAGCAATCCGTGCGCGTTGTCTTCCACCACGGGCACTGCATGGCGGCCGGCCACTTCGAGGATGGCATCCATCTCGCAGCCGACGCCCGCATAGTGTACCGGCACGACGGCTTTGGTGCGCGGCGTGATCAGCCGCTCCAGCAGGGTCTCGTCGAGGTTCAGGGTGTCCGGCCGGATATCGATAAAAACAGGGCGGGCGCCGCGCAGCGCAAAGGCGCTGGCAGTGGACACGAAGGTGAAAGACGGCAGGATCACTTCATCGCCGGGCTGCACATCCAGCAGCAGGGCCGCCATCTCCAGGGCGTCTGTGCAAGAGGTGGTCAACAGCACCTTGGGTGCGCCCAGCAGTTCCTCGAGGAGGGCGTGGCACAACTTCGTGAAGCGGCCGTTGCCGCTGACGTGCATCTCATCGATGGCTTGCTGGATGTAAGTAAACTCCGCCCCGGTCTTGCAAAACCGGTTGAAAGGAATATAAGCCGGCTCCGATTCGGCGGCGGGAGTTGCGGGCCAAACGGGAAGGTCGCGGCTTACCGGTTTGGGTTGAATCTCAGGCATGCAACCCCGCAACCAGGCGCGGCGCGGCGCGCTCGACCGCCACCGTCTGCTGGCGAATGGCGTAGCCCGGCCGGTCCATCATGCGGAAGTGCATGCGCGCCAGATACTCGCCGATGATGCCGAGCGCGAACATCTGCACTCCGGAAAACATGGCGATCAGAGAAGCGAGGAACGGGAAGCCCGGCACGCTGCCGCCGCGGACCAGATAGCCTCCGATTACGAACACAAGCACCAGGAATCCGAATACGGTGAAGACAAATCCGATGGCGCTGGCGATCTGCAGCGGCAGAACGCTGAAGCCCGTCATCATGTTGAACGCGTGGCGGATCAGCTTGCGCAGCGTATACTGGGACGCTCCCAAGCGGCGCGCATCGTGGCGCACCTGGATGGCAGTAAAGCGCGAGGCGCCCCAAGTGAGCAGGACGTCGATGGATACGAAGGGACCCTGAAAATTCGTGAACCCGCCGCGCACTTCGCCGCGGAAGGCGCGGAAGGCGCTGGCGTGGCGGGCGGTCTCGGCACCTACGGCGCTTTGCAACGCGATCTTGGTGACTCGCGACGCCATGTCCCGCCACAGTCCGTGTTGTTCCGCCGCGGGCGCGCCATACACCACGTCGTAACCTTCGGCGAGTTTATCGAGGAGTTTGGGAATCTCTTCGGGCGGGTTCTGCAGATCGTCGTCCAGCGTGACGATGACCTCATTGCGGGCCGCGCGAATGCCGCAGAGCAGCGCATTATGCTGTCCGTAATTGCGCATCAGGCAAATACCGCGAACCCACGGATAGCGATGCGTCAACTGGCAGATCGCCTCCCAGCTACGGTCGTGACTGCCGTCGTTGACTAGGATGGCTTCGAAGTCGCGGGCGCGCGCCTGCAACACCGGCTGCAGACGGCCGATCAACAGCGCCAGGCTGGCTTCGCTGTTATACACCGGCACCACCACGGATATTGATGGCTCGAAATCCATAGCCCGGACTACAGTTAACCATACGAAACCGGATGAAAGCCATGGTGCAAAAGGTTAACCAGCGGTTAATAGGGAAGTTATCGAAGTCGAGTTAACTGAAGTTAGTGTCCGCGGCGGGCTAACTACCGTTATCATGTGCAGTTGACCGTGAGGGGAAAGGATACGTGCGTCCGCTAAACCGTTGCCGGCACTATATCGAGATCGCCGCCGACCGCATCGAAGCCGGAAAGTATTTCTATCTCTACGGCTTGCTGATACTGTTCCTGAAAATCGCGACTCAGCGGGCCGGCTCCCGAGCATTCTGGTACGACGAGCTGTTCACGTTTTACATGTCGCATTTGCCCAGCATGCGCACGATCTGGGCGGGTCTGCGGCAGGGTGCCGATTTGAATCCGCCGTTATTGTACGTGGCGACCCGCGCGGCGTTTCGCCTGTTTGGCGACGGACCCGTAGCTACGCGGCTGCCGGCCACGATCGGCTTTCTGGTCATGAGCGTCTGCCTTTTCCGGTTCGTGTCCCGACGCTCGAACGCGGTGTACGGATTCGTCGCCATGCTGTTTCCATGGATTTCGGGCGCTTGCCGTTACGGATACGAAGCCCGGTCGTACGGGCTGGTGCTGGGATTCTCCGGGTTGGCGCTGGTCTCGTGGCAGAGCGCTTGCGAGCGCAAACACCGGCGCTGGGCGCTCGCCGCGTTGACCTTAAGCGTGGCCGGCGCGCTGATGAGCCACTGTTATGCGGTGTTGCTGTTTGTCCCGTTGGGCCTGGGCGAACTGGTGCGCGCGTGGCGGGCGCGGCGCATCGACTGGCCGGTGTGGCTGTCGATCGGAATCACCGCGCCGCTGGTCCTGACCTACCTGCCCCTGATGCGGGCGAATAACAATATTTTGTTGAACAATGCAAAGTTTGAGCCGCGGTTCTCCTCGATCTGGGAGTTCAGCGTCATGATACTGGGGCCCGCGGTGTGGTTCTGGCTGGCGGGCTGCGCCGCGGTTTTGCTGCCGGCGAAGCGGGCCGCAACCGAAGAGAAGCCGCCGGCGCCCATCCCCGTCCACGAAATTGCAGCGGCGGCGGGACTGGTCTCGATTCCGATATGCGCGATGATACTGGCGCTCACGCTCACACACGTATTCGAGACCCGTTACGGGCTGCCGGCGGTCATGGGAATCGCGATATTATTCGCCCTTTTAGCATATAACCGCACGGGAAACCGGCGCGCTACGGGCGTGCTGCTGATGGGGATTTTCCTGGCCGGCTTTCTGATGAATTCCTTCTGGTCGCCACCCGACGACACCACCCAGAGTCTGGCGATTCGCGGCCTCGATCCCGACCAGGTGGAAAAGGACGTGCCCTTTGTGATTGGCAATGGGACCCTTTTTCTGCAGGTGGATCATTACGCGAAACCGGAACTGGCTTCGCGGCTGTACCTGCTGCGGGACCCGCAGGTGTCGGTGCAGTACACGGGTAGCAACGTGTTCGACAATGGCTATCCGATCCTGCGGCGCTGGTTTCCGATCAAAGGGCGCATCGAGGATTACCAGCGTTTCATTGGCCAGCATAGCCGGTTCATGGTGTTCGGCCCTATGCACGATCCGCTCGACTGGCTGATTTTCAAGCTGGTGGACGATGGCGCCCAAATGAATTTCAGGGGACAATTCGGCGACAACCTGCTGTTCGAGGTCACTCCCAAACCAACCGCCATCGCGCGCACCACCGCCTCGAACTAATGGAGAGCGGGTCCTGGAGGCTCGCCCCACAGCCTGTAGGACAATAGAAACATGGCACGCATCGAGGGAATCGGCGATAAGCAGGCTGACTTATTCACACGCACAGTCTATGGCGCCGTCCGGCGCAAGCTTGGGAGCGTGCCCGAGCCCATGCGCATCACCGCGCATCAGCCGCGGCTGCTGGCGGCGCTGGGCGGCATGGAGATGGCGCAGGAGGCGATGCGGACGGTCGATCCGCTGGTCAAGGCGCTGGCTGAGATCAAGGCGGCCACGCTGATCGGGTGTCCGTTTTGAATCGATATCGGTTCTGCCGTCGGCAGAAAGGCGGGGGTATCGGAAGCCAAGCTGATGGGGCTGGGGGATTTTGAAAACAGCCCGGAGTTCACGGAAACCGAGAAGCTGGCGCTGCGTTACGCGGTGGCCATGACGGCCACGCCCGTGCAATTGGGTGACGATTTGTTCGAGGCGATGCGGGCGCGCTTCGACGACCGGCAGTTGGTGGAGCTGACTTCGGCGATTGCGTGGGAAAACTACCGGGCGCGGTTCAATCATGCTTTCGGATGCGAGGCGGAGGGGTTTTCCGCGGGACAGTTTTGTCCGCTGCCGGGCTAAGGCGAGCTTGCCCGCCCCGGCCGGCTGAAAGCCGGCTGCGGGCATGATTGCCCGCCCTCCAAGACCCACTATTCGTGGCCCTTGTTCACGCGCCCAGTGCGCACCAGCCAGTTGCGGAACATCGCGACGAAGTCGCGCGCCACCGGCGCGGTGCGCAATTCTTCCAGCGTAAATTTCATTTTGCGGCTCCAGTTGGGATATTGCCAGGTGGTAGCCGGGAGGTTTTGCTGGGCGATCTCCTTGGTCAGATCCTCCTGATTCACGGCCAGCAGTTGTGACGGCGTGAGCGCCAGGAAACCGATGACCGCATTGTGCAGTTCGCCGGTCATTTCGGGCAGCAGGGCAGCCGAAGTGGGAACAAAAGCGGGCAGGAGTTCGAGGCTATGCAGCAGGTCCAGCACTTTCTGTTTTTCCGCGGCGCGCTCTTGCACCTGGCGGCGGTACATGGCGTCGTCGGGGAACATGCCGGCGCGGCGGCGCGCTTCGATGTCCTCGCCGATCCAAAACCCCGCCAGCGTCGGCAGATCGTGAGTGGTGGAAGAAACCAGCGCGCGTTCGGGGTACTCGCCATACGTCTTGAACTTGCCGTCCGCGCGCTTTTCGAAATAGAACAGGCGATAGCTCAGGATGCCGAAGCGGTCCAAGGTTTCGCGCACGAAAGGCTCCACGGTACCCAGATCCTCGCCGATGACGACCACTTGCCGGCGCACGCTTTCGAGCGCCAGGATGCGGATCAAGTCGTCGTAGTTCTCACGGACATAAGCGCCGGCGGTGGCGCCGGTCCCCTCCGGAATCCAGAACAAGCGGAAGAAGCGCATCACGTGATCGATGCGCAGCGCGCCGCCGTGCCGGCAGTTCTTGCGGATGGATTCGGTGAACAGGCGATACCCGTTTTCGCGATGCTGTTCGGAACACGGCGGCGGAAATCCCCAATCCTGGCCTTTCGGGGCGAAGTCGTCGGGCGGCGATCCGACGCGGCAACCGGCCACGAAGAACGGGCGCTGAGCCCAAAGGTCGGCGCCGAAGCGGTCGGTGGCCAGGGCCAGATCGTGATACAGCCCGATGGCGAGGCCCCTTTGCCGCGCGTAGGCCTGGGCGGCGGCGAGTTGCAGCGAGAGCTGCCACTGCAAGTAGCAATAAAACAGAAACAGCCGCCAATGTTTCTTGCGAAAGGCTTGCGTTTCGGGTGAATCCGGATCCTGGTAGGGCGCCGGCCAATCGGGCCAGGTCCACAGATTCGGATTGCGCGCGTGCAGGTATTCGTCGA
The DNA here is from genome assembly GCA_050008575.1 of Bryobacteraceae bacterium. Classification (GTDB taxonomy): domain Bacteria; phylum Acidobacteriota; class Terriglobia; order Bryobacterales; family Bryobacteraceae; genus Bog-159. Next base: position 63,883 of record JBEKMJ010000026.1, read on the forward strand.
GCGCGCAATACGTGGCAAAGCGTCTGAGCAAATCGCTCTCATCCGCCAGAAACCGGTGGAACTGCAGGGCGCGCGCGGAGCCGGACCGGCGTTCGCGCAGAAACTCCGCGAAGGCCAGTTTCAGGAAGCGCAGTTTCCAGGCGCTCACCTGCTCGTACTCGACGTATTCGGAATCGCGCAGGGCCGCCATCTGGCGTTGGGTTTCGGTTTGCGCCCAAAGTCGCTGCGCGCGGCGCGACTGTTGGAAATCGGCGATGGATTCCACGTCCAGGTACAGATAATTCGGATAGAAGATGCATTCCGGCAGGTACGGGCTGGTGTTGTAAGGGCGGCGGTTATAGATGGCGTGCAGCGGATTCAAGGCGATGAAGCTGGCGTGCGCATCGTCCGCGATCCAGTCCACGATGCCATGCAGATCGCGCAGGTCGCCGCACCCCCAATTGCGCGCGGAGCGAATGCCATAAAGAGCCAGCGCGATGCCCGCGGCCTTGCCGCCGCCGGCCAGCGCGGGATGCGCGTAAGCGCGGGCGGGCGCCACGATCAGGCGGGTGACTTGCCGCAGCGCGCCCAGCCGGATGTGCACGTCGTGATAACCGAGCGGCAGGTTGGCCGGCAGTGGGACCTGCTTGCGTACGTAGCCGCGGCCGTCCAGATCGGCGGCGCCGCACTCGCGATAGCTGCCGAGAGCGAATTCCAACGGGTGGGTGGGACCGGTTTCCTCGCGAATCTCGATTTGCGCGGACTCCTGGGCCAGATCCGCAGGCACGTGCAGGGGCAAATCCACGGCGCTCGACTGGGTGACCACCAGGCAGGGAGGAGCCAGGCGGGTCCATTCCTTGCGGCGGTGCGCTTCGATGGAGGCGCGCAGGCTTTCGGCGGTTTCGGCGCGTACGCCCAAGCCCTGCAGGATGGCCCGCTTGGTTTCATCCGATGTGATGTGTTTGCGGCCCCAGATATCCCAATATTCCGGGTCGATGCGCCACAGGCGAGCGGCGAGATCGAGCAACTGCGCATAGTTTTCGGATTGCATGAGGGATATATCTTGATTTTACAGGACCGCGCGGTGCATGCACTCAGGCGGGTGCTTAATTAACAGTTTCGGGAAACCGCTCCCCGACGGTCGCGGCTCGGTAGCGGTCGCGGCTCGATAACGGTCACGCCGATTTCGCGCGGCTTACTGAGCCGCGACCGTCAGGGAGCGGTTTCTGTCGGTCTCAGGCGGGCTTCTTGCGTTCGTTATCCGCGATCCGCGCCTTCACCAGCTTTTTCACCAGCGCTAGCGGGAGAGGCTTGTCTACAGTGAACCGGATGGTGCCTTTCGATGTTGGGAAGCCAGCGAGTTCGTCCTGAAATGTCTTGATCAGGGATGCATTCATAGGGAAGAAACTGCAATGCTTCGAAAATGCGGCGTACGCCACCAGCGACCCTTTGTACTTGAACGTGGGAATCCCATAGCTGATGGCCTCGGTGGTCTCCGCCGGCACTACAGACCGGATTACCGCGCGCATCCGGTTCAAAGTGCCGCGGGCTGGCTCCGGGACCCGAGCCAGGTATGCGTCCACGTCCCGCGGGACGGCGTCGCTTTTGGCGGCCTTTTTCATACGCGTAATACTACCATGCAGCCGAATGGGTGCGCGACAACAAAGGTGGAGATCCCGCACACGGCTCGATCCGGCGGGTCGCCGCATCCCTAAACCTGTTTTATCGGCGTTCATCCGCGTTCATCGGCGGCCAAATGCTTTCCTTCCGGCCCAGCCCGAAAATCAAGCCCGATATTGGCCGCCGATGAACGCAGATGAACGCCGATAAGAACAACCATAAGGCAGTTATCCTGAAGCCGGCGAAGGTGCACAACCTCGGCGCGCGGACCGCCGGCGGCCCTCGCCCGTCGTGGTATGCCGAGCGGCCGACATACCAGGCATGCAAGGATCTAGCGGCGTTCTTTGAGTTTTTCGCGCCCCAGCCGAATCGCCACCGGAATCCCGGACGGCATAGAATAGGAGGTATGGATGCACCCTTTGCCAGCGGTCCCGTGGAACTGTTCGAGCGCCTGGATAACGAAACCGTGGCGAGCGCCGCGGCGGCGGCTTCCGAAGGCCTGGTATTGACCACTTTGGACAAAGCCGTGAACTGGGCGCGCAAGAATTCGATCTGGCCCATGTCGTTCGGCTTGGCCTGCTGCGCCATCGAGATGATGTCGATGAGCGCGTCGCGGTTCGACATCGCACGCTTCGGCGCCGAAGTGTTTCGCGGGTCGCCGCGCCAATCGGACCTGATCATCATCGCGGGGCGTGTGTCGAACAAAATGGCTCCCGTGATCCGCCATTTGTACCAGCAGATGCCGGAGCCCAAGTGGGCGATTTCGATGGGCGCGTGCGCCACGTCGACGGGCGTGTTCAACAATTACGCGCTGATCCCGGTGAACCAGGTGATCCCGATCGACGTATACGTGCCGGGATGCCCGCCGCGTCCGGAGCAGCTCATTCAGGCGCTGATGATGTTGCAGGGCAAGATCCAGAATGAAAGCGGCACGGTCAGGCAGATTTTGAATCTGGCGTAGCACGGGTTTCAGCCTGCGATGCGAGCCCCGCCCACGATTGAATGCGCGGCAGAGCCAGGCGGGCGGCCTCTTCGCCGGCCTTCACCAGTAGCAGGGCGCTATCGAAGGCGTCCCATTCCATGCCGCGCACATCCGGCTCGATCACCAGGTCGGAATGTTGGCGCCAGGTGATTTCAGTGCGACTGTGCAGGATCTGGAAGCATCGATTAATCACATGGAACATGTTCGTGGGCATGGCCGCGGCGCCTTGCATGGGCAGGTGCAGCGAGATGACGTGCGTGGCGCCCAGCAGACGCGCCAGCAGCGCGGGCACTTCGGTGCTGATGGCGCCATCCACCAGCAAATGGCTGCCGCAACGCACGGGCTGGAACAAGCCGGGGTAGGAGCAGCTTGCGCGGATGGGCAGCACCACATCGCCGCGGTCGCGGAATATCACGCCCTCGCCGGTGACCACGTCGGTAGCCACCACGCCCAGCGGGATGCGCATTTGTTCGAAGCTGTAGCACTTCAGCAACTTATGCAGGAACCGCTCCATGCGGTCGGTGCCGGCGATGCCCATGCGGGCGATGGTCCAGCGCGCCACGTCGGTGAAGCGCATGGCGCTGCCGGCCTCGGCGATCTCGGCGGGTGTGGCGCCGCTGGCGTAGGCGGCCGCCACGATGGCTCCGGCGCTGACACCGGCGATGCAATGGACGGGAATGTTATTTTGCTCGAGGACGCTGAGCACGCCGATGTGTGCCAGGCCGCGCGCGAAGCCGCCACCGAGCGCCAATCCCAGGCGCATGGGGGCCGGAATCGCGGCGGCGATCCCGTCGGCGGGCGCATGCGGCCGGCGGGCGAAGGGGGTCTTCCAGTTGCGCCAGGCGATCTTCACGATGGACTACCATTATGTTGGATGCGCACTCATTCTGCCAAGTCCCTCGTGGCGCGCTTGTGGGGCGGCCAATCCGGCCTGCCGATTCGCGCGGAGCGGGGCTCAAGCCCCGCGCGGGATAAATCCCGCCCCCCGGATCTTTGGGTTTCAGCCGGCGGCGTGCCGGTATTGGTGGCGATGCTTCTTGGCCTGTTCCAGTGCGTTCCGGCCTTGGCGCAGGCGCCGTTTTCCGGCACGCCGGCGATCGAGCAATCGCTGAAGAAGCTAACGGTGCTGGGTAGCGTGCTGATGATCGCCGCGCATCCCGACGATGAGAATACCGCGATTCTGGCCTATTACGCGCGCGGGCGCCAGATGCGCACGGGTTATTTGTCGCTGACGCGCGGCGAAGGCGGGCAGAACCTGATTGGTCCCGAGCAGGGCGATTTGCTGGGACTGATCCGCTCGCATGAATTGCTGGCGGCGCGGCGAATCGACGGCGCGGAGCAATTCTTCACACGCGCGATCGACTTCGGATTTACGAAGACGCCGGAAGAGACTTTCGAAAAGTGGGGTCACGAGCGCATCCTTTCCGATGTCGTGTGGGTGATTCGCCGGTTCCGTCCGGACGTGGTGATTCTGCGCTTTTCGGGCACGCCGAAGGACGGTCACGGGCAGCACCAGGTATCCGCCATCGTGGGCAAAGAGGCATTTTTCGCGGCGGGCGATCCCAGCCGGTTTCCGGAGCAACTGAAATTCGTGGAGCCGTGGAAGGCGCGGCGGCTGTTGTTCAACTCGTTCAGCTTTACCAAGGAGATGGAGAAGGAAGCGGCGGCCGCGCCGGGGCGCATCGAAGTGGATACGGGCGCGTACGATCCGGTGTTGGGCGTTTCCTACAGCCAGATCGCGGGGATGAGCCGCAGCATGCATCGCAGCCAGGGCATGGGGGCGTCGCAGCGGCCGGGACCGTCGCGGCAATTCCTGGTGCCGGTGGCGGGCGAGGCGCCGGCTAAGGACGCTAAGGATGCATTGGACGGTATCGATACGACGTGGGAGCGCGTGTCCGGGGGGGCGGAGATCGGGCGCATTTTGGAGGAAGCCGTGCGCACATTCGCGCCGGAGCATCCGGAGCGAACCATTCCGCTGCTATTGAAGGCGCATCCGCTAATCGCCGGGATTCACGATGCGTGGGCCAGCGAAAAGCTGGCGGAGTTGAACGAGGCGATCGCGCTGTGCGCCGGCCTGTGGCTGGATGCGAACGTGGACAATTACGCGGTGGTACCCGGTGCAACCATCGAGGTTAACTACACGGCGTTGAACCGTTCGGCGTTTCCGATGGCACTTGAAGGCCTGACGCTGGAGGGCATGGGCGGCGCGGCGCGTACCGACGCCAAGCATCCGGCGCTGGCCCCGAATCAGCCGGTGAATGCGCAGCTCAAGTACGCGGTGCCCGCCGATCAGCCGTATTCGCAACCCTTCTGGCTGCGCGAGCCCAAGCAGGGCGACACGTACACGATCTCCGACCAGCGGCTGGTGGGCCTGCCCGACGATCCTCCGCTGTTGACTCTGCGCTTCGGCCTGGAGGCTGGCGGCGTGATGTTCGATCTGGTGCGGCCGGTGCGGCATCGTTTCGTCGATCGCGTGGATGGCGAGCAGACGCGGGCGCTGACGGTGGTGCCGCCGGTGGCGCTGAACCTGCCGCAGGATGTGGTGCTGTTTCCGTCGGGCGACGCGCGCAAGGTGGAGATCGAGGTGCGCGCGAATGTGCCGAAGGTGTCCGGCGATGTGCGGCTGGCACTGGATGCGGGATGGAGCGCGGACCCGCTGTCGCGGCCGTTCGAGCAAGCGCAAGAGGGCCAGCAGCAGCCGCTGAGTTTCGAGATCAAGCCGGGGCCGGGGCCGGATCCGCCGGCGCAACTGCGCGGCGTGGCGCGCGTGGGCGAGCGCGAAATCCGCGTGGGCATGCTGGTAATCTCGCATCCGCCGCTGCCGCCGTTGACCGTGTTTCCGCCGGCGGTAGTGAAGCTGGTGCGGGCGGACGTGCGGGTGACGGCGCACAAGATCGGCTACGTCATGGGTGCCGGAGATCAAATGCCGGATGCCATTCGCCAGCTCGGTTGCGACGTGACGCTGCTGACGGCTTCCGATCTGGAGCAGCGCGACCTTTCCGAATTCGACGCGATCGTCACTGGCGTGCGCGCCTACAACACGCGCGCGGATCTGCGGGTGAACCTGCCGCGGCTGCTGGAGTATGTGCGCAATGGCGGCAAGCTGATCGACCAGTACAATGTGACGGACGGCAACCTGGTGCCGATGGGGCCGTATCCCTTCAAGGTGGGGCACGACCGCGTGACGGTGGAAGAATCGCCGGTGACGTTTACAAATCTGAGTAATCCGCTGCTGAGTACGCCGAACGAAATTTCGCAGAAGGATTTCGAAGGATGGATACAGGAGCGCGGGCTGTACTTCGCTTCGGAATGGGATCCACGGTATCAGACGGTGATCGAGTCGCACGATCCGGGCGAGAAGCCGCTGTCCGGCGGGATGCTGTACGCGCGTTACGGGAAGGGCGTGTATATTTTCAGCGGTTACTCGTGGTTCCGGGAACTGCCGGCGGGCGTGCCGGGGGCGTACCGGTTGTTTGCAAATATGTTGAGTGCGAAGTGAAGGCGGAAGAGCGGGACTGAAGTCCCGCGCGGGCTAAAGCCCGCCCCCCAAGACTATGTCGAATCTGCAAACACCCATCGGGCCTGAATTGGCTGCGTACATTCGGAGCGTGTCTCTGCGCGAGCCGGATTTGTTGCGGCGGTTGCGCGAGGAGACGGCTCCGCGCGCCGATGTGGGGATGCAGGTGTCTCCGGAACAAGGGCAGTTTCTCGGGATGCTGGTGCGCTTGATGGATGCCAGGCGGGCGATCGAGGTGGGCGTGTACACGGGTCTCAGCTCACTGCATATCGCGCTATCCATGCGGCCGGAGGGACGCCTGATAGCATGCGACGTGAATGCGGAAACGACGGCCATTGCGCGGCGTTACTGGGGCGAAGCGGGCGTGGAGGACAAAATCGATTTGCGGATCGCGCCGGCGGTCGACACTTTGGACGCGATGCTCGCGGCGGGCGCGGATGGCAGTTTCGATTTCGCGTTCGTGGACGCGGACAAGGAAAACTACGGACACTACTATGAGCGCGTGCTGAAGCTGTTGCGGCCCGGCGGCCTGGCGGTCTTCGATAACGTGATCTGGCATGGCCGGGTAATCGACGAAGCGGTGCAAGACAAAGATACCCGCGCCATCCGCGAATTCAACGCGAAGCTGCACGTGGACGAACGCGTCTGGCTCAGCCTGGTGGCCATCGGCGACGGGATCACGTTGGCTCTGAAGCGGTAGGTGGGGCGCGAAGTTCGCCCGCGTCGCGCTGCGCGCGACGGCGACCGCAGGAGTGCGGTCGCGGCAGGCACGAGTGCCTGCGCCACGACGGTCAGCGGGTGCGCCAGTAGATGTAGAACGGAATTCCCGCGGCCGAAACCACGAACGCCATCAGCGATGGCCGGGTCTGGTTCACCATGGCGTCCGCCATGTACCACGCCGAGACGATCAGGAAGGCCCACATGGTGTACGGGTATCCCCACATTTTGTAGGGACGCGGCGCGTCCGGCGCCTTGCGCCGCAGCACCCAGACGGCCGCCACGCCGAGCGTATAGACGATCCAGGACGAGAGCAGGGCGTAGGCAAACAGCGTCTCATAGGAGCCGGTCACTACCAGGAGGCCGGTCCAGACGGTTTGCGCCGCGATGGCGAACGCCGGTGTTTTGAAGCGCGGATGCACGCGGCCGAAGCGGGCGAAGAAAAGGCCGTCGCGCGCCTGCGCGAAAGGAATGCGCGCGCCCGTCAGCATTTGGCCATTGACGGCGCCGATAATAGAAAGCAGCACGACGGCCGCCAGCACGGAGGCGCCGGCCGGACCCATGGTGTGCGTGGCGACCGCGGCTCCCACGCGTTCGGTGGCGGCGATTTCCGGCACAGTCAACACGTTTAGATAGGCGGCGTTGGCGGTCACGTAAAGCGCCATCACAGCGACCATCCCGAGGGTCATGGCGCGCGGCAGATTGCGCTGCGGATTTTTGATCTCGCCCGCCACGAAGCTGACATAGCTCCAGCCGTTGTAGGCCATCAGGCAGGCGGTGAGGGCGAAGCCGATACCGCGATAGGAAAGGCTGGCAAGCGGCGGCGCGGCCGATGGCAGGGCGCTCCGGACATGCGGCGCGAACGCGGCGGCGCCGATCAACACGATCAGGCCCGCAATCTTCAACGAAGTGAAGATGCGCTGAATCCAGGCGCCCTGCTGGACGCCGACGTAATTGGCCGCGGCGAGCGAGGCCAACAGCGCCAGCGACACGATTTCACGCCAGGCCGGCGAAAGGGGAATGAAATGGTCCAGGTAGATGGAGAAGCCCACGGCCAGAAACGACATGCCGCCTGGTATCACGGCCAGCAGGAATACCCATCCCGAGAGGAAGGCGCAGCCCGGCCCGAAGGCTTCGCGCAGATAGACGTATTGGCCGCCGGTGGCCGGCATCATGGCGCCCAGTTCCGCGTAGGCCAACGCGCCGAAGTAGGAGAGCACGCCAGCCATTACCCAGACCGCCAGGATGGCGGCGCCGGATGGCAGGTTCCGCGCAATGACGTTGGGCAGGAGAAAAATGCCGGACCCGATGACCACCCCGACAACGATCAGAGAAGCGTCGATGAGGCCCAGCCTGCGCGGAAGTTGGTCCATTACGGGGGTAGTGACTACTATATCAACGCGCGGTGAACTGGATGGCCGGCTGAGGCGCGCGCAGAAATCCCAGGATGTGTTCGGTGAGCAGTTCGGGCTGTTCCAGCGGGCCGAAATGCTCGCCGCCCGGCAGCAGCACCGGCTTGCAATTGGGTAGTGCTGTATTCAGGAAGTCGTAAGAGCTGATAAAGTGCGAATTGCGGCCGTAGACCAGCAAGGTCGGCGTCTGAATCGCGCGCACCGCATCCAAGGTCATGGCTCCGACTTCTTCGTAGTCCTTCAGCAGCGTGGTATTGCGGATCAGGTGCAACAGCGGCTCGCGATTGCGCGGCAGCCCACGCGCCGGACCGTAAAACTTGGGCGTCTCCAGGCTGAGCTGCAGCAGGAATTCGGCATCGGTGCGCTTGTCCTCGGGAACCTGGATGCCCACCTCTTCCAGCTTGGCCACCCAGGCAGACCAGCCGATCCAATCCTTGTCGTTGCGCAAGTGCACCAGCGCGGCCAGGCCGGGCTCCAACGCCACCAGCTTGGGCACGCGCTCGGGATAGAGCAGGCTGAAGTACATGGCGATATCCGCGCCGAAGCTGTGGCCCACCAGGATGGGACGTTCGATCCCCATGGCGTCCAGGAAACAGCGCAGATCCTCCACCATGTCGGCAGCGGTGTAACCGGTAAGGGTTACGTCGCTGTAGCCGTGGCCGCGGAGATCGTAGGTAGTGACGCGGTGCTCGCGGCGCAGGATAGGCGCCATGTAGAGGTGCCAGACGGCAAGATTGCCGAGGAAGCCGTGTAGCATGACCACATCGGGGCCCATGCCGACGGTAATGTAATGCAGATCGATGCCGTTCGCCTTAACCTTGGGCACTCTGCAGCATTCCCTCCCCTGGCATTGAGCGCCAAGCCATGCCGATCGAGTGCAAGACCTCTTTGGCATCGAACGGCTTCAAGATCAAATCGAAGCCGCCCAGATTCAGAACCTCCGCCCACAGCCGGTCGTCGCCGCAGCGGGAGGCCACGATTACCGCCGGCGGCGGGGCGATCAGCGCCGCGGATTGGGCGATGTTCCGCCACGAATGGCCGTCGAGCAGATCGGAATCCGTAATGATCACACCGACGGGATGATCGCAAAGCGCGTATTGTGCTTGCTGAAATGTGGACGCCAACTGCAGTACCCAAGTTGAACGGGCCAGAATCCCGCGCAGGGACTGGCGATCTTCCTCGCCCGGAACGACGGCCAGAACGGTGAGGTTCTTTGCCGTATCCAATAGCATGGTAGCACACTCCCCCGCTTAGCATAGTATCCCTATAGACTATATGGAAAGTTAACGGATGTCAATCTGGTTTTGTTGCGGATTGATCGCGTCGGCGGCGGCTTCCGGTGAGAATTCGGTGCTTCCTGGCTGGGAGACGGTGACTGGACGGCTCCAGGCGTCCGTCGCGTTGCCTCTGACAACCGCATGGATATGCGCCGTCGCGGTGCTTGACAGCCAAACGGCTAGAGCCGCGCCGCTCGGAGCGACGGCGAAACCTGTGTGACGCGGCTCCATGCGCCGGCACTCGGCTTGGATCGCGACCATAGCTGGTCTTGAGTGGTGCGTTCATCCCAGAGAGCCACCGAACGGCCATTCCCATCGATTGCCGCCGCTGACTCGAAGCCCTGGCCGCCGGCGCTGAGCGCAACGGGTGGGGTCCACGTGCCGACCTGGGCGGACGCCGCCGTTAGAAATGTAGTTGCGATGCAGATTAAGCGCATTTCCGAGTCCTTCCAAATGATAAGCGCAAAGCGATTGGAGCAGATGTGAACTGTTTGCAGACCCGTGTGAACTTCTGCCACCACGTAAGCGGAACGTCCCAACGAGCACATCGCCTGCGGCAGGCGATCACTCCATGGGCGAAAGCCCCCCGCCGAGCAGGTCGAGTTGGCCGCGACTCACTGGTGCAAGCCGTGCAGGTATTGCATCAGGGCCGCGCGTTCGTCGGCGTCCAGCTTGCCATCGCCGTTCTTATCGAATGCCTGGAACGCGCGTTTGATCATCTCCAGTTCAGCCTTGGGAATACCCGGCGGCAGGTCCGCGAGGGTGTTGCCTTCGGCCAGGAACGACTCCATGTACGCGGTCCGCATTTCGCGCCGGAAAGCGGGCACGTCGGCCGGCGTGGGCAGTTCCACGCCCAGGAACAGGACGGCCATTTCGTTCTTGGTCTCTTCGCCCCAGGTTACAGGCACTGGCGGATGCGACGGGTTGTGCGGGTTGTTTTCCGAATTGTCGTAGACGTATTCGAGCTCGATGCGGGTGCCTTGCGGCAGATGCACCGGCTCTTTGTAGCGGTATTGTCCCTGCCAGTTGAAATCCCAATCCTTGATCCGGATCAGATGCTGGGTAGTTCCATCCGGCAGCACCGCATCCACCTTCATGTCGGTACCGAGATAGTGCGCATGGGGAGTAATGCCGAACACATTCACATCCCGCGGCACGGTGACGCCGGTCTTCACCACGTAGTGCGCTTCGCCGGCGGGGATATAGATGCGCCGGTTGGAAAGGATAATTCCCGCGCGTCCCTTGGTGGGGGGACCGGAGAACTTCAAGCCGAGCGACGATTGGTCCTCCTCGGGCTTGCCGGAGGGATGATAGTGGATCTGCACGACGATGTCGGTGCCTTTGCGGACGAGTTGCGCGAGACTGGGGGAGTCGGGGGCCGGCGAGGCGCCCGGCGCCCATCCGCCGAGCAGGCCCACGGGCGGGAATTTCGGACCGCCGAAGCAAGTGTAGCCGCCATCCGGCGAATCGGCGGCGAGCTTGCGCGCCGTGCCGGTCACATCCGCATACACGAGCGCGTGATGCACCACGCGCCGGTTGCCGGGACGAAACTCCATGCCGCTCATGTACACGTCCTCGGTGGAATCGAGCGGCAGGACGAAGCAACGGTATTGGTCGGGGCCGTCGGCAGCCACTTCGAACTTGTGGGCCATGGTCAGGACTTTATCGGGCTGGCCGCCGGCCCAGCCACTCGGGAAGACGGGCGGAGTGGGTTTGTATTTCGCGTCGCCTTCGGGCGCACCAGCCTTGGCCCAGTCGCGAATGAGGGCGATCTGTTGGTCGGAGAGCCGCCGCTCGTTGGCAAAGTCGCCGTAGCCCGGCTCAGCCTTCCAGGGCGGCATCACGCGCTTTTCCGTGACGACGGCCAGCAGGCCGGCTTTCTTGGCGGCATCGGCATAGGTCAGGAGGGAGAAGGGCGCCACTTCGCCGGGGCGGTGGCACGTGGCGCAGTTTTGATAAAGGATCGGCGCGATGTCTTTGTTGAATGTGGGCTTGGCGGCGATGGTCGCAGCCGTCGCCAGCGGCGCGATAACTGAGATTGCGGATAGGATTGCAAAAGATCTCATGGCGTTGTTCCTTTAACGTCCGTTGGTGATGGCGCACCCCAGCGCGCGGGTGCGGGGATGCGGCACCGGCCGCCCGGCCAATATCGCGTCGAGCGTGTCGCGCAAATCGAACTCGGTGGCCTCGATGCGGGTCTTGCCGAAATCCTCCACGCGATTGTCGATGCGCCCCAGATAGAGCACCGCGCCTTCGGCGGAGAGCACTACTGCTTCAGGCGTCACGGTCGCGCCGGTGTGATGAGCCAGAATCTGGTGCGGGTCGAGCAAAGCGGGAAAGCGGTATCCGAACTCGCGCGCGTGCCGGCGGACTTCTTCGTCGGGAATGGTGGTATCGCCCTGCACGGCGTAGAAAAGCACGCCGCGCGGAGCGTAGGCCTGTTCGATGCGGTTCATTTCGGGTGCGTAGCCGTTGCTCAAGGGGCAATCCGTAGTGACAAAGAAGAGGACCACGGCGCGCGCCTGGGCCCATTCGTTCGGGCTATGCGCGACGCTCTCCGTGTCGTGCAAGGCAAACTGGAGTGCGAGATGCGCCCAGGCGGCTATTGCCAGGAGGATTCCTAACGCCACAGTTTTGGGGGGTGAGCGCATCTATTATTTATGATGCAACAAAACGGACCGGGATCGCACGCGGGGTTTGTATAGTTTTGTAAAGGTTATGCCGTGTCGATGGCGTGTCGAAGCGTCACAAAGAGGCGATCGCAGGAGGGGCAGCGGCGTCTCACTTTAGCCGGGTCGATCTTCCAATAGATCGGCCGCGTGATCAATCTTGTGATACTCCCCCTTCTGCGTCTTCGCGGTCGCCCGCTTCAAGGCGTTGTAAATTCGCTCTTTCCCGACTCCTTCAAGGTTCAGGGCGCTCGGAAGGGCGTTCTTAAGAAAGCGTTGTTTGTAATAGGTCGCGACGCTGTCGGGATCGGCAACGATCCAAGTTTCCATTACTTGGATCATGAGGTGAATCGAGTCGTCACTGACCCCTTTTAATGTCCACCTGTCGCGCTGTTCCAGATGAGCCCGCGGCGATCCTGCCACTGGCCCCTCCGAATCGACCAGAAGCACGTTGAAGGTTCCGGCGAGGTCCTGTTCGCATTCTGGAAAGCGTCGTGCGCATCGTTCCGGCTTCCGCACGCAACCACCTTCCAACCTGGTTTCTTCTGGCTAACCACCTTCCGGAGAAACTCGGACATGCCCTGACGGAGACGGGCCTTGCCCTCTTTGGAATCGCGGCCGCCGCCTTCGATGTACACGGCGATCCCATTCACGGGTTACCGCCCAATTCGCCGGCGCGCCAAATCTCGCCGAGTTGGTATTTGTCCATCCAGAACCGGAGCTTGTCGCTCTCCAGCCTGCGAAACCGCGACGCGCCGGCGAGGTTGTCGCAGACTATTACGGACTCAGCGTGCTTGCTGAGGGCTGAGACCAGGACGTCGGATTGCGTCGTTACTATGATCTGTGTCTGCTGCGAGGCTTCCACGAGCAACTCGGCGATTAGCGTCAATGCGTCCGGGTGCAGCCCCAATTCCGGCTCCTCCAGACACATTAGCGGCGTCTCCCCTGGCCTCAGCAGGATCGCCAATAAAGCGATGAACCGAATCGTCCCGTCGGACAACCGCGTGGCCGGTATCGGCGCGCGGAGTCCGTCTTCGTGCAGGAAAATCTGGATAGTTCCGCCTTGCACGAGCGTGGTGAGACGCTTGAAGCGTGGCAGGAAGCGGCTTAGCGCGGCGTTCAGACGAGGCCAAGCGTCGCTGTGCTCGATTGCGTTCAGCATGAGACCCAGATTCCGAGCGTCCGGCAAGAGAACATCGTTAGGCAGATCCGCGGGCTGGGGCTGCCGCAACGGCACGTATCGGCCAAAGCTCCATTCGCGGTAGGTCAAGATGTACTCGAAGCAGGAGCCGACCGTGGTCACTTCCGGATACGTATCGGGGTCCTTCCGCTGCGAGAGAACGGATTGCTTCGGGTCTAGCTCGCGCGCCGAGAAACCTAGCTGAGCCAGCGCGTCGCGGAGCGGCATGCTACCTTGCCGATTTCTGAAAATGGGACGGCCGTCCCGAAAGCGATAGTAAAAGTGAGTGTCGTCAGAGTCTCCTTGGCTCGTCCTCGCGTCCTCGATCGCCTCGTCTGACACCTCGAGTCGCGGTTCGCCTGAGCGGAATTCCAGCCGATAACGTAGCGGCGGTTCCACCCCAGGCACCTGCAGTTCGGCGCTGATCTTAGCGTTCGAAGCTCTGGCCCCACCCTTCCACAGCCACTCGCCAATGCCGCCACCATCGCGGATCACTTCCGACAGATCCGTCGGCAAAGCCTTCAGCAATTCAAATATTTCGATCAAATTCGACTTGCCGGACCCGTTCGGGCCGATCAGCACATTCAGCGGCGTGAGCGGCAGAGGTTCACTATCGGGAGCAAACGACAGCACCCCACGCGGATGTATTGTCTTAACGAATGGCTGCATGAAAGGCCGCTTCTTGAGATTACAACACGTCCGCAAATCCCCGCTTCATATGCCGGAAAAACAGCCCACCCGCGATAAACATCGCCACCGCGAAGGCTGCCATAATCCCCAGTTCATCCAGCCTCGGCCACCGCCCGGAGAGCAACAACTCGCGATACGCCCGCACCACGTACGCCAGCGGGTTGCCGGCCAGCAGGAAACGCAATTGCGCAGGGAACTGCTGCTCCGTGATGAAAATCGGCGTGAGCCAGAACCAGAACGTCAGGATCACCGTCAGCACCTGGGCGGTGTCCCGCAGGTAGACTTGCAAGCTCGCCAGGATCCAGCCGAGGCCCACGGCGAACATCCCCAATAGCAGCATATACACGGGCAGCAGCAGCAGGCCGGGACTGATATGGTTCAGCCATATTCCGACTGCGGCAACTGCCAGACCGAGCGAAATCAGGTGGCTCATCAGCGAGGAAAGGAAGATCGAAACCGGCACGATTTCGGCCGGAAACACGGTCTTGGTGATCAGGTTGGCCTGCTCCAGCAGGCTCGACGCGGAGCGCTGCACGGTTTCGCTGAACAGCAGCCACGGCAGCATGCCCGCGAAGAGAAACAGCGGGTAGCTGCCGGTTACTTCTCCGCGCGGCATTCTCTGATGCAGGCACACGCTGAATACGAAAGTCCAACTCGCCAGCAGCACCAGCGGATGGATCACGCCCCATATCCAGCCGACCGCGGAACCCACGAAACGCTGCTGGAAATCGCGCCGCACGAGCTGGAACAACAGGCTGCGGCGCTCCACCAGGTTTCGCAGAAAAAGCGCTCCCGGAATTCGGAAAAATATATCCAAACGGCAACAGTACCAATTTTTTCAATAACTTGCAAGGCAAACATTTGCTTGACACGGATGTATAGGTCTTGTTACATTCACCTTTCGCCAATCTCAATAGCCCTCCGGACCAGGCAAAGGGAGTTCTGTTTTGCCAAGTCTGGCTGAGAAGACTATAATGCAGCAGAATTATTTCATTTTGGTGTTAGCCCATTCGCTCCGCGGCAAACTGCGGCGCGTGCGCGTGCCGCTGACGGTGGTGTACGCCGTCATGGCCCTGGCCCTGCTCGGCTGCGTCTCGATATTCGGTTTCGTCTCCAGTTATGCGCGGATGGCCTGGAAAGTGGCCAACTACAACGCATTGCGCAGTGAAGTGGAAGCCTTGCGCACGCGTTATCAACGGCTGCAGAAGGTGACCAACCAGACCAACCAGCAGATGGCCAGCCTGGAGATGTTCGCGAACGAGGTTTCGATCGCCTACGGCATCAAGCAGAAGCTGGAAGGCCCGTCCGGAATCACGGCGGAAGGCCGGCTGCTGCCCACCTACTCGGATTCTGTGGCGGCCTATCGCGTTCTGCGCAGCTATCATGGCGCCGCGAACAACTTCGCGCGCCGCTCGCACGTCAACGTGCAACCCAGCATCTGGCCCGTGGAGGGCCGCTTGATGGGCGGCTTCGGCGAGCGTACGGACCCGTTCTCGGGTGAAGGCGCCATGCACACCGGCGTGGACATTTCCGCGCCCACCGGGACTCCGGTGCGGGCCACGGCGGACGGCATTGTCACAATGGCCGGCTGGAATAGCGGTTACGGTCAACTGGTGGTGGTGGATCACGGCGGCGGGTACGAAACCTATTACGCGCACCTATCCCGGTTTACCGTGATGGAGGGTCAGGAAGTGCGGCGCGGCGAACAGATCGGCGCAGTGGGCAGCACCGGCCGGGTAACGGCTCCGCATCTGCATTATGAAGTCCGCATCGGCGGCGCTCCCGTGAATCCGCATACGTACCTGGCTAGGGCCGGCGTGGTACAGATGGTCAAGAAAGATTTTCCGTTCTGACGCTGCCGCGGCGCTGAAGGGATGCCGCTGAGATACCCATGAGGTCCTTCCACTTCCGCCTCGTTGCGGCTGCCATCGGCGTCATGCTGCTGACCTCGGCTTATCACCGCCTGAACTCCTCCTCCCTGATGGCCGAGGCGGCCAATCGCTTTCTGGCCTCTCTGACACCCGAGCAACGGACCAAAGCGACGTTTGCCTTCGAACAGGACGAGCGCCAGAACTGGCACTTCGTGCCGATCGAGCGAAAAGGCCTGGCGCTACGCGAAATGACGTCCGCGCAGAAGCACCTGGCTACGGCGTTGCTCTCCGCGGGACTCAGCCAGCAGGGCTACTTCAAGGCCGAAACCATCATGAGCCTGGAAGATGTGCTGCGCATCATCGAACACGGCACCGGCCCGGAGCGCGATCCCGAAAAATACTTTGTTTCCATATTTGGCACGCCTTCCGGCGACGGAACCTGGGGGTACCGGGTGGAGGGCCATCACCTGAGCCAGAACTACACGGTGGTTAGCGGCCACGTGGCGGGCGCGCCCAGTTTCTTCGGCGCGAATCCGGCGGAAGTGCGGGAAGGCCCGCGCAAAGGATTGCGTGCGCTGGGCGCCGAGGAAGATCTTGGCCGCGCCGTGATCCAATCGCTCGATCCGGAGCAGCGCAAGATTGCCATCGTCGATCCGCAGGCGTACAAAGACATCATCACTTTCGACAGCCGCCAGGCAGCGCTGAAGGGCCAGCCCTCCGGACTGTTGGCGTCCAAGATGAACGCCAAACAGTTTGAATTGCTGATGGCGCTGCTGGAAGAATATGCGCGCAACATGCCGGACCAAATCGCGGAAGCGCGCGAAGAGCAGATCAAGAAAGCGGGGAAGGACATTTATTTCGCCTGGGCCGGCGGCACGGAGAAGGGCGATCCGCACTACTATCGCGTGCAGACTGCGTCGTTCCTGATCGAATACGACGACACGCAGAACAACGCCAACCACATCCACGCCGTGTGGCGGGATTTCAACGGGGATTTTGGATTGGACCTGCTGAAGCTGCACTACCAGACCAGTCACCAGTAGCCGCCTTTGCCGTGCGCCTCCTCGTCGAAGAAGCCTTGCGCGCGGCCCGGCGGCGCGCCATTACCTTTACTCCGGCGCGGGAAGGACTGCGCGGAACGGCTCAAAGTTCCCGTAGGGAAACGCTTTCGTCCTCGGGCTTTGGCCGTAACCCACCATGACCGTGCCATCCGCGGAGACGCCGTCCAGTTCGGCTAGCGTGACCCAGTTGTATCCCATGATCGTTGAGCCGTCGCCCGAAATGGCGCTGCTATAGGTGCCCCCGGCATACGTGAACCGGGCATTTGGCCCATCCCGTAAAACTGGCGGTTTGCGCAGATGCCAGCGTAAAGCTGGCTGTTAGCGCGGCCGCCAAGAGATGTCGGCGTACTTTCATATGCCTGACTCCTTTGTGCAATTACTCAGCGCAAACGTGTGCCGGGTTCGGCACGATGTCCTCGCCGGTCCTAACACACCGCGCAATTATGGTAAGCCCGCAGTTGAGACGCACCCGTAACTTTCGTGAATTCCGCCGCAATCGCAGACACGACTCTCGGCTCACACCCGCACTTCGAGGGCTGGCGTTCGGCACATAATATCTAAGGAACCACTACACACATGAAAATCCGTAAGGCGGTGATCACGGCCGCCGGACCCAGCCAGCGGAGCCTGCCGCTGCAAACCCTGATCGACCGCGACGGCGCGGAGAAGCCCGTTCTGCGCATCATTGTGGAAGAGGCGCTGCGGGCGGGCGTGGAAGAAATCGCCATCGTGGTTTCACCCGGCGACGAAACCGCTTACGCGCGCGTGGCGGGCGATCATGCCGGCCGCCTGCACTTCGTCCCGCAGCCGGAACCGTTGGGTTACGGGCATGCCGTTCTGTGTGCGCGCGATTTCGCCGGCCAGGACCCCTTCCTGCACCTGGTGGGCGACCATCTTTATATCAGCCGCAGCAAAATGGGTTGCGCGCAGCAACTGGTGGAAGTGGCCGAAGCCCAGGCGTGCGCCGTCTCCGCCGTGCAGGCCACGCGCGAAAATCTGTTGGCGCATTACGGCGCGGTGGGCGGACAGCGCGTGGCCGGCAGCCAGGATCTCTACCGCATCGACACCGTGATCGAGAAACCCACGCCGACCGAAGCCGAACAACGCCTGGTGGTCCCCGGCCTGCGCGCCGGACATTATCTCTGCTTCTTCGGGATGCACGTGCTCACGCCCACCGTGATGGACTTCCTGGGACCGCGCGTCAGCCTTTCCGCGGCGCTTGCCGAACTCGCCCACCGCGAGCAATACCTGGCGCTCGAACGCGCCAACCGCCGCTACGACATCGGCGTACGCTACGGCTTGCTCACCGCGCAACTGGCGCTGGCGCTTAGTGGGCGCGACCGCGACGAAGTGCTATCCCAATTAGTTGGATTGCTGGCCACCGCATGAGCCAACTGACCGGCATTATCACCGCGGCCGACCCCGCGCAGCGCAATCGCTCGCTGGACGCTTTCTGCCGCGCCGCCACGCTCGCCGACTTGCACAACGAGGCCGCCGCACTCGACCGCTTCCGCCGCGCCCATGATAATCTCAACGGAAATCTTTATGAACGCGTCCGCGCCCTCTTCTTCCTTTACGCGATCCACCATTTCCACCTGCCTTTCAAGCCAGGCATGCGCGCCGATGCGGCGATTCCTTTTAGCGGCTACGATCACCTGCTCAAGCGCCGCTTCGAAGAAGCCATCGAAATTTTCCTCGCCGCGCAATCCGCCAACGGGCCCAGCGCGGCCATCTCCAGCGCGCTGGCGGCGGCCTATCATGGCCTGGGCTTCCAAACTCTGGCGGGACAAGTCCGCCGCAGTGTGCGCACGGTACGCGGCAATCAGTGGATGTTCCGCACGGGCCACCCCGCCGACTATCCGTTGCGCCTGCGCCCGGAGCTTCTAGAACAGTCGGGCGGCCTGTTTCCCATCCTGCGCGAAACCACGCCGGTGCGCATGGACCTAACCCACAGCGGCTGGAGCGACATCTTTTTCCTGGGCATGGATTTTCCGGAAGGCGCGCGGGTGTTGAACGTGTCCATCGATCTCAGCGTGCGCGGCGCCGGACCGCCCAAGCCGCCCGTGGAAGCGTGGTTCCGGGTGATCGACGAGCCGGTGCTGCGCCTCGCCAGCGTGGATCTGGAAGCCTCCGCCGAAATCACGACGCTGGCGGAGGTCTTCGATTTCGCGCGCGATTATTTGGGTTTGCTTAAGGCGGCAGTGATCGCATCGGGCATCGTGCCGCCCGGGATGGAAGGCGCGGGCCAGCCGCTGGCGGACATTCTGGCGGTGCTCACGGGCCGGCCCGGCCACGGGATCGAGATGGTGAGCCGCGTGAACGATATCCCCAAAGGCTCGCGCCTGGCCGTTTCCACCAACCTGCTGGCCTCGCTGATTTCGGTCTGCATGCGCGCCACCGGACAAGCCCGCGCGCTGATAGGGCCGTTGACCGAGGCCGATCGGCGGCTGGTGGCCGCGCGCGCGATTCTCGGCGAATGGCTGGGCGGTTCCGGCGGCGGCTGGCAGGATTCCGGTGGATTGTGGCCGGCCATCAAGTTGATCGAAGGCGTCGCGGCAGCGCCTGGCGACGCGGAATTCGGTGTCAGCCGCGGCTGCCTGCTGCCCAGCCATCGCATCCTCGGCGTGGACGAAGTCTCCGCGGAAACCCGCCGCAGTCTGCAGGCCAGCCTGGTGCTGGTACACGGCGGCATGGCGCAGGACGTGGGACCCATTCTCGAAATGGTCACGGAGAAATACCTGTTGCGCTCGGAAGCGGAATGGCAGGGCCGCCAGCAGGCCATACGCACGCTGGATGAGATTTTGGGGCTGTTGCGCGCGGGCGACGTGGCGGCCATCGGGGCGGCCACCCAGCGCAACTTCGAGGGACCCATTCAGACCATCATCCCGTGGGCCTCGAACCTCTACACCGAGACGTTGATCCGCCGCGCGCGCGAGGAGATGGGCACGGGGTTCTGGGGCTTCTGGATGCTCGGCGGCATGTCCGGCGGCGGCATGGGTTTCATCTTCGATCCCGCGGTGAAGCCGCGCGCCGAAGAGCGCCTGGCGGCCATCATGCGCGAAACCAAGCGCCGCATGGAGCGCGCCATGCCGTTCGCCATGGAGCCGGTGATCTACGACTTCGCCATCAACGAACGCGGCACCCACGCGGAACTGGCGAGCGGACCCGCCGCGCTGATGCCCCCCGGCTATTACACGCTCGCGGTGCCCGCGCTGCTGCGCACCGAGACGCGCCTG
Source organism: Bryobacteraceae bacterium (assembly GCA_050008575.1). Taxonomy (GTDB): domain Bacteria; phylum Acidobacteriota; class Terriglobia; order Bryobacterales; family Bryobacteraceae; genus Bog-159. The sequence goes on from JBEKMJ010000026.1 coordinate 84,094, forward strand.
CTTCCGGCCGCGCGCCGCGCCGAGCTGGATCGTTTCGCCGCCGCTTGCCGCACCGCGCCGGAGTTGTCCGGCATGGTGCAGAACCTGTTCGACCACATGCTGCCGCGCGCCGTGCACGACGGCGCCGGTGCGTCCCAAAGTCTCGCGTCGCTGCTCGATCGCCACGGATTCGATCGCGTGCATCACGAACAGATTCAGGCCGATCTGCGCAGCGGCCGCATCGGCCTGGCGCAGAACCGGCTGCCCGCCACCAGCCGTATCGAAGATGTCGCGGCCGGCGACATGATGGATGCCACCGCGCCATTGCCCGCGCGCTATCGCGAAGCCGGCATGCAGGCGCTGGCCGATGGCATGGCGGCGGTGGTCACGCTGGCGGGCGGCGCAGGCAGCCGCTGGACCAAGGGCGCTGGCGTGGTGAAGGCGCTGTATCCGTTCGCGAAGATCGCCGGCCGCCACCGCAATTTCATTGAAGCGCACTTGGCGAAAAGCCGCCGCACCAGCCGGATGGTTGGTATGCCGCTGCCGCACGCGATCACCACCAGCTATCTCACGCACGATGCCATTGCCAGTTGGCTGACCGAGCCGCGACCAACTGAGCCGCGACCGTCAGGGAGCGGTCCGCTCTATCCCGGCCCGCTGCTGCTCTCACCGGGGCGCCACATCGGCCAGCGCCTCGTCCCTATGGTCCGCGACCTGCACTTCGCCTGGGAGGAGATGCCGCAGCAGTTGCTCGACGAGCAGGCACAAAAGGTGCGCGAGAGCCTGCACGCCAGCCTGATCGCCTGGGCGCGGCAGGCCGGCGAGGCCGGCAATTATACCGATAACCTGCCCATGCAGTGCCTGCATCCCGTGGGCCACTGGTACGAACTGCCGAACCTGCTCAGCAACGGCGTTCTGGCGCAATTACTGGCCGAGCGCCCGCGCCTGCGGTATCTCATGCTGCACAATATCGACACGCTGGGCGCGGATCTCGCCCCCGATCTTCTCGGGCTGCACATTGAGTCCGGCGCGGCGCTCACCACCGAAGTGATCGCCCGCCAGCTCGACGACCGCGGCGGCGGATTGGCGCGCGTGGATGGCCGCGTGCGCCTGGTAGAGGGCTTGGCGCTGCCCGACGAGCGCATCGAATTCCAGCTTTCTTACTACAACTCGGCCACTTACTGGATCGACTTAGATCGGCTGCTGCCGGCTTTCTCATTGACGCGCGCGGATCTTGCGAATCCGGAGAAGGTAGCCGGCGCGGTCCGCACTCTCGCCGCCCGCATGCCCTCCTACATCACGCTGAAGGATGTGAAGAAGCGCTGGGGCAAGGGCCAGGAAGATATCTTCCCGGTCGCGCAATTCGAAAAGCTGTGGGGCGACATGACCGCGCTGCCGGAACTGGACTGCCGGTTTGTGGCTGTCCCCCGCAATCGCGGGCAACAACTGAAGGAGCCGGCGCAGCTCGACGGCTGGCTGCGGGATGGGTCGGCGGCGTATCTGGAATCGCTCGGGGATTGGTAAGCATTTTCTGGTAGGCAAGCAGGCTCAAAACTGTGTAACACTTGTCATATGGCAGTGCCCGAAGACCAATTGGTGCGCCTGATCATCGACGTCAAGGAAAGCCTGGAGCGAGAGATTCAAAACCTCACGCGCGAAATGCGCGATGGCTTCGCGCAGGTGACCACGCGATTCGACACACAGGCCACACGCCTGGACCGCCACGCCGCGTTATGGCAAACCGGGCGGCGCTGGAGCGGCCGCATAGATGACTGGGCGGAGAAGGTGGACGCCGCGCTGGAAACCAAGGATCGCGAGATTGCGGATCTGCGAGCTCGGCTCAACAGGCTGGAAGAGTCAAAAGGCCACTGAAGCTCACTCCCGCGGGGCTCTGCCAGCAGGGCAGTTGGAAACGTACACCGCCGGCATCCAACGGCTCATGCGCTCCGCCGAGTGCCGGCCAGGCCGCTGGCTGATTACGAACGACGAGGTCGCCGCCCACGTCGCGGCTTTCCCCAACCGGTCCGCTGGTGTCGCGGCTGTGGATCTAGCCAATCCCATGGCCGCCGTGCGCGAACTAGTGTCCTGTCCCGCCTAATATTGACAATATCAAGATCTGCGATGGGGGTGGCCCGGTTAGGTTAGGGGCGGAGCTTTCCAGCGGGTCCAGCCGGCTCCAAGACAGGCTTCGCGCGCCGCGCGATGTTGGCCATTTTGAGTCAGGTAGCCCGCGTGGCGCACGCACTCGTGCGTGCCGTGTCGGCACTCCTGCCGACACAGGCGAGCGAAGCTCGCCTTAACTGGCTGAAAGCCGGCTGTGGTTAGAATTGCCCGCCCTCCACAGGCTGAAGCCTATGCCACCAAGCCGGGCAAAAGGCCAATCTCCACAGGCGAGCGAAGCTCGCCTGGCACCGGCCCATGCCACACGGCCCTGCAAGAAGCCAGGCAGAGCTTCGAGGCAGGCGGCCTACGAGGCCGCCGCAGGCTGCGAGCCTGCCCCACCAAATGGCCAACGTCCGGCCAGCCGTCTGAAAGCCGGCTGCGGGCATAATTGCCCACCCTCCAGGACACTAGGCCGCGCGTCCGGCAACTCGGGTTCAAAGCGCTGCGCGTGGTGCGTGGCTGTGGAAGTGGCCGCCGAGCGACAAGCTTTACTATCCGCTCTACGTAAAATGCATCGAACTGGACATCCCTTTCTGTACACAAGTTGGCCACACCGGTCCGTGATGCCATCGGAAACCGGCCGCCCACATCGGCCACCCACATCGGCCACCCGACGACCGATGAGACGATCGGTGTAGCCTGGAAGCACGCCAACGTCTATATCGATACCTCGGCGTATCTGCCGCGCTATTATCCGCCACAGCTTTTGCAATATCTGCGCACTGATGGCCAGGACAAAGTGCTTTTCGGAACGAATTTTCCGCAGTTACCGCTCGATAAGTGCATGCAACAAGCCCGCGGATTGGGCCTGCCGGGAGAGATCGAAAACAAGTTCCTTTACGTCAACGCCCGCTCTGTTTTCAATTTGTAGTGCCGGCAAGACGGCGCAAGCCAAGAGCGGGTCCTGCAGGTCCGCCCACCGTTAAGCGGCATTCCGCTACCATATAAGAGAACCCCTCGCCCTTACGCCGGCTTGAAACGCACCCCATGAACAACGGTACTCATCCGATTCGCAACATCGCCATCATCGCCCACGTGGATCATGGCAAGACCACGCTGGTGGACGCCATGCTGAACCAGAGCGGAATCTTCCGCGAGAACGAAGTACACGTCGAGCGCGTGATGGATTCCAACGCCCTCGAGCGCGAGCGCGGCATCACCATCCTGGCTAAGATTACCGGCATCGTCTATCAGGGCGTGAAGATCAACATCGTGGATACGCCCGGCCACAGCGATTTCGGCGGCGAGGTGGAACGCGCGCTGAAGATTGTGGACGGCGTCATGCTGCTGGTGGACGCCAGCGAAGGGCCGCTGCCGCAGACGCGCTACGTGCTGATGAAGGCGCTCGAAGCCAAGCTGCCGCCCATCGTGGTGATCAACAAGATCGACCGGCCGGATGCGCGCGTGCCGGAGGTATTGAACGAGATTTACGATCTGTTCATCGATCTGGACGCCACCGAGGACCAACTCGATTTTCCAGTGCTATACACGGTGGCCAAGACCGGCGTGGCCAAGACTTCCATGGAAGACGATTCGAGCAACCTGAAGCCGCTGTTCGACGCCATTCTGAAACACATTCCGGGACCGGCCGGAGATCCCGGCGAGGTGCTGCAGATGCTGGTGGCGAACCTGGATTACAGCGACTACCTGGGGCGGCTGGCCATTGGCCGTGTCTTCCAGGGCACGCTGAATTTCGGCGATACGGTAGCGATTTGCAAGCTGGACGGCTCCCAGCACAATACCCGCATCACGAAGCTCTACTCGTTTGAAGGCTTGAAGCGGGTGGACGAAACCATCGGCCGCCCCGGCGACCTTTTGGCGATCGCCGGCGTCGAAGGCATCACCATCGGCGAAACCGTGACCAGCGCCGAGACCCCCCGGCCGCTGCCCCTGGTGCAGATCGACGAGCCCACCATCGCCATGACGTTCACCATCAACACGTCGCCGTTTGTGGGACGCGAGGGCAACTACGTGACCTCGCGCAATTTGCGCGAACGGCTCGACAAAGAACTGCTCACCAACGTTTCCATCCGCGTGGAGGAACTGGGCCACGATACGTTCAAGGTGATGGGGCGCGGTGAGTTGCAATTGGCCATCCTGATCGAAATGATGCGCCGCGAAAGCCATGAGCTGATGGTGGGCAAGCCGGAGATCCTGACACGCACCATTAACGGCAAAACGCATGAACCGGTGGAACTGCTGGTGATCGACTGCCCGGAGGCGTTTATTGGGGTGGTCATCGAAAAGCTTGGCGCGCGCAAAGGCAAGATGAACAAGATGATCAACCACGGCTCCGGCCGGGTGCGGCTCGAGTTTCACGTGCCCTCGCGCGGCCTGATCGGGTTGCGCGGCGAAATTCTGACCGATACACGCGGCACTGCCATCATGAACTCGCTGTTCCACGGGTACATCGAGTGGCAGGGCGACATCCCTTCGCGCCCCACCGGCTCGCTGGTGGCCGACCGCCCCGGCAAGGCCACTGGTAACGCCATCTTCAATCTGCAGGAGCGCGGCGAGATCTTCGTCAGCCCGGGAACCGAAGTTTACGAAGGCATGATCGTGGGCGAGAACGCGCGCACGGCCGACCTGGACGTGAACATCGTGAAGGAAAAGAAGCTGACCAACATGCGCGCGTCCACGGCGGATGAAGCCATCCGGCTGGTGCCGCCGCGGATACTGAACCTGGAGCAGTCCATCGAGTTCATCCGCGACGACGAATTCGTGGAAGTGACGCCCACGTCGATCCGGCTGCGCAAGAAGATCCTGAAGTCCAACCAGAGATAGCCGCATATGTCCGAGGCGCGGCCGAACGCGGTGCTGGTGGTGATCGCGGGGTACGCGGCGCTGGTCTTCGCGGTATTGGGAATCGTGCCGCTGTGGCTTGATGAGTTGCAGCAGCTCGTGCTCGGGCGCGAGAGCGTGGCGGCGCTGCTGCGGTGGGTGCAACTGAACCCGGGCGCTTCGCCACTGCCCTACCTGGCGCAGCGGGCCATCGTCGATTTGTGCGGCACATCGCCTTTTGTAGTGCGCATTCCGGCGGCTCTGAGCAGTATCGCGGGCGCGGGGGTCTTCGCGGCTCTTTGCGGAAGGTTCGGGATCCGCTCGCCGGCTTGGGCGACGGCTTTGTTTCTCGCTCTGCCCTTGCAGTTTCGCTACGCGCTGGAGGCGCGTGGATACTCGCAAGGTCTGCTGTGCGCGTTGGCGTCGCTGCTGCTTTTGCTGCGCTTGCGCGAGCGCGGCACCGTGGGCGCGGCGGCGCTCTACGGGGCGTCGGTGGCATTGGGATTGTACTCGCAGCCATTGACGATCCTGCCGGTATTCGGCGGGCTACTCTGGCTAATCGGCGAGCGGGATGCAAATCCGCAGACCAAGCGGCTGGTGTTGGGCGCGGTGGCGATCGGGGTTCTTTCGTTCGTTCCGTGGTACTGGCTGCAACGCCAGGCACTCGAGGCGTCTGGGTCGATGGCGTTGTATTTCTTCTCATGGCGGCAGGTCACTCCGCTGGTATTGCTGCACGAGTTGAGCGGGGGAGGATATGTTTGCAGCGCAACGTTGTTGTTTGGGGCGGCGCTGGGGTTGGCGAAACTGCCCAACCGCCGGTTTCTGGCGTGCGTGGCGCTGGCCGCGCTCGCGGGGCCGATCTTAGTAGACGCGCTGGTGAATTATTTTTTCGCGGCGCGGCAGTTCTTGTTTGCGGCGCCCGTGTTGGCCGTGTGCGCGGCGGGCGGTTTTGAATGGCTTTGCCAGCGAGGGCGCCGGTGGACAGGCTATGTGTCGCTGCTGGCATTCCTTACGGCGGCGGCGCTGAGCGACTACCGCCAGGCGACCGTTCCGAAGGACGGCTTCGGAGCGCAGGCCAAGGTGCTGGCCGCGCCTCTCTCGGCCGATGATTGCGTGGCGGTGGCGCCGCCGAACCACCTTTCGTACTACGCGTTCCTACGGCCCGGGCTGGAGCATAGGATTTGCGCGGAGCCTCCGGACGCCGCGCGGGTGGTCGCGGTGATGAGCCCATACAGCACGCAGGGCGAGCGCGATCAGTTGTCGAACTTGTTGGAGCGGGCTTATGACAAGGCCGCCGTGCTGCAGTCCGGCGCGGGAGAGATTCTGGAGTACCGGCGCCGCTAATGGGCAGCCGCCGCGATGGCCGGCGCTTTCTCAAAGGACTGCAGCGCCAAGTAGCTCGGGCCGAAACGCTGGATGTTTTCCAACTGCCGGTCGAATTGGGCGAAGTGGCCTTCTTCGTCCCCAATCAGCCGCTCGAAGATCTGCTTGGAGGCGGCATCCGCGCCCGCGCCGCATTGCAGCGCGGCCTGGTTGTAAGCGTTCGCGCTCGATTCCTCCATCTGGCGGGCCTTGGCCAGCATGGCGGCGGGATCGGTAATCTTCTCGACCGGCGCGGCCGGCGCCATCTCCACGTCGCCTTTCAGGAACAGGATGCGTTCGGCGAGCGCTTCCACGTGGACCATCTCGGTGATGGCGGTCCGCTTGAACAGCGTGGCCAGCGGGACAAAACCCAGATCGTCGAGATGCATGTGGAAGTACATGTATTGGTGAACGGCCAGCAGTTCGTCGGCCACCGACTGGTTCAATAGGGCGATGCTTCGTGCGGGGTTCATATAGAGTATTATCGCACCCTGATAGCTGGAATGCGGCCTGGACGCGAAAGGAACTAACATGCTCCTATGGCGCTGAGCAAATGGCCGGATACGCGGCTGGGCCGGCTTCTCGGCGGCATCGAACGGCACTATGGCAGCCCCGCGCCGCCACCGTTTGCCGGCCCGTTCGAAATGATTCTTTGGGAGATCGTGGCGTACCTGGCGGACGACACGCGCCGCGGCGTGGCCTTCGATGCGCTGCGGACGCAGGTCGGTTTGACGCCGAAAGAGATCCTCGCCGCACCGCGGAAGTTGCTTTGCGGCATCACCCGGATGGGCGGATCGATTGCCGCGGAAGAGCGCGCCGAACGTCTGCGGACGGCGTCGCGGCTCACCATGGACCAATTCGGCGGCGATCTGGCCGGCGTGCTGAAACTGCCTCCGCAAAAGGCCAAGAAGCTGCTGATGCAGTTCCCCATGACCGGCGAACCAGGCGCGGAGAAGATTCTAATGCATTCGGGCGCGCTGGCCGTGCTGGCGCTCGAATCCAACGGCTTGCGTGTGCTGGTACGCCTGGGTTTTGGAGAGGAGCGGAAGAGCTATTCCGCGACGTACAAATCGGTTCGTGAAGTCACGCTTGAGGAACTGCCGGCGGATTGCAAACTGCTGACGAAGGCGCACCTGCTGTTGCGGCAGCATGGCCAGCGGCTGTGCCTGAGGAACGGACCGGTATGCCACGCCTGCCCGGTGAACCCAGACTGCCGGTATTTTATGCAATCCGTTACAGGTGTGGCTTCTATCCGTTGACAACTTGCGGCGCTCTCTTTATACTGGCAGTTCATAATCGATTGACGAAAACGAACTCCGAGTATTCGCGGGACCGGGATTTATATTCCGGGCTGATCCGCCTGCACGTCTTGCACCACGCGGCCGAGGAGCCGGTCTTCGGGCTGGGCATGGTGGAGGAACTGGCGCGCCACGGCTATCGCATCAGCCCCGGCACCCTTTATCCATTGCTGCACGGCCTGGAGAAGAAGGGTTACCTGCACTCGACGGAGAAACGCAACGGCAAGTCGCTGCGCAAGGTGTATCGCGCCACGCCGTTGGGCCGGAAAGCGCTGCGGGCAGCCAAAAGCAAGGTGCGCGAATTGTTCGGGGAACTGATCGAAGGCAAATGAAACTTCCCGCCACAGTACGCATCCTGGCATTCGTCTGCGCGGCGCGCGCGCCACTGGCGGCGCAGTTGACCCTCGCGCAGGCCGTCGCAGGCGCGCTGCACAACTATCCCGCGGTGCGCGTCTCCCAGGAGCGGATGAATGCCGCGGCGGCTGGCATCCGGCTGGCGCGCACCGCTTATTTGCCGCGCGTGGATGCGGTGGCGCAAGTCAATCGCGCCACCAGAAACAATGTGTTCGGGCTGCTGTTGCCGACGCAGGGCGTGATTCCATCCATGTCCGGCCCGGTGATTGGCTCGAATAACTTCGGAACAGCCTGGGGCAGCGCGGTGGGCGGCCTGGTCACCTGGGAGCCTTTCGATTTCGGCTTGCGGCGCGCGAATGTGGCCAGCGCCGCGGCGGCCCGCGCCCAATCCGAGGCGGCGTTGAAGCGCACCGAGTTCGACATCGCAGTGGCTGCCGCGGACGCCTATCTCACATTGGCCGCCACGCAGGAGACGGTGCGCGCCGCGCAGGCGGGAGTCGGCCGCGGCGAAACGATCCTGCGCATCATCCAAGCGCTGGTGAACGCCGAGTTGCGGCCAGGTGCGGACGCCTCACGAGCGGAAGCCGAGTTGGCCGCGGCGCGGACGCAATGGATTCAGACCGAGCAAGCCACCGAAGTGGCGCGCGCGACGGTGGCGCAGTTCGTCGGCATCGAGCCGGCGCGCATCGCCATTTCCGCGCCAGGATTGGTCGAGTTGCCGCAGGAACACAGCCCCGCGCCGCTGGATACAGCCGCGCATCCCATGGCGCGCGAGCAAAGCGCCGTCGTCGAACAAGCGCAGGCCCAGCTTCGCGCGCTGGAGCGGTCATACTTCCCGCGGTTCTACCTGCAGGGCGCGGCATACGCGCGCGGCACCGGCGCGGAAGCCGATGGCCGGCTGTTGGGAGGATTGAACGGTCTCGCACCCAGCGTGCAGAACTATGCATTGGGCTTCAGCGTAAGTTTTCCCGTGGCGGACCGGCCGGCCATCCAGGCGCGGGAGGCCGTGCAATCGGCGGAGGTCCGCGCGCAAACCGCCCGGTCGCAGCAGATCGCGACGGATCTGCGCGCGCAGTGGAACATCGCGGTGGCCACGGTGCAGGGCGCCCGCCGGATCGCAGGCAATACGCCGGTGCAGGTATCGGCGGCGCGCGCAGCCAGCGACCAAGCCACGGCCCGCTATAAATCGGGACTGGGCAACATCGACGCCGTGGCGGAAGCCCAGCGCCTGCTCACGCAAGCCGAAATCGACGATGCGCTGGCCCGGCTGGGCGTCTGGCGCGGGCTGCTGGCGCTGGCGACGGCCGCGGGAGACATCCGGCCATTCGTGGCGGAGGTGGGGCCATGATGCCTTGTGGGGCGGGACTCCAGTCCTGCGGCCGGCGTCCACGCCGGCCTCTTCGGTCGAACGTAGAGCGCGGCCTTGAGGCCACGCGCAGACCTGGAGGTCTGCCCCACTTCATATGAGACTCGTTTTAGCCGCGCTGCGCCGGCCGCTCACTGTTGTGGTTGCGCTAATCGCGATCGCGCTGTGCGCCATTCTCGCCGTCCAGCGCATGCCCGTGGACATCTTCCCGCAAGTCGGCGATCCGGCCATCTATGTCGCGCAGCCTTACGGCGGCATGGACCCGGCCCAGATGGAAGGGTACCTGACTTACTACTACGAGTATCACTTCCTTTACATCACCGGCATCGACCACGTGGAAAGCAAGAGCATCCAAGGCGCGGCCCTCATGAAGCTGGTGTTCCATGCGGACACCAACATGAGCCAGGCCATGTCGGAGACTGTCGGTTACGTGAACCGCGCGCGCGCCTTCATGCCGCCGGGGACGGTGCCGCCCTTCATCACCCGCTTCGACGCCGGCAGCGTGGCCGTCGGCCTGTTGGTTTTCAGCAGCGCGGCGCATTCGCAGGGCGAGATGCAGGACTACGCGCTCAACCGCGTGCGGCCCCTCTTTGCGACCTTGCCCGGCGTTTCCGCGCCGCCGCCCTTCGGTGGGAATCAACGCACCATCGTGGTGATGCTCGATCCGGCCAAGCTGCGGCAGTACCGCATCTCGCCCGAAGAAGCCATCGCCGCCGTCAGCCGATCCAGCGTGGTGATGCCATCCGGCAACATGTTCACGGGCAAGATCGAGCGCATTGCGCGCACCAACTCGGCGCTGGGCGCGAATCTAGCGGAACTGCTCGGCACGCCCATCCGTCCGGTGGCGGGCGCTACCGTCTACCTGCGCGATATCGGCACTATAGACAACGGCACCGACCTGGTCACCGCCTACGCCCACGTGAACGGGAAGCGCACCGTTTACATCCCCGTCACCAAGCGCGCCGACGCTTCCACGCTGGCCGTGATCGGCGCCGTCAAAGCGGCTATTCCCGAGTTCAAGAAAGCGGTCCCGGAAGACGTGGATGTGCGCCTCGAATTCGACCAGTCGCCATACGTTACCAACTCGCTGCGCGGCCTGGTAATCGAAGGGCTGCTGGGCGCGGCGCTCACCGGCCTGATGGTGCTGATCTTCCTGCGCGACTGGCGCAGTGCGCTGATTGTCGTCCTGAACATCCCGTTCGCTCTGCTGTCCGCCGTGATATTTCTGTGGGCGGCCGGCCAGACCATCAACATCATGACGCTGGGCGGCCTGGCGCTGGCGGTTGGGGTCCTAGTGGACGAAGCCACCGTCGAAATCGAGAATATTCACAGCCAGATGCTGCCCGGCGTTTCGCGGGCGCGCGCGGTGGTGCAGGCTTGCAGCCGGACGGCGATGGCGCGTCTGCTCTCCATGTTCTGCATTCTGGCGGTCTTCGTTCCATCGTTCTTCATGGTCGGCGTAGGCCGCCAGCTTTTCGTGCCGCTGTCGCTGGCGGTGGCCTTCTCGATGATCGCGTCGTACCTGCTATCGAGCACCCTGGTCCCGGTGTTTTCGACCTGGCTGATGCGGGAGGCGCATCGTGGCGAGGAACGCGAAGGCCTCTTCGGACGCCTCCGCGGTCTTTACGAACGTTATCTGAACGGCGTTCTACGGTTCCGCTGGCCGTTGGCGATCGTGTATCTGGTCACCGCGATGGCGCTCTTGTATCTGGTCCTGCCGCGCATGGGGACGGAACTGTTTCCGGACGCCAACGCCCCCCTGTTGCGCATCCGGTTGCGCGCTCCCGCCGGCACCCGCATTGAAGAGACGGAACGCATCGTCATGCACGCGCTCGACGCGATCCAAAACGAAGCCGGCCGGAACAACGTCCGGATCAGCAGCGACTTCGTGGGCCTGATCCCTTCCAGCTACCCTGTCGACCTGATTCACCTCTTCACCAGCGGACCGCAGGAGGCCATCATCCAGGTGGCTCTAAAATCCGACGCCCCGCGCGGGGAAGGTCTGCGCGAACGGCTGCGCGCGGCGTTGCGGCGCGAGTTGCCCGGAACGCAAGTCTCTTTCGAGGCGGCCGATATCGTCACGCAGGTGATGAGCTTCGGTTCACCGACCCCCATCGAAATCGCGGTGCAGGGCGTCAGTCTGCAGAACGACTACGCCTACGCGCAGAAAGTGCAGGCGCAGTTGGCGAAGCTGGGCTTCCTGCGCGACCTGCAATTCGCGCAGGAGAACAACTATCCGACATTGGATATCAATATCGACCGCGAACGCTCCGGCCAGTTTGGCCTGACCATGGCGGATGTGGTGCACTCGGTGGTGCCGGCGACCTCCTCTTCCCGCTTTACCGATCCCAACTACTGGCGCGATCCGAATACCGGCAACGCTTTTCAAATTCAGGTGGAACTGCCGCAAAACCAAATGCAAAGCGTGGAACAAGTCGGAGGCATCCCGGTGATGATGGCGGGCAATCCGAAGCCCCTGCTCGACGATATCGCCAGCCTGAAAACGGGCACAATGCCGGGCGAGATCGACCGGTACAACGGCCAGCGCGTGGTCAGCCTGACGGCGAATATCCACGGCATCACGCTGGGCGCGGCGGCCGGCCAGATCAACCGGGCGTTGGCTGCGGCGGGCGCTCCGCCACGGGGTGTTTCGGTCCGGCTGCGTGGCGAGATCCCGCCGCTGGAGCAAACCCTCTCGGGCTTGCGCATCGGCTTGCTGCTGGCCGTCGTGGTGATTTTTCTGTTGCTCTCCGCGAACTTCCAATCGGTGCGCCTGGCGCTGGCCATCGTCCTGACGGTGCCCGCGGTGCTGTGTGGAGTCCTGCTGATGCTGCTGGCTACCGGCACCACGCTCAATGTCCAGTCGTTCATGGGCGCGATCATGGCCATTGGAATCGCGGTGGCTAACTCGATTCTGCTGGTGACTTTCGCCGAGCACGCGCGGCATGCCGGACGGCCGGTGCTGGACGCCACGCGCGAAGGCGCCAGCACGCGGCTGCGCGCAGTGCTGATGACCGCCGCCGCCATGATTTTCGGTATGCTGCCGATGGCCATCGGATTCGGCGAAGGCGGCGCCCAAGCCGCTCCCCTGGGCCGCGCGGTGATCGGCGGACTGCTGGTTTCGACCTTCGCGACGCTCACGATTCTGCCTTCGATCTATGCCATCCTGCAACGCAAAGCGTCGGTCACTTCGCCATCGCTAAACCCGATGGATCCTACGAGCCGATATTATGACGCAACCTAATCGTCTCATTCCCGCCATGTGGGGCAGGACTCCAGTCCTGCGGCCGACGTCCACGCCGGCCTGTTCGTGGTCCCGAAGAGCGGGTCCTGGAGGACCCGCGCAGGACGGGAGTCCTGCCCCCCTTCGCACCGCGGCGCTTCTGCTCGCGGCACTCGCGCCGCTGCTCGCGCAAACCGCCGACCTGGTCCCGGTCGTCTCTAAACAAGTCTCCCGGACGGTCGACCTGCCCGCCGAAATCCAGCCGTATCTGACGGTCTCGCTGCACGCCAAGGTGCCGGGCTACGTCGAGCGCATCCCGGTGGACCGCGGCAGTATCGTGAAGCAAGGCGATCTGCTCGCCGAACTCAGCGCGCCCGAACTGGCGGCGCAGATCGCCGAAGCCGAGTCCAAAGTGCAGGCAGCCGAATCCGAAAAGTTGCAAGCCGAAGCCCAACTCGCCGCGGCCGCGAGTACCTACGATCGGCTCCGCAAGGCCGCCGAAACGCCCGGCGCAGTGGCCGGCAACGAAGTGATCCAGGCGCAGCAGCAGGTGGAAGCCGCCCATGCCTTGGTGCGCGCGCGCGGCCAGGCCAGCCAAGCAGCGGCCTCCGCAGTGCGGGCGCAGAAGGACATGCAAGCCTACCTGAAGATCACCGCGCCGTTCGACGGCGTGGTTACCGACCGCTTCGTGCATCCCGGCGCATTAGTCGGACCGGGCGCCGACCCGGCGCTGCTGGTAATTCAACAGATTTCGCATCTGCGGCTGATCGTCCCCGTGCCCGAAGAGGATGTAGGCGGAACCATGCGGGGCGCGAGCATTCCCTTTCATGTGCCTGCATACCCCGATCGCGCGTACACTGGAACCGTGGCCCGCATCGCGCACGCGCTCGATCCGAAAACCCGCACGATGCCGGTTGAACTGGACGTCCTCAATCGCGATGGCACCCTCGCGCCGGGCATGTATCCGAACGTCAAGTGGCCGGTGCGACGTGAACACTCCGCGCTGTTCGTGCCCAAAACCAGCGTGGTGACCACTACCGAACGGACGTTCGTCATTCGCGCGCGCAACGGCCGCGCCGAATGGGTGGACGTGAAGAAGGGCGCCGCCGATGGGGACCTGGTCGAAGTCAGCGGCGCGCTTGCGGCTGGTGACAAAGTGGTTCGCCGCGGCACCGATGAGTTGCGCGACGGCATGCCCGTGGGCGGCAAATGATCTCGCGACGCGGCTTGCTCACCGGCGCCCTGTCCAGCGCCGCATCTCTGGCACTGCCGCCGCGCCGGCCGATTCTGGCCTACGTCGGCAGTTACAGCAACCCGCAAGGTCCCGAAGGCAGTCACGGGAATGGACGGGGAATTTATCTGTTTCAGATGAACCCCGAAACCGGGGCGCTCTCGCCGCGCGAAGTCTTTCCGAATCCCGCGAACCCTTCGTGGCTCGCGCTCGATCCCGCCGGAACGCATCTGTACTCCGCCAACGAGACGGCCGATGGCTCCGTCAGCGCCTATTCCATCGATCGCGTGAGCGGGCATCCGACATTGCTCAATACCGTCAGTTCGCAAGGCGCAGGTCCGGCGCATCTGAGCGTCCACCCTTCCGGCAAATATGTGCTGGTCGCCAACTATGCCGGAGGCACGGTCGCGGTCCTGCCAGTCTTTTCGCGCGGCGAACTGGGTCCAGCCACGGACGTCAAACACGACCAAGGCCCGGTCGGCCCTGCGCAGGCCGCCAGCGCGCCGCCCGGCAGTTTTGCGATCAGCGGCCACGATAGCGTGCATGCGCACATGATCCAGGCCGATCCGTCCGGCCGATTCGTGCTGGCGGCCGACCTGGCCCTGGACCGTATCCTGATCTGGAAGTTCGACGCGGCGCGCGGCTTGCTCTCGGCCAACGATCCCGCGTGGGTCGCGCTGCCGCCCGGAGACGGTCCGCGCCATTTCGCCTTCCATCCGAATGGCCGCTGGCTGTATTCGCTACAGGAAGAGGCCTCCACGCTGGTGACTTTCGATTACGACGCGGCACGCGGCAGGCTGACGGCGAAGCAGACCGTCTCCAGCCTGCCGAAGGGTTTCGCCGGCACGAGTTTCACTTCGGAAGTGCGCATTTCCCCGGACGCGCGATTCGTTTACGCCGCCAACCGGCTGCACGACACGATCGCGTGGTTTTCGATCGGCGATGCGGGCGGCCTGACCTTTGGCGGAGAAGAATGGACGCGCGGCGACTATCCCCGCAGCTTTACCTTCGATCCCACCGGCGGGTTCCTCTACACCTGTAATCAAAGGAGCGACGCGATCGCCTGCTTTCGGGTTGATCGGAAGACGAGCGCGCTCGCGTTTACGGGCCAGTATACGCCGGTGGGGACGCCGGCCATCGTTGTTTTTCTGGCGTAGCGCGACGCAGTCTTCGCAGCACCGAGAGCCAAATTGTAGGAAACATAGGATTCAGAAGGTGCCCTTGGTCTACACCGGAGAAACGAACAGCACTATTCGGCGAATCGTCGCGAACAGGCGGAGAGCATATGCGGGTCCTGCGGGTCCTTGACGCACCATATATTTGCGATTAGAATTTAAGATGCAAAATATAACACCATTTGGAGGGGTGTATGGGGCTGGACGTAGAAGTCTTGTGGGACCAATTGATCGACTATATCGATGATGGCGTTGTGGTCCCGGTCGTTGGTCCTGCCCTCCTAACGGTCGCAGATCCAGAGAGCAGGTCAAGTTCCCTGTTACCCTGGATCTGCCATGCCAGGCCGCAGGGTGAAACCTCGTACTATTCTGACCTCGCACTGCGCCTCGCCCAAAAAGTTGGGGTCCCTGCAGCAGATCACCCTGATCTAAATACCGTCGCCGGACGTTACTTGCGGAATGGTGGCCACGTCGACGATTTGTACTCGGCGCTGCTCAGGGTTTCGCAAAGGGGCCCGAGTCCCCCGACCCCAAAACCGTTGGCCCAATTGGCTAACATTCTTGCCTTCCGGCTGTTCGTGACCACGACTTTCGACTCCTTATTGGATCACGCGTTGCAGGAGGCCCGCCCTGGTACTAATATCGACGTTCGGAGTTTTTCGCTGAGACATCAGCCGAATTTGGAGGCCCCGATTACGGCAAGCGAAGTCACCATCTATCACCTGTTCGGCACCTTGGGCCCGGTCCCCGATTGTTACCCCTTAACCCAGGAAGATCTTATTGAATTCATGTTCGCGCTGCGATCAGAGA
>JBEKMJ010000027.1:0-81452 GCA_050008575.1 Bryobacteraceae bacterium
CTCTGGCTGTGTGCGTCCGGACTGTTCCGCGGTTATATGGCGTACGAGGCATCGAAATACGACCAGGCGTACGGTTCCGCCGGAGCTCTTGCCATCCTGCTCCTATGGTTTTACTTTACAGGGGCCGCCATTCTAGTCGGAGGTGAGGCAAATTCCGAGATCGAGAATGCCGCCGAGCAGCACGGTCACCCGGATGCGAGCCGCCCCGGAGAACGCCGTCGTGGCGGGGTTCCCCCAGATCGCGTTTGAATCAGCCCCTGATTCCTGCGAAAACAGGTTTGAGCGTGCTGCGATAGGTTGGTCTGCTACGATCATCCGTGAACCTTGACCCACTCGCTTTGCTATTCTCGGAGCCTTCCTGCCGCTCCACGCCCGCAGGCGTGCGGCGGGCCGACGCGATCAGCCAGGCCAAGCATTGACACCGAGGATCGGCAGGAGCAGACAATAGCGGTGCGCTGGATCCTGGGTGTCTGAGGGCAATTCCGTTAACGCCGTGGTGGGTGCACGCCCGATGCCGGCGAAACCGGCGCGAGATGCGGGGACACCTCCGCCGCTATTACGCACAGGGACAGTGGATCGGCAGCGACGAACAGGGCATCGTGGGCCGGTGACCGCAGGTAGGCGTATACTTTCACCATGAGCTTGAAAGGCGCTGCGCTCTTTGCCCTGATCGGGATGATGGTTCTCACAGTTTTCCTGACGGTAGAAGGCATCGGCACCATTCTGAACGTCGCGCGTGGGCTAGTCCGGCGATGAAACTACTGACCTCGTTCGTTGGTTTGCTGGCGAGTGTGAGTTTGACCGTGTTCCTGTACGTCTTTCAGAGGGCACAGCGTTGAGGTAACCCGCGCGTGACACGCCGCCCACCCGCGCCCGCGCCCCTTCCACGACGCACCGCCCGCCGTCCCGCCGCTCGACGTGGCCGAATCGCTAGCGCCGCGCCGTCAGACCGGCGCAGACCGCAGCTCAAGAGCGCGGCTGGCGCTTCGCGCGGCCTGATGTAATCGGCCAATTCCGGCGCCACCCGCCCCGTTGCCATGGGCGGAAGATGGAAAAGCGGCGGCGCACGGGTGTGGCAATCCTGCAACGTCAACCATCAGTCATGGCAAAAGAGGGGGTGAAAAAATAGTGAAGGCATACCGTGAACCTCTGGGTGAGGCTATTGAGAATGCCAATGCGCCAGGAGCCGCAAGCCGCTCCGTGGGCCGGCGCAGGCCGCGGCCCACGAGCATCGTTGGCACTTCGCGGATCCCGGTGCCAGCGGCCAGTCCGGTGCCCGCCGCCGCCCGTCGTCCGTCCGCGACCGCTGACGGGCGGGTGGGCGACGCGAGGGGCGTGGAGGCGCGGTCCAAACCCAGGGCCTTTCATCGGCCGCGAGGGTGGACGCTGCTCGACGCGATGACCGCGCCCGAGCCGCTGGCGCTGGACGTGTGGGCGCCGTAGGGATGCGCGCCACACGGAAGGCGCCCTGATCCCGGATAACCGTCGGGGAGAAGGTTCAGCCAGGCGGGCCCTGTTTTGTTTTCTGGTGCTGAGGGATTTATCAACAGGCACCCGTATCTTTCAACTGTGATTCCTGCGATGTGACCATTAGTTCTCACTACTACAACGGCAGCGGTGTCTGGCCGATTGGGCGGATTATCGTTTTCATCTGTGCCGACGTCTACGGGCCGCTTCCACTGGACGCGTTGCGTATCGCTGGGCAAAGGGACGAGGGAGCGTCGCTGGCGCTTCGAGCAGCCCGATTCCGCCGCCAGCCGCGATGGCGCGCGGATGGCAGCCGCATTTTCCCACAATCGTTCCGGCGCGCACGCCAATCGGCTTGGACACGTTGGAAAGCGTGTCTGCGGGCAGGCTTGCTCCCCCACCCCAAAGTCGCGGTATCTCGTGAATTCGTGAATCGCCTCGCGGCCTGGCTCGCGATGTTTCTTTGCCCCAAGACTCTAACTTGCACTCCTGCAACACGCATCTGGACGGCCCGCGAATTGCCTTTCGAACGGCATGATATACAGAGCTTTACACCGCACTTGCCGAGTGATTATCGCCTCGGTGTTTTTCATGACCTCATTTGTAGAGGCGGCGGGTCAGGGTACGCGGGATATCCCGCCGCACGGCGCGGCCGTCGTCCTTTTTGACGGCTCCAGCCTCGACGCCTTCGACAGTTTCCTTAAGACCAAAGGGTTGAACTCCGATCCCGAACATGTGTTCCGTGTGGAAAACGGACTGATTCACATCTCCGGCGCGGAGTTCGGCTACCTGATCACCAAGCGTGAGTTTGCGAACTATTACCTGCGCGCAGAGTTCAAGTGGGGTGAAGCCACTCACCCTCCGCGCGCGGGCATGGCGCGTGACAGCGGAATTCTGTATCACATTCAAGGGGAGCAGAAGGTATGGCCGACGTCCATCGAATTTCAGATCTGTGAGGGACAAACCGGCGATTTCTATATGACGGACGGCGCGGCCCTGACCGGGGTTGATGGGAAGCGCGAGACCGGCCCTCCCGGTTCGGCCGCCCGGATCCGCCGGTTCGGCGAAGGGCCCTGGCAGAACGTGACCGGATACCGCGATCCGAACGGTGAGATCGAAACGCCTCACGGCGAGTGGAATCTGGTGGAACTGGTGGCGCAGGGTGGCCACGTGAAACAGTACCTGAATGGTAAGCTGGTGAACGAAGGCTCAGATGCGTATCCATCCAGAGGCAAGATCCTGATCCAATCGGAAGGCGCGGAGGTCTTTTTCCGCGATATTCGGCTATTTCCCTTAGAGTAATGATGGGACATAGGACCGTACCAGCGGGATCCAATGCGGAACCGCAGTTTGGTTCACGTATTTGGTCCTGATTGGGACCAAGTTTGTCGGGAGTACGCCCTAGCGGAAGCGCGCGGCGGGGTCCAGCGCCGCCGAAAACGATACGCTCTTAGCGGAATCCAATATGCCCGCCGCTTGCTGAGGGACGGCCAGGAGAAAGGCTGGCTCTAAGACCATCGTGCTCAGGGGGAAGGCGGTACCGCCTCCCGCTTTTTCAGGCACGCACTGGTGGTTAAGACGCTCGGTGACCACCGCTGCACCGGCGCCCGCGCCCCTTCCACGACGCCCGACGCCCGACGCGCCCATCGTGCGCCCGCGGCCTCGGACCGGCGCAGCGCGCAACGGCTGGCGGATGGGGGACGTGAGCGGCGAGGAAATGCTGAGCGAGACCAAGCATTCATGCGCCGCGGCGGCTCAAACTGCTTCAAGGGGTGACCGCTCCCGCGCGCTTGGCGCAGGGTGCGAGCCGATAGGCCGCGCCGATACGCCGCTGGCGGCGTGGCGTGGCCGGGGACGACAGGGCTCCAGCTTTCATCCCGAACGGTGGTTGCTGCGGTCACCGCCAGGCTGATGGCAACCGATTGCGTGAGATTACCCGATGTGCCGGTGATAATGATTGAGGACAATCCAGTAGTCGCCTCCTTGGCCGCTACGAACACCAGTTTGCTCGCGCTGGTTGTACTCTCTGGATCGAATGACGCCGTAACTCCCGCCGGCAGGCGCGATGCCAGGAGTGTGACGCTGCCGTTGAAGCCGCCCGAAGGGTGAACCGTGATCGTACTGGTTGCTTTCTCGTCCTGCTTGAGGTACACGGTGCTCGGTGACGCCTCCAGTGAAAAGCTATCCGCCCGTAGTGACAGGGAAAAAAACGTTGTGAAGCACGCCGCTGAGAACAGAAGTCGCGCAATCGAGAGGCGTCGTTTTGCTTTGTCTAGCCGGCCCTGGTCGCCGGGGCCGTTGGATCTGATCACAGATGATTCCCTCTGCCGGTATTATATTCGCTGCCTAATCAGGCGTCGCACTGGCGCAGGCAGAAGACTGTGCGAACGCGCACGAATCCTCCTGGTGGCTGGACAAGGCATGGCGCAGGTTCTCGTGCCTGTCTCCATGGGCCCCGGGGGCCCACCAAATGCGCATGAAAGCCGAGTTGTGGGGCAGGCTCGCAGCCTGCGGCGGCCTCGCAGGCCGCCCGGCCGTATTCTCAGTCGCCTACCGGAGGCTTTCGATGCTGCCAGGTGAAACTGTACACTGTTTCGTCTTGTCGGCAGCTATTCCGTTAGGCTGTAGCGCAGCCCGATGCCGCCGGCGAACTCCAGCGCGGTTCGCCCATCGTCCGTCGCCGCGACCGCCAGCGTGCGGATGGGCGACGCGATGGGGGAGGACGAGGCTGTCCAAGGGCAGGGCCTTCATGCGCCGCGAGGGCGCACGCCGCTCAACGCGGCTAAGACGGACATCGCGCGCCGGGTGGCGCGCTGTGCACCGCGGGTGCATGGCTCATCCGGTCACATACGCAACGGGCGCTCGATCCTCGGAAACCGGTAATTCTGTCCCGGGCTGCTTATTGCGCCGCTGCCGTGCGCAGAAAGCCGTGATAGACGGAATTAGCGTCGATGTAATATCCCCCAACCGCGCCGGCGTCGTTGATGCCGGTGCCGAACGTGCCGGTATAGGCGGCTCCGCCCGCGCCGGGGGCGTTGAACGACGTAACCACGCCACCGGGACTGCGCAGGAAACCATGGCTCAAGCCCGCGATCGTGTAAGACCCGGCGATGGCGCCCGCGTCGTTGATGCTCGTCGGTAAAGTCGTCGCGTTAGTGCCCGGTGCGCCAAACTCGGTGAACTCACCGTCAGAACTCCGCACAAAACCTTGCGTGTGGCCCGCGAAGTCGATGTAGTCTCCGGTGATGGCTCCGGCGTCATTGATGCTGGTCGCATTGGTGCCCTGAAAATTGGAGAATCCCGCATCGGGTGCACGGAACGTAATCGTGAAGCCGGAGGGACCGCGAACGAATCCATGTTGGGGTAGGTCCGCATTGCTGTAAAAGCCAGTGACTGAGTTTGCATTGTTGATGCTGGAGGCGCGGGTGCCGTTGAGGCCGGGCCCGCCGGGCGCCGCTTCGAAGGCTGTGATGGCGCCGAAGGGGTCGCGAATGAAGCTGAAGCTTTCACCGCTTTGAAAGTAGAATCCGGCGACCGCGCCCGCGGCATTGATACTGAACGCGTAGGTTCCGCTGCCCCCAGACACAGGGATATCAAACGTGGTCATGACTCCGACGGCGCTGCGGACGAAGCCCTGGGCGATGAACGTGGCGTCGAAGCAGTACCCTGTGACGGCGCCCGCGTCGTTGATGCCGTAAGGAAGAGTTCCAGCGACGGCGCCGGGAGCATCGAATACGGTGAACACGCCATCCCGGCTGCGAATGAAGCCGTGATCGGAACCGCTCGAGTCCACGTAGTAACCGGCGATGACACCGGCCGCATTGATGCTGGTGGCTGTAGTGCCCTGTTGAAAGCCTGTGCCGGCGCCGGGGACGTTAAAAGTGATGATCGTGCCTGGCTGGGCCAGCGTCGCGATTGACAGCGTTAGACCAAACAGACTCATTCGGGTTAGAAAGGTAAGATGTGCCGCAACGTACCAATTCGACATCGTTAACAACCTCCCTCGTTCAGACAGAAGTCTATCACAGAGGGAGCCACCCGAGGCGCGATAATACTGTGAAATCTTGTTCTCCTTTTTGAGCACGTGTTTGTTTCGTAGGGCACAGCCTTCAGGACACGAGCCCGCCAATAGCTTAAGGATCTAACTGGAATGCCGCCGCGCGCGCTAAAGGTTTTTTTGTGTCGTTCCGGACGCCGATCCAATCGAGCAACGCCCTTCGAGCAACAACGCATCGCCGTTATGGTCGGCACATTTGCGGATTTCATGAGGGCGCTCAAGCCTTGCATGGCCGTGGCTCGCGAGCGCCGCGGCGTTGGACCGGCGCAGCCCGCAGCCCCGAAGCACGGCTGGCGCTTCGGGCGACATGCTCGCGTGCATAGCGTATGGCCAATTGGTACAATTTCGCAATGGCCGATTCCACCTGGGGCTCGACTTCTGCTTCCGCTGTGCCAGCCACGACGGTTCGTCCGCGGCACAGTGCCGTCGTTCGCGTTACGCATTGGATCACAACCTTCTGTTTCCTGGCGCTGCTCGTCAGCGGAATTGAAATTCTCGTTTCTCACCCGCGCTTCTATTGGGGTGAAGCCGGCAACGTACTAACTCCTCCGTTATTCAAACTGCCTATACCAGCCTCCAGAGCCACCGTCCCCACCGGCTACGGCTACGTGCTTCCCGACCAGAACGGCTGGAGCCGTTATCTCCATTTCCAATCCGCCTGGGTTGCTGTATTTACCGGTTTGCTGTACGTCGTCTTCGCATTGTTCCAAGGGCATTTCCGGCGGAACTTGCTGCCCGCTCGCGCCGATCTCTCCTGGAGGGGGCTGTCGAATGTAGTCGCTCAACATTTGCGCCTCAGGCCGGCGAGTGGGGAAGAGGCATGGTCGTACAACGCGCTTCAGCGGCTCACATATCTGCTGGTTATTTTCGTTCTGTTTCCGTTGGTCATCTGGACTGGACTGGCGATGTCGCCGGCCATCGCGTCCGTGTTTCCGGCCGCGGTCGCTACCTTGGGCGGCCAACAATCCGCACGCACCATAAACTTTTTCGTCTCTGTATTGCTTGTGCTCTTTCTTGTGGTTCACGTCATTATGGTTTGTCTTACCGGATTCCGAAAGCGGGTGCGAGCGATGATCACCGGGCGGTCAGCCCCAGATATGGAGCGCGTATGAGCAGGCTCTCACGACGTAAACTCATCACCACTGGACTGGTCGCAACTGCGGGCGCCTCGGGGCTGGCGGCGGCTGTGAAGCTCGCGCAGCGTTATAGCCTCATCCCGCCCGATGGCGGCGGCCTCTACGGGCCAGGCGAAACACTGACATATGCCGCGCAGCGGATACTGACTCGCCACTCCCTAGCGCGTGAGTTCAAGCCCAGTCAGGTTTCGAACCCTCCGTTCGCCAACGAAGTAGCTCCTTTGGGCGACGCATTCAAACGCTTTCAGGAGGGCGCGTTCACCGATTGGCGTCTCACCGTGGATGGAATGGTCGCTCGCCCGGCATCTTTCTCACTCAGCGAACTCAAGAGGTTCCCCTGTCGCCGCCAAATCACTCATCTTGCGTGCGAAGAAGGCTGGTCTTATATAGCCGAATGGATGGGCGTCCCTCTCTCGCACATCCTGGACGTCGTGGGGACTTTCCCCCAAGCCCGCTACGTTGTCTACCGTTCGATCCAACCGGACTGGTGGGAAAGCATCGACATGGCCGATGCATTGCACCCTCAAACTCTCGTCGCGCACGGCATGAATGGCGGTGAGCTTCCCGTCGCATTCGGTGGACCTCTTCGACTCCGTGTTCCCCGGCAACTCGGCTACAAAAGCGTCAAATACATCACCCGCCTCACCATGACCGATAGCCTGAAACGGTTCGGAAAGGGCTTAGGCTCAGGGTCTCCAGAAGGTGGATACGCGTGGTACGCCGGAATCTAACGGTATAGGTGAGTGGCGTAACTGCCTGATCCCTGCGGCTAGGCTTTGGCTAAATCGGGGGCGCCGTCGCACCGGGTATGCAGCCCGCGCCCGGCGTTTGGCGCTGACGTCCGGACAAATTAATCTGTCGGCCCCCCCGTGCTGCACTACTAGCGGCCCGCCCCGCCACTCGACGCGGGCCCATCGTGAGCGCAGCCGCGTCGGACCGCCGCCGTCCGCAGCCCGCAGCCCGTTGCCCGTCGCCGCAACCGCCAACGTGTGGATGGGCGGATGCGTCGCGAGGAAGGCTAGCATTTCCCACCATCGTCCAGGCGCACGCCGCTCGACGCGATGACCACGCCCGCGCGGCCGGCGCTGGTGGCGAGCGAGCTGTCAGACAGCGGGTGATAGGCCGCCGGCGCCGGCGGCCGTGCCCCTTTCCACGATGGACCATCGGCCGTCCCGCCGTGAAAACCTCAAATCGGACACCGCATGATACGATATGCCCGAACGAGAATTCGAGGAACGCTCCATGCCTGGAACATACAAGATCACCGAGGTCGTAGGCACCTCGCCCGTCAGCTTCGCCGAAGCCGTAAGAGCCGCTGTCGCCGAGGCGGCCCATACCATCCGTCACATGGATTGGTTCGAAGTCGTCGAACAGCGCGGCAGGATCGCGGAGAACAAGGTGCAGGAATTCCAGGTCACCGTGAAAATCGGCTTCAAGGTCGAGCGATAGAAGATTCGCCCGCGCCGGCGGCCCGTGCCCCTTCCACGGTGCACCGCTGGCCGTCCCGCCGCTCGACGCAGGCCATCGTGAGCGGCGCGGCCTCGGACCGGCGCCAGCCGCCGACGCGGTGACCACGCCCGAGCGACTGGTGATGGAGGTCCGCGAGCGCCTGCCCCTTCCACGATGCGCCTCCGGCCGTCCCGCCCGCCACGCGTTCCCAGATCTTGCCGGCAGCCGTGTTGGGTCCGGGCATGGTTTCTCACGCGGCTGCCGCCGGAACCGGGCGCCGGCATCAGGCTGCGCGAAGGGCCAGCCCTGCTCCTGGGCTGCGGGACTTGCGCCGGTGCGAGGCCGCGGCAATCACACAAGCGAAATGGTGCGGTGGAGGTCTCGCTGGCCAGCCAGAAACAATACATCGTGTTGCCAATGGCGTATTCCTCGATATGAGATTTCGACCGCGCCATGGCCGGTCCAAATCGCATCGCGACAGGCTCGGCGCAGACTTCTATCCTCGGCCGGGTGTAAACTCTCCTCAGGGTGGGTGCGGCCCCACGTCCAAGTCGGCAACCGGTACCGGATGGAAGAAGGTGAGATCGACGTGGACTCGATTAAGCCAATAGGTCTACCGGATATCACTGGCGAGTTGGCGCGCGAGTCGGGTTTCCTGGGTGTCGTCGATCTTCTCAAGGTGGCGAAGCACGGCAAAGGCGAGAACATCTATCTGGTACGGTTCCACTACATCCGTCCACGCCGAGAGTAAATGCAAATCGTCACCAATTCGCGTAAAGCCGCCATTGGCGGGATAGGCATTCTGGTTGGCTGCTTCATGTCGTTTTGCGGCCTGCTGGTGCTGATCACCGCGCTGTGGCGAGGTTACCGGGAGCACGTCATCGATTCGCGCTGGGTTGAGACGCCAGCGAACGTCAAGACTTGCGCGCTCGACGTGCACCGCCCGTCTGCCAGGCATGGCGTCGGGGCGGCATTCTCGCTACGCTGCCGCCTGAGCTACGAATTCCAAGCGCGCCCATATCAATTCACCCTCCACACCACCAGCAACCGGATCGCCGGCGTCCGGAACGAGATCGAAGAATGGGTGGCCACGCACGGGCCCGGTTCGAAACTCGACGTCCTGGTCAATCCAGCGAATCCCAACGAGATTGCCGTACTAAACGTTTTGCCGGTGGAACAATTTAATACCGCTCGCGAAGCCTGGATCACCGCGCTTATCTTTCTCACGGGTGCAGCCGTATTCATCCTCGTCGGACGAGCCATGCGTGCGGTGCCGGGGCAAGTGGTCCGACCATCCAGCGAATGAAAGCCCTGCACATCACGGCTGCGGGCGCCCTCCGCCCTTGGTACGCCACCCGTGGGATTCTCCTTTGGTCCACGAAGGGATGCTGTACGGAACTACCTGGCTCGGAGGCATGGGCGGAGAGCGGGTCATCTTCCAGGTGGATATCAAGACCGGGCAGGAGACTGTGCTGCACGCCTTTCTGGGAGGAACGTCGGATGGCGCGCGTCCCGACGCGGGACTGGTCCGCGATTCGGCTGGCAATCTCTACGGCGCGGCCGACATGGACGGCGCCTTTGGAAGAGGCGCGCTGTTTCAGCTTCAGCCTTCGGGCGCGATGAACCTTTACAGCTTGACGGCAGTGAACGGACAGGGGCCACAAGCCACCTTAGTCCGCGACAATCAAGGCAACTCATACGGAAGCGCTTACTTTTATGGCCCAGGCGGCGATGGAACCATTCTTAAGCTGGACCCGGCAGGGGAAATCTCGACGTTGGTGGCCTTCCACAATGTGAACGGCGGTGGACCTAAGTTCGGCCCTTTGGTGCTGAAGAAGGGCAACTTTTTCGGCACGGCATTCTACGGTGGCACGCACAATTTAGGGACCATTTACAAGCTGGATCTTGGGACCGGCAAGGAGGCTTACACCAATTCCCTTTGCATCGGACAAGCTCCGGGTTGCGGAGCAGTTTTCAAACTGGACGCTTCCGGCAAACTCACGACGCTTTATTCTTTTACGGGCGGGGCGGACGGCTCGGGCCCCGAAGGAAGTTTGATTCCGGATTCAGAAGGCGATATCTACGGCAGCACGAATGGAAGCGGCTTCTTCAACGGCAGTAATTGCAATTACGGTTGCGGCGGCGTGTTCGAGATCGATGCGGCCGCCACTTTCACCGCGCTGTATAGCTTCAAGGGCGGCGCGGATGGGGAGGGCATGTTCGGCGGCGCGGCGCTTGGCGCCGATGGCATCCTTTACGGGGCATCCCCTTACGGAGGCAATGGGTGGGGTACGGTGTTCGCCGTCAACTCCAGTGAGATTCATGCGACGGCGATGAGGCTAGCCACCGGATTGCGATAGGAAGCACGCTCAGAAATAGCGTCCGATAAGGGGGATTAACTGATGGATTAACTGGCCAATCTCTGTCGACTTCTACCCTCGCCCGAGTTTTCGTTGGTGGATGCTAACGCTTCGCGCAGTCTGTTGCCGGCCGCCAGTTCGGGTGCCCGCAGCCCGCTGTCCATCGCCGCGAATCGCCGGCGGGCGGATGGGCGGGCGATAGGCGAGGAGGCCACGCGTGATACGCCGCCCCCACCGGCAGCCGTGCCCCTTCCACGACGCACCACCCGGCCGTCCCGCCGCCCGACGTGGCCCATCGCGAGCGCCGCGGCCTCGGGCCGGGCGGCACACGGCCCAGGAGCACGGCTGGCGCTTCGCGCAGTTTGAACGAACTGCCGTGCGGCCCGGCTCCGCTCCCGCCGCCTGTTGGCCGTCGACGCGACCGGCAGCTTGCGGATGGGATGCGCCGCGCGGAAGGCGCCCGCATTTCCTACCATCGTTCCGGCGCGCCCGCCGCGCGACGCGATGACCACAACTGTACGAGTCTTATTTACCAGCTCAGTTCCAATAAAGAGACAGCCTGGCGTGGGAGCGAAAACTCCAGCTTCGTTGCGCCAACTCGTACATCCACCCACCACGGAGAGTCCGCGAGCTGCAACTGCCCGGACGCTTCCAGACTGGCATACTGCTCTGGCGTCGGGTGCTGCGGAGATCCCATCGCCTTCCACACCGTCCAGGCATTGCTGTGAGTCTCATCGATTCGATAGTGGCGTGCCAAAACTCGCGTAGCAGTGCTCGGCAGGCCCGCTATCTCCAACCGCACCTGAGCCTCGCGGGCCAGCATATCGTCGTCATGATAATTCCATGTAAGGACGGAGATCCCCCGGGCCGAACGAACGGCGAGTGCATCTACGTCTGGATTGCCGCGGACGCCCTCGGCGAGCATGGTGTCGAGCGGCGTGCGGCCACTGCTTTCCGTCTTCACGCGACCGCCTCGCATCATTGCAGCCATGCGGAACACGTTCAGCACCGGCTTGTCGATGCCATTCGTCGCCAGCGTCCGAAAGCCATCGAAGTACGGCTGATCCTCGAACTCGAAGGCCCAGGTCAGCATGCCCTCGATGTTCGTGTGCCGTCGGTCCGCCAAGTCGAAAATGTTCTTGATCATCGCCGCGGTATACGACGCGTACAGTGCGCCATTGCGATAGGCATTTTGGGGATAAACGCGCGCCGAGCATGCCGCGCATCCTTCCGGGTCAGACTCGCTCAGCACGATTGGCAGGGTCTCGAACTTCGGAAATGCGCATACGATGGCATATCCCTGGTCCACGTCTTCGGCATGCTTAGCGATACCCATGCGAACATGACCATCCACCACGGAGGGCCGGCCTTTGGCGTGATATGTGATGAAATCGAGCGGAGCGCCCGTTCTGCCCGTTGCGGAGTTGCTGCCGTGATCGCAGTGCTCCAGGAACTGGCGCAGGAACACCCCAGCCTTCGTGCCAGACGGACCCGTGGTGGCCGGTCCGCCGACTCTCGCCGAGGGAAGCGCACGCTTCACCGCCGCAGCCGCGTAGTCGTACAGCTTGTCGTATTCCTCCGGAGTTCCGTGCCAATACGAGATATCGGGTTCGTTCCATACCTCCCAATACCATGACTGCACTTGCTCCTTCCCGTACTTCTCCACACTGTGCTTCGCCCATTGGTAGACCAACTCGCCCCATTTGCCGTAATCCTTGGGCGGGAAAGACCATCCCATGGAGTAATCCCGGTTCTCCGCGCCCGGAATCCAGGTTGGGCGATACGGTTCCGGCTTCGACGAAAGCGGCTGCGGCATGAAGCCGATCTCGACAAACGGCTCAGCGCCCGCTTGCAAATACGTGCCGAAGATGCGATCCGTGATCGTCCAATCGTACACCGGCCTTCCCGAGGCGTCTTCTGTGTACGCATTCGTGGACCCCCACTTCAGCCCCGGCGTTCCGTCTCCCGTAGCCAGCATGAAATGGGTCCGAATGTACACCGGCCCTGCGCTCATCGCCGCTAACTCGCTCACGAGTTTCCGGCCATTTTTCGTGTATGTGTAGTTCGGTTCGTCGTAACCAAAATAGGCGTAGATTGGTTTGAACGGGCCAACCGCCTCGGCCGCGTTCACACGAATCGTCACAGCGTTCTGGGCCAGGCACGATGCTGCGGCCAGCAGTAGCAATGGAATTGGTCGCATGTTGTTTAGAAGCAATGCCACTTTAACATGCTGGTGCCGGTGGCCGTTGCTCGCGACCGCCAGGATGGGGATGCGCGCCGCGCGCCGCGATGACCACGCCCGAGCGGCGGCCGGGCACCTTCCATCCACGGTGCACCACTGGGCAGCGGCCCATCGTGCGCGCCGCGGCCTCGGACCGGCGCGCCCGCATCCCAGGGGCACGGGTGGCGCTTGGCCCAGTTGACAGGCGCAGCGAGCGCTACGTGACGTTTGAGGGCTGGCGCAACGTCGCCAGCAGCCAGCTCACTTTTCGCGAGTCAGCTTGGCAGTGCCCGTGACGTTGCCGTTCTCTTCCAGATCGCCTTCCAGGGAATCTCCGTCCAGCTTCAGGAGGAACCGTAGGACAGTGCCTTCGGCGGGCGACGCGGCGACAGTCAGACGGTCGCCCTTCAGGCTGCCCTCTGTGATCTTGAACACCATTTTCTCGCTGCCGCCGGCCAGACCGGTGACCTTGTCCCCGGATTGTTCGAGCGCCAGGTAGGCGGGCATCTGCCCGTTGTCCGTCGTGATGGTTCCGCGCCACTTGCCGGTGACGCCATTCGCCGCCAGCGCCGTGGCGGCCAAGAAAAGACAGGCAACGATTGTTCGCATCGTAAGATCCCAGGAGCCTTTCTCACTACTTAGACACCGCGGCGAACAAGAAGTTCGAGCTGAGTTACTTTCGTAGCAAGACTCCGGCCAAGCTTCCGGCCGTGCCGATGCACGCTGCTCGACGCGATGACCCCGCCGGCGCGCCTGGCGCTGGAGGCGTGCGGAGCGGTAGGGCGACATGTGTGTAGTACGTGCGGTACCGCGAGGCGATTGACACCCAGGCCCAGCAGGAGCAGACTATAGCGGTGCGCTGGATGCTGCGTGTCTTGAGGACGATCCCGTTGACGCCATGGTGGGTGCACGCCCGCCGCCAGCGAAATCGGCGCGAGATGCGAGAGCACCTCCGCCGGTATTACATGCAGGGGCCGTGAGGTCAGCAGCGCCGAAGCATTAGGCCGCGCGCGGCACGCCGCCCGCGCCCGACCGCGCCCCTTCCACAACGCACCGCCGGGCATCCAATGGCTAGACGCGACCCAAGGGGAGACCAAAACCACCGGCCACCGGCGGCCAGTTCCGGCGCCAGATTCCGCGGAATACAGTAGGGCTGATGCAGAGTGTTGCAGAAAAGCTACGGTTAAATCCAAACGAATCTCACATTCCCGATCCGCACACCAGGAGTGAACCTCCGGCCGCGCATGGCGGCCATACCGGCTTCCACGCTGCACCGCCGCCATCCCGCCGCGCGACGTGGCCCATCGCGAGCGCGGCGGCCTCGGGACGGCGCAGCGCGCAGCCTGATGGCTGCGGCCGGTTCCCGCGCCAGCCGCCCGTCGTCCGTCGCCGCGACCGCCCGCGGGCGAATGGGGATGGCGGCTGAGTGTATACGAACCTAAGAAGAGCCCCATAAGGTGAAGCCATGGGTAGTGCCTGAAACGCACCTTTCAGGCACTACCAAGCCATGACCCGCGGATACGTCAAATTGTCCCTACGCGCCGGCTGCTTGGCCGCCATCATCGACGATGCGCTGGGCGCCGATCCAACTTTTCTTCCAGACGTCCGCGCCCACTCGTTCGATTTGACTCCGCAATATCTCGACGATATGAAGCGGGAGGCCCTGCGCCGCGGCGTACCGGCTGCCGCGCTCGACGCGGGGGAAGAAAGCGCGCGGCAACTCACCGATTCGGATTTTGTGGATCTCGGTCTGCGGCTGCAGGCTGCCGTTGACCGGAGTAATTGAGACCGTTACCTTCGCGCAGCCTGCCCCCGCCCGCGGCGGCGGCCGTGCCCCCTCCACGACGCCCCACCCGCAGCCCCAGGCGCACGGCTGGCGCTTCGCGCAGACTGATGGCGGCGGCAAATTCCGCCGCCCATCGTCCGTCGCCGCGACCGCCCACGCGCGGATGGGCTACGGCGAAGGTGCGAAAATCGTGATTCATGCCCATCACGATTTTCGATTCCGACACCATCCCGCGCGATCGCCGGGCCGAACTGGAGGCGGCGGTCGTGGCGGCCGGCAAGCATCTGAGCAAGCTCTTCGAGGCGCTGGATCGTGGCCACGCCGGACCGACGTAAGTTCGCCGTGCGGATCACGTCATACCCGGCGGTGGATATTTCCGTGCCGTTCGAATGGACTGCAGCCGAGGTCACCGAGCGAGTGCGCGCGGCGATGGACGATTGAGGCTTCGCGGGCTGAATGAACAGTTCCAGGAGGAGGGGGAGGCGCTACCGAACCTTTCCAGTCCTAGCTTGAATCCTTCGACAGATGCTTTCGAATGTTGGCGATGTCTTCATGGGAAGGAGGCCAGTCCGTGTCGCAGGTATTACAGTGGAACACCAACGCACCGGTTTTCAGCGCTTCTTCGAACCCTTCCCGACTGAATGTGACTGTCTGGTTGTGGTCGTTCGGACAAACAATCTCCAAATCCATCCGGTCGCTCATAAGCCTCCTGTTGATCGGGCAATCCACCGCTGCACTTGCGCGAACGGTTAGGTCGATCTTTGATGGTAACGCGAATGACGATCGCCATTCCTAATTGATGATGATCGCGATTTCCGAATCGCACCGGCCATCCCGCCCCTCGACGTGGCCCATCGATGTGAGCGCCCCGGCCTCGGACCGGCGCCGCCGCAGGCCAGGAGCGCGGCTGGCGGTTCACGCAGCGCGATGCCGGCGGACGGATGGCCGACGCGATCGGCGACGAGACGCTGTCCGAGGCCGGGGGCCTTCATGCGCCGCGAGGGCGTTGCGAGCGGTAAGGCGGGCGCGCCGCGCGGCCTGAGATTTTTCCAAAACCGCGCCCTAAGAGGCGGTAGACGGCCGTAACAAAGGATCGCACCCATGAAACCCAGCGTGTCGCGATCCTCGCCGCCGACATCTCTACCGCCGCGTGGAAGATCTCTTCCGCGGTGCGAAATCGCTCCAACTCAGCGGGGCGCATAAGCATAGCCTTCACGCTGGGCGCAGCCGCTGGCCCAGCCAAGCCAGGGAAAAACGCAGGTTGCGCTCGCAACCGCTAGTTTTCGAAGATTTCCCCGGTCAGAGTGACCGCCCACACCACGCCCGTGTCCGGTGTTATCGAAATCTGCGATGCAACGCGGGAATCTGCACCCACGCTGTCCCGTTCTGCAATTGGAAGATCTTCGCCCCCTGGTTGTTCACGTTACCGCAGCCGGTGATCCAAACATCGGCATACGGCGCCGCCAGTGGGTCGGAGTACGATCCCGCGGCCACGCTGCTCGCGCAGCCGGGAGGAGTTTCGTCAAATATGCCGCCGGCTAAGTCGTACCACACGATTCCGGATGTGGTGATGACCACCGCTTCGCCCTGCGGCGACACCGCGATCCGATTCGCGGCGGCGCCCTCTTGCAACTGGTACCATCCCGTATACAGCCGCTTGGACCCTCGTTTTGAAAAATCTCAGCGCGTAAACCGAGAAACGCTGACCCTTGCCCGCCGCGTGACGCGCAGGACGACCGTGGCCGCGTTTCACGCGCGCGCTTACAACCTCATCCGCGCGGGCCACGGTCGACGGACGACGGGCGGCGGGCGCGGGACATCGGCCGCGCTTACGATGGATCACGGTCGGCGGCGACTCGGTCGGTGGCGCATCGTGGAAGGGGCACGCGGGCGGCGCGCGAATCGCGCGTGGCCTGCAGCTCGCACGCCTCCGGCGCCCGTCGCTCGGGCGTGGTGATCGCTTCGGGCTGCGGGCGCGCCCTCGCGGCGGGATGAAGGCCCTGGCTTGCACAGCGTCTCGTCGCCCATCGCGTCGCCCATCCGCGCGCCGGCGGTCGCCGGGCTGCGGTACCGCTTCGACGCCGCGGCGCGCGCGATGGGCCGGCGTCGAGGGGCGGGATGGCCGGCGGCTCGGCGCCGGGAGGACGCGGCAGGCGACGCGGGCGTCGCGTCGCGCGTGCCATGACCCGGTGGCATGATAACATGCGAAAAATGAACGGCCAAACGTGGCTGCAGAGGGTTAGTCGAGCATGGTCTGCGCAGAGAAGATACGCCTGAGAGATGAATATTCTGCTACTGTTAGATGCCTCCGCGCGGCCCTGAAAAACCTCGGCACGAAGACCGGCGACGAATGGGTCAAAGGTCTGGCGGCTTCAAAAGCCGCGCGGGTCGAATGCGCCAAAGCACGCCGCGCTCTTGATGAACACAAAGCCCAGCACGGATGCTGAATTGGTCTTGTCGTCCGGCAGAACCTTCGGGGCAACCTCGCGGTCGGGGCAATCGCGTCTGTACCGATTTCGCTCATGCATCGTCTCTGCGCTGCGCGCAACGGCGCAACCGGGCGAATGCCAAAGGAGAAAATTACGTGCCTGATATACGGTTTCCCGGCTTCTGGCGTGAGGATCGACATCTAAGCTTCTTCCTCGCATTTCTGGTGCTTATGACTATCGTCGTTCCGATGGTCGGCGAGTCGCGCCCTGGGCGGATTGCCATCGACCTGACCTTCGCGCTCATGCTCCTCTCCGGCGCAATCGCGACGGTCAACAGGCGGATGCTCATGTCCCTCATCATTGTGCTGAACATCGTGGAATTCACGGCGGATCTGATCGTCGAATTTGACCCCTCGTTCAGCCCCAGGGCCTGGGACACTGTCCTCAAGGTGTTTTGCATGGCCATTCTAGTGGTCATGACGCTGAAGCAGACGTTTCTTCTTCCCGGCCCAGTTTCCGTGCACCGGGTCATGGGCGGCATTGCCGCCTACCTGCTGATCGGCGTGACTTGGGCGTTCGGTTACAAACTGCTCCTGGAAATGATTCCGGGCGCCATCCATTTCCAAACGCCGCTGGCCGCCGGAGTTGCCACGGGCGAACCCTCCCGTTTGATCTATTTCAGCTTTGAAACCCTTACAACCGTATCCTACGGTGACGCCTATCCAGTACATCGGATTGCGCGATCGCTGACTACGGCAGAAGCGCTCATCGGGCAACTGTACCCCGCGATTCTGATCGCCTCGTTGGTCGGCATGGCGTTGCAGGCGCGGTCCAACCCGGCACCCAAAGACACCGAGTTCAAGCTCTAAGTTATATAGTAATCGCGGGGGCAAATCGCGCAGCGAAGCCGGCCAACCGCTGCGTCCACTGTCCCAGACCGGGATTGTGAGTTACGAGATCTCCATCGCAAGCAGAGCAAACGAGATCTCGCCGGCAAAGCACACGATTCAATAGGTTATGTTGAAAACACTGGAGGCGCGGGTCGGAATCGAACCGACGAATAAGGGTTTTGCAGACCCTGGCCTTACCACTTGGCTACCGCGCCGTCTAAAGCTATAACTGAAAAATACCGCGCCGGACGGTCCAAAGTCAATCTTCGCGCACTCGCCGCTTGGTGTCTGTACATTTTCAGAAATGGAAAGCGCCTTAGTGGGGCAGGCTCGCAGCCTGCGCGGGCCTCGCAGGCCCGCTCTTCGGCGAGCGAACCTCAACTACGGCCGCCGAAACCGCCTGCCCACCACTGCAATCGCAAATGTTCGGCGGCGCGCGCCATCAATCTTCGAGCACCGGCAGCAGCAAGTAGGATGGCCGCCGCGCGTCGTGATAAATCGTCTGCGCGGCCTTGCGCAGCTCGGTCGCATCGGCCACCGGCTCGCCGGTATTCGGATTGCGATCGAAGCGCGGAAAATTACTGCTCGATATTTCCATGCGGATGCGATGGCCTTTTTGAAACACGTTGCCGGTCACGCCTGCGTCAATCGTCAGCTTGCAAATCTCGCCCGGCCGCGCCAGTTCCGGCTTCTCCAGCGATTTGCGGTAGCGCAGCCGCAGGATGCCGTCCGTCAGATTCCGCGCGCGGCCGTCGGGAAACACGTCCACCAGCTTGGCGGTGAAGTCGGTGTCGCGCGCGGAAGTGACGGCGTACAGCACCACCCGCACCGGCCCGACGACTTCCACGTCTTTGCGCAGCGGAGCCGTGGTATACACGAGCACGTCGCGGCGCTGTTCCACCGCGCGCTGGTCCTTGGGTCCCCAAGGAAATACCTTCGGATTGCAACAGGCCGCCCCGCCTACCGTGGGCACGGGATCTTGCGGATCGAATACGAACCGGTCAACCGCGCCGGCCTGGGCAGCCTCATCCGCGGGCGCGCGCCGGCGTAGGCTGCCATCCCCCGCCCGCGTGTTGGCGTGGCCGCGGCTGGCCAGGTAGAATCGCTCCTGGCGCGCGGGCAGCGGCCATTCCCGCGCATCGCGCCAGCGATTGGCGCCCATCACAAACACGCGCACCGGGAGTTGCGAAAGCAGCGGCGTGTCTTTGCCTTTCAGAAACTGGTCGAACCATTGCATCTGGATGCCGTTTAGCGCCACGTGCGAATCCGTTCCGAAATCCACGCCATCCAGTTTCGCCTCCTTATTGTGGGGCCACGGTCCGATCAGTATGCGGTCCACACCTGAGTTCTTGCGTAATCGTTCGTAAGCGTCCAGATCGCTCTCCACGAAATTGTCGAACCATCCGCCCACCGAAAATACGGGCACGCGGATCTTATCGAGCTGTTCGCGCACGCTGATGGATTTCCAGAACGCATCGTATGCCGGATGCCGCACGGCTTCCTGGAACATACTGGAAGTCTGCCCGGTAGCCGCCACGTCGGCCGTGCGCAGCGGCAGGTGCAGCACGAACTTGCCGAAATCCGGATGGAAACGCGGCGCGCGCATGTTCTCCGACATCCACAGCAGGCGTTGGCCCAGCTTCATGGCGCCGCCCGGCGAATAAAACCGGTCGCGATAATCGTCGCAGCCGGAAACCGATGGGAAAATGGCTTTCAAATGCGGGTTGTTCAGGGCGGCCACTTTCCACTGCACGATTCCCAGATAGGAACCGCCCAGCATGCCGATTTTGCCGTCGGACCAAGGCTGGCGCGCGATCCAGTTGAGGGTGTCGTCGCCATCGGCCGGCTCCTCTTCGAGGGGCCGAAACAAGCCTTCCGATGCGTAACGCCCGCGCACATCCTGGACCACCACGGCGTAGCCGCGCGCGACGAACGGCGCATAATTCGGAGAGATGCCGGCTCCCTTGCCGTAGGGCGTACGCACCAGGATGGTGGGATAGCGGCCCGGCGGTTCCGGCCGGAAAACATTCGCGGAGAGGCGCACTCCATCGCGCATAGGCACGGCAATGTCGAGGCTCTTTCCGATCTCCTCCGGCGCCGCGGACAACACCCCGGCACACAGAAGCGGCACTACTGGCGATAGGCGCACAATGTGTCCCAATACTGTTCAGCGATTTGAACGGCCCGGTGACGCTCGACGATGTGCCCGGACGCGCGCAGTCCGATTTCACCCGCACATTCTTTCATCGATGTTAGCAGAAACATGTTGTGCCAGAGCGAATCTTCTTCCGCTACGCCGGGTTCGATGCGCAGGCAGGCCGCCGCCGGATAACGCGAGTTCTCCTCGCCATCGGTCAGCAGGACGGGCTTGCCGACGCCCATCAGCCGGATGGCGATGCCGGAGGTTTCGCCGGCGGCGGGATACCGCAGGTTGATACAGGCGTCCACCGCCAGTGCGGCGCGCCAGAAATCGCGCTCGGCGAGATACGGCAGGCGTAGGATTCCCGGCGCGCTGAGCAAGGGAGCGGCGGCGCGCGCCAGGTCGGACGAAACGAAGGTGCCCGCGATCAAGAGGCGGCTATCCGGTTGCGTTTGCCGCAGCCGGTGGAACGCGCGCAGCACCGCGAAAAGCCGCTTGGATTCGCGCAAGTAGCCGAACACTCCGAAGAGAAATGCGTGCGTGGGGACGCCCAGGCTCTGCCGCATGCGGATCACTTCCCAACCTGGCGGCAGTTCGGGTGGGGCGAACAGATGTGGGATCTCGACCACGGCGGCGCCGGGCGCGTGCTGGCGGACCATGCGGGCCGCTGCTGGGTTATGCACTACGACCGCATGCGCGCGTTCCGCGATGCGCTTCAACATCGGGTAATCGAAGTAGCGCCGGTCGAACCCCGAACTGGCGCGGGCACGCCAGAGATCTTCCGCCAGCCCGCGATGCCATTCGCCGTAGTTGTAGACGAATTCATCGACATAGGCGGCGCGGTCCAGCGCGCCGAGGAAGAAATGATGCAGTACCGCGTCATGCAGCACCGCCACGCCGGGTTGCGCCAGGGCGCGCCGGTAGATCGCGCGATGCAGTTGATTGTTGCCCAGGTGATAGAGCGCGACATCTCCGTGGCGCGCGTGGGGCTCCACGTTTCCATGCCGGCGCAGGGCGGTGAGCAGCGCACCCGCGTAGTCGGCCACTCCGGTGCGCGCGGGCGGCAATGGCGCGAAGTATGCGACCTTCACGGTTTCTTTCGCTTCCCGAACAGCGCGGTCCCCACGCGCACGATAGTGGCGCCCTCTTCGATGGCGGCTTCCAGATCGTGCGACATGCCCATCGAGAGTTGCGGCAATCCGTGCTGTGCGGCGAGTTCGCACAGGCGCCGGAAATAAGGGCGCGACTGTTCTTGGTCGTCCGACCATGGCGGCATGGTCATCAGGCCGAGCAGCCTCAGGTTCGCGCAATCGCGCACCGCGGCGATAAGGCCGGGAAGTTCCTCGGGCGCCGCGCCGGCCTTGGCTTGCTCGGGCGAGAGCTTGACTTCGAGCAGCACGTCGAGAGGCTTGCCGGCTTCGTCTAGGCGCCGCGCCAGTTTCGGCGAATCCACGGTCTGGATACAATGAAACATCTCGGCTGCGCGCGCGCTCTTGTTGCTCTGCAGGTGCCCGATCAAATGGAATCGTGCGCCGGCGAGGCCGCCGACCTCGGGCAGCTTACCCTCGAATTCCTGAACGTAGTTTTCACCGAATTCGCGCAGGCCCAGCGCATAGACGTCGCGAATAGCCTGGGCCGGGAAGACTTTAGTGACGGCCAGCAGCATGATTTGCGCGGGGTCGCGGTGGGCGCGGTCCGCCGCCCTGGCGATGCGCGCCCTGACTTCGGCGAGACTCTGTTCAAGCGTGTTCATTGTACGGTGAGAACCTATTATCCCGCGGATAAGGCTGGAAACGCAGCCGGAGATTTAACACGCCCTAATACCTACAAGGCTAAAAATGAACCCTACTGGTGGGAATTCTCCTGGCGTGGCCGGGTCCCGCCGCGGACCAACCGGCGGAAGTGCCGCCCGCTTCCTGCGGT
This sequence comes from Bryobacteraceae bacterium, assembly GCA_050008575.1. Lineage (GTDB taxonomy): Bacteria > Acidobacteriota > Terriglobia > Bryobacterales > Bryobacteraceae > Bog-159. The sequence continues at coordinate 21,859 of JBEKMJ010000027.1, forward strand.
CCGGCAACCGTGAGAGTCGGCTGGACGGTTCCTGGATCGGCGCGAACTACGGCACGTCGTATTTGTTTTTCTCCGTCGCGCCCGGCGAGCATCGTCTTTGTTGCTTCAGGACGCGTATCGTGCTGGCGTTCGGATTTTATGCCGTGGAATTCGAGGCGGTAAACAGCGGCGAGGCACGGCTGCTTTTGGAGACGTCGGAGTTGAGCCCTATCGTCTGACGAAGTGACCGGGTGGCCTGCGCATTACTCCTGGCGAGCCAGCGCCTCGAATTGCTCTTCAAACGCCCGGAGCGCCTTAACGACATCTCTGGTGCGCTCCCGCATGCCGCGGTGTTGGGCGATTCACGCGAGCCGGGCAGCGGGTTTGTAGATCGCCGCATGCTCCACTTTCCAAAAGAGGCCGGTCAGCATCGAGACCACCTGATATTCTCCCCTAACCCTCAGGCTGGCCTGGGCGCAGTACCCGTGGTATTTGAACGCCTGAACCTCGCCATCGTCTTCGACAGGGTCCGGGGTCCAGTTGGGAAAGGCACTGCGCAACCGGCGGTCGATATCCACCAACCAATTCCGCGGAAACGCGAGGACTCTAACCCCGACAAGATCGTTCAAGCTTGTTAGGGTGTAGGTCTCCGGCGGGCGGTCTTTGAAATCCCTGGTCTCCTGGTGCCTCCGAAGCTTGTCCAGTGCGCTTTCGCAAGACTTGACCCGGCTTTCGACCGCCAGACTTTCGTATCGGTGCAGCCTTCCGGAGATCGGCAGCAAGAGATACCTAATTTCCGCTTCGAGCTGATCGGCAACTCGGCAGATTTCGGGCAGAAGGGTGAAATACTCTTCTCGCAAGCGATCCTCGACAGTGCGTCCAGCTTCAGCCAAGCGTCGCCTCGATCTCCCGTTTCGCGAGTTCAGACGGTTCCCGGTTGAAATAAAACTTCCATTCCTTTCCCCCCGTGTCTTCGCGAATCTTGCGTTCAAGAACCTCCTCAGGTTGATCATCCACAAACTCCACGCTGAAGATCTTCCGGCTCTTGCGGTTGAAGTAGACCATTCGGTCAAAATTATAGGCGAATCCGGCATCATCCAGGATGTTCTGTTTTACGTCCAGCGTTTTCAATCCTAGCCACCTCCCTTGCTCTCAATTTTACCCAATTCTATTCCAGATCAATCCCCTCGCGAGTACTCCGCCTCCACCTGCCGCGCCAACGGCGCCAACCGCTGGCTCCGGTAACAATACGCCGCGCCGATGAAAGCCTTGAACAACGGATGCGGCTCCAGTGGCTTACTCTTTGAACTCCGGGTGAAACTGACACCCCAACATCCACGGATGCTCCGGAATCTCGCAAATCTCCACATAGGTCTGGTCGGGGGTCTGGCCGGTGATGCGCAGTCCGCAGGCGGTAAGTCGCTCCTCGTACTCGCGATTGAACTCGTAACGATGCCGGTGTCTCTCGCTGATTTCGCGCGCGCCGTAAGAGCGCTGCGCCACGCTGCCCTCGGTCAGATGGCACGGCCAGGCTCCCAGCCGCATGGTGCCGCCCAAGTCGTCGATACCCTTCAACTCGCGTAACTTGAAAATCACGCGATGCGGCGTTCCCGGATTGAATTCGGTCGAATCCGCTTGCTCCAGCCCGCAAATGTTGCGCGCGAACTCGATCACCATGGTCTGCATGCCCAGGCAGATGCCGAAATACGGCACCTGATTTTCCCGCGCATAGCGAATGGCGTTCAGCATGCCGTCGATACCGCGCTTGCCGAAACCGCCCGGCACCAGGATGCCGTTCTGGTCCCGGGAACGCCGACGCGGCGCGCCGGTGATATACTTGCAGGTGTAGCGCATTAGCTACAGCGGGTCGATAGTCCCGATTAACGTGGAAGTCAGGGAACGGAGAGTCTTATCGTACAAGACCACCGGTGGCAGGCTCCCGTACCGCGAGTGGCATGACAGCCTCAGCGACGAAGATACGGAGATTGCCGCCGACGTTCGAATCACGCGTCTGAGCGCTGGGAATTTCGGTGACTCCCGGCCAATTGGGGGCGGTGCGTTCGAATCGAGGATAGATTTTGGTCCAGGCTATCGGATTTACTACGGAATAGATGGAGACGAGGTGATACTGCTATGCGGCGGCGACAAATCCACTCAGAGGGCGGACATACTCCGCGCCAAAGAGTACTGGAAGGACTACAAACGACGAAATCGCGCACGAAAGCCCCCGCGGCAGTGAGCCTGCCGGCTGAGGATGAACTGCTTGGCCTGCTGTCCAGATTACGGGACCCGCAATACTGCTCTAAGTATCTATCCGCTGCTTTCCGCGACTCCCCAGAAACCTTCCTGGCGGCGCTGCGTAACGTTGCGCGCGCCCGAAAGGGTATGAGCAAACTGGCCGCTGAAGCGGGAGTGAACCGTGAAAATCTCTACCGCACGCTATCCGAGGAGGGAAACCCCAGGCTCGATACCTTGTGGGCCATTTTGAAAGCCATCGGTTTCCGCGTGTCCCTGGAGCCGTCAGCCGCGTCACAGCCTAGCCGGCGGCGATCGGCCTTTCTCTAGTGCAGGGAGGTTGAGGCTCACTCGGTCCGACCGTGGGCGGGTGCTGTTTGCCTGCCCGCCGTGATAATCTTTTCACATGCAGCAGAGCAAGTTTCTCCGCGCGCTGAATCTCTCGCCGAGCGAGCGGGACAGTGCGCCAGAGGCTGTCGGCAAGCTTAAGACCGTCAACGAATGGATCTCGTCGGCAGTCGAGGCGGTGAAGGATAACCGCGATTTCGTCGCTTCGCTCGCCGCGCTCTCGCCTTGGGCCGAGGCCGCCTTCTCGGCAGCCAAAGACAGTATCGGCCCCATCAAATTCTTAGCGAAGCTCCTGGACGAGCTGACCAAAATCCAGGATCCCGAGGAACTCGCGCGCATTGCTGCAACCCTTGCTTATCAGTCCGCAGCGGAAAAAGCCATCGAAAAGGTCGGACCACCCTTAAATCCACCTGTGGCCGGAACAGCTCTCGACAACGGGACGGACGATATCGCATTCTCCGATTTCACGGTCAGCCAATTTGTTAGCCATCCGTTTGTCGCACGAGCCGACCGCGTTCTTCAGCACTATCTACCGCAAGCGGGATTCTCGGTCGAGCAGACGGACAGAATAATCGGCGCGATCCATGAGGAACTGCCGGACGAGTTAACCGTCCTCTTGAGTAACACCAAGTCAAAGGAGAAATTCGAGCCGCTGTTCCGTTGGCTGGACCTTCCGTCCGATGGGCGCGTATCGACGGCCGCGCTCCGCCGCCACTCTGAGTATGTTTCGTGGGTCTTTAGTGACGCCCCGGTCTTGCAGTGCGAGGCATATGCGCTTGCCGACATCTGCCTTGATGCCGACTGTGGCAGGTTGACGTTCGCCCAGCTTCGGAAAGTACGCCCAGGCAACCCGCAGCCTAATGCGTTCGAGGAGGGAGACCTGAACGGTGGCCGACATCCGCTGCTGGAAACGGTGATGGAGCACGTCGCGAACCCGAGCTTTCGGGAGGCAATCGTGATCCAAGGATCGGCGGGGTGTGGGAAATCGACCTTCACGCTCCGTCTGGCTGACCATCTTCGTCGTGAGGGACTGCGTCCGATCCGAATCCGGCTACGGGACGTAGTCCTCGGTACGGAGTTCTACTCTCAACTGGGCCAAGCGATTCCATTCGAGGACGACCTGTACCTTAAACTCGGAAACCGGGACCGGTTTGTCCCGATAGACGACCCCTTGCGCGGCGGTGCGGTTTTTCAGGAGGAGGTTTGGTACGGGGAGAGGCGGGCGAGGATCTGTCCCTATGTGCTGATATTGGACGGCCGGGACGAGATCAGCGTGGCTGTCTCGGAGGGGTTTAAGCAACGGGTGAAAGAGTTACTGCTCCGCATACGTTCTGAGCTTCTTCGCCCTCGGAGACCTGCCGTTCGGGTCATTTTAACCGGCCGTCCATCGGACGCCGTAGACGAGTGCACCGAGTTCTTCCGCGACGATACCCCGATACTCACAGTCCGCACACTCGCCCCGGCTCAGCTTCCCATATACGCTCGGCTCCTCCGAAGGGCCACGGAAGAGAGGCCCTTGTCGTATGAGGGCGTGTCCTACTGGACCTTCCACCCGAGGAAATCGTCAGACCAATCTTCGATCGCTACGCCGCCGAGTTCCAGGGGCAGAGCAATGCCCAACTCTCGGCAACCCCGGATATGCCCCGTGGGGTCGCTGCAGTCCTCGGATACCCTCTGCTGCTTCATTTTACCTTTCGCCTCTTGGCTGAAACGGATGTTGAACGTAAGGAACCGATTGAAAGTCCGACGGCTCTGCTAAGGAGGTTGACCGACTATGCGACGCAGGGAGCCGACCTCCCGTCCGACAGGCAGGAGGGGGCTAAGATCCAGGGGAGACTTAGCGGAAGCGACCTGAGAGTGCTGCTGCGGCGGACAGCCGCGCAGATGACGGCACTGGGTCAGGAGAGCATTGGCAAGGCCGAGCTAGAAAAGCGTTTAAGGACGAGCGATCTGGTTGGCCAAGTCAGGGAAATCTCCAAGGACAAGGTGATTCGGCCCTGCTAGTAAGCTTCTACTTCAAAGGCGGCAACACGGCTCTTGGCTGCGAGTTCACCCACAAGGCCTTTCGGGAGTATCTGTTCGCGGAGGAAATAGTTGAAACTCTTAAGGTCTTCGGTCGCAGCTTACAGGGAGACCTCCCGGAACGGTCCCCCGGGCTCTATTGGCGGAATTACGACGAGGCCGACCCCCGCCGGAGTTTCTCCGAGAGCCTCGCTAACCTACTCGGGCCACAGTGGCTTTCGCCTGAGGTCGTAAGCCACCTTGGTTCGCTAGTGCAGTGGGAAATTGCGCGAAGTCATTCGCCATATGAGCCGTCGGATACGCCCGGCTCAACGGTGCGACTGACCCCCGTCGAGTGGCGGCGCGTCAGGACGCTCCTTGCCGACCTATGGGATTGGTGGGCCGATGGCGTCCACCTTCGTCCGCAGCCGCGGGAGGATAGGCACACCGGACAAATACAATGGGAAACATCGCTTGCGGAGAAACTGGTTCCGAGTTGCCGCCCGTTCGTTTTGAGTTCAGCGGGGAGCCTCCCAGAACCCGTTAGAACGACCACCCTCGACGCACACTTGGGTGACGGTCTGTTTCGGCTTGCCAGCAAAGTGCATTGGCACCTTCAAGCGGAACCGGAGGAGACCACCCTGCCTCCACTGCGCTACCAAAGCCGAGACCAAGGACGTGTCAGATTTCGGCCAAGCGGAGCGAACGCAACCTATTTTGGAGTGCTCTGCCATCGGATCTCGGGGGCAGGGTGGCGGCCCAACGGGGCCTTTCCGGTGCGCGTGGACGCGAGGGGCGCCGACTTCTCAGGCACGCAATTGGAGTATCTACAGTTCGGCGACGCCGACTTGTCTGACTCCTCGTTTCAAGACGCCCGGGTCATCGGCTGCAGCTTCCACGCGGCGAGCTTGACGAACTGCTCCTTCTCGGGCGCAATCATAGGAGAGTCAGGTTTCGTATTCGCAAACCTGGACAATTCATACTTCTCGGGCGCCCACCTACTCGCGAACCGATTCAATGGCGCCTCCCTGACGGCTGTATCGTTCGATGATGTTGACTGGGGCCACCAGACGTCTTATTCCCATGGCTCGGTCACCGAGCAGTACGAACAGGTGCGAGTGCCGCGCAACGACCTCTCGGGCGCCGTTGGTATCAAGGAGCTCATTGCCCAGCAGGCGGCCGGACCGTCCCGCTATATCCAGCCGAGCACACCGGCCAAGGCGGGCGAAGAGCCGCTCTCTTCCCCGTCCGGCCCAGAGACAGCGTAGGCGATCTCTTCGGCAGCCTTAGTCCCCCCGCGAGTACTCAGCCTCCACCTGCCGCGCCAACGGCGCCAGCCGCTGGCTCCTATAACAATACGCCGCGCCGATAAACGCCTTGAACAACGGGTGCGGCTCCAGTGGCTTACTCTTGAACTCCGGATGAAACTGGCAACCCAACATCCAAGGATGCTCCGGTATCTCGCAAATCTCCACGTAGGTCTGGTCGGGCGTCTGGCCGGTAATGCGCAGTCCGCAGGCGGTAAGCCGCTCCTCATATTCGCGATTGAACTCGTAACGATGCCGGTGCCGCTCGCTGATTTCGCGCGCTCCGTAAGCTTTTTGCGCCACGCTGCCCTCGGTCAGATGGCAAGGCCACGCGCCCAGCCGCATGGTGCCGCCTAAATCGTCGATACCCTTCAACTCGCGTAACTTGAAAATCACGCGATGCGGCGTTCCCGGATTGAATTCGGTCGAATCCGCCTGTTCCAAACCGCAAATGTTGCGCGCAAACTCGATGACCATGGTTTGCATGCCCAGGCAGATGCCGAAATACGGCACCTGGTTCTCGCGCGCGTAGCGAATGGCGTTCAGCATGCCGTCGATGCCGCGCTTGCCGAAACCGCCGGGCACCAGGATGCCGTCGTATCCGTCCAACTGCCTTTCCCAATCGGGTCCGTTCACCCCCTCCGCCTCGATCCAGTTGATGCTCACCTTGAGCTGATGCGCCAGGCCGCCATGCACCAAGGCTTCTTTGAGGCTCTTATAGGAATCCTCATATTCGACGTATTTGCCCACCAAGCCGATCGACACTTCGTCCACCGGATTCCGCATGCGGCCCAACATGCCGCTCCATTGGCTCAGGTCGCGCGGCCGGCCGTCCAGCTTCAGCAGGCGCACCACCATCTCGTCCACCCCTTCCTCGGCGAACACCAACGGGACTTCGTAGACGGATGGAACGTCTCGCGCCGTCACCACCGCGCGCGCATCCACATCGCAGAACAGCGCGATCTTGTCCTTCATGTCCGCTGCAATCGAGCGCTCGCAGCGGCACAGTAGAATATCCGGCTGGATACCGATGCCGCGCAATTCCTTCACGCTATGCTGGGTGGGCTTGGTCTTCAACTCCTGCGCCGCGGCGATCCAGGGCACCAGGGTCACATGCACGAACACACAATTGTCGCGGCCCTGCTCGTGGCGCATCTGCCGGATGGCTTCCAGAAACGGCAGCGACTCGATGTCGCCCACGGTGCCGCCGATTTCCACGATGACCACATCCACGTCGGCCGCCACTTTGCGCATGGCGGCTTTGATCTCGTTGGTCACGTGCGGAATCACCTGCACGGTCTTCCCCAAATAATCGCCGCGCCGCTCGCGGGCGATGATCTGCTCGTAGATGCGGCCCGAAGTCAGATTGTTCGCTTGCGTGAGCTTGGCGTGCGTGAAGCGCTCGTAGTGGCCCAAGTCCAGATCGGTTTCGGCGCCGTCGTCGGTGACGAACACCTCGCCATGCTGAAAGGGACTCATGGTGCCCGGGTCCACGTTCAGATACGGGTCGAATTTCTGCAGAGTCACCCGTAGTCCGCGGCTTTCCAGAAGGCAGCCGATGGAGGCCGCCGCAATTCCCTTCCCTAACGACGAGACCACCCCGCCCGTGACAAATACGTATTTAGCCATATGGTTTCGCAAGTTGCACCGAAGCCGCGAAGAGCTTCGACACACGTTCCAGATCCTCGGGCGTATCCACGCCCAGCGATTCGTACTCGGTTTCGACTACCCGGATGGAATAGCCGTTTTCCAGCGCGCGCAACTGCTCCAGCCGCTCGGCTTGTTCGAGCGGCCCCACCGGCAGATCGGAATATCTCAGGAGAAAGTCCCGGCGGTAAACGTACAGGCCAATATGTTTGTAATGGGCACACGACCGGCTGAAGCCTGTCCCACCATAGGGAATCGGCGACCGCGAAAAATAAATCGCGTTGCCAGCCCGGTCCGTCACCACCTTCACTACATTGGGATCGGCCATCTCGCGCGGGTCCTCGATGCGCTTCTTCAGCGTACCCATCAGGATGTCGTCGTCGTGCAGCAGGGGCAGAACGGCGGCGTCAATCGCCGCCGGATCGATCAACGGTTCGTCGCCTTGTATGTTAACGATCAGTTCCGCCGTATCGGCGGATGCCACTTCCGCCACGCGGTCGGTACCCGACAAGTGGTCCGCGCGCGTCATACGCACCGGAGCGCCAAAACTGCGCGCGGCGTCCGCAATGCGTTCATCGTCGGTGGCGATTGTGACGCTAGTTAGGTAGCGGGCTTGAGAGGTGCGTTCGAATACATGCTCCAACATGGATTTGGAGCCGATTCGAGCGAGAGGTTTGCCAGGGAAGCGTGAAGAGGTGTAACGCGCAGGGATCACGCCTAAAATTTTACGGCGCACAGGCGATTCTAACACAAAATTGCTGTGCTACACTCATGAAAGATAGAGAGGCGGGGAAGCCATGACAAGCCTGCGATTTAGCCGCGTGCTGGCAGTGGCAAGCGTGGTTGCGCTTCTCGGAATTTCCTTGGCCCTCGCCGATGGAGACGCCAAAGGAAACGCCGATGGAAAAGCCGGCGAAAAAACCGGTGGGGACCCACAGGTTTCGATTGTTCCCCGTCCCAAGACGCCGGGGACCAGCGAGATTCTCCCCAAGGGCAACATCCGCGTGGACACCACGCTGGTGTTGATCCCGGTCACCGTCACCGATCCTCTCAACCGGTTTGTCACGGGGCTGGAAAAGGAGAACTTCCGGGTCTTCGAAGACAAGACCGAGCAGCAAATCGCGCAGTTCTCCAGCGAGGATGCGCCCTTGTCGGTAGGCGTGGTGTTCGATTGCAGCGGCAGCATGGGAACTAAACTGGAAAAATCGCGCCAGGCAGTGGCTCAATTCTTCAAGACGGCCAACCCCGAGGACGAATTCTTCCTGGTGGAATTCAGCGACCGCGCCGAGCTCGCCATCAAATTCACCACCAGCCTGGAAGAGATTCAGAACCGTCTCACGTTCACGCAGTCCAGAGGCAAAACCGCGCTGCTGGACGCCGTGTACCTGGGCTTGCACGAGATGAAGAAAGCCAAGAACGCGCGCAAGGCCCTGTTGATTATCTCCGACGGGGGCGACAACAACAGCCGCTACACCGAAACGGAAGTCAAGAACCTGGTACGTGAAGCGGACGTCCAAATCTATGCGATCGGCATTTTCGAGCCGGCGTCCACGCGTAGCCGGACCGCCGAAGAACTGGGGGGGCCTACCCTGCTGAGCGAGATCTCGGAACAGACCGGCGGACGGCACTTCCCGGTGGAGAACCTCAACGAACTTCCCAATATCGCCGAGAAAATCGGCATTGAGTTGCGCAATCAGTATATTATCGGCTACTCTCCGAAGAACCTGGAAAGGAATGGCAAATACCGGCGGGTGCAAGTCAAGTTGGTGCAACCGCGCGGGCTGCCGCCTTTGCGGGCCTTTTGGAGATTGGGCTACTATGCTCCTACCCAATAAAAGAGTTCTGATATCGGCGCTGTGCGCCGTCGCTGCCTTTGGCCTGTGGGCGGCCGATACGCCCGGGCAACAAACCCCGGTCATCCGCGTGGCTACGCGGCTGGTGGTCTTGCCGGTCACGGTGGTGGACAAGACCGGTCATCTGGTGCTGAACCTGCCCGAAAACGCCTTCCAGGTGTTTGAAAACGGCGTGCCACAGCAGATCAAGGTTTTCAAGCGCGAGGATGTCCCGGTATCCATGGGGCTGGTCATCGACAACAGCGGCAGCATGCGCGAGAAGCGCGCCAAGGTGGAGGCCGCGGCGCTGGCCCTGGTGAAAGATTCCAACCCGCAGGATGAAGTCTTCATCGTCAATTTCAACGACGATGCGTTCCTGGACAAGGACTTCACCAACGATGTGAAAGACCTGCAGGAAGGATTGGCGCGCATCGATTCCCGCGGCGGCACGGCCATGCGCGATGCCATCCGCATGTCCATCGACCACCTGAAGGAAAAGGCCAAGAAGGACAAGAAGGTGCTGGTGGTGGTCACCGACGGCAACGACAACAGCAGCCTGATTAGCCTCGAAAATCTGGTGAAATCCGCCCAGAATAGCGGCGTGTTGGTGTACTCCGTGGGACTGCTGAGCGAGGAAGAGCGGCGCGAGGCCAAGCGCTGCCGCCGCGCTCTCGAGGAACTCTCCTCGGTCACCGGCGGCGAATCCTACTTCCCCAAAGAGCCGGCCGAGGTGGACCGCGTCGCGCATCAGGTGGCGCGCGATATCCGCAATCAGTACACGCTCGCTTACTCGCCCGTAAACATCGCGCTGGACGGATCGTTCCGCCAAATCAAAGTCACGGCTAACGGACCCAATCGGCCGACGGTGCGCACGCGCTCCGGCTACTACGCCACGCCCGAAGGCGTCGGCGCCACCGCCGCGGCCCGCAGCTCCGGCAGCAATTAGCCTGGCGAGAGATGCTACGGGTCCTCTGGCGGCTCACCCGCGGTTACCGGCTCCATCCATGGCGCAGCCCGTATCTTCGCTGGCGCATGGAAACCTATTGGGGCCTCCATGCGGACCAAATAGGCTTCACCGGTTTCTGGCGATTTGCGTGGCAGCGCCGCGCGGATTTATGGCGGTATTTGCGCTGGGCGGCCCAGTGGGGCGGGACTCCAGTCCTGCGCGGGTCCTCCAGGACCCGCTCTTAAGGCAACGAAATCGGCCCTAAACCTTCAGGTCAGGCTCACCACCAGCGCATAACTTTGCGGACTTGTGGTGATGCGGAACGCCTTCACCGTAATCACCGCGTTCCCCGCCGGCGGATTGCTCCACGTAACTTGCTCGACATTGTTCAGCCGGTCGAAATCCGTGGACCCCGCCGCCACGTTCCCGTGTCGTTCCTCGCCGCTGGCGGCTTGGACAATCAGATCCAGGTCGTTCTGCAGCGTGTCTCCCGCCGGATCCGTCCAAACCAAAGTCGCTTTAAGCTTCGTGTGACTGGCGTTGACCGCGACGGTGATTTGTTCCTGCTGATTCACGTCGAGCTGGGTCGCCTCATCCTTGAAGTCGAGCGCCGCGTTCGCGCCGAAAGGCCCCACCGTGGCCGGAATATAGACCCGCCCGAAACCCTCGGATATATCCGGAATCGTTCCCACTTCGGGAGGCGTGTACTGGCCTTTGATGGGGGTGGCCCCGTCAATCAGCATGGCTTTGATCAACGCCGCGCTGGGTTTTGCGATGCCGCCTGTGGTTGTCAGAAACTGCCGCACGACGGCCGCGCAGCCCGCTACCAGCGGCGTCGCCATGCTGGTGCCGCCATCGAAAAAGTACAACGGATCGTCGCTGGCAAGCCACCCCGTGTTCTGTGTGGCACGCGAGCGCGTGGAGAGAATCGCGGTGCCTGGCGCCACTACGTCGGGCTTATTTCTCCCGCTTTGCACCGGTCCCCGGCTGCTGAATGCCGCCATGCCCTCGGGATTGTCGGCAACCTCGTCCGCCCCAATCTGATCGGAGGGAAACCCGAACCCGGACCCGTAGGTCAGTCCGTTGTCGAAGCCCGGCCGGTTGTTCTCGGTAGCGCCTACCGTGATGCAGTTCTTAGCGGTTCCGGGCGGCGAGCATGAGCCCGGGTCGATGGTCCCGGCTCCACTGGAATCCGTGCCCTCGTTTCCCGAGGCGAAACAAATCACGCAATCGCGGTGGTTCCAGACGAAATCGTCAACCTCGGATGAGTTCGAGTTATAAACCGCCGGCTGTTTGGTGGCCCCCCAGGAGTTGCTGTGGATGCGCGCGCCGTCGTCGGTATACGGCGGCAGGAAGAGATCATGCAGGTCGTCGGGCAACCCGCCCAGATTGCCCTGGCTGTCTAGCAGCGATTGCAACACCAGTTGCGCCCCGGGCGCGGCGCCTGTTACACGAACTCCTAGCGTAGCGGAGTTGGCGTCGCCCAGCACCGATCCGCATACGTGAGTGCCGTGGCCATCCGGATCGCTGGCTGTCCCCGGCCGTCCCAACGAGTACAGCTTCAGCACCCTGCCGGTGAACGCGGGATGCACGTCCGTGGTGGATCCCTGGTCGAAGCCGGTATCGGCAACGGCCACAATCTGACCGGCGCCCAACAGCGCGCCGGCGGCGGGCGTCGGATCCGGAAGACCCAGAATGCCGCGCGCCACGTTGTTCATCAGTTTGTATTCCGGCGTGGGTTCAATGTGGTGAACTTCGTCGAGCGCGGCCAGGGCGGGAAGCGCCTTCTCGGGAACCGTAAGCCTGATCTTATGGCGTCCGGGGTTCAGATCCTCGGGCGCCAGTCCCGCTAATGCCGCGATTTTCTCGCGCATCGCGTTGGGATCCACGTCGCTGTGGAAGACGATGTCGACGGCCTCCGGATTCCTGGACATGCCGCGCACGGGTACCAGCGACATCTCGGCGAGAGATCTCGTTTCCCCAACGGAGGCCGCGCCCGTCAGCCAAGGCGCAATCTTGAATCCGTGATGGTAGACGTTGGCCCATGCCACGTAGGGCAGGTTGCGGATAGCGTTGAGATCGGCTGGTTTGTATCCGCACAGGTAAGTGTTTTCCGAGACGTGCTCTTGAATGCGGACCGACTTGTCTTCGAGTTCGCGGCGCTGGGCGGTGGAGAGCGGCGCATTGGCCTGAATTAGAATATAGTTCGACCTGGTGGCGTCCGGCGCCATGGGCGCCGCCGCCAGCGCGACTGCGCCGGTTTCCCGTGGGTCGAAGGTGACCCCATTGATCTTGATTCGGTTCATCTTCTGCTCCTATCTAAGAAAGCGCGCAATCCTCGGCGGAGAGGACAAAAAAAGCCGGGCGGTGGTTAGCCGCCCGGCTGGAGTTACGTACTTCCCGCCCCGCTATCTCACGAACACGTGGATGACGGAGGTGACCGGTCCACCCGGACCGTAAGCGGTCAGCGTGTAGTCCGAGTTGGTGGTCGGATTCACGGTGGCGCTGCCGTTGACGGGCACGGATCCCGGCGCTCCCGTGCCGGTGATGATCGCCGAAGTGGCGTTCTGCGTCGTCCACGTCAGAACAACGGGCGCGCCGGAAGCCGGCGAGTAAGCCGGGCTGGCGGAGAACGTCAGGATCTGGACGGGCGCAGCCGGTGCGCCAGTCACGGTAACGGTGACGGCGGCGGTTACGTTGGTGACTCCATCGGAGCCGGTGGCCGTCAGGGTGTATGTAGTGGTTGAGGTCGGCGAGACATTCTGGCTGCCGTTGGCCGGCACAGTGCCTACTCCGTTATTGATCGTAACGGTGGAGGCGCCCGTGGTGGTCCAGGACAGGAGAGAAGACTGGCCGCTCGAGATGCTCATCGGCGCTGCCGTGAAGCGTATGACCGCTGGCTTGGTCGGAGTCGCTGCATTGACGGTAACGGTGACGCTCGCGGTGACCGACTGGCCAGCCGATCCGGTGGCGGTTAAGGTGTAAGTGGTGGTCTGCGTCGGCGACACCGTCGCGGTGCCTTGCGGATTGAGACCCGAGCCGACGCCCGAGATGGCGACCGCGGTCGCATTCGTCACATTCCACGCCAGGGTGGAGGAATGGCCCGCGGTGATGGTGCTGGGAGTGGCCGAGAACCGCACCACTTGCAGCGCTCTCTGCGTGCTCACAAAGGTGTTGGCGCTGGCGGTCAGGCCGGTCACCTGATCCGTAACGGTCAGAGTGAACCCATAGCTGGTGGATCCCGCCGCGGTGAATGTGGCCATGGCCGTATTGCCGCCGGACAAGCTCACGGTAGGACCGTTAACCTGTTTCCACGAATAGTTGAGGGCATCGCCATCGGGGCTGTAGGACCCGCTGCCATTGAGGGTGACGGTGCCGGGCGGAATGCCGATCTGCGGCGGACCCGCGTTCGCCACCGGGGCGCTGTGGCCCACCGTGCGCGTCAACAATTCATACCGGATGCGCGGCACGTCCATGGGGACCGGATGCGTGAACGTACTGTATTCTTTCGGCCGCATGAAGTTGCCGAACTCCAAGCCGAACGTGAGTTCGCCGGTATTCTTGGCGGTAATCATGGTGGGGTTCAAACCCGCGGTCACGGTGAAAGCGAATTCCTTGCTCAAGGGCTGCACCAGTTTGACCTCGCCGCCCGGGCGGCCCGACTCGCCAACCTGGTGGCTGTGTATGTAGCCCAAGTTGCCTTGAATCCAGGCGTCGCCCCACATGCCCACTTGCGCGGTGAAACCGACCTGGTTCATAGGACGTGCATAGGTTTCGGTGAACGATGTGGGGCCCAAGGGTGTCTCGGAGAGCGCGCCCGTATTCTTGAAGCCTTCCGTCCCGAAGAATCCGATGCGGCCGCGGCTGAAAAGGTAATCCAGCAGGAAAGCGCCTTGCGCCATGCTGCCGCCATTGGCAAACTGGTCCAGCCGGATGTACTTGAAGCTGGAGAACAAGCCGGCCTGCAGGTGATCCCAACGGTTCACCAGACCGATATCGAACTGGCCCTCCTGATCGCCGGGATAACGGATGTACTCGCCTTCCGCCTGTACGGCGTGTGTGCCGTCGCCGCCGAACGGCGAGAAGAATTGGCCTTGGCCGTGGACGGTGACATCGCCAGTCGGCCGGTTGCCCAGCGTCGGACCGATGTCCAGACCCAGCAGCGAGAACTTCTTGTTGCGATTCTGCGCTTCGTTCAAAGCGTCGGTACCCGCCTTCTCGGCGATCGCCGTGGTGTCCTCTTTCGACAGCGGCTTCGGTAAACCGTTGACCTTGTCCTCGAGCGTTTTTTCCTGACCTTGCAGCTCCGCCACTTGGCCCTTCAGCCGGTCGTTCTCGCCCTTCAGGTCGCGCAGCGCGGCCAGAATATCGTCCAGCTTGTCGAGCCGCTTCAGGATATTGTTGCAGCACTCTTCCTGTTTCTTGAGCAGTTCCGACAGGGCGGGCATCACCTCCACCGCGCCGCCGGCCGCCACGATCTTGCCCTGACCGTCGGTGACCGTCATCACCACGCGGCGGTTCATGAAGCGGCCTTCCTTGTTCTTGTTGTCGACCTCGGGATCCTTCTTGCCGTCGCCGGCTGTCGCAACCTGGTCGGCTGTGGCGCCGTACTTCACCAGGAAGTCGCGAACCGTTTCCGCGCGCCGCATGGCCAGGCGGTCGTTATAACGCGCGGAGCCCACGTAGTCGGTATTCCCGACCAGCTTCACGTGGTAATCGCGATGCTGGCTCAACATTTCAGCCAGCCGCAACAGACTGGGATATCCGTCGGAGAGAATGGAAGAATTGAACTCGAAGTTGATCTCTTCCCATTGATCCTTGGTTTGGCTTGTGTTCAAGCCCTGGCCAAACAGGCACGTAGAAAACACTCCGATTGCGCCTATGGCCGACAGTTGTTTTAACATGAGCACCTCCTCAACATTTCAGCGTGTACGCGAGACTTTTCGTGCGACGGCAAACAACCAACCGCAACATTTAGGATACAACGGTAGTCTTTCCATATCTACAACATTTTTCGGCGTTTAGTCAACAGATTGGGCGTTCCCGCACACAAAATGGCATAATGGCAGTTGTAGCCTGCCGGATGGGCAGCCGCCCGGAAACGGGAGGAAAGTCCGGTCTCCACAGGGCAGCGTGCCGGCTAACGGCCGGGAAGGGTTCTGGCGACGGAATCTTTACGGAAAGTGCAACAGAAAATAAACCGCCCGATACCGTGTGCGCAAGCGCGCGGCCTTCGGGTAAGGGTGAAATGGTGCGGTAAGAGCGCACCGCGGACGGAGCAATCCGGCCGGCGGGGCAAACCCCACGCGGAGCAAGACCAAATAGGAGAGGAGGAGCGGCCCGCTCCGATGAACTCTCGGGTAGGTCGCTAGAGCCGGATAGCAATGTCCGGCCCAGATGAATGGCTGCCGCCCGCAAGGGTACGGAAACCGGCTTATAGTCCGGCAGGCTGCAACAGAATCGTGGGGCAGGCTCGCAGCCTGGCTCGCAGCCTGCGCGGGCCTCGCAGGCCCGCTGTTAGGCAGCGCATGGCGCTGCCCTACGACGTGTGATAATCTCGTCAACATCATGAAATACGGATGTCTGTTTCTGCTTGCCCCTCTGTTATTGGCCGAAGAGAAGGTCGATCTGTACACCGTCAACCGCATCAAGGCCGAGGAGTTCCAAAACTCCAAAGTGATGGAAAACGCCTTTTACCTGGCCGACGTCTACGGTCCCAGGCTGACGGGCTCGCCGGGCTTGAAGGCCGCCGCCGAATGGGCCGTCCGCCGCATGACCGAGTGGGGGCTGGCCAATCCCAACATGGAAAAGTGGGGACCGTTCGGCAAGGGCTGGACGTGTGTGCATTTCAGCGGCAGCCTCAAGGAACCGCAGTATGCGCCGTTGAACGCTTTCGCGCGGCCCTGGACGCCCGGCACGAATGGTCCGGTTTCCGGAGAGCCCGTGCTGGCCGTGCTGTCGACCGAGGCGGATCTGGAAAAGTTCAAAGGCAAGCTCAAAGGCAAAATTGTCCTGTTGCAGGATCCCGCGGCGCTGGTCGCGGAAACCGACCCGGACCTGAAACGCTTTACCGACGCCGAGCTGGCGGCGGAGATGCTGGCGCCCGACCCTTCGCCCCGTTCGCGGTTTGCCAATCCGATTCCCTTGATCCCCGGACAGCCGGCGCGTCCGGCGGGCCCGGCGGGCGCCCCGCCCTTTGGCCCGGAGGCGCGCGAGGCGCGCGAGAAGTTTCGCGACAAAGTGAATCAGTTCCTGGTCGACGAGGGAGTGCTGATCACGGTGGCCCCCAGCTATCGCGCCACCAGCGGCATCGTGTTCGGCATGAATGGTGGATCGCAGGATCCCAAGAAGGTGGTGCCGCCGCCTTCGGTGGCGCTGGAGGTGGAACAGTACAACCGTATCTTGCGTCTCATCGACAAGAAGATCCCCGTCACCCTGGAGTTCGATATTCAGAACAAGTTCCTGGACGACACCCAGGATTCATTCACGGTTACCGGCGAGTTGCCCGGCGCCGGCAAGAAAGACGAACTGGTGATGCTGGGCGCGCATCTGGACTCCTGGACGGGCGGCACCGGCGCCACCGACAACGGCGCCGGCAGCGCGGTGGCGTTGGAAGCCATGCGCATCCTGAAAGCGCTGGATTTGAAGATGGCGCGCACCGTCCGCATGGCTTTGTGGACCGGCGAAGAAGAAGGGCTGCTAGGATCCCGGGCCTATGTGAAAGAACACTTCGCCGACCGCGAAACCATGGCGCTTAAGCCCGAGCATGCCAAGCTTTCCGGGTACTTTAACCTGGATAACGGCACCGGCAAGATCCGCGGCGCGTATCTGCAAGGCAACGACATGATGCGGTCTATCTTCCAGTCCTGGCTGGACCCGTTCAAGGATTATGGCGCGGGCAGCGTGACCATTCGCAACACCGGTGGAACGGATCACCTGTCATTCGACGCCGTGGGGCTGCCCGGCTTCCAATTCATCCAGGATCCGCTGGACTACTCCAGCGAAACCCATCACTCCACCGCCGACACCTACGACCATCTGCAGGCCGGCGACCTGATGGAGGCTTCCGCCATCATGGCCGCAGTGGTCTACGATGCGGCCACGCGCGACGAGATGCTGCCGCGTAAGCCGTTGCCGAAACCCGAGCCGCCCAGGCGGCGGGAAGGACAGGAAGGCAGGCCGGTGACCGCCGGCGCGGGGAACTGACGCCGATTTCTGAAAGCCCAAAAAAAGACCGGGCGCTCGTGAAAGCGCCCGGTGGAGGAGCACCTGCGGGTCGCTCGGAGGTTACAACCCGCAGGGGTGGAGGAGATCGTCGATTATCCTAGTAAACCCCCATGTCCCAGGCAGCCCACCTCCCAGCCTGAGACCCGGTAACGGGCCAACAACGGGGGAAGGACCAAGTCTACCACATTCGCCTTGGCGGAGCGGAAGCAACCTGGCGCTGAAATCATGGGAATTTCATCTTTATAGGCCAGCAGCAGCAGATTGCCGGGTTCCACCGGCGCCAGGAACCGCTCCACGTGGCCGCCGGCCTTTTCCATCGCCCGCCCGACTACATCTTCCGGACCGGCCGGAGCCGTAGTGGAGGCGATCATGATCACCGCGGGCTTCGACCGCAGCAATTGCAGCAGTCCCCTGCCGACCGACGCCTCATCTTCCGTGCAGGAAAGCACGGCAGTGGCGGAAACGCCAAAGTGCTCCAGCCGCTGGTGCATGATGTTCTCAAACAACTGCCGCGCGCGCTCCCCGTTGAGCGGATCGGTATACAGCACGCCGACCGTGGGGTTCCGCATGGGCCGCGCCTGCAAGATCGGACCGCGGTCTTTCAGGATGCCGACCACCGCATCCAACTGCGTGCGGGAAACGGCAAATGGCGCGCTCTTCACGGTAGCGATGCGCTGGCCCGGCATGGCGAAGCTGAAATTCAGCGCCGTGGCGATAACCACGCTGGCCGCGCAATTGATCTGCTTCAGAAGCTCGTCGTCCACCAGCACGCAACACTTTTCTGTGGCCTGCAGGTTGGCCCGGCCGCCCGCCGCCAGCCGGATCTCGAAGCTTCCGCAGCCCATCTCGCTGGCTACCGCGCAGACCGCGTCGTCTTCGCCGACTTCGCCTTCCTCCAGTTCGGTCACCCAAATGGAGTCCATCCCTTCGGATTCCAGGACCCGGATATCGTCGTCGCTGATCACATGACCCTTCGCCAGTAACTTTTTCCCGCCGGGACGAAAGACGGTGCAGCACAGCACCCGGCCATTCGATGATTTCACATCAACCGTTTGGGCTCGCATGGTTCCTCACACTTCAGATTTTAGGGACTCGTTTGTCTTCTTTACCAGTTCCTGTTAAAGAGTATAGTACATTTGGGATAGATTTTCTCGCGGGAATCTCTGCAATTATTTTCGGAATGGAGACCTCCCTAATTTGGGGGTATCCAGTAGCTATTGCCGCGGCAATCCCCGCAAAAGAGGCAACTGCACCAAGCGCGGATCTTCATACTGACGGTACTGCTGAATATTTCTACAGTACTCCGGCCGCAGCACGCGCATGACCGCGATCTCGTCGCAGCACTGGAATTTGGGGCAGCGCACACAATCCTTCCAGGCCTTCAAGGGCAACTCCCCGCGCTCGACTTCCTGAAAACCCATCTTGCCGAAGAAGCCCGCCACGTAAGTGAAAGCAAACACCGCGTCCAGCGAATATTCCGAGGCTTCGCGCACCAGCGCCTCGATCAGCCGCCGGCCGATGCCGTGCGTCTTGGCATCTTCGGCCACGGCCAGCGATCGAATCTCGGCGATGGATGGCGAGTAAAAATGCAGCGCGCCGCAACCCACCAGCCGTCCGGCCGCCACGATCACGGAGAAATCGCGGATGTCTTCCGAGACTTCCAACTCGGTGCGCGGCAGCATGATCCCGTTGGCCGCGTAGCCGTTGATCAAAGCCAGGATCGGCCCGATATCGCGCATTCCGGCTTTTCGGACCACGAACTCCTGGTGAGCTCCGGAATGCTCCGCCACGGTGTCTTCTCTCAAACCGCTGATCATTTTGCGCAGACCTCCTCAAGCGCCAGCCGCGTCCCCACTTCTTCGCCGGCCAGTATTCGTTCCAGTACGCGATCGGCCGCGCCCGCGCAGATCCGCACTTCCCGCACGCCCTGCCGCAGCGTGCTATGCGCGGCGTTGAGCTTGGCCAACATGCCGCCGGTGGCGACGCCCGCTGTGATCAGCGCCTCGCTCTGGCCCATGGTGAGCTGCGGGAGCAGGCATTTTCCGGCGTCTAAAACGCCCGCCACGTCGGTCAGGAAAATCAATTGATCGGCGCCGAACGCCACCGCGCACGCGGCCGCCATTTGATCGGCGTTGACGTTGTAGAAGCGGCCTTCCCGATCCGCCGCCACGCAGGCCACCACCGGCAGGAAGCCCCCACCGAGCAGCCTATCGAGCAGCGCCGGATTGACGCGCGTGACCCGCCCTACACTGCCCAATGCCGCGTCCATTTGTTCGGCTTCCACCAGGCCCGCGTCGATGCCGGAAATTCCCACGGCGCCCGCCCCCGCGCGGTTTAGCGTCGCCACCAGTTCACGATTCACGCTGCCGGCCACGACTTTGACGACCGCATCCAGCACCGCGGGCGTCGTGACGCGCAACCCGTTGACGAAATTGCTTTCGACGCCCCGTTCACTAAGGTATCGTGTCATCTGCCGGCCGCCGCCGTGTACCACCACCATCGGCAGGGTGCGCGAGAGGTTCGCGATCTGCCGCGCCAACCCTGCGCGTGTGCATTCCGCATCCAGCAGTGTGCCGCCGAGTTTTATCAGCAGCTTCACAGCAGACCCTCCGTCTCCGCATACCCCAGCAATAGATTCATATTCTGCACCGCCTGTCCGGCCGCGCCCTTCACCAGGTTATCGATCGCGCTGACCACTACGGCGCGTCCGGTCGCGGCGTCCACGGTGATGCCGATATCGCAATAATTCGTGTGCACCACGGCGTGCAGATCCGGCAGGTGGCCGGCCGGATACAGCCGGATGAAAGCTTCCCCGGCGTAGCGCTGCGCGTAAATGGCGAGAAGATCTTCGGCGGTGGCGGTGCGGGCGGTGCGGAAGTAGATGGTTTCCAGAATGCCCCGATCCACCGGCAAAAGCTGCGCCGTGAAGCTGAACTCGCGCTCCTCCAGGCCGGAGATCATGAGCACTTCAGGCACGTGCCGGTGGTGCAGGACGGAATAGGCCGAGAAGTTGCCGGTGACCTCGCAGAAGCTGGTCTTCAGGGTCGGCTTGCGGCCCGCGCCGCTGACGCCGGATTTGGCATCGCATACGATGCCGGCCGCGCGGTCGACCACGCCCGCCTCGAGCAGCGGCCGGATCGCTAGGTTGGCCGCCGTGGGGTAGCAGCCGGGGTTGGCCACCAGGCGCGCCGCGGGGATCCGTTCGCGGCAGAATTCCGGCAGTCCGTAAGCGGCTTCCGCCAACAGCTCGGGCTGTGTGTGCGGTTCCTTGTACCAAGCGGAATAAGCGGCGGGCGTGCGCAGGCGGAAAGCGCCGCTGAGGTCGATAACCCTGACGCCGGCGGCGAGCAGCGCGGGCGCCAGCTCCATGGAAACGTCCGGCGGGGTAGCCAGGAAGACGATGGAAATGCCTTCTGCGACCACGGCTTCCGCGGTACAGGACGCGTGGCGGGGACCGGATGCGCCTTGCGGGCGAGGGTGCCCGGCAGCGTCTTCACGGTGTTCCAGCAGGACCGGCGTGACGCGCGGGTGCCGTGCCAGGATGCGGGCCAGTTCTGCTCCGCTATAGCCGCGATATCCGACGATGCCAGCCAGGGGGGGCATTGGTTATTTATTCACTGCTATGCATAAATATACCACAATGACGACGGCTGCTCCCGATATGGAGTGCACCACACAACCTTCCCTTACTACCAATGGCGTATGGTATAAACATTCATCTCTAAGGCTGCGGTTGGTGTGCGGGTCGCGGCGCGTCCGGCGTTTCGACCTGGAATACGTGGGCTTTGCTCGGCTCTGCACCCGCGGCGCACGGTCGAAAACCCACCTCCGGCTGGGGAGGGAAAGGGCGGGTCTGGAGACCCGCCGCAGGCGTAGACGCCTGCCCCACTTGACTTACGCCAGCGCCGCTTTATACAAAGCGATCTGCTTGCTCCAAGCCCGTTCCGCATCGGCTTTGTTGTAAATCGGCGCGCCATTCTGCGTGGGCATATCCGGCACGCACCAGCCGTGCAGCGCTCCCGCATATACTTCGATTTCGGCGGAAACCTTGGCAGCCGCAAAAGCTTCCTTCAGCTTGTCCTTGGCATCCGGCTGACGCGCATCGTCGTTCGAAGCCACCCCGATATACATCCGCGCCTTGATCTTGGGCGCCAGCAGATGCGGGCTATCGGGCTTGTCGGTCACCAAACCGCCGCCGTGGAACGACGCACCCGCGCCAATGCGGTCGGGCAATGCCGCGGCAGTCTTCATCACCAGCGGTCCGCCCATGCAGTATCCCTGGGTCCCGATCTTCTTGGCCTTGTCCACTTCCTTTTGCGCGTCGAGGAAGCCCACATAAGCGGCGGCATCCTTTTCAGCGTTGCCGGGCGCGTTCACCGACGCCATCAGTGGCCGAAGCTTCGCCATGTCGTCCGCATTGCGGAAGTCGAACTTGGAAGCATCCGTGAACGGCGCCTTGGCCACGCGATAGAACGGGTTGGGCACCAAAACGGAATATCCCTCCCCTGCCAGACGTTTGGCCATGTCGCGCATCGCGGGCCGCAAACCAAACGCGTCGGGCCACAACAGCACGCCCGCATGGGAACCGGTCTTCGGGCGGATGAACCCGGCGTCGCACGTTCCGTCGGGAGTCTTGATCTCCACGTCGGTCTCGACGATGTCAAGGGCTGCCGCGGCCGGCCCCGCCGTAGCCGCCAAGCCCGCCGTCACCGAGAGGGCTACAAAGTCGCGCCGCGCGATATCCCCGGGGCGTGGATCGTTCTTCTGTTCGTTCCTCTGGTCTTCCATCATGGCTGCTCCTTCAAGGAATGTATCATTTCACCTCATACCCCACAAACTCCTCCAGCATCGCATTTCCCTTGTATTCCATCTCCTGGTGAATCCCGATTTTCGACGTGTAATACGCATGCGCCGTCGCGTGCTTCAGATCGCGAAAGAAAGTTTCCTCCGGACTCTTGGGCTTCATCTCGTTTTTCGCCATGCGCGTCAGCACCGCCACGCGCTCGCCCGGGCTGGCTTCCATAAACGTGTGGCCGTGCATCTTACGGGATAGCTCGTCCACCAGTTTCAACCCATTGCGCCAGTCCTCCCGCTCCTTGGCGTCGAAGGCTTCGGCGAGGCGCGCATCGATATACGCCGCCACCTGCGCGGCGCGCGCACCCGGCGAATGGTCGTCCGCCGGGATGATCGACTCGGTCAGTTCATCGACCAGGGCAAACTCCGCCGGCGTGAAAAACTTGGGCGCATCGGCGGCGAACACGGCGGGAGCGGCCAGCGCTGCGCCCGCGCCGATCCGGATCAAATCGCGGCGATTGATTTGGTAAGGCATCAGACATTCCCCTTCTTCAGTTCATCGGCCAGGTGATCGCAGGAGCGCCAGCAGAGCGCCATGATGGTCCACGTCGGATTCTGGCACGATGCGCTCACGTGCGTGCTGCCATCCACCACCAGCAGATTCGGCACATCGTGCGCCTGCTGAAACTGGTTCACCACCGACTTTTTCGGATCCGTGCCCATGCGCGACGTGCCCAACTCGTGGATCGAGTAGCCTTCGGTCAGGATCTCGCGATTCACGCTGAGCACCTCAATCCCCGCGGCTTCAAACATCTCGCGCGCCGCATCGGCCATGTCCTTCGCCATCTTCTTTTCGTTGTCGCCGAACTTGATGTGGAAGCGCAGCACCGGCACACCCCAGCGGTCCTTGACCTCGGGGTCCAGCTCCACGTAGTTCTCGTAGCGCGGCAGCATCTCGCCGAATCCGCCCATGCCGATGAACGCACCGGCATAATCGCGTACCGTTTTCTTGTAAGCGGAGCCGAACCCAGGCGTGCCGTAAGCGTTATCCGGGAACATGCCGGTGCCGCTGCCCCCTTCGAATCCGTAGCCGCGCAGGAACTTCTGGTTGCGATCTTCCAGGTTGCGGAAGCGCGCCAGGTAGAAGGAGCCGGGGCGGCCGTCGTCGAGCGTGCGCGGCTTGCCCACCAGTTCCTTGTCCAAACCGTAAACGCCCGGCCCCATAATGTGTTCGCAGAAATTGTGGCCCACGTGGCCGCTGGAGTTGCCGATGCCGTTCGGATGCAGGCTCGATTTCGAAAGCAGCATCAGGCGCGCGGATTCGAGTGTCGACGCGGCCAGCAGCACCGCGCGGCCCTTGGCCGTGTAGGTCTGGCCCGTGTCCGTATCGATGAAGGAGACACCGCTGGCCTTGCCGGTGTCCTTGTCCACCGTAACTTCGGAGACCGTCGCGTTGGTGCGCAGCGTCAGGTTGCCGGTCTCGAGCGCGGGATAAATCAGCCCAGTGGGCGAATCGAAGGCCGCGTGGATATCGCAGCCGCCCACGCGCCGGTCGCAAGCTCCGCGCCCGTAACAGTGCACGCGGTACTTGTTGTGCTTCAGTCCGTCCGTGGTCACGCCCGCGCGATAAGGGGTGAGCACGCGCCCCATCTTGGTCAGGCTCTCGCGCAGCTTAACTTCGGCCGGATTCAGGCGGACGGCGCGCTGGAAGATGCTGTCGGGCAGGTACGGAAGATTTTCCTTGTGGCCGGAGATGCCCAGGTACAGATCCACTTTGTCGTAGTAGGGCGAGATATCCGCGTAGGAGATAGGCCAGTCTTCGCCATACCCGTCGCGCGAGGCGGCCTTGAAATCGTAATCCGACAGGCGCAGCGCCAGGCGGCCCCAGATGTTGGTCTTGCCGCCCAGGCAGCGCGCGCGTACCCAGGCGTATTCGGTGCCGGTGTATGGATGGTCCTTCTCGTCCACCACGATGTCCTTGGCGTAATCCGATCCCGTGCCGTCTTCGACGTAGGAATATACATGCTTGTAAGGCGAGCCCTGCGCGTAGGGCGGCTTGCGGATGGTATATTCGCGGCCCGAAAGGGCATGCGAATCGGGCGGCATGTCGCCGCGGCGGGGGTGGTCGTAGGGCCACTCCATCGATTTCAGTTCTCGATTGATGTCGAGCTTCTTGCCGGCTTCGAGTAGCAGCACTTGCATGCCGTGCGAGGTGAGCACATGCGCGGCCATGCCGCCGGCTGCGCCGGAGCCGACGACGATGGCGTCGTACGTTTTCCGGAGATCCACTGCATCGGATTTATCCGCGGGTAGAAACATAACGAAAGCCTCTGCGGTGCGTATGTTTCCATGTTAAATCTTTTTTCATCGCCGCCTGCAAACCAACTCCCCGCCGCTTGGCCGTGCGGGAGTGGGGGGCGGGATTGATCCCGCACGGGGCTTTAGCCCCGCACCTCGCAAATCGACAAGTGATGAAAACCTTGTGGGGCAGGCGTCCACGCCTGCGGCGGGTCTCCAGACCCGCCCCTTCCGCGCAGCTCGCAGTATGTTTTCGACCGTACCCGGATCCTCCAGGACCCGCCCTTCGCGAACAGTCCGGCGTGGACGCCGGCCGCAGGACTGGAGTCCTGCCGCGCGGGACTGGAGTCCTGCCCCACGCCTCCCGCCGCATCCCCGTGCTACATTGTAGAATCTAAAATCCAGATGCGAAACGTACTGATTATCGGGTCGGGCTGCGCCGGAAACACGGCGGCCGTGTATACGGCGCGCGCCAATCTGAAGCCCCTGGTGGTGTCCGGAAAACATGCCGGCGGCCAATTGTCGATGACCACCCTGGTCGAAAATTTTCCGGGCTTTCCCGAGGGCATCAACGGGCCCGACCTGGTGGAGAACATCAAAAAGCAGGCCGAGAATTTCGGCGCCGAATATATCCACGGCGACGTGCTGGACGCCGACCTTGCGAGCCATCCTTTCCGCATCGACGTGGAAGGCGAATGGATCGAAACGCGCACCGTAATCGTCGCCTCGGGCGCGTCGGCGCGCTGGCTGGGACTGGAGAACGAGCATAAGCTCATAGGCCACGGCGTCAGCTCCTGCGCCACGTGCGACGGCTTTTTCTATCGCGGCAAGAAGATCATGGTGGTGGGCGGCGGCGATTCGGCGATGGAGGAGGCCAACTTCCTCACTCGCTTCGGCTCCGAAGTGGCCCTGGTGCACCGGCGCGACCAGTTCCGCGCATCCAAGATCATGCTGGATCGCGTGCAGCACAATCCCAAAATCAAGATGCTCACCAATACCGTGGTGGAAGACGTTTTCGACGCCGGCCAGCACATCGTCACCCACGTGCGGTTGAAGAACGTGGCCACGGGCGCGGTGTGGGAGCAGCAAGTGGACGGATTCTTCGTGGCCATCGGACACATCCCCAATACGGCTGTGTTCAAGGGCCAGATCGACACCGACGCCGATGGCTACATCATCTCGAAAGGCGGCGCGAAGACCAATATTCCAGGCGTATTTCATGCGGGCGACGTGCAGGACCGCCTCTACCGGCAGGCCATCACCGCTTCGGGCGCCGGGTGTATGGCGGCCATGGAAGCCGAGCGGTACCTGGAAGCGGAGGGACATTGATGATCGAACGATTGAGTCCGCCGGGCGTGCCGGCGCCGCGCGGGCCGTATTCGCCGGCCGTGCGCGCGGGCGATTTCATTTTCGTATCGGGCCAGGTGCCGGTGGACCCGGCCACGAACAAGGTCGAGTTGGGCGATATCCAGCATGAGACGCGCCTGGTGCTGACCAACATCGGCCGCATTCTGGAGGGCTGCGGCGCCTCCATGGCCGACGTAGTGAAGTGCTCCGTATTTCTGGCCGATGGCAAGGATTTCGCCGCCATGAACGAAGTTTACGCCGAATTCTTCGGCGCGCACAAACCTGCGCGCACCACGGTGGCGTGCCAGTTCGCGATGCCCGGCCTGAAGGTGGAAATCGACTGCATCGCTTACCACCCAGCCGCCTAGTGGGGCAGGCTCGCAGCCTGCGCGGGCCTCGCAGGCCCGCTCTCCGGCTGCGGCCACGCGGCAAGACGTGGTTGACGCGCGCGGCGAAAGTCTTCTCCAGGTCGCCGTCGGGCATCTTCCGAATCGTTTGGCCGCGACGATCTGGTGACCTTTCGGCGAAGCTGCACAAAGGGCGAGTCGTTTCGGTTATCGCAACGACGTGTTGCTTCTCGCGGTGGAAACCACTTCCCTAATCGCCTGGACGAGGACTTCGGGATCTTGCATCGCAACGCTATGACCGCTGTGGGGCGCAATCGTCGCCTTGCTGTTGCGAGAAAGCGCGAGCAGATCTGCCTGAACTCGCCGATAGTCGTCCGATCCTGCGAGATAAGGATTCGCGACGGCAATCAGGGGCTTGTGACCCAGGTAAATCGTGGTTTTGGCCGCGTCGGCGATACATCCGTCGAAAAGCATCCGGTCCGCGATTCGATTCGAAGCTCCCGGTCTCGAATCGGCCCAACGGTGCATGTCGCGAGCTAACGGAGGAAGTCGCTGCAGGCTCTCCTCGTCGGATCGGCGCATCCCTTCAGCGTTTGTGATTCGATAGCTGCCAGCGTAATCCGATAAAACCAGGCCCTGCACGCCATTCGGAAACCGCGCCGCGAACAACCGGGCGAATACCGCGCCAATCGAATGCCCGGCCAGGACCAGTGGTCCCCCTATTCCAGCATGCTGAAGCATGGCGTGAATTTCCCCAATTCGGCCATCGCATGTTGGAGAAGGATTCGGATCGCTCCAGACGCTACCGCTAGGATCGTAGGTACAGACGCGGGCGAACTTTGCTACCTCGGGCTGTACGAGGCTCCAGTCGAATGAGTAGCCTGCCCCCACGATCAGCACCGTGATCCGGCCGCCGCCCGTACAGTCGAGATGAACGCGAGCTCCCCCGATGTCAATCATCTTTCCAGGTGGGAAGTACTGCGTTTGCGCACATCGCTAAGTCGCTTTGGCGGCAGCGCATCGCCGCGGGGCTGCTGGGAATTTTCGGCGCGCTGGCGTTAGCGCTGACGGCCATGGGCATCTACGGAGTCGCGGCGCACTCCGTCTCGCAGCGGACGCGCGAGATCGGGATTCGCATGGCCATCGGCGCGCGCGGCCTACAGGTCTCCGCGCTGGTGGTTCGCGAGGGGATGGCATGGGTGCTGGCGGGCGCCGCGGTGGGCCTGCCCGCGGCCTTGCTGACCACGTGGGCCATGCAGAAGGGGATACCTGGCGCGCAGCCGTACGACCCTGGGGTGCTGGGCACGGCGCTGGCGGTGTTCGGCGCGGTCGGACTGGTGGCGAGTTATCTCCCGGCGCGGCGTGCGGCGCGCGTGGACCCAATGGTCGCGCTGCGATGCGAGTAGGTCCTGCTAGACTGAAGATGCGCATGAAAATACTAAAACTGCTGCCGATATTTCTGGCGACGACGGCCTTTGCCGCGCAGAAGTATCAACCCGCCGCGATCTGGGAGTGGCAAGAGAATGTCATCACCGATTCCGCGGACCAGAGCGCTTTCTTTGCATTCGCCGCCACGCATGGGATCGATACCGTTTACATCGAGTGTGAGTCCGCCATTCAGAACAACCAACCGGCACTGATCGGGTTTCTGGAAGCCGCGGCCGGCCATGGCTTGACCGCGGAGCTGCTCTTCGGGGACGCGGAGTGGGTGCTGCCAGGCTCGGGCTACCCCTTTCAAGGTTATGCGGTCTCGCTGGTCTCCGTTTATACGGCACAGTTGCTCAGCCAGATGACCACCGGAAAACCCGTCGCGGTGCATTACGACGTGGAGCCTTATAGCCTGAAGCTATGGAAGACGGAACAGAATACCATCGCGTTGGATTACATCAGCCTGGTGACTCAGTTGGAGGCGGCGGCGCAACCGCTGGGCCTGAAGCTGTCCGTAGACGTGCCTTACTGGTACAGCACGATTCCGGTCATGCAGGGTACCGTGACTACGCCGATGAATCAGCTTGTGCTCGATATTGTGGACCGGTATGTAATTATGGATTATTGGGATACCGCGTCGCGGATTGAAAGTCAGGCCACCACCGATATGACTTATGCGGATTCGATTGCGGGCAAGCAGGTGGTGATTGGCGTTCTGACTACCTGCGGGCAGAACCCGGCGGACCAGTCGTTCTGTAATACGTCGCCGCACACCGGAACCGCTTATATGGAATCGGTGCTGGGGATGGTGCGGAAAGCCGAGGCTGGGAACGCCGCGTTTGTGGGGTTTGCGATCGAGGATTATGCGGGTTTTAGCGTACTGGGACCTTAAGGCAAAGAGCGGGTCCTGGAGGACCCGCGCGGACCTGGAGGTCCGCCCCACTTGATCTGTATAGCCGTGGAGGCTTACGATACCAGCGCTTGCACCACCCGGCTGGCCAACTGGTCGAAGGTCAGGATCTCGTAGATCGAGGGGTCCGACATGATGCGCGCCACCAGCGCGGTGTGCATGGCGTGTCCGGCGCGCTCGGCGATGACGTGCCCCAACAGCGGCTTGCCCAGCAGCGCAAGGTCGCCGATGAGGTCGAGGGCTTTGTGGCGGCAGCACTCGTCGGGGAAGCGCAGGCCCTCCGGATTCATGACGCCATCCCGCGTGAAGCAGACGGCGTTTTCGAGCGACGCGCCGCGAATGAGGCCCATGTTGCGCATCTGGTCGAGCTCGTCGGCGAAACCGAACGTGCGCGCGGGCGCGATCTCGGTGGCGTAGCGCTCCGGGGTGACCTCCATTTCGAGCGACCGGCGTCCCGCCAGGGGATGGCCGTAGTCGGTCTCGCAAGTGAGGCAGAAGCTCTCGGCCGGCAGGATAGAGATGCGCTTGCCGCGCTCCTCCACGAATATGGGCCGGCGGATGCGCAGATATTTCCGCTTGCGGCGGTACTGGCGGATACCGGCTTCCCGGATCAGCTCCACGAAGGGCTGGCCGCTGCCATCCAGGATGGGCACTTCCAGGTTGTCGATTTCGACGATGGCGTTGTCGATCCCCATGCTGTAGAACACGCTGAGCAGGTGTTCGGTGGTGGAGATGAGCACGCCCTGGCGCATGAGGCTGGTGGCGTAGCTGACGCGCGCGACATGGCGCCAACTTGCGGCGATGGGGAAATTGTCGAGGTCGGTGCGCTGGAAAACGATGCCGGTGGAAACGGGGGCGGGGAGGATGCGGATGGAAACTGCGACACCCGAATGCAGGCCGACACCGGAAGCCTGGACGGGGCGTTGGACGGTCGTCTCAAAGCGCAAATGGGATCTCCGGGATGTGCATCATAGACGTAAGGCGATGCGTTAGATAGCAAATGTAACACCATGGGGGAAGTTGTTTGGTATCAATCGGATCGAAATTTCGGAGTGTGGCGGATTTGGGACAGTTTGGCGTTTAGTTGTGGCGGATTTGCGGCTAGGTTAGGATGCCCGCTGGCTTGATGTGGAGCGGCGCCATGCGCCGCGCCAGCCTCCCAAGCCGACTCCTCCGCGAACCGGCCCTAACCCTAAAATTCCAGCGTTTGCCCCAACGTCAAGCCCAATCGCCGCGCCTCGCCGCCGCCCAACTCCAGCACGAATTGCGACGTCTGGTGCCCGCCGTAGGTCGCGCACAAGCTGGCTTTCGTCTTGCACGGCGGCGTATCAGCCGAGATTTCCACGATGCGGCGGCTGGCGTCCATCCAGACGATGTCCAGCGGAATCGTCACTTGATACATCCAATACGCGTTCAGGCCGGGCGTCTGGTGTATGAAGAGCATGCCGCGGCCGCGTGCCAGCGAATCGCGAAACATCATGCCCTTCTGCATATCCGCGGGATCCATTTCGACTTCGGCGCGGATCTGCTGTCCGCCGGGCAGCACCACCTTGCGGGTTCCCAGCACTTCGGGACCCTCGGTTTCCGGGCCGCCACAACCGGCCCCCAGCAACGCCAGCAAAATTAAAGGCATCGAATAGCGCATGCGATAAAATGGTAACGCTCTTAAAGCTATGTGGAAACGCATCTGGCTGACGCTGGAGATGATCAAGTTCGAGCACTCCGTCTTTGCCCTGCCCTTCGCGCTGACTGGCGCGCTGCTGGCCGTGCGCCAGTCCGGCCTCGGCGCCGCCGCGGCGTGGGGAAAAATCGGCTGGATCGTGGTGGCCATGGTGGGGGCGCGTTCCGCGGCCATGGCCTTCAACCGCCTGATTGACGCGCGCATCGACGCGCGCAACCCGCGCACGCGCATGCGCCACCTGCCCGCCGGCCTGGTCTCGAGCGGCTTTACCTGGGGCTTCGTGACGATCTCCGCGCTGGTCTTCGTGTGCGCCGCGGGCGAACTGAATCCGCTGTGCTTGCATCTGGCGCCGGCGGCCCTCGGAATTGTATTCTTTTACTCATTCACCAAACGCTTCACCTCGTTCTCGCACCTGGTGCTGGGATTCGCGTTGGGCGTGGCGCCGGCGGCCGCCTGGATCGCCATCCGCGGATCCCTCGATCCCCGCATCCTTTGGCTCACCGCCGCCGTCACCTTTTGGACCGCCGGATTCGACGTCATCTACGCCTGCCAGGATTTCGAGTTCGATTCGGTGGAGGGTCTCTTCAGCTTGCCGCGCCGTCTGGGCATCGCGGGCGCGCTGCGCGTGGCGCGCCTGTTCCACGTGCTGATGATCGCCTGCCTGCTGACCCTGGTTTGGAGCCTCGGCCTGGGCGCGCTGAGCCTGGCCGGAGTGGCGGCCGTCACCGGCCTGCTGATTTACGAGCACAGCCTGGTGAAAGCCACCGACCTCTCGCGCGTGGACGCCGCCTTCTTCACCATGAACGGCTATGTCAGCATGCTATTCTTTGTATTCTGGGCTGCCGATGTTCTATGGAAATCGTAATTGACGGCGCTCCAAAAAGCGCGACACCAAAGCTCAAGAGATTCGGTAGCTGACCAAGAGCCCCCGGATCGGTGCGAAAAAACGGCCCGTCCGGATTCGGCCTCCGGGCCCAACTAGACCGTTCCGTAACCGAAGCGTCCACCTGCCCGCGCGGATCGGCCCACAAGCAGCGCGTTACGCGCCAACTTGCCGCAATTCGGCCAGCACCGGCGCCCTAGAGCGCTTGCGTGGTCGCTGCGGGATCTTGGCTCGGGACTAGCGCCAGCGTATATTTTGTCGCATGACGCCCGACTCGCGGAAGTGGGCCCGCGCTATCCCCAAGTCCGCTTCCGAGAAGGTTCGGCCCGTTACGCCCCATAAATCGCCCTTGCGACAGATTGTGGAGGTCGATTTAAGCCTTGGGCTTCAAAATGTCGCGCAAGAACGCCCCCAAGCCGGATCGATCCAACTCGTGCATGGCCACACGGATCATCGCTTCGTACGTGGCCAGTTCCGGCAAAGGGCTCGTGTCGACGCCATTGATTTCAAGGAAATCCGCGGCCGCCTGCACCCCAGTACGCTTATTGCCGTCAAGATAGGCCTGACTTTCGGCGATGTGGAAGGCATATGCCGCGGCGATTTCGTAGAGGTCGCCGGCGCCATAAAAATAGACGTTTTGCGGCTGTGCTATGGCCGACTCCAACGCATGCTCGCTACGCAACCCGTGCAAGCCGCCATAAGCTTCAATCTGGTCCCGGTGGATCGTGTCGCTCTGTTCGCGGGTCAGAAAGTAGGGTTCCTGTTCCAAGGAAATCGCTGTCGTGAAGCGGCCTACTCGGCGAGACGGCGAAACAGACCGGCGTGCAATGAACTCGTCTTCCGGTGAGCTTCCCTAAACCGTTCAGCGGATGCGTAGCGTAAATTGGAAGGTCGCTCGATCACGCGGTCTCCTGCGTCTCTTGCGCTAACCGGCGAGTGCCCGGTGGATTTCAGGTAATCGGAAAGCGAACTGCTGCCCGTTCGATCCAGCAGCGTCTCCAAGTGTGCGTCTCCTCGAATGCCCGGAGCGAAGCTGTCGCCATAAGTTTGGCGAAGCGTATCGATGCGGGTGTCGCCCCTCTTCTCACGGATCTGCGCGCCGTTATCCCGTTGGCGATTGTCGAGGCCGGGGCGTCTGCTCCCTCGCCCAGGGCCCACTTTGCTGCGCCCTCTCGTTCGTTGCTTTGGCACGATACGCTCCTATCCAATTCTAGCGAACCCGAACCATTTCGCCAACCCGGACTCTCCAGGTTCGTGGAAATCCAGCATTTGGCTGAAGACGCCGGGCAGGCCCCGCCCTTCTCCGATAACCATGAACGGCTGCGTCAGCATGCTATTCTTTGTATTCTGGGCTGCCGATGTTCTATGGAAATCGTAATTGACGACCCGCGCTTGAGGCCAATTCTGGAAAAAGTGGAGGCGGCCCAACGTCTGTCTTATGACGATGGCGTGACGCTGTTCGAGACCTCCGATATTCTGTCCGTCGGTTACATGGCCAACCTGGTGCGCGAGCGTTTGCACGGCTCCATCACTTACTTCAACGTGAACCGGCACATCAACCCGACCGACGTGTGCGTGGCCAGTTGCCGTTTGTGCGCGTTCGGCAAACGCGCCAAGGATCCCAAGGCCTACACCATGTCGCTCGAAGAAGTGTGGCATCGCGCCGGCGAAGGCTGGAGCGAGGCGGTCACCGAGTTCCACATCGTGGGCGGGCTGCATCCCGAGTTGACGCTGGATTGGTATTGCGAGATGCTGCGCGGTTTGAAATACCGTTTCCCGCAGGTGCACCTGAAAGCCTTCACCATGGTGGAGGTGGCGTATCTGGCGCAACGCGGGAAGATTTCGGTGCGCGAGGTGCTGGAACGGCTGCGCGACGCGGGCATGGATTCGCTGCCGGGCGGCGGCGCCGAGATCTTCTGCGACCGCGTGCGGCGCATCATTTGCGATCACAAGATCACCGGCGAGCAGTGGATCGAGACCGCGCGCACGGCGCATTCGCTCGGGTTGCACTCCAACTGCACCATGCTCTACGGCCATATCGAGAACGCCGAAGACCGCGCCGACCATCTGGTGAAATTGCGCGCGCTGCAGGATGAAACCGGCGGATTCGTGACCTTCATCC
Organism: Bryobacteraceae bacterium; assembly: GCA_050008575.1. Classification (GTDB taxonomy): domain Bacteria; phylum Acidobacteriota; class Terriglobia; order Bryobacterales; family Bryobacteraceae; genus Bog-159. Next base: position 55,191 of record JBEKMJ010000027.1, read on the forward strand.
CGCTGGCCTTTCATCCCGACAACACGCCGCTCCAGCACATCCCCAAGACCACCGGCTTCACGGACATCAAGAATATCGCCGTGGCGCGCCTGATGCTGGACAATATTCCGCACATCAAAGCCTACTGGATCATGATGACGCCGCGCATCGCGCAGATCGCGCTGCGGTTTGGGGCGGACGATATCGACGGGACCGTGGTGGAGGAAAAGATCTACCACGACGCGGGAGCTACTACCAGCCAGGGGCTGCGGCGCGGCGAACTATTGCAATTGATCCGCAAGGCGGGGCGGGAACCGGTAGAGCGCGATACGCTGTACCGGCCGGTCACGCGTACGGAGACCGCCTTCACCGTCCTGGTGTAAAGGAGGGCGGGCAATTCTGCCCGCAGCCGGCTTTCAGCCGGCTCTGCGGCCTCGGACTTCGCATAGCATCGCCTCGGAGGGCAATCAAACGTATATGGATCGCAGAACATTCCTGAAAACCACCGGCGGGCTGGCGGCCGGCGCCGCGCTGACTGCCGACATGTTGCGCGGCCACATCGCAAATCAAACACATCGTGGTCCTGATGATGGAGAACCGCAGCTTCGATCATTTCCTGGGCTGGCTGCCTAACGCCAACGGTATACAAGCCGGCCTGTCCTATGTGGACGCGAGCGGCGTCAGCCATCCGACGCACGAGCTCGGACCGGATTGGACGGGCTGTGGTTACAACGATCCCGACCACAGCTACGATGGCGCGCGCATCGAGGTGGATCACGGCCTGATGGACGGTTTCATGCGGACTTCCACGGCGGACGTCTATGGCATCGGCTACTATCGGGAAGCCGATAACCAGTTCCTGCCGAAGTTCGCCCGTAACTTCACCACTTGCGACATGTACTTCCCGTCGATCCTCAGTTCCACGTTCCCGAACCGCATTTTCCAACTTTGCGGCCAGACCGACCGCCTGGACGACAGCGTGGATCTGTGTTCCTATCCCACGATCTTCAATCACTGCTCCCAGGCCGGCGTCGGCAGCAAGTATTACTACGGCAACGTCCCGTTTCTGACGCTCTTCCCCATCGACGCCATTGAATACGCGCACTCGTTCTCGGACTTTCTTTCCGATTCCGCGAGCGGCTCTCTGCCGCAGGTGTCTTTCGTGGACCCGTCCTTCACGCTGGTGCTCAACACAGCCAACGACAACCATCCGCATTCCGACATCCGCAACGGCGATGCGTTGATGGTCGCAGGTATACCATGCGGTGGCTACGAGCCCCGCATGGAAGAATACCGTCCTGGTGCTGAACCACGACGAATGGGGCGGATTCTTCGACCACATCCCGCCGCCTCGCGCGCTGGCGCCCAACAATACCGATCCCGACCTGGTCGATGGCAAAGCCCTGCTGGGTTGCCGCGCGCCCTGCATCGTGGCGTCGCCATGGACCGTTGGCGTACCTTCCAACCCGGCGGTCAATCACACCGTGTTCGATCATACTTCGGTACTGAAGATGATCGAATCCGTTTTCAATGTGCAGCCGCAGCCGGTGACTCCGCAAAAGATCTGTTTGAGCAGTATCAATCCCGGCGGCGGGCTGGTGCGGCCCGACGCGGAGCCGAACTCCTTCCAGAGGCTCGAACAGGCCGCGAAGGAGCGTGGCTGGCCGGTTTATCCGTAGAGCGATCGCTGCGCAGGTTGGGCCTATCGCAGCAGACGCCGGAGCAGCACCTCGCCAACGTCCCGGCTGGCGTCCATCACCGCCGCGACTTGGACCGCTTCAGGGTGTAAGTGATAAATCAATCTGTAGCGGGAGACCAGGATTTCCCGATACACAGTAATCCCTTGTTGCAGCAGTTCGGGCACAATCCGGCCGCGCAACGCGCTGCCACCCAGGGTCTTCGATTGCTTGAGCAGCTCCCGGCCCAGGCGCCGCGCCGCGTCGGGGCGATCGGAGGCCACGAATTCCAGGATTTCAAACAAGTCCGCGTAGGCCGGCGTCGTCCAGCGTACGGGCAACCGCTTCAATCCGGGAACCTCTTTTGGAAGCCGGCCTCCACATCTGCCTGCGATTTCCAGTGTCCCTTCCGATACTCCGCATCGGATTGAGCCAGAATCTTAAGAAGAATCAGTGCATCCTGCATTTGCTCATAGCTGGCGGCATCCATGACTACCGCGCGCGCCAGTCCGTTCTGCGTGATCACCACCGGACTGCGGCTCTCGTTCACGGTCTTGACCAGTTCTGCGGCATGCGTCTTCATATAAGTGATCGGTTTGACGTTGGATGCCTTCATGGTGCCTAATATAGCACGGAATTCGGACCGCCGTGCGCGGCGGGCGGCACAACCACCAGCCACCAGCCACTAACCACCAGCCACGGCGAGCGAAGCTCGCTGCACCATCTCCCAGGCCCGCATCACATGCTCGCGCGTAGTGCCCATATTTCCGATCGCCAGGTGCAGCGAATACTTCCCGCGCAGCACCGTGTGCGAAAGGAAGAACTCGCCGGAGGCGTTCACGGTTTCCAGCACGCGCCGATTCTCGTCGTCCGTGCCCTTGTACCGGAAGCAGACCACGGAGAACGGCGAGGGCGCGGTCCGTTCGAATCGCGGATCGGCGTCCACCGCGGCAGCCAATTCCTGCGCCCAGGCGATCTGGTGGCGAATCATATCCGCCAGCTTTTCGTGGCCGAAGTAGCGCATCACGAACCAGAGCTTCAACGCGCGGAAGCGGCGTCCCAACGGCACGCCGTAGTCCATGAAATTCACCGCGCGGCCGTCTTGGGCGGTGCGCAGATATTCCGGCACCAGTGAAAACGCGCGCCGCAGAATGTCGGGCCGCCGCGTGTAAAACGCGCTCAGGTCGAAGGGCGTGAAGAACCATTTGTGCGGGTTCACCACCAGCGAATCCGCGCGTTCGGCGCCGTGCAGAATGTGGCGGAACTCGGGCACGATGGCGGCCGATCCGGCGTAGGCGGCGTCCACATGCAGCCATAGTCCATGGCGCGCGGCGATATCCGCGATGGCAGGCACGGGATCGGTGCTGGTGGTGGAAGTGGTCCCCACCGTGGCCACCACGCAGAAGGGCCGCAAGCCGGCCGCCAGATCGGCCTCTACCGCCGCCGCCAGCGCTTCGGGACGCATGCGGAATTCGGCGTCCACCGGAATTTTGCGCACGTACTGCTGGCCGATGCCAATGGCGATGGCGCCTTTCTCGATCGAGGAGTGCGCCTCTTCGGAACAATATAGTGTCAGTCCGCGCGATGCGCCCAGCGTGCGCGCCTCGGGATCGGCCATCTCGCGCGCGGCCGCGATGGCGTGCATGCTGCTGGTCGAAGCCGTATCGTAAATGATGCCGAACCAGCCGTCCGGCAGCCCCATCCACTGCCGCAGCCAGCCGAGCGCCACCTGCTCCAGTTCCGTCGCGGCCGGCGACGTCTTCCACAGCATGGCGTTGGCATTCAGCGCGGCCGCCAGCAACTCCGCGACGATGCCCGGCCCCGGCGCGGTGTTGGCGAAGTACGCCATGAATCCGGGATGGTTCCAATGCGTGATGGCCGGCACGATCAGTTGCCGGAAATCTTCGAGCAGGCGCTCCATCGGCTCGCCCCGCTCCGGACCGGATGCCGGCAGCGCATCTACAAGCTGGCCTGGCTCCATCTTCGGCAGTACGGGATAATGTTCCGGGTGCGAGAGGTAATCGGCAACCCAGTCGACAGACTCGTGCGCAAACCGGCGGAACTCTTCGGGAGACATATCTTCATTGGATCATTTCGCGCCAGCTTCCGGGTCTGCCGCCAATAGGCTTGGACAGTCGTGCACTGGACTCTAATGAAACAAATCCGCCCGTTGCACAGACCCTCTTCTATGTCATGTCTGCCCTGACCCTGGCGCCATTGTTCGCCCGGAGCCCGCCGCCGCGGGCGATTTCAACGAGGATGGCAAGGTGGATGTCGCGGTCAATCATGCATTCGGCCAGTTCGATATTCAACCTGGAAATGGGTACCTTCCGTCCGGGCCCAATCACCACGGCTAGATGGAAATCCAGACTTGGCGTTTGGCTCGAAGCAGGGCTTTTCGGTGATCCTGGGCCACGGCGATGGAACGTTCTCCGCGCCTGCCTACTATGCGATCGGCGCCATCTCCGGCATCGCCGGAGGCGACTTCAACGGCGACCGCAAGTTGGATCTGGCGGTCGCCGTGGATCTTCTTCCGGGCGACAATTCCATCCTGGTTTATCTCGGCAACGGAGACGGTACGTTCATCCGGCCTCTGGTTGGTCCTGAAGGATCGAGGGCCGGCTGGAACGACTTTCTCGTAGCGAACGAGTATGGCGCCGCTACGGTGCCGTTCAAGGATTCCCGAGAGTAGTTACGTTCACGCACGCTCCCAACAACGCGACCAGCGCCGCGGGGATATAGAAGAGTCCGATCGAGAACCCGCCAATAATGGCGAACGCCCAAAGGACGACCGTCGCCCCGATCCGCACAACCTGTCTCGGGAACACCAGAGGGAGCAGCGTCGCTATTAAGGGGAATGAAAGCGGAATCGGGACCCACAAACCCTCTTTTTCAAGAATTGTCGTCCGGTGAAACTGGCCGCCCCAGTTACCGCTGCCGCTCGGATACACCAGCAGGAATACGGACGCTGCCAGCGCCAAACTGAACGAGACTGCCGGCAAGATTTTTTTCACAGTCACTTCTTCTCAAACACTACCATGTACTGACTATTCTTGATATGCTCGCGCTCGGATACCTTACGGAATCCGTTGCGCTCGATCTCGCGCACCAGGTCGGGCTCGTCCAGCCGGATATGCTTCACCGCGTCGCCGCGCGGCATGGCATTCGGACGCTTGTAATACTCCACCACCACCAGGCGGCCGCCGGCCCGCAACGCCTGCACGAAGGCCGCCAACATTTTTTCCGGATAGTTGTAATGATGGTAGGAATCGAGCGCCAGAATCACGTCCACGCTGCCATCGGCCAGATGCGGATCCACCTCGGTGCCCTTTACGAAAGCTACGTTGCCGAGCTTCTGTTCTTCGGCGCGCTGTCTCGCGGCGTTCAGAAAATCCTCGAAGATGTCTTCCGCCATCACGTGCCCCGCCGGTCCCACGGCGCGGCTCAGGTACGGCAGCATGTAGCCCACGCCCGTACCGATATCCGCCACGGTCATGCCGGGCTTCAACTGCATCCCGTCGACCAGTTCCTGCGGCCTCTCGGTGGCGTCGCGCCCCACACTGCCCAGGCCCGCCGCAATCTCTTTGCGGCCCTCGGCGGTCTGATAGCGTTGGTTGGCGTCGGTGGCCACCTGCGCCCATAGCGTTGCGCAGCATGCGCAGCAGGCGGCCAGCGGCAGAGCGCGACCCGTTTTAATCAGGCTCCTCATAAGGCGGTCTCCATGGGCAGCGCCAGCGGCCGCTCCAGCAGAAAGTCGAGCTGCGCCATCTCCTCCACCGCCCCGCGAATGGCGTGCTCATACGTAGGTTCCACCGTGATCACGAACGGCAGGTCGCGTTTGCTTTCCGTGGGCAGTTGCAGGACGGCCTCCAGGCTGATGTGCTTCGCCGCCAGTATACCCGAAAGCCCCGCCAGGATGCCGGGCCGATCCTTGACGCGGAAACGCAGGTAGTAGGCGCGCGTTTGCAGCACCACGGAAACCGGCTGATATTCGCCCAGCCGGTCGTGCGCGAAGGGCGAAACGCGCTCCGGACTGCCGCTGCGGATCTCGCGCGCCACGCGCATCAGGTCGCTCACTACGGCCACGCCTGTCGGCAGCGGTCCCGCGCCGCGGCCGTAATAGAAAGTGTCTTCGCCGTACGCGCCCTTCACCCACACCGCGTTGTAAGCGCCCTGCACGCCGGCCAAAATGGTGGAGCGCGGAATCAGCGCCGGCCGCACGGAAAGAATCAGCCCCTCCGGCGTCTGTCGCGCCGCGCAGATCAGCCGGATGGTGTGTCCAAGCTGGTGCGCATAGCGGAAATCGAGCGGCGAGATGCGCCGGATGCCTTCCATGAAAATATCGGACGGCGTGATTTTCTCGCCGAACGCCAGGGCCGCCAGGATCGCCAGTTTAGAGCGCGCGTCGATGCCATCCAGATCGGCGCTGGGATCGGCTTCCGCATAGCCCAAGGACTGCGCCTCGGCCAGCACCGTCTCCAGGGGCGCGTCGCGCTTTTCGATTTCGGTGAGGATATAGTTGCATGTGCCGTTCAGGATGCCGTAGATGGCCGTGATGCGGTCGCCCGAGATGCCTTCGCGCAACACCGCGTGGATGGGAATACCGCCCGCCACGCTGGCCTCCATGGCCACATTGATGCCGGCATGAATGGCGCGCTCCCAGATCTCCGGCCCGCAGGCGGCCATCAGCTCCTTGTTCGCCGTCACTACAGACTTGCGATTGGCGATGGCCGCGTTCACGATTTCGGCGGCCACCGTGGTGCCGCCCACCAATTCCGCCACGATATCGACGCTGGGATGGGCCACCACTTCGCGCCAGTCCGCGGTCCGGAAGACGGGACCCAGCGATTCCGGAATCGTCTTGGCCGCCACCGAGCGGCTGCAAACGGCGGCCACTTTGAGCTGGAATCCCAGCTTCAGCGCGATCTGGTCCGCATTGCCGGCCAGAATGGCGAGCGTCCCGGAGCCTACGTTACCCAGGCCCACGATGCCCACGTTCACTTCCTGCATATGGGCATTATGGCATGCTGTCGATGTGGCGCACGCCTTCCGGTCAGGCCGCCCGGCTGCCGTAGCCCAAGCCGGCGGCGGTTTGCCAAATCAGGATCGCGACGATCGCCACACCGGCCAGACGGCAACTGCCTATCGACCCGAAAAAGATGGACAGGCTCGATAGGGGTATTAGCAGTAAGACCGCGGGTATTACACACCATTCGTACGTTGCGCACAACCTGCGAATCCGCGGCCACGCGATCAGCAGTACCGGTATCAGCAGCGCACAGTCCTGAACGTAAGCATGATGGCTCACTAAAAGACCTCCCAGCAGGACCACGGCTAGTCCGTTGAGGAGGTCGGTCTTCCGGATCGCCACGGCCACCACGATGGCGATCGACAGGCCGGTTCCTATTTCCCATGCGCCCGGATGGGGCCATGCGGCGAACATGCCGCGCAGGTTCGGCATATGCTGCACATCCGGAGACACAATGCCCTGCGACAGTGTGGAGATATACTGGCGGGGCCAATCCCAGCCACCGGCCGCAAACGAAACCACAACCAACGCCGCGGCGCCAACCAAGAATCCGCGCCACAATTTATGCCGCCATAGGAGCAGCGGGAGGAACACGAAGATATGGAACTTCGCGGCGCATAGAGCGAATAGCAGCCCCGCCAGAAATGAATGTTTCTTGCGAATGCGCAATGCAATTGCCAGCCATAACAGGATCAGGGGCGGATCCTGCCCGCCGACCATGCAGGATGCCAGACCGACCGACCAAAAACACGCAATTGCCGCGGCGGTGCGATCGGGCCAGAGACACACAAAACCGATCGCCGCGGCTAAGAGCACGGCCATCCAGGCCAGCGATGCGACGCGAAATGGCAGTTGTGCAAATGGCCAGAAAGCCGCGGCAAAAAAGGGAGGTCTTACGGCTTGCCGCTTCAACAGCAAGACGGGGTCGCTGTGCGTCAAGATGGCCGCTTCCGCCGCTTGAAAAGCATGCGTGTCGTAGAGCTTGCCCTGTAGCACTAACTGCCCGGAAACGTAGAACGCCAGGAAGTCGTTGTCGCCGGTGGTAGCTCTCCGCCACGCGATCGAGCCCAGCGGCGGCAGAAAGAGCAGCGCCGGCAAAACAAACCCTATTAACCAGACTGCCATCGTTTTGCCGAGACCTGTTCGGCTCCGATGGAGGCTAGCCGCGTCCTGGACTGCAAGGGTATGCACGTGGTCTTATGGTTAACACGCACATAACGTTGGCCCCAATATTATCTTTGGTTATCCGTGTGGGGCAGGACTCCAGTCCTGCGCGGGTCCTCCAGGACCCGCTCCTCGGGTAACGAAATCAGCCCTAACCTAACTGGGCTCATACCGGCCGATGTAGACGTCCGCCCGCACGGTCGAAAACCCTTGACGAACTGCGGGGAATGGAACGGGTCTGGAGACCCGCCGCAGGCGTAGACGCCTGCCCCACAAGGCTTTCATCCTGACAGGACTGGAGTCCTGCCCCGCCCGCCGCGCACGCCTTAAGCTATCCTGAGTAAACGCCATGGACGCTCCCGTGCAATCTCAATCGGCAACCGTCGTAATCCCACCAGCCCCCTCGCACCCCACCGCATCGTCCATATCCACCCCCGATGAAGGCCGCTTCGTCCCGGGCACCCTGGTCGCCGGCCGCTACCGCATCATCTCGCTGCTGGGCCGCGGCGGCATGGGCGAAGTCTACCGCGCCACCGATCTGACGCTTTCGCAACCCGTCGCGCTCAAGTTTCTCCCCGAATCCGGCCCCGACCACTCGCGCGCCCTCGAGCGCTTCCATAGCGAAGTCCGCATCGCGCGCCAGGTCTCGCATCCCAACGTCTGCCGCGTCTACGACGTTGGCGAAGCGGACGGCATGCCCTACATCTCCATGGAGTACGTGGATGGAGAGGACCTTGCCTCACTGCTCCAGCGCATCGGCCGTCTGCCCTCCGATAAAGCGCTGGAGATCGCCCGCAAGATCTGCGCGGGCGTAGCCGCGGCCCACGATAAGGGCGTCATCCATCGGGACCTGAAGCCCGCCAACATCATGCTCGACAGGCGCGGCAACGTGGTGGTGATGGACTTCGGTCTGGCCGCCGTCGCCGACCAGTTGCGCGGAGCCGAAGTGCGCAGCGGCACGCCCGCCTACATGGCGCCCGAGCAGTTGCGCGGCGAACAGGTCACGGCTAAGAGCGATATCTACGCGCTGGGTATGGTGCTCTACGAGATCTTCACCGGCAAGCGCGCCTACGATGCCGCCACCATGGCCGAACTGATCCGGATGCAGGAGAGCGCCCAGATCACCAGCATGAAGTCGATCGCCGCCGAGATCGATCCCGGCGTGGAGAAAGCCATTCGCCGCTGCCTCGATCCCGATCCCGCCAAGCGTCCCGCGACCGCGCTGATGGTGGCGGCCGCGCTGCCGGGTGGCGATCCTCTGGCCGCGGCCCTGGCGGCCGGCGAGACTCCGTCCCCCGAACTGGTGGCCGCATCCGGCAAGACGGAAGGGCTGCCGCTGCGGAAATCCTTGCCGCTGGCCTTGGGAATCGCAGTGTTGATTATTGCGGTACCGTTCGTGCGCACGAATGTCGAGGGGCACAGCCTGGCGCCTTTCGAGTTGTCGCCCGACGCGCTGGCGGCCAAGGCCCGCGAGTACGCCGTGGGATTCGGATATACGGCTGTCCCGGCCGACAAGAAGTACGACATGCACTGGGATTGGGACCTGATTCGCGACTCGGGCAAACACGCCAAGACACCGGCCGAAGCGCGCCGCTGGTTTCAAGCGGAATCGCCGCTGCGCATCGGCTATCGCGAAAGCCCGCTGCCGCTGGTCGCGGAACCGGATGGGGAAGTCACCGTAAACCGTCCCGCGCCGATGATCGCCGGCATGGTCGAAGAGTGGCTCAATAGCAAAGGCGAGCTGCGGTTCTTCCATGCCGTTCCGCCGGAAGTGGATCGCTCGGCGCCCGCTGCGGCGGGGACTCCGGTGGACGTGCAAGCGATTTCGCGGGCCATCGGCTTCGACATCTCGCAATGGCCGGAGACGACGCCCAAGTATACGCCCCTGCACGCGTTCGATTGGCGGAAGGCCTGGAAAGGGCAACACCCCACGCAACATACCGATCTGACGGTGCAAGCCGCCGCCTGGAATGGAAAGGTGGTGGATTTGCAAGTGCTCTCACCCTGGTCAAAGGCCTGGCACGAACCCGCGGCATTTGCCCACGATTGGAGAGACTCCGCACGCACGCTGATCGAGCGATTCACAATGGGGCTGGTGTTCCTGTTCTCCGCATTCATGGCGGCGCGCAATCTGCGCGCGGCGCGCGGCGACCGGCGCGGCGCGTGGCGGCTGGCGGTGGCCATCTTCATTTTGGCGGCCGCCGCCTGGGTGTGCGACACGCACTGGGTGGCGGACATCGGGATGATCCAGATCTTCACCACAAACGCGGCGGACTGGTTCTTGTCGGCGGCGCTCATCTGGGTGCTCTACATCGCCCTGGAACCCTCCGTCCGCGCGCGCTGGCCGCATGCCATCTCCACATGGAGCCGCGTACTCGCCGGCCGCTGGCAGGACCCGCAGGTGGCGGCGCACGTCCTCTATGGCGCGCTGGTGGGGCTGATCATCGCGGGCTTCTTCATCGTTAGCTCGTGGATTGATGCCTCCCATGGAGCGATCGGCAGCACGGCCCCCGCCGACGTGGGGCTCAGCGCCCGCAACTTCATCGCGAATATCTTGAGCAGGGCGCAAAACGCCACGGAGTTTGGCCTGGTGGTGGTGTTCGCCATCTTCTGTTTTCGCGCGATTTTCCGCAAGGATTGGATCGCTTCGGCGGCCGCGGCCGTGCTCTTCACGCTGTCGAATGGCGGCTCGTTGCAATCGGGATGGATCAATTTTCTGTTTTTTCTGGCCATCTTCACGCTGCTCGTTTTTGTGCTGTTGCGCCTCGGGCTTGTATCCACCATGGCGGCGCTCTTCTTCTGCAACACCCTGTTGCAGACTCCCGGCGCGCAGACCTTGACAAAACCGTACGAAGCGGCCGTAATCGCTTATCCGGCGATGGCGCTGCTGATTGTGATTTGGGCCTTCTGGCGCACATCCGGCCAGCAACTTCTTACCATCACCCCGGAGGACCGATGAATCCGAGTAGGACAGGACTCCTGGCCTGTCTAATCTGCAGCATCGCCGTCCTCGCCTCCGCCGCCGAGGACCGCAGGCTGATCTGGAGTGACGAATTCAACGGCGCGCCAGGCTCGCCTCCGGATCCCACGAAGTGGGTGTACGATCTCGGCGGCAGCGGGTGGGGCAACCACGAACTGGAAGTCTACACCGATAACCGTGGCAATGCCCATCTGGATGGCCAGGGCCATCTGGCGATCCGCGCGCTCCAGGCCACGCCGGGGAAGTTCACTTCCGCCCGCCTGAAGACCCAAAGCAAGTTCGCCTTCGAGTACGGGCGCGCCGAGGCGCGCATCCGGATTCCGTACGGGCAGGGCATCTGGCCGGCCTTCTGGATGCTGGGCGCCGACATGAAACGGAAGGGATGGCCCACCTGCGGCGAGATCGACATCATGGAGAACATCGGCCGCGAGCCGGACACCGTGCATGGCACCGTCCACGGCCCAGGCTATTCGGGCGGCAAAAGCATCGGCAAGCCGTTCCAATCCGCGGCGGGGCGGTTTGCGGACGATTATCATATCTACGCCGTCGAGTGGATGCCCGAGCGCATCGATTTCCTGGTGGATGGCCAGACCTACCAAACCGTCACTCCCGCGTCGCTGCCGGCCGGGACGAAGTGGGTGTACGACCATCCCTTTTTCCTCATCCTCAACGTGGCGATCGGCGGTCGATGGCCGGGTAATCCGGACGCGACCACCGAGTTCCCACAAACCATGCTGGTGGACTATGTGCGGGTTTATGCGCGCTAAGGCCTGTGGGGCGGCGCCATGCGCTGCCGAGGCGAGCCATGCTCGCCTGTGCCGGCAGGAGTCCCGGCACGGCACGCCGGGGGCGTGCGCCACGAGGGCCGCGGTCGCGTGCCTGCTGCTGGCAGGCTGCTCCCCGTCTCCCGAAAACAAGTCCGTGGCAGCGCCGGCCAAACCGGGGCCACCCCCTGATGTTTTCCGCGTCAATCTGGATACCAGCAAAGGCGCCGTCGTTCTCGAAATCACGCGGGCCTGGGCGCCGCACGGCGCGGATCATTTCTACGAGCTGGTCAGGAACGGTTACTACGATGGCGACCGCTTCTATCGCGTGGTCCCGCGCTTCGTCGTGCAATTCGGCATCCATGGCGATCCGAAAGTTTCGCAGCTTTGGTCGTCGGTGCGCATTCCCGACGACCCGGTCAAGCAGAAAAACCGCAAAGGCATGGTGACGTTCGCCACTTCCGGTCCCGGCGCCCGCACCACGCAGATCTTCGTGAACATGCGGGACAATCCGCTGCTTGATCGCCAGGGCTTCGCGCCGATCGGCCGCGTGGCCGAAGGTATGGATGTGCTCGACCGCCTATACGGAGGCTATGGCGATATGCCCCCGCGCGGCAGCGGTCCCGATGGCGTGGAGATCGAGCGGCAGGGCAACGCTTACTTGGAAAATCATTTTCCGCGCCTGGACTATATCAACAAGGCGACGGTGCAGTGACATTACCACAAAGCGCGGGAGTAGTGGCCGCGAATGCGCTCGTCTCGGGTGACCAGCACCGCGCCGGCCGCCTTGGCGTTGGCTACGATCAGCCGGTCGAAAGGGTCGCGCGTCCAGTCTTCGGCTATGGCTTGGTCCACGATAGTGCGGAACGGCAAATCGCAGACGCGCAGGCCGATATCCGTGGCCAACGTGGACACCAACTTTGACGCAGTGGGCTTCAGCCGGCCGATTTCGTGGAGCAACTCCAGCTCCAGGACGGATGCGGCTGAAACCAGCAAGTCGTCGCGGTCGATCGCCTTGCGGGCCGCAACACCGAGCCGGTTCACTTCGCCCGCGCCAATATAGATCAGAACATGCGTATCCAGGTAGATCACTTCAGTTCCGACCATTCCCGCGACCAATCCATGCCGATGACGTCGTCGGGGTCGCCGACAAAGATGGAACGCTTCTTCAGCCGGGCCAGCTTGCTGGGAGGCGTTTCAAGCACGATGCGGAGCACGACGCCCTTGCGCACGATCTCCACCGGCTGGCCGGTTTCGATGGCCTCGTCCAGGATTTTGTAAATGTTCTCCCGCAGCTTCGAAGCAGTCACTTTCACGGCATCCTCCACGGGCCATCCTAGCATACGTACGACTTTGCTGTCTAGTACGTACGCTTGTGGCGGCACGTTCCTGCATTATAGTGGATAGGCGGCTTCATGGAAATGCCCGGCCTCCTCGCACCCCAATCCGCATCCCGGCTGCGCTGGTACGTCTGCGGCCTGCTGTTCTTCGCCACCACCATCAACTACGTCGATCGGCAGGTGCTGGGCCTGCTGAAGCCCGCGCTCGCAAAAGAGCTCGGCTGGCGCGAAGCCGACTATGGCTGGATCGTCTTCGCTTTTCAACTGGCCTATGCGCTGACGATGCCTTTCGCCGGCCGCCTGATCGACTGGGCCGGCACGCGCCTGGGCTATGCCGTAGCCGTGACCCTGTGGAGCGTGGCCGCCATGGGGCACGCGCTGGCGCGCAGTGCGATGGGCTTCGGCGTCGCGCGCTTCGCCCTCGGCCTGAGCGAGTCCGCGAACTTCCCGGCCGCCATCCGCACCGTCGCGGATTGGTTCCCGCAGCGCGAACGCGCGCTGGCTACCGGCATCTTCAATAGCGGCGCGAATATCGGCGCCATCCTCGCTCCGCTGGCCGTGCCTTACCTGGCGCTGCACTATGGATGGCGCTCCGCGTTCATCGTCACCGGCGCGGCCGGACTGGCTTGGGTGCTGCTCTGGTGGTGGTTCCTAGGCGGACCGCAGCGGCAGGCCCCCTCGCCTGCGCTCGAGGAAAACCTCCCGCGCCCGCCGCTCGGCAGCCTGCTCCGGAGCCGTTCGGCTTGGGCGTTCATCGTGGGCAAGTTCCTCACCGATCCGGCCTGGTGGTTCTACCTGTTCTGGCTCCCTGGATTCTTGAACCGTATCTACGGCCTGGATCTGGCGCATCTCGGGTTGCCGATCATTGTGGTGTATCAAGCCTCCACGGTGGGATCGATCGGCGGCGGCTGGATCTCGGCGGCTCTGTTAAAGCGCGGCTGGAGGCCGAATCGCGCGCGCGAAGCGGCCATGCTGATTTGCGCCGTGGCCGTGACGCCGGTGATCTTCGTAGGTACGGCGCGCGGCAACATGTGGCTGGCGGTGGCCCTGGTCGGCGTCGCCACCGCCGCGCATCAAGGCTGGTCCGCGAACCTGTATACGCTGGCTTCCGACCTGTTCCCACGCAATGCCGTTGGATCCGTGGTGGGCCTGGGAGGCCTCGGCGGAGCCGTCGGCGGCATGCTGGTCGCGCCCCTGGTCGGCTACTGGCTGGACTGGTCGCACGGAGCTTATGCGCCGTTGTTCGTGATTGCCGGATCGATCTACCTGGTGGCCTTTGCGGCAATCCGCTGGCTGGTGCCGCGCGACTTAATCCCCCAGCCCGAGATACTCACTGGCGTTCCGATAGCAGATATTCCGGATCATCGGCCCCACTAACTCGTCGCTATCCGGAATCAGTCCGTTCTCCATGTCCGCTCCAATCAAGTTGCACAACACCCGCCGGAAGTACTCATGCCGTGGATACGACATGAAAGAACGCGAGTCCGTGATCATGCCCACGAATCGCGACAGCAGGCCGGTGTTGGACAGCGCGTTGAGCTGCCATTCCATGCCTTCCTTCTGATCCAGAAACCACCAGCCGCTGCCGAACTGCAGCTTGCCGGCGATCTTGCCGTCCTGAAAGTTGCCGATCATGGTGGCGAAAGCGTAATCGTCGATGGGATTGACGTTGTAGACGATGGTCTTCGGCAACGCGCTTTCCATTTCCAGGCGGTCGAGATAGGCCCCCAGCGCGGCTACCTGCGGCCAATCGCCGATCGAGTCGAAACCCGAGTCCGGGCCAACCTCCCGCAGCCGCCGGGTATTGGCGCTGCGGTACGCTCCCAGATGCAGTTGTTTGGTCCAGTCTTTCTCCGCGTCAAGCTGGCCGAAGAACAGCATCATATAGGACGCGAATTGCGCGTGCTCCTCCGCGCCGGCCGCCTGTCCCGCGCGCGCCCGGTCGAAGATCGTGGCCGCCGCCGGTTCGGAGCAGAAGCTGGCGTAGCATTGGTTCAGCCCGTGATCGGAGAGCCGCGCGCCCAGGGCGTGAAAGTCGTCGTGACGCCGCCGCAGGGCATCGGTGAAGTCTTGCAGGCAACCGATATCGAGGTTGCTGGCCGCCGCCAGCCGCTCCACCCAAGGGTTGAACACATCCGGCGACTGGACGTTCAATGCCTTATCCGGACGAAAGGCCGGAGCCACACGCGTCCCTAAGGCGGACTCCCGAATCGTCCGATGATAAGCGAGATCGTCGGCCGGATCGTCGGTGGTACATAAGTGCGTCACATGAAACCGGTGCAAGATGCCGTGCGCGCGCAATTCCGGCGTGGCCAGCAGCGCGTTGGCCCGCTCCCAAACACCTGGCGCCGTCCGCTCGTCGAGCAGTTCATCGATGCCGAAATAGCGCTTCAGCTCGAGGTGCGTCCAGTGATAGAGCGGGTTGCGCAGGGTGTGCGGCACGGTGCCGGCCCATGCGACGAATTTGTCGTACGGACTGGCGTCGCCTGTGCAATAACGCTCGGCGATGCCATTGGCCCGCATGGCGCGCCACTTATAGTGATCGCCCTCCAGCCAGATTTCGGCCAGATCGCGGAACTGCCGGTTTTCGGCAATATCTTTCGGCGATAAATGGCAATGGTAATCGAGGATCGGCTGTTCCTCGGCATAGGTGTGATACAGCCGTCTCGCCGTCCGATTGCCGAGCAGGAAGTCTTCGTTGATAAAGGACACAGTGTCGCTTCCTTTTTGTTGTATCATCAAACCCATGCGACGTGTAACGGGAATGCTGCTGTGCGTAGCGACCGCGGCGTGGGGCTCCGATGCCACCCCCGACCACATACGGGATGCGGCGTCGAGGGCGCTCGCCCTGATACAGTCGTCCCAAAAGGACTGGTACAAGAAACAAAGCTGCAATTCATGCCATCAGCAGCTTCTCCCGGCCATCGCGTTCGAGGCTGCGCGCGTACATGGCATTCCGTTGGACGCCGCCGCGGCGCGCGCGCACGCCGCGCAAAATTTCGCTTTTCTGTCCAGCCTGGACAAAGCCGTCCAGTACACTGAAATTGTCGATCCGGCCATAAACGACGGCTATCAATTGGTAGCGGCGCATGCGGCGGGAGTCGCTCCCAGCCTGACGACTGCCATTTACGCGCGGCACATTGCCCTGCGGCAGCAAGCCGATGGGCACTGGCAAACCATCGACGGCCGTCCGCCGCAGTCTTACAGCACCGTCACGGCTACCGCGATCGCCTTGCGCGCCATCTGGCTTTACAGCCACCCGAGCCTGGCAGCGGACGCCAAGGCCCGCATCCAGCGTGCCGCGCGCTGGCTTGCCGCAGCCACGCCGCACGATACCGAGGAACGCACCCTCCAGTTGTATGGATTGTTTTGGGCTGGCGCGGACCGCACGCTGCTGGCAAGCCTGGCGCACGAGTTGGCCGCACGGCAGCAACCGGATGGCGGTTGGAACGCTCTCGACGGGCGCATCAGCGACGCGTTCTCGACCGGTCAGGCTCTCACTGTAATCCACGAGGCTGGCGGCATATCCATTACCGATCCGGCCTGGCGGCGCGGGATTCAGTACCTGCTCGACACGCAAACCGCCGACGGCTCCTGGCACGTGGTGTCGCGGATGCATCCGCCGGCCGTGGTCAGTCCTCCATATTTTGAGACCGGATATCCGTACGGTCACGATCAGTTTGTTTCGGCCATGGGCGCGACTTGGGCTGTGCGGGCGCTGGCTGCCGCTCTGGGCCCCGCCTCCGGAAACGGCGGCTTCGAGCTGCCGGAAGCCCCGCCCAAGGATGTTGAGCCGTGGGTCGAAACCGCACTGTTCGGTTCCGTGGCCGATCTGCGCCAGGCGCTAGACAAGGGACTCGATCCGAATGCGGCCACCAGGGCGGGCGGTACAACTTTGCTGATGCTGGCGCAGCCGGATATCGAGAAGACCAGGCTGCTGCTCGATCGGGGCGCCAACCTCAACGCGCGCTCCAAATCCAAGTATTCGGCGCTGATGCTCGCCTGCCTGTATCCGGGTGCGGCGCCCACGGCGCGCCTGCTGCTGGAGCGCGGCGCTGAAATGCGGCCGCCAAAGGGTATGGGCGCCCCTTTACACAACGCCTCGCCGGTGATGCTGGCGATGTTCGGCGGAAACCCGGATCTGATTGGCACGCTGGTGAAAGCGGGCAGCCGGGTGAACGAAAACATGTTGATCGTTGGGACGAGCCCCTTCTCGCCCACGAATTTCGCGGCCAGCTTTGGAGACGTTGCCACCACCCGCGCGCTGCTGGAAGCGGGCGCCGATCCGAACGAAACCGACGACGATGGATTCACCCTGTTGTATCAAACGGCGATCAACAATCACCCGGATGTGGCGCGCTTGCTGATCGAGCGCGGAGCCAGGGTCAACGACGTCGACCGCCGGGGCATGACGTCTCTGCTTTACGCCGCGTCCGCCGATTTCGGCGATCGAGCGATGGTGGACCTGTTGCTGAAAATGGGCGCGAATCCCGCGGCGCGCACCAAAGAGGGGCTCACCGCGCAAGATCTGGCGCGCAAGTATGGCCATACGTACATGGCCGGCTCCCTGACGGTCGCGGCTCGGTAACGGTCG
Organism: Bryobacteraceae bacterium; assembly: GCA_050008575.1. Classification (GTDB taxonomy): domain Bacteria; phylum Acidobacteriota; class Terriglobia; order Bryobacterales; family Bryobacteraceae; genus Bog-159. The sequence continues at coordinate 72,717 of JBEKMJ010000027.1, forward strand.
GTAACGGTCGGTAGCGGTCGCGGCTCGGTAGTAACCGCGCGTTTTGTGTCATCATCCTTAAGATGAAGCTGATAATCGGCGTACTGCTTTTGGCCGCCACCCCTTTGGCAAACGGGCTGGCCAACGACCTCGACACCCTGGTGAAGATCGATACCGGCTGGGTTTCCGGCAGCGGAACCGGCGTGCGCGTTTACAAAGGCATCCCCTATGCCGCCGCTCCCACGGGCGATCTGCGCTGGAAGCCGCCACAGCCGGCCAAGCCTTGGAAGGGAATTCTGGTGGCCAAGAGCTTTCCCGCCAACTGTCCGCAGGCGCTGCCCTTGCCGGGTCCGCAGAGCGAAGACTGCCTCGGTCTCAACGTTTGGACACCGGCGCATCCGTCCGGCGCCAAACTGCCCGTGATGGTCTGGATTTATGGCGGCGGTTTTCAGATCGGCGCCACTTCCCAAAGCGCTTACGATGGCGAGGCGCTGGCGGCGCAGGGAGTGGTCCTGGTGAGCGTCAACTACCGGCTGGGAATGTTCGGATTCCTGGCGCACCCCGCGCTCGACCGGGAATCGCCTCACGGCGCCTCCGGCAATTATGGCCTGCTCGACATGGTGGCCGGCCTCGAATGGGTAAAGCGCAACATCGGCGCATTCGGCGGCGATCCCGGCAATGTGACCATCTTCGGCGAATCGGCGGGCGGGACGGCGGTTTGTCTGCTGATGGTAGTGCCGCAGGCCGAAGGACTTTTCCAAAAAGTCATCTCGGAAAGCGCCGCGTGGATGTTCGGCCCCATCAGCCATATCACGGAGTCGTGGTATGGGCGCGTACCCATGACCAAATTCGGCGAAAGGCTGGGTACGGATCTGGCGGTCCTGCGGGCGAAGAGCACGGCCGACCTTCTGAAGACGCTTCCGCCCCCCATGCAGCGCAACGATGCGGCAGACAGGGGCGAAGCTTATATGCCGGTGGTGGATGGATGGGTGATCCCGGACGATCCGGCGCGGTTGTTCTCCAGCGGCAAGTTCCACCATGTGGCCTTGATTGCCGGCACCAATGCGGATGAAGGCACGCTGCTGGGCGGTCCGCCCGTGCGGACTTTGGAGCAGTATCGCCAGTGGGCCGCGCAGAAGGTTGGCTCGTTCGCGGACCGGCTGCTGACCCTGTATCCGGCGGCCACGGATGCGGAAGCGCATCCCGCGGCGGCACAATCCTCGGGCGATCTGCTCTTCCTGTATGGGACGCGTTCGGTATTGCGGGCAGCTTCCAAGGTCGAGCCGAACACGTTCCAATACCAGTTCACGCGGGTCAATGGCGTTGGCCGTCAGATTCACTGGGGCGCCTTCCATGCGTCCGAGATCTCCTACATCTGGCAGACTCTGCCCGATTCGGTTTACGGCACGCAGGCGTCGTTCATCGGGGACTTTGCAGTCAACCCGGACACGTATAACGAGCAAGACCGGAAGCTCTCGGAAGCGATGAGCGGCGCGTGGGTGGCGTTTGCCAAAACGGGCAGCCCGAACGGCGCGGGACTGGCGCGTTGGCCGGCCTTCGCCGACCGGGAGAGCTACATGGAGTTCGGCGACCGGATCGCGGCCAAGGAATCGTTGCGGAAACCGTACATCGATTTCATGAGCGACTTTACCGAGAGTTTGCGCGGACAGGCGGCGGCCGCGGCGTCGACCGGCGGCCGGTAGTCGCTCGATCGCTACCTCCAATCGATGCCTCGGCTCGGTGACATCGCCCGCAAGGCCCACAATTTGTGGCTGCGGGCACAGAATGCCGGCGAGCCATTGTGGCTTCCCGGCGCTGCCGAACAAGCCGCCGTGGAAGCCATGCGGGAGGACTGGAACCGCCGCGCCCACGAGAACGCGAGCCACTACGTGCAGAGCGCGCGGAACGATTGGGAGGACCGCGACTTTTTCCGCTCCGGGGAAATCAATGTCGCGAAGCTGGTGATGACCGACATGCCGCGCATATGCGGTCCGGCCAAGTCGCCGCTGGACCTGAGCATGGTGGAAATCGGGTGCGGCGTGGGACGGATGACGCGCATGCTGGCGCGCGTCTTTGGGCAAGTCACGGCGCTCGATATCAGCGAGGAGATGGCCGCGCGCGCGCGCGCCAATACGGCGGATCTGCCCAATGTGACGGTGCTGCTCGGGGACGGCGCCACGCTGCGGCCGCTGGCCTCGGACACTTACGATTTCGTGTTTTCGTTCATCGTGTTCCAGCATATTCCCAGTCTGGCGATTATCGGATCCTACTGCCGCGAGGCGCACAGGGTCCTGAAACCTGGCGGGCTGTTCAAGTTCCATGTGCAAGGCCGCACGACCTTCCGCCGCGGGCGGCGGGATACGTGGACAGGCTACCAAGTCTCCCCGGCGGAGGCGCGCGGGCTGGCGCGCGGCGCGGGGTTCGCGATGGAGCATTCCGAAGGGGCGGGGACGCAATACTACTGGCTGTGGTTTCGCAAGTTGTAGCGGGGCTCAAGCCCCGCGCGGGCTCAAGCCCGCCCCCCATCCTACCTCAGTAACTCGGCCAATGCGTTATAGTCGTAGCGGTCGGCCAACTCCCGCAGGCCATCGGCCACGGATGCATTTCGCGCGGCGACATCGGGCAGCACGCGGGCGAAGCGGTCCATGTCGCCGGTCAGGATGGCCTGCCGCATCTCGACCATCAGATCGGGCGGCAATTCCGCCAGAGACTCCGCGGTCAAACCGGCTGGCGGCGGCGGTTCGGGCGCCAGGCCGGCTACCGCGCCAGCCGGTATGGAGTCCGCGCCGCCGGGTTCGACGGGAATCTCCAGGTGGAAGGTGCTCCCTTTGCCCAACTCACTAACGACCGAAATACCGCCGCCCATGCGGCGCGCATATTCCATGCTGATCGCCAGGCCGAGCCCGGTGCCGCTTTGGGTGCGGTGGCCGCTGGCGGTTTGTTCGAACGGTTGGAAAAGCTTGCCGATCTCGGCCGGGGCAATGCCCACGCCCGTATCCTCGACGTCCACCACCAGCAGACGACCCTGCCGGAGCGCCGCGCGCAGGGCGATGCGGCCGGCCTGGGTAAACTTCACGGCGTTGCCCAACAGGTTGATCAGAATCTGACGGACTTTGCCCTCATCGGCGATCACCCGCCGGGGCAGGCCGTCATCTTGCATCACGGCGAGCGAAATCCCTTTGCCGACGGTGCGCAGGCGGAACATGGCCGCCAGATCGCGCAGCAGGCTCTGCAGATCGAACTCCGCCACGTCGATTTTCAATCGGCCCGACTCGATCTTCGACATTTCCAACACGTCGTTGATGAGCGCCAGCAAGTGCTCGCCGCTGCGATTGACGATTCTCAAGTTCTCCTTGGTCTGGGGGCTGATGGAATCGTCGCGCAACATCAACTGCGAATACCCCAGAATGGCGTGCATGGGGGTGCGGATTTCATGGGACATACTGGCCAGGAAGGCGGTCTTCGTGCGGCTGGCGGCGTCGGCGGCTTCCTTGGCGCGTTTCAGTTCTTCGCCCGCCTGCTTCAATGCGGTGATGTCCTCGGTGATGGCGACAAAATGGCGAGGCTGCCCTTGCGCATCGCGCACCGTCGAGATACAAGCCGATTCCCAATAAACGTCGCCGTTTCTCTTCCGGTTGCAGAACTCGCCCTGCCACGTTTCGCCGGCTTGAATGGCGGTCCAGAGATGCTGGAAATACGCGGGCGGGTGGACGCCCGACTTGAGCAGGTTGGCCTTCTTGCCGATGGCTTCATCCTTGCTGTAGCCGGTGGTTTCGCAGAATTTCGGATTGACATATTCGATGTTGCCCTCGGGATCGGCGATCATGACACTGGCCGGACCGTTCTCGATCGCCTGCGACAACATATGCAGACCTTCGACGGCCTTCTCCAGTTCGGCGGTGCGTTCCTTGACGCGCCTTTCCAAACCTTCGTTCAGAGCGCGCAACTCGCGCTCGAATCCTTTTTGCTCGGTAATATCCTCGCCGACGGTCAGCACGCAGGTCTGGCCTACGAATTCGATGGTCTCCGCCGAGACCCGCGCGACCCGCAGTTCGCCGGACCTGGTGCGAAATTCGGATTCCAGGTTGTGGTAGCCGCCACTGGAACGGATTCTCCGGGCTGCCTCTTGGCGGGCCTCATCCGTCCGGATCGCGATCTCGTCCCGGCGGCGTCCCACGACTTCCTCACGGCGCCAACCGGTGATGCGTTCGAAAGTGTTGTTGACCTCCAGATAGCGGCCCTCTTGCAACGTGGAGATGGACAGGATGACGGGACTGTTTCGAAACGCCCTGGAAAATTTTTCCTCGGAATCGCGCAACGCCTTCTCCGCCTCCTTGCGCGCACTGATATCGATTCCGTTTCCGATGAGGTAGTCTTCGCCCTCGAAACTTACGCGCGCCGCGGAAAAGTAGTACGGAATCACGGCGCCGTTTTTCAATGCGAGATTGGCGTCCAACTCGGCGTGCCCTTCCACAAACACTTTGCGCACGGCCTCCGCCGCGGCGGCCCGGTCCGCGCCCGGAAAGAACTCGACCGGATCCATGCGCGACCCCTCGTCCAGCGTATAGCCCGTGGTGTGTTCCGCTCTGCGGTTCCAGCGCACGGCCTTGCCCCGTTTATCCAGAAGATAAAACAACCCGGGCACGTTATCGATGATGGCGTCGGTAAACGCCTTTTCGCGCAGGAGCTTCTTTTCGGCCTCTTTCCGCTCGGTGATATCCTCCACCTGGGTGATGGCATACAGCGGACTGCCGTTGGCGTCGCGCACCATGGCCACGGAAAGAAAGACCCAAACCACGCGCCCTTGTTTGTGGAGATAGCGTTTTTCCATGTGATAGTACGGAATGGATCCATCGAGCGCACGGCGCAGAAGTTCGAGATTGGCGGAGAGATCGCCGGGATGGGTGATGGACTGGAAATCGGTGGCGAGCAACTCCGGCGCCGAATAACCCACAATTCGGCAAAGCGAATGGTTGACGCGAAGCCAGCGGCCGTCCTGGGCCACCAGCCCCATGCCGATGGCCGCGCACTCGAAGGCGGTGCGGAAGCGTTCTTCGCTTTCGCGCAGCGCATCGGCGGCGCGTTTGCGGGCGGTGATGTCCTGCGCGGTGCCATGCACCTGGACCACGCGGCCGGCGGCATCGCGCACGGGGGCGCCCATGGCGCGCACCCAGCGCCGGGCGCCATCGGGACGAATCAGTTCCACTTCCAGATCGTAGGGTTCGCCGCTCGCCAATGCGCGTTTGAGCGCGGTGTCGATGCGCGCCCAACTCTCGGGTGTATAGAGGGCCGCGCGCTCGGCGTACCTGGGCGGGGGTTGGCCGCGGTCCCTGCCCACGATGCGGTAGAGCCCTTCGGACCAGACGGTGGTGTCGGTGGCTACGTCCCAACTCCAACTGCCGAACTGGCCTACTTCCTCGGCGTTTTTCAGCAGGGCTTCGTTTTGCCGCAGCGTCTCTTCGGCCTGTTTGCGTTCGGTGATGTCGGTGAGCACCGCGGTGGAGAATAGAATGGCGCCATCGGCGCCGCGCACGGCGGCGGCGTTCAGCAGCGCGGTACGTTCCTGGCCTTCTTTGGAGACGAGCGTGATTTCTACGTTGCGCAGAGCTCCGGCTTGCTGGAATTGCGAGGCTAGCCGCTCTATCTGCCGGGGTACAGGCCGCGCATCGATCGAGCGCCAGGGACGGCCGATCAACTCTTCCCGCGAGTAACCCAGAACGGCCAAGGCGGAGCGGTTGACGTCGCGGATAGTTTCGTCGGGACCGGTGATGAAGCAATAGTCGGGCACATCCGTAAAGAACCTTCTGAATTTCTCCTCGGATTCGCGAAGCATCGCGGTGGCGGCGCGCTTTTGCCTCCTTTGCCAGAGGAGCGCCACGATCAGCCCCGACTGCAGGACCACAAAGGCCAGGGTTGCCAGGGTGGCGGCCGGGTGTTGCTCCCAGATTGGGACGGGCTTGCCGACTAGCATGCTGTGGGCTGGTAGTTTGCTCCGGTCGATCCCCCAGCGCCGGAGTTGCGCCCATTGGAACATCAGGCTATTTGGAACAGGGACCACGGTGGGCGGCACGTGCACGACGGATTCGCCATTAAGAATTTTGAGCGCCAGACGGCCGGCCGCGGCGCCATCTTCCCGGAAGCTGGTCATGGAACCGCCGACTATGCCGGTGTCCAGCCAGTTATCCTGCATGCTGAAAACGGGAGCGGATGCGGACTGGCTGAGCACGCGGGCGAAATCGTCGGGAATGAAGGAGCGGCCGGAGACGTCCTGAAAAATTCCGAGATAGAGAATCACGGTTTTGGGAAGCGGGCCGGAGACGCGGCGCAGCATCTCTTCCGCCGGAAGATCGCTCAGGTATGCGATGCGCAACTTGCCGCCCCACGGTTTGAGTTGCTCGCGGGCGCTGCGCTCCTGGTTTTGGTCGAACGCGCTGGTGCCATTCACAACCAGCACATTTTCGGTTTCCGGCAACACGTCCAGCGCAGCCTGCAAAGTGCCGGCCATATCGTAGCGGTCGCCCAAAACGACCAGGGGATGGGTGGCGGTGTTGGGCAGGTGGCTGAGGGCGGGAAGCGCGGCGACGACGGGAACGCCTTCAAACAGCCGGTAGCGTTCATCCAGGACGAAAGACGCGGCGCTGGTGGAAATGGCGACGATCGCTCCGATCTTATGGCCGGCATACTTTTGCTGGAGGAAGTCCGCCAATTGGTTGCGATAGGCCGGGCTGGGGTTGCGGCCCAGGTCCAGGTATTCGGAGAAAACCGAGCCGGTCGGAATTCCGGCGGCGCGCAAGGTGGGCCAGAGCCCTTCGTTGGCCCGGTCGTAACCGGGGAGGCCGAATTGCCCGGAGTAGAGGATCAGGATATTTTTCGGTTGGATGGGGTCCGGCGCGGGGGGCTGGGCTTGGGTGGGGAAGGAAGACAAGGCGATGGCCGCACAGAGCGGGGCTAAAGCCCCGCGCCGGCTAAAGCCCGCCCTCCAACGGCGGCCCATCATGCGACCTCCAGAGGGAGGGTGAACCAGAACGTACTGCCTTTTCCGTTCTCGCTGTCCACGCCGATGCGGCCGCCGTGGATTTCGACAGCCAGCTTACAGAAGGCGAGACCCAACCCGGTCCCGACCTTGGCATTCAAGTCTTCGACCTGGACGAACTTTTCAAAGATTTTGTCGTGGTAGGCGGCGGGAATACCGGGGCCGTTGTCGGCGACCTCTACGCGGGCCTCCCGGCCGGCGCGCGAGACGGCGATGCGGATCTTTCCATTCGCGGCCGTGTAGTTGAAGGCATTGCCGGCCAGGTTCTGCATCACGCGGGAGATCAAGCCGGCGTCGGCCCGCAGGTTCACCGGATCGGCGGCCTGTAAAACCAGTTGCCGGGTGCCGCGGATGGGATCGAAGCGCCGGAGCACGTCGCGCGCCAGCGAGGCCAAATCGCAATCGGTCCGATGCAGTTTCATCCTGCCCGCCTCCAGCTTGCTGACATCCAGCATGGAGTTGACCATTTCCACCAATTCGTCGATGGAGTGGCGCGCCTCGCGGATGAACTGTAAACCGCTGCCGGAAAGATTGCCCGCTTCATAAGATTCCAACAGCGACAAGAAGCCGCCGATGACGCCCAACGGCGAACGCATGTCGTGGACCACCATGTGGGTGAGGTTGTCGCGCATGTTCTCCAGGTGTTTGAGCGCCGCGTAGCTTTCCTCGAGTTGGCGCGTCTGGCGCCGCAGCGAGAGGTGCGTCTCCACGCGCGCCAGGACTTCCTCCACCTGAAAGGGCTTGGTGATGTAGTCCACGCCTCCGGCCGCAAACGCGCGAACCTTGTTGGCGGTTTCGCCCACGGCGCTGAGGAAGATGACGGGGATGTCCTTCAAACCGGAGTCGGTTTTCAAGCGCTCGCATACTTCGTAGCCATCCATTTCCGGCATGCGGATATCGAGCAGGATGAGGTCGGGAGGAACGGCGCGCGCCGCGTTCAAAGCCAGTTTCCCGCTGGGCACCAGGCGCGGTCTATACCCGTGGGCTTTGAGCATGTCGCTCAGCAAACGCAGATTGGCGGGGGTGTCGTCTACCACGAGAATATCCGGCTTTGGCACGGCGTATCCATTTGAGTATAAGTGTACGGCGGTAGTCCGTCTGCCGGAGAAACCCCGACAACGGGGCGCTGTTTTGTCAGGCAATCGGCGTGGACGACAAAAACTGACCAAACGAACTGTTTGGAAAAATCAGCGAATAACATGCATTATTTTTGTTGCGATTGCAAATTATAACTAAAGTTTCGCTTTAGATTTGGATTGGATTGGGAGGCGGTGCCGATTTCGGCTCGGAACATTTCGACCCTCCAGGATGAGAATAGCACGGTAAGCGGCCAGGGACCGGGGAGAAGTTTGGGATGATGCTTTGTTTTGAATGATTTAGATGTCTGTTACGAGGTGGAAACAAGGGAGGCCGGCGGCGGCGTATCAGCATTCAGTTTTCGGCTCTCAGCGAGCGCTCCGACCGGGTTAGCGGGATGTGTCAGAGAAAGCCGGTTCTCGCCGAGGCGCCAAGGTTCATCAAGGCCGCCCATGAGATTGGGCTGGATGGGTTCGGATGGGTTCGCTCCCAGTGTTCTGCCACAGGCCTGTTGTGCTATGATTTTGGGTACACGGCCAAGCACTGTCTCACGGAGAGGTGGCTGAGTGGTCGAAAGCAGCGGTTTGCTAAACCGTCGTAGGGTCAAAAGCTCTACCGGGGGTTCGAATCCCCCCCTCTCCGCCATT